>NZ_JBHWVV010000008.1:252917-399403 GCF_042736715.1 Streptomyces sp. NPDC060049
CCGCGATGCCCACGGTCCAGCGCCAGGCAGAACCCGGAGCAGACCGGCCGGCCCCGGGACACTCCACGCCACGGGTCCGCACCGGCCTGGGGGCGCCCCTGCCCGCACTGCCGCCGAGCGCCGCCGTCCCCACGTCCCCCTCGTCCCGATCGGCACGGCCCGCCTCCCCCGCCGGCGTCCGGCGCGCCCTCGCGCCCACGGACGCCGCGCGACCCCAGGGACCGTCCGTCCACGCACCCCTGCTGGGCGCGCGCGACACGCAGCGCCGGACAGGCGAACCCTCCGCGGCCTCCGGGCCCGGCGGCCGCCGTAACAGCGAACCCATTGCGGCCTCCG
This sequence comes from Streptomyces sp. NPDC060049, assembly GCF_042736715.1. Classification (NCBI taxonomy): domain Bacteria; kingdom Bacillati; phylum Actinomycetota; class Actinomycetes; order Kitasatosporales; family Streptomycetaceae; genus Streptomyces; species Streptomyces sp. NPDC060049. The sequence continues at coordinate 253,254 of NZ_JBHWVV010000008.1, forward strand.
CGGCCTCCGGCCCCGGCGGCGCGGCCGGTGCTCCCCCGCTCGGCCGGCGGACCACCGCCACCTCGCCGGACCTCCCGACCCCGATGAGCACCGCTCCGTCACCGGCCAGGCCCGGCACGCCCACCAGGCCCCGACGCACCGACAGGCCGTCGCCGGCCCGCGTCGCCGGCCCGCCCCCGCTCGTCGTCGCCCGACCCGTCACGGACCGGAGCGCAACCCCGCACCACGAGCGCGCCACCCCGGCTGCGCCCTTCGCGCCCCGCACCCTCCAACTCCTGGCCGCACGCCCCCTGCCCCTCGGCACCCGTGACATGGGAAGCGCGGCCGCCCCCGCTCCCCGCCCGGCAAGCCGTCCCGTGGTCGCGGCACGCTGGCCCGGCTCGTCCACCGCACCGCGGCAGGTCGACCGAGCCTCCGACGGGCCGCGAGGAACGGCCGCGCCGACACCGGCGCGTACCTCCGGCTCCGTCTCCCCGGGACGCTCGCCGCGTCCTGCGCACACCGTGCGCCCGGCGCCCTCGCCGGTCGCAGCCGCGTCCTTGCCCGTGACCGGCGTGCACGCGCCGCCGCTGGTGGTCCAGCCGTCCGTGGCGGCCGCGTCGGCGGCGCGGCCCGTGCCCGTGCCCGTGGTGCGGCCCGGACCCTCGGCCCCCGCCGTTTCCCCAGCGGCGACGGGCACCACCGCACCGGCGAGCACGCCGCCGGTGCAGCGCGACACCGGTGGCAGCCGGGGCGTCCCCGGTCCGGGCAGTGTCCGGGCCGCCGCGCCGCCGACACGCGGCGGACGCCCGGCCACGGGCACGGGCACGGGCCCCGGCACGCGCACGGGCCCGGGCACCACGGCGGCCGGCCGGCACGAGCGTTCGCGCGAGGCGGTGCCGCAGCAGCAGGGCGGCGACCTCGACCTGGACGATCTGGCACGCCGTCTGCTCGATCCGGTCGCCCGCCTGCTGCGCACCGAGTTGCGGCGCGGCCGGGAACGCGCGGGCAGGCCCTTCGACGGGCGCCGCTGAGCACGCCGAGAACGCCCAGCACGCCCAGCACACGGACTTACGAGAAACGGACGACGGACCGATGACGGACAACATCTTCGCGACCAGCGTGTTCTTCCGGCTGGCGATCGGCGGCAACGACCTTGGCGCCTTCCACACCTGCTCCGGCATGGGCGCCGAAGTCGAGATGGAGAGCTACGCCGAGGGCGGCAACAACGGCTTCACCTGGCAGCTGCCGGGCCGCGTGAGCTGGTCGAACATCACCCTCTCCCGGCCCGTCACCGCCGACACCGCGAAGATCGGCCGCTGGCTGGACGAGACGCTGCGGCGGGTCGAGCCCAAAGACGGCGAGATCGTGGCCCTGCGGCCCGACCTGAGCCGGATCATCAGCTGGCAGGTGTTCGGGATCGTGCCGGTCCGCTGGCAGGGACCGTCCTTCGACCCCGCCAACTCCGCGGCGGCGGTGGAGACCTTGGAGATCGCCCACGCGGGGCTGCTGCCCTCCTGACCGCCCGGCACCCCCCTGTTCGTCCTCTTCGTCGTCCCCCGCTCCGGAAGGGAGTCCACAGCATGGCCTCATCCGCGCGCGCCAGCCGCGCCAGGGCCCAGCTCACCCTCAAGGAGCCCCCCGCCTCGGTGGGGGCCAGGCCCGGCGGGACTATCGCCAAGCTCGATCTCCAGTTCAACCCGTCGACCCTGCAACTGGGCAAGACCACCGAGTGGCGGCGTTCCCCGTCCCGGATGGCGGGGCAGTCGGCGCTGCCCGAGTTCGTGGGCAGCGGTCCCCGCACCCTGAGCCTGGACGTGTTCCTGGACGCCACCGCCACCCACGACAACTCGGTGGAGCAGGCAGTGGAGAAGCTGATGAAGGCGTGCGTGCCGACCCCGGCCAGCCTCGGCCGCAAGAAGCCGGCGAGCCCCTGGGTGCGCTTCGAGTGGGGCAGCGCGCGGACGACGTCGTTCGACGGGGTCCTGTCGAACCTGTCGGTGTCGTACACGCTCTTCGACGTGGACGGCAAGCCGTTGCGGGCCACCTGCTCACTGTCCATCGAGGAGGCGAGCGTCGATCCGGCCGGCCAGAACCCGACCTCCGGCGCACGCACCGCCCGGAGCACGCACATCGTGGTGGCGGGCGACAGCCTGGCGATGCTGGCCTGGCGCGAGTACGGCGACGCGACGGCCTGGCGGGCCATCGCGGAGAGCAACGGCATCGACGACCCCATGGCGCTCGTCCCCGGCAGCGAACTCGTGGTGCCGGCCCTGCAGGAACACCAATACGGCGACGGCGAGGAGGAGCAGCGGTGAGCCCGTCCGAATCCGGGGGCCGGTCGTTCGCGGCCGACCCGATCGTGGAGGCGCCCGGCGAACTGCCGCAGATCTGGGCGGCCCAATTGGTGAGCTGTGTGGTGGACGAGAACGTGGGCCTGCCGGACACCGCGGTACTCACCTACCGCGACCCCGACCACGAGTTCCTGCGCGCCACCGGCGTCACCATCGGCAGCCCCCTGCGGGTGTCGGTGATGACCGTGAAGGGGCAGGGGCGGGAGCGGCTGTTCAACGGCGAGGTCACGGCCCTGGAGATCGACCGGGACCGCACCGGCTCGTTCACCGTCGTGCGCGCCTACTCCAAGGCGCACCGCCTCCAGCGCGGCCGCAGGGTCGTGGCGTACCGGAACATGACGGCCGCCGCCATCGTCCGCAAGGTGGCCGCCGGCGCCGGACTGACCGTCGGGAAGGTGGAGGCCGCGCCGGTGACGTACCAGCAGCTGTCCCAGGCGAACGTCTCCGACTGGGACTTCCTGCAGTTCCTCGCGGGCGAGAGCGGCGCGCAGGTGCGCGTCGACGACAAGGGGTTGCTCCAGTTCACCATGCCCGTGAAGGCCTCCGGGGCACCCGCCCCGTCCACGTCGGCCACGCGCGACCCGATGGTCCTGGAGTACGGGCGGAACCTGCTGGCGCTGCGGGCCTCGCTGTCGGCCGCCGACGGCGCCTCGACGGTGCAGGTGCGCGGCTGGGACGTGGCCACCAAGCGGCCGCTGGTCGCCGAGCAGCCTTCCGTGGTCAGCGACACGGTGGTGCCGGGTCTCAGCCCCCGGTTCGCGGCCCGGTTCGGAAAGTCCGCCGTGGCCGTCACGGACACTCCGTACCGTACGCAGGCCGAGACGACGGCGGTCGCGGCGGCGGCGGCGGCCCGGACCAGCGCCGGTTTCGGCGAGCTGGAGGCGGTGGCCGAGGGGAACCCGCTACTGCGGGCGGGCAAGCCGGTGGCGCTCGGCAACGTGGGGCAGGCGTTCTCCGGCCGGTACACGGCCACGGCCGTGCAGCACGTCCTGGAGCCGCACGGCGGGTACCGCACCACCGTGTGGGTCAGCGCCAGCCCGGACCGCTCCCTGACCGGCCTGGTGACCGGCGCCAACGCGCCGGGACGCGGCCCGCGCATCCCCGGTCTGGCGATCGGCGTGGTGACGGACGTACGCGAGCCGAACGGCTCCCAACGCGGCGCGGTACGCCTGAAGTTCCCCTGGCTCGACGACTCCTACGTCACCGACTGGGTGCGCACCGTCCAATGGGGCGGCAAGGGGGGCGGCGGCGTGGTGAGCCCCGAGGTCAACGACGAGGTGCTGGTCGGGTTCGAGCAGGGACTGCTCGACAGTCCGTACGTCATCGGCGGGCTCTACAACGGCGTGGACCAGCCCTCACCGCACGACGTACCGCTGATCGACAAGACCAGCGGCAAGGTCAACCGCCGTTCGGTGGTGTCGCGTTCCGGCCACCGCGTGGAGCTGCTGGACGCGGCGGCGCCGGGCCCCTCCGGGCTGCGGCTGGTGACCGGGGACGAGCGGCTGGAAGTACGGATGGACGACCGCCGGGACCGGATCGAGCTCACCGTGCGCGGGGGGCGGAACCGTCCGCTGACCTCCGTCCTCCTGGACGCGAAGGGCATCACGCTGGACGCCGGGCAGGGCACCGTGAAGGTGTCCGGCCGTCAGGTGGACATCGACGCCGCCGCCGGGGTCAGCATCGGCGGCCGGTCGGTGCGGGTCTCCGGAACCTCGGAGGTCACCGTCAACGGCGGCCTGCTCGCCGTCCTCAAGGCCCGACTCATCAGGATTAACTAAGAGCCCCTCCATGTCACTTGCCCTTGCACCACCACCGTCTTCCCCCAGGAGCACCCGATGCCAGCCGCAGCCCGTACCGGCGACCCCACCAACCACGGTGGCCGGCTCGCCACGCCGCCGCCCGGCGCCGCCGCGGCGGTGGCGACGGTGCTGATCGGCGGCCTGCCCGCCGCCGTCGTGGGCAGCCTGCACGTCTGCCCCGTCCCGCCGCACGCGGCGCTGGGACCGGCCAACGTGATCGTGCCCAACCCGGCCGGGCTCGCCGCGGGCACGGTACTCGTCGGCGGGCTGCCCGCCGCGCGGGCGCGCGACCAGACCACCTGCGGCGCGATGGTCCTGACCGGCGCCCCGAACGTCCTGATCGGGGGTGTGTGATGAGCGAGCGGTTCATCGGGCGCGGCTGGGCGTTCCCCCTGCGGGTCGGGCCGACCGGCGGGATCGCCATGGTCGAGCGGGAGCGGGAGCTGGAGGAGGCCATCCGGCTGGTACTGGGCACCGCGCCCGGCGAACGGCCGATGCGGCCCGAGTTCGGCTGCGGCATCCACGAGTACGTCTTCGCCCCCGGCGACGGCGACACCGCCGGGCGGGTCGCCCAGCAGGTGCGCGAGGCGCTGGAGCGGTGGGAGCCCCGGATCGCGGTGGACGAGGTCGTCGTGGCCTTCGACTCCGTGGACGCGGGCACCCTCTACATCGATGTGCACTACACGGTGCGCACCACCAACGACCGGCGCAACCTGGTCTTCCCCTTCTACACGATCCCCTCCGAGGAGGGGGCCGAGGAAATGGTCGCGGACTGATGGCCCTGCCCTCCCCCAACCTGGACGACCGACGGTTCCAGCAGCTCGTCGACGAGGCGAAGCGGTACGTGCAGCAGCGAGCCCCGGAGTGGACCGACCACAACGTGTCCGACCCGGGCGTCACCCTGATCGAGACGTTCGCCTACCTCGTGGACCAGCTGCTGTACCGACTGAACCGGGTCCCGGACAAGAACTACCTGGCGTTCCTCGACCTGTTGGGCATCCAGCTGTACCCGCCCTCGGCCGCCGCCGCCGACGTCGACTTCTGGCTGTCGGCGCCCCAGCCCGACACGGTGACGCTGCCCGCGGGCATCGAGGTGACGACCGCGGCCGGCGAGAGCGAGGACGCCGTGGTGTTCGCCACCACCGACGATCTGCGCATCGTGCCGAGCGAGTTGACGCGGCTGGTCACCGCGCCCCGGACCGGTGAGCTGACCGACCGGACCGGCGCCCTCGCCGAGGGCCGCGACGTACCGTGCTTCCAGACGACTCCCGAGCCCGGCGACGCACTGCTGTTCGGCCTGCCGACCGCGGCGCCGCGCTGCGTGGTCGCGGTCCGCTTGGACAGCCGCGTCGAGGGCGTGGGCGTCGACCCCCGCCAGCCCCCGCTGGTGTGGGAGGCGTGGGACGGCGGCCGGTGGCAGCGCTGCGAGACCGCCTCCGACAGCACCGGCGGTCTGAACCGGCCCGGTGAGGTCATCGTGTACGTACCGGCCGGGCACGCCGCGTCGCTGATCGGCGGGACCCGCGCGGGCTGGCTGCGCTGCCGGGTCACCGAGGCGGAGCCCGGCCAGCCGTTCTACTCCGATTCCCCGACCGTGCGCGAGGCCGCCGTCTTCACCGTCGGCGGCACGATGACCGTGGAGCACGCCGAGAGGGTGAGCGACGTACCGCTCGGCGCGTCGGAGGGAGTGGCGGGGCAGACCTTCCGGCTCGGCCGCCCACCCGTGCTGCTCGACGGGGAACCCCCGGTGGTGGAGGTGTCCTCCCCCGGGGGATGGCAGCGCTGGGACGTGGTGGAGCACTTCGGCCGCTCGGGGCCCGGCGACCGGCACGTGCGCGTGGACGCGAGCACCGGCGAGTTCACGTTCCCGCCGGTGCTGCGCGAGCCCGACGGCACCCTGCGCCCCTGCGGGGCCGTACCGCCCAAGGGCGCCCAGGTCCGCGTGGCCCGCTACCGCACCGGGGGCGGCCCGGCGGGCAACGTCTCCCGCGGCGCGATCTCCGTACTGCGCAGCTCCGTCCCGTACGTCGCCCGGGTCGCCAACCGGGAGGCGGCGCGCGGCGGTGTCGCCGGGGAGACGATCGGCAACGCCAAGCTGCGGGCGCCGCAGGCGCTGCGCATGCAGGAGCGCGCCGTGACAGCCGAGGACTACGAGACCATCGCCCGCCAGGCGGCTCCCTCGGTGCGCCGGGTCCGCTGCCTGCCCGCCGCGGACGGCGGGGGCGGCGCGGGCGCGGTACGGGTCCTGGTGGTGCCGGACGCCGTGGCCGACGAGGGCGACCGGCTCCGCTTCGAGCAGTTGATCCCCTCCGACCAGGTGCTCACCACGATCACCGAGGCCCTCGACGAACGGCGCCTGATCGGCACGCGGCTCGTCGTGGAGCCGCCCGTCTACCAGGGCGTCACCGTGGTCGCCCGGCTGTCGGCCCGCGCGGAGGACACCGACCTGGTGCGCGATGCGGCGCTCGCCGCGCTGTTCCGGCACCTCGACCCGTTGCACGGCGGGCCCGACGGCGCCGGCTGGCCGTTCGGGCGGCCCGTGCAGTACGGCGAGGTGTTCGGCGTGCTGCAACGGGCCGTCGGGGACGTGCTGGTGGAGGAGATCCGGCTGTTCGCCGCCGACCCGATCACGGGGCGACGCGGCTCCCCGGTCGACCGGATCGACATCGGCTCCGGCGCGCTGGTCTTCTCCTACCAGCACCAGGTGGTCGTGACGGCGCCGGAGCCGCAGGTGCGCGGATGAGCCGGGCCGCCGTCCCCGGCCTGCCCAGCCGGCACCCGATCGGCGAGCAGCTGCCCGCGCTGTACGCCGACGACGACTTCGCCCAGCGGTTCACGGCGGGGCTGGACACGGTCCTGGCGCCGGTGTTCACGACCCTCGACAACCTGCCCGCCTACTTCGATCCGCGGCTGGCGCCGGCCGACTTCCTGTCCTGGCTGGCCTCGTGGGTCGGCGGCGTCGACGACCCGCGGTGGCCGCTCGAACTGCGGCGCGAGGCGGTGGCGCGCGCGGTGGAACTGCACCGGTGGCGCGGCACGCGGCGCGGTCTGATCGAGGCCCTGCGCCTGGTGCTGGGCGTGTCCGCCGAGGTCGGCGCGGACGGCGGGGCCGCCTGGTCCCGTACGGCCGGTGCCGAGCCGCCTCCTCCCCCGCCCGACGAGGTCCTGGTACGGGTGTGGCCGCGCCGCGGGGTGGAGGCGCACGAGGTGGACGCGGAGCGGGTGCGTTCGCTCGTCCGCACCCTGTGCCCCGTCCACACGGTCTGTCGGGTGGAGGTCCTTTCCGGGCCGCCCGCAGGTGAAGGGAGGTGACGGCGTTGCGTGCGTGTCCCGCGTGTGGGGCGTCCAACGGCGTGACGGAGGACTTCTGCGGCAACTGCGGCGCCTACCTGGGCTGGTCGCAGGGCGCTGCTCCCCGCACCCCGGAGCCGGTGGGCCGGCCACCCGCCGAGGCGGAGCCCGACCCCGCGGGTCCCTCAGGCGCAGATCCGTCCCCGCCGGAGCCCGCTGCCACGCGGAGACGGCCGCCGGGGGCCCGCCCGGCCGGTGGGGAGGACATGTCCGCCCGCGGGACGCGCGATGCGCGGAGCACCCCGCAAGCACCGCCCGCCGCCGCACCTCCCGCCTCCCCGGAGGCAGCCGCTCATCAGGCGGCCGCCCCGCCGGCCGCCCCGCCGGTCGCCCCGCCGGCCGCTCCCCCGGTCGCCCCGCCGGTCGCCCCGCCGCAGCCCGTCCGGCCCGCGAAGGCCGTGGCGCAGCGCCCGGTCGTACGCCCCGCAGCGAGGACCGACGACGCGGACGGGCTGCCGTGCCCCGCCTGCGGCGCGCCCAACCCGCCCGACCGCCGCTTCTGTCGCCGCTGCGCGGCGCCGCTGACACCCACCACCGCACCGGCTCCCCTGCCGTGGTGGCGCACGACCTGGCCGTTCCGCCGCCGCACACGGGCGGGCTCGGGCCGGATGGTGCGCTTCCTGGTGACCCTGACCGTGGTGCTGGCCCTGTGCGCGGCCGGCTTCCTGATGCTGCCGGCCGGACGCCACCTGCTCGAGGACGCCCGGGACAAACTCGGCAGGGCCAAGGCTGTGACCCCGACCCGCGTGGAGGCCGGCGCCGAGCTGCCCGGACACCCGGTGAGCCACGCCACGGACGGGCTCAGCAACCGCTACTGGGGCGCGCCCGGCCCCGGCACCTCGGTGACCTGCACCTTCGCCAAACCGTTCCGCCTGGTCGACGTCATCATCACCAATGGCGCCTCGTCGTCACCGGAGGAGTACGCGCAGCAGGGGCGGGCGCTGCAGATCGACATGGAAGTGACGGCACGGGACGGCCGGACGGTCCGCAAGAAGCTCACCCTGAGCGACAAGCCCGGCCCGCAGACCTTCCCCACCGGCATCAGCGACGTGACGACCGTCCGTCTGACCCTCGCCGCACCGGCCGGCTCGGCCCCGGACCGCCATATCGCCCTGGCGGAGGTGGAGTTCTTCCAGCGGAGCTGACCGTCCGGCGCGGGTCAGGCGTGGTTGACCGGGAGGACGTCCGGGGAGAGGGCTCCGGCGTGGGCCGCGGCGCTCGTCATCCGCTTGCGGTGGTGGCGGCGGCAGAGGACCTCGTAGCCGATCTCCCCGGCCGGGCGGTTCACGTCACCGACCACCACCTGGGCGCCCTCGACGACCATCTCACCGCCCACCGTACGGGCGTTGTGCGTGGCACGCGCTCCGCACCAGCACAGAGCCTCGACCTGGAGCTGCTCCAGGCGGTCCGCCAGCTCGATCAGGCGCTGCGAACCGGGGAAGAGCTTGGTGCGGAAGTCGGTGGTGATGCCGAACGCGAAGACGTCCAGGCCGAGGTCGTCGACGATGCGGGCCAACTGGTCGATCTGTGCGGGCGCGAGGAACTGCGCCTCGTCCACGATCACGTAGTCCGCCTTGCCGCCCTGGGAAAGCTGCGCGACCAGGTACGCGTACAGGTCCATCCCCTCCGGCGCCTCCACCGCCTCCGTCACCAGACCGAGGCGGGAGGACAGCTTGCCCTCCCCCGCCCGGTCGTCCCGGGTGAAGATCACACCCTGAAGACCCCGCGCGTCGCGGTTGTGGGCGATCTGGAGAGCCAGAGTGCTCTTTCCGCAGTCCATCGTTCCGGAGAAGAACACCAGCTCGGGCATGGGGAGTACAGGGCCTTTCGACGAGTCTTGGGGGATGGGGGGAGGCGGTTCAGGAGCGGATCTCGAGCAGCGGGACGAGCTGCTCGGCCGCGGTCATGGAGCCGTGCATTCCGGCGAGCGCCGACTCGTTGGGCTCGGCCCGGGAGGCGGTGATCGCGACATCGGCCTGCGCGGCCGCGACGACGTCGCCGATCCGGCCGAGGACCCGCTCGTCGCACTCCCCCGGAGCTCCGAACCAGCCCAGTTCCAGGGCTTCTTCGCGGCTCGCGATCCAGAAGCGGTCGCCGAGGACCTCGCGCCACACGGTCAGGACATCGGTTTCGGCGCCCGGTACGGCGTACACGTGCCGGGCCCGGCCCTCACCGCCCAGCAGGGCCACGCCGGCGCCCAGTTCCCAGTCCTCGTCGTAGTCGATCCGGGAGTCCTCGTCGAAGGGGATGTCCACCATGCCGTGGTCGGCGGTCACGTACAGCGCGGTGCGGGGGGGCAGCTGCTCCGCGAGGCGCTGGACGAGCCGGTCGACGTACATCAGTTGTCCGCGCCAGGCGTCGGAGTCGACTCCGTGCCGGTGGCCGGCCCCGTCGAGCTCGCTGTAGTACGTGTACACGAGCGAGCGGTCGCCGGCCGCGAGCCGCTCGGCCGCGAGGTCCATGCGCTCCTCGCCGGTCATCCGGCCGAGGAAGGTGCCGCCGCTCAGCGCGACCTTGGTGAGCGGGGTGGTTTGGAACGCGGGCGAGGACACCTGCGCGGTGGCCACCCCGGCCGCGTCCGCCTGCTGGAAGACCGTCGGGTAGGGCTGCCAGGGCTTGGGCGCGGTCCACGGCTGCCAGCGGAGCTGGTTCATCAGTTCGCCGGTGGCCGGGTTGCGCACGGTGTAGCCGGGCAGGCCGTGCCGCGCGGGCGGCAGGCCGGTGCCGACGGAAGCCAGCGAGGTGGCCGTCGTCGCCGGGAAGCCCGCGGTGATCGGGCGGCCGGTGCCGCCGCGCGAGCTGCCGAGCAGGGAGGTCAGGTACGGGGCCTCGTCCGGGTGGGCCTTGATCTGCTCCCAGCCCATGCCGTCGACCAGGAAGACGCAGTTGCGGTCGGCCGGGGTCAGCTCGGTGATCGAGGCTTCGAAGCCGGGTACGCCCTGGCCGGCCACGAGGGTGGGCAGCAGGTCGGCGAGCGAGCCGGTGCCGTACTGCGGTACCGGGGCGCCGGCGAGGTCCAGGAGCTCCGGCTCGTCCTGCCAGTTCGGCGCCGTGGAGTACGCCATCAGCGGGCGGGGCCGGCAGACGTGGCCGCCGTGGCCTCGGAGAGGGCCTGGGCGAAAAGGAGGGTCTGGCGGACCGCCTCCGGGCCGTCCCCCGCCTCGCTCACGCGCAGGCTGAGGTCGTCGGCGGTGGAGTTGCCGGTGTACCCGTGGTCGGAGTCGCAGTTCGGGTCGCCGCAGGCCGCGGGCTCCAGGTCGATGCGCGAGACCGCGCCCCAGCCGATGGTCAGGACGACCTCGCGGGGCAGGGTGCCCGGAGTGTAGGACTCGGGATTGGCGACGACGCGGCTGAGCACCACGGAGGAGATGCCGGCCAGTTTGACCGACTCGGTGGAGGTGGTCGCGTACGGGGAGGGCGATCCCGCGTCGGCGGCCTGCTCGTCGGTGTGGCTGACGATGAAGCGGTTGCCGGTCAGGACCAGCACGGTGACGTGCCGGCGCACCTCGTTGGAGTCGAAGGTCGTCTCCTGGTGGACCAGGTACGACGAGATCGGCTCGCCGCCCACCGCGGCCTCCACGGCCTCGGCCACGAGGGCCGGGTAGTAGCCGCTGCGCTCGATCGCCGTGCGCAGCCCCTGGGTCGTCGTACCGGATTTCGCCATGAGGTCCATCCTAAGGCCCGTACGGGGCACCCCGGCCGCCCCGGACCTCGGGAGCCGGCGGGGACCGCGGGGCTCAGTAGCTGGGCAGGGTCCGGGGGCCGAGGTCGCCGCGGGCGGGCGGGTGCGCGACGCGGACGGCCGCGCTGAGCACGGAGAGCCCCTCGGTGGCGACGACGACGGGTTCCAGGACCACCCCGACCACCTCGGGGTGGTCGTCGACGAGGCGGGAGAGGCGCAGGAGCAGCTCCTCCAGGGCGGGGGTGTCGACGGGGGCGCTGCCGCGCCAGCCGAAGAGCAGGGGGGCGGTGCGGATGGACCGGATCAGGCCCGCCGCGTCCCGGTCGGTGGCCGGAACGAGCCGGTGGGCGGTGTCGCCGAGCAGCTCGGAGGCGACACCGGACAGGCCGAAGGACAGGACGGCGCCGGCGGCGGGGTCGATGACGGAGCGGACGACGGTGTCGACGCCCCGGGGCACCATCGCCTGGACGACGGGGAGCAGCTCCTGCGGTTTGCCGAGGGCGTGGGTGAGCTCCTCGTAGGAGCGGCGCAGCTCGGCCTCGGTGGTGAGGTCGAGGCGGACGCCGCCGAGGTCGGCGCGGTGGCGCAGGTGCGGGGCGGTGGTCTTGAGTGCCACCGGGTATCCGAGGACGCGGGCGGCGCGTGCCGCGGCGTCCGCGCTGGGAGCGGGGAGGGTGGGCAGGACGCGGATTGCGTACCGGGCCAGCAGCTCGCGCGCGTCGGGCTCCGTCAGGGTCAGCACTTCGTGGTCGGCCACGTCGGCCAGCAGGCGGGAGAGCTGCCCGGCGGCCCCGCTCTCGTCGATGTCCTCGTACTCGGGGACTTGCCCGGCCACGGCGTTGGCCCGCCGCCACTGCCCGTAGCGCACGGCTTCGGCGACGGCTTTGACGGCCCGCTCGGCGGCGGGGTAGGCGGGGATGCCGGCCGGCTCGGACGGGCCGGGTGCGCCGGGGTCCGGGTGGGGCGCTCCCGTAGCCGGGCCGGGGTCGCCGGCGACGGGCCGTGGCGTGGCGGTGCCCGTTGCGGGTCGGCTCCCGCCCGGCGCCCCACCGGAAGCGGGCTCCGGGCTGAACGGCGGGTGGGCCGTCGCGGGCGGGGAGGGGGCCGAGGAGGCCGTCGCGGCCGAGAGGGCTTCGGCGAGGGCGCCCAGCTCGACGTGGACCACGGCCACGGGCTTGCCGGGATGACCCGCCACCGCCTGCCGCAGCGCGTCGGCGAGGTCATCGGCCAGTGCCTGCTCGCTCACCCACGGGATCGCCGTCACGATCACCGCGTCGTTGTCCCGCGAGGCCAGCGCCGCGGTCACGGCCGTGCGGAAGTCCTCCGGCGAGGCCGCCGTCGTCAGGTCCAGCGGCGCCAGCGGGCGCAGTCCCTCCGTCAGGCAGGCGTCGTAGGTGAGCACCCCGAGCGACTCGGAGTTGCCGAGGATCGCCACCCGGGGGCCGGCGGGCACCGGCTGCGAGGCCAGCAGCAGGCCGACGTCCACGAGCTCCGTCACCGTGTCGACCCTGATCACGCCCGCCTGCCGCAGCAGCGCGGAGACGGTCGCGTCGGGCAGGCGGGTGCCGGGGACGAGGTGTCCCGCGGGGGTGTGGCGGCCTCCCTTGGCGACGACCACCGGCTTGACGGCGGCCGTGCGCCGGGCGAGCCGGGTGAACTTCCTCGGGTTGCCCAGGGTCTCCAGGTACATCAGCGCGACGTCGGTCGCCTCGTCGTCGTACCAGTACTGGAGGATGTCGTTGCCCGAGACGTCCGCCCGGTTCCCGGCCGAGACGAAGGAGGACAGCCCCTCCCCGCGCCGCAGCAGCCCGGAGAGCAGTGCGATCCCGATCGCCCCGGACTGGGTGAACAGGCCGACCCGTCCCCGCGCGGGGGCCGGCGCCGGTGCGAGCGAGGCGTTCAGCTCCACCTCCGGCGCGGTGTTGATGACTCCGAAGGCGTTCGGCCCGATCAGGCGCATCCCGTACGAGCGCACCTGGCGCACCAGTTCGCGCTGGCGGTCCAGGCCCTCGGTCCCGCTCTCGCCGTATCCGGCGGACAGCACGACCAGTCCCTGCACCCCGTGTTCACCGCAGGCGGCCACGGCCTGCGGGACCCGCTCCGCGGGGACCGCGATCACCGCCAGGTCGACCGGGGCGCCGATGTCGCCGACGGCGCGGTAGGCCCGTACGCCGTCCAGCAGGTCCCCCTCGATGCCGGGGGCGCGGGCTTCGTTGACGGCGTAGAGGTGGCCGTGGAAGCCGCTGTCGCGCAGGTTGCGCAGGGCGGCCGCGCCCACTCCCCCGCCGGAGCGGCTGACTCCGATCACCGCCACCGATCCGGGGGCGAGCAGCCGCTGCACGGAGCGGGCTTCGGCGCGCTGTTCGCGGGCGCGTTGGACGGCGAGTGACTCGGCGGTGGGTTCGAGGTCGAGGGTGAGGTGGACGGAACCGTCCTCGAAGCTGCGCTTCTGCTGGTAGCCGACGTCCGTGAACACCTTGATCATCTTGGTGTTGGCGGGAAGCACCTCGGCGGCGAAGCGGCGGATTCCGCGCTCGCGGGCCACGGCGCCGATGTGCTCGAGCAGGGCGGAGGCGACGCCGCGGCCCTGGTGGGCGTCCTGGACGAGGAAGGCGACCTCCGCCTCGTCGGAGGGCCCGGTGGCCGGGCGGCCGTCGGAGTCGATCCGGTCGAAGCGGACGGTGGCGATGAACTCCCCGCCGATGGTCGCGGCCAGGCCGACCCGGTCCACGTAGTCGTGGTGCGTGAAGCGGTGGACGTCGCGGTCGGAGAGCCGGGGGTAGGGGGCGAAGAAGCGGTAGTACTTGGACTCGTCCGAGACCTGCTCGTAGAAGCTGACCAGCCGGCCCGCGTCGTCGGTGGTGATGGGCCGGATCCGGGCGGTTCCGCCGTCGCGCAGGACGACGTCCGCTTCCCAGTGGTCCGGGTACGAGGGGTCCGACTCGGTGGTCATGGGGCCCACCTTAAGGCTCGGACGGGCCGAGTGGCCCGGGCGCGGCGCATCGGGCAGGCCGGAGCGAACCAGGGCAAGCTGGGGTAGGTCGAACGGCGGCAGATCGGGGCCGAAGGTCGGTCCGACCATTCCGGGCGTCGTGAGAGACTGGTCTAGACAACCGTAAGAACCTGAAGGGCATCACCATGGCAGAGCGCCGCGTCAACGTCGGGTGGGCCGAGGGCCTGCACGCTCGTCCCGCCTCGATCTTCGTCCGCGCGACGACCGCTTCCGGCGTCCCGGTGACCATCGCGAAGGCGGGCGGCGACCCCGTCAACGCCGCCTCCATGCTGGCGGTTCTGGGCCTGGGCGCCCAGGGCGGCGAGGAGATCGTCCTCGCGTCCGAGGCCGAGGGTGCCGAGGCCGCGCTGGAGCGCCTCGCGAAGCTGGTCGCCGAGGGTCTCGAGGAGCTCCCCGAGACCGTCTGACCCTTCGGGTTCGACCCGCAGGACCACGCACGGCGAAGCCGTTGCCCCCGGCCGAGGCCGGGGGCAACGGCTTCGCCGGTTCTCGGACCGCGGCCGGATCCCCGCCCTCGGAGCGCCGGGCCGGCCGGTCATGCGCGCGCCGCGTCCCGCTGCGGGCCGGGCGCCGCGCCGCATTCCACTGCGGGCGGGCGCGCGGAAATGAATTGCCGGCCCACCGAAAGAATCAGCCGAATCATCCGGCCGTTATCGACCGGAATTCGCCGCCCGACATCCGGTCGGGCGGCACCGAATCGTCGGTGCCGAATCACCCGACATCGAAATGTCCGGCGCGAATCACCCGGCACCCCATCACGTGATGCCGCGCGGATATCCCACCGTTGTATACGGCGATTGTTAAAGCGGACCGCTCACCGTGTTTACGGCAGGTTGCAGAGTCCTCACGCGCAGGCGGTGCGCCCCGGCCGCCCGGTCCGCGTGGACCGCGGTCAGCGCCCGGGCCCGCTCGGCGTCCCCGCGGGCCACGGCGTCCACGATCGCACCGTGCTCCGCCCAGGACTCCGCGGGCCGGACCGGGGCCTCCACCACGTACATCCAGGCCACCTTGTGCCGCGTCTGGGTGAGCAGCGCGATCAGCCCGGGGCTCGCGGAGGCCTGGGCGAGCGTCTCGTGGAACCAGCCCCCCAGGGAGCGCAGATCCTCCCCCTGCCCCCTCCTGGCCCGCTCCTGGCCCAGCCTGACCAGGCCGCGCAGCACCTTGAGGTGGGCTTCGGTGCGCCGCCGGGCCGCCCGCGCGGCGGCGAGGGGCTCCAGCAGCATCCGTACTTCCAGGAGGTCGACGGCCTCCTGCTCCGTCGGCTCGGCCACGCAGGCGCCCGCGTGCCGGCGGGTGGTCACGAACCCCTCGGACTCCAGCGTGCGCAGCGCCTCGCGCACCGGGACGCGCGAGACGCCGTACCGGCGGGCCAGCACCTCCTCGGTCAGCCGGCTGCCGGGGCCGAACACCCCGGAGACGATGTCGTCGCGAATTGCTGTGCATACCGTGTGCGCGGGAATACGCAAGACCGGACCTCCGCCTATTTTCGTATGACTGTGCGCGCTGCGACTCTATTGCAACACACGATAATTTCCGAGGACGGCCGGTAATCCGAAACATTCACACAACGAGAAGGCCCCGGCTCGGGGAGCCGGGGCCTTCTCGGAAGAAGCGTGGTGGGTGCGGTACCCGTCAGACGTCGACGCCGTGGGACCGCAGGTACGCGACCGGGTCGATGTCCGAGCCGTAGTCGGCGCCGGAACGGGCCTCGAAGTGCAGGTGCGCGCCGCTGGAGTTGCCGGAGTTGCCCGACAGGCCGATCTGCTGCCCCGGGGTGACCTGCTGGCCGACGGAGACGTTCAGCGACAACATGTGCCCGTACTGGGTGTAGGTGCCGTCGTTGTGCTTGATGACGACGTTGTTGCCGTACGCGCCGCCCCAGCCCGCCTCGACCACGGTGCCCAGACCCACGGCGTGCACCGAGGTGCCGGAGGAGGCGTGGAAGTCGATGCCGGTGTGGCTGCCGGAGGACCACATGCCGCCGCCCGCGTGGTACTGCGTGCTGACGTAGGTGTCCGAGAGCGGGGACACGAAGGTGTTGAGGCGCTTGCGCTCCTCCTCGCGGGCCACGCGCTCGGCGGCCTCGCGCTCGGCCTTGGCCTGGGCTTCGGCCTTCGCCTTGGCTTCGGCGGCACGCTGCTTGGCGTCGGCCTCGGCCTGCGCCTTAACGGCGGCGGCCTCCGCGGCGCGCTGCTGCGAGTCGGCCTGGGCCTGGATCTCGTCGGCGAGTTCGTCGGCCACGACGATGGTGTTCAGGCCGGTGTCCTCGGCGGAGTGTGTGTTGTCCGCGGCGAACGCGGGACCGGCCAGGGAGCCGACGACGCCAGTGGCGGCGAGGGCGGCTATGCCGGCGTAGCCGGCGGTCTTGCGGCTCATACGGCTGGAACCACGGTGCTTACCGGCGACACGACTGCCAAACGCCATGAAGGGGCTGATCCTTTCCTTCCCTCTCGCCTACCGGGTTAGCTGACGGGTTCGGAGCAGGAAGGTCTCCTACGGGCCTCCTCTTGCGAGGCGGTCCGATTCACCCCAGGGACACATGTGGGTCCCCGGCTCCCCAGGCTCGCGCCTGACGGGGACTCGGCGATCGCTGTCCGGTGCCGCGGGCGCGGCGGGTGCAACTGACGAACAGCAGGGACGACGCTAGGCGGATCATCAGTCAATCGCCAAACAGACACGCCTTTTTGTTGCGTTCGCCACACCACATACAAGCAACCACGCGACTAACCAGACAAAAAGGACTCCGACGGACAAGCCGCCGGAGTCCCCTGAGTCGCCCGTCAGTTGGTGACGACGGTGACGTCACCGATCCCGAGGGCCCGTACCGGCTCCTCGATCTGGGATGCGTCGCCCACCAGGACCGTGACCAGGCGGTTCACCGGGAAGGCGCTCACGACCGCCGAAGTGGCCTCCACCGTCCCGGTCTCGGCCAGCCGCGCGTACAACTGCGCCTGGTAGTCGTCCGGGAGCTCCTGCTCGACCTGGTCGGCGAGCGTGCCCGCGACCGAGGCCGCCGTCTCGAACTTCAGCGGGGCCACACCCACCAAGTTCTGCACGGCCACGTCCCGTTCGGCGTCGGTCAGGCCGCCCTCCGCGAGGGTGCGCAGCACCTTCCAGAGGTCGTCCAGCGCCGGGCCGGTGTTCGGGGTGTCCACCGAGCCGCTGATGGCGAGCATCGAGGCGCCCTTGCCGTCGGCGGTGGAGCGCAGCACCTGGCCGAAGGCGCGCACGCCGTACGTGTACCCCTTCTCCTCGCGCAGCACCTTGTCCAGGCGGGAGGTGAGGGTGCCGCCCAGGCAGTACGTGCCGAGCACCTGGGGCGCCCAGACCCGGTCGTGCCGGTCCGGACCGATGCGGCCGATCAGCAGCTGCGTCTGGACCGAGCCGGGCCGGTCCACGATGACCACGCGGCCCGTGTCGTCGGCGGTGATCGGCGGCACGGGGCGCGGCGCGGTGGTGTCTCCGGTCCAGGTGCCCAGGGTGTCGGCCAGGACGGCGTCGAGGTCGATGCCGGTAAGGTCGCCGACGACCACCGCGGTGGCGGTCGCGGGGCGTACGTGGGCCTCGTAGAAGGCGCGTACGGCCGCGGAGTCGATGCGGGCGACCGTCTCCTCGGTGCCCTGGCGCGGGCGGGACATCCGCAGGGAAGCCGGGAACAGCTCCTTGGACAGCTCCTTGGCGGCGCGGCGCTGCGGGTTGGCCAGCTCGTGCGGGATCTCGTCGAGCCGGTTGCGCACCAGACGGTCGACCTCGGCGTCGGCGAAGGCCGGTGCGCGCAGCGCCTCGGCGATCAGGCCCAGCGCCTTGTGCAGCCGGGAGGCCGGAACCTCCAGGGAGACCCGCAGGCCCGGGTGGTCGGCGTGCGCGTCGAGCGTGGCGCCGCAGCGCTCCAGCTCGGCGGCGAACTCCTCGGCGGAGTGCTTGTCGGTGCCCTCGGACAGGGCGCGGGACATGATGGTCGCCACGCCGTCGAGGCCCTCGGGCTCCGCGTCCAGCGGGGCGGCGAGGTTGATCTCGACCGCCACCACCTGCTGGCCCGGGCGGTGGCAGCGCAGCAGGGTGAGGCCGTTGCCCAGTACCCCGCGCTCGGGGGCCGGGAAGGCCCACGGCTGCGGCTCGCCGGCCTCGGGGCGCGGGTGGAAGGTCATCGTGACGGCTGCGGTGTCGCTCACTGCTCCGCCCCCTCGTTCTCGTCGCTGTTCTCGTCGCTCTGGGCGCTCTCGTCGGCCGCGACGGGCTCGTACACGAGCACCGCGCGGTTGTCCGGGCGCAGTCGGGCCGCGGCCACGGCCTGCACTTCCTCGGCGGTGACGTCGAGGACGCGCTGGACGGCGGTCAGCGCCAGCTGCGGGTCGCCGAACAGCACCGCGAAGCGGCACAGTTCGTCGGCGCGGCCGGCCACCGTGCTCAGCCGGTCCAGCCATTCGCGCTCCAGCTGGGCCTGGGCGCGCTCCATCTCCTCGGCCGTCGGGCCCTCGGCGGCGAACCGCGCGAGCTCCTCGTCGACGGCCGCCTCGATGGCGGGCACCTCGACGCCGCTGGAGGTCTTCACGTCCAGCCAGCCCAGCGACGGCGCGCCGGCCAGGCGCAGCATGCCGAAGCCCGCCGCGACGGCGGTCTGGTCGCGCCGCACCAGGCGGTTGTGCAGCCGGGAGGACTCGCCGCTGCCCAGCACGGTCAGCGCCACGTCGGCGGCGTCGCACTCGCGGGTGCCGTCGTGCGGGAGCCGGTAGGCCGCCATCAGCGCGCGGGCCGGGACCTCCTCGACGATCTCCTCGCGCAGCTGCTCGCCCATGATCTCGGGCAGCGAGCCGTCGCGCGGCGGCTGCTTGCCGTCGTGCCCGGGGATGGTGCCGAAGTACTTCTCGACCCAGGCGAGCGTCCGCTCGGGGTCGATGTCGCCGACGACCGACAGCACCGCGTTGTTGGGCGCGTAGTACGTACGGAAGAAGGCGCGCGCGTCCTCCAGGGACGCGGCGTCCAGGTCGGCCATGGAGCCGATCGGAGTGTGGTGGTACGGGTGGCCCTCGGGGTACGCCAGGGCCGTGAGCTTCTCGAAGGCCGTGCCGTAGGGGACGTTGTCGTAGCGCTGGCGGCGCTCGTTCTTGACGACGTCGCGCTGGTTCTCCATGGACTCGTCGTCCAGGGCGGCCAGCAGCGAGCCCATCCGGTCCGCTTCCAGCCACAGCGCGAGCTCCAGCTGGTGGGTCGGCATCGTCTCGAAGTAGTTGGTGCGCTCGAAGCTGGTGGTGCCGTTGAGGGAACCGCCGGCTCCCTGGACCAGCTCGAAGTGCCCGTTGCCGGAGACGTTCTTCGAGCCCTGGAACATCAGGTGCTCGAAGAGGTGAGCCAGGCCGGTGCGACCCTTGACTTCGTGGCGCGAGCCGACGTCGTACCAGAGGCAGACCGCGGCGACCGGGGTCAGGTGGTCCTCGGACAGCACCACGCGCAGGCCGTTGGCCAGCCGGTGCTCGGTTGCTGTGAGGCCGCCGGAGCCGGCCTGAGCTGTGGCCGTGTGACCCATGGGCATGTGGTCCCTTCGATCGCGATGCAGAGATTCCTGTCAGACCTGCCACTGTATGCAAGCGTGTCGGCGACCGGAGAAGTTCCCGGCCCACTCCTGGGTCGGAGTCGGCGTTGTCGGAGCCTCGGGCCACAATGGTCCGCGTCACCCCACTGTCCGAAACCCGGCCAGGCCGCAGCACCACCCCCGCAGGACCCCCAGCACCACCCGCGTACGACCACCAGCCCCACCCCGTGAGAGCTCAGCTCATCCCGATTCTTGGTTAAGGAGCCGCGCAGCGATGGCCCGCCGCAGCACGAAGACCCCGCCGCCGGAGGATTTCGAGGAGAAGATCCTCGACATCGACGTCGTCGACGAAATGCAGGGCTCCTTCCTCGAGTACGCGTACTCGGTGATCTACTCCCGCGCCCTGCCCGACGCCCGCGACGGCATGAAGCCGGTGCACCGGCGCATCGTCTACCAGATGAACGAGATGGGCCTGCGCCCCGACCGCGGCTACGTGAAGTGCGCCCGCGTCGTCGGCGAGGTCATGGGCAAGCTGCACCCGCACGGCGACGCGTCGATCTACGACGCCCTCGTGCGCATGGCGCAGCCCTTCTCCATGCGGCTCCCGCTGGTCGACGGCCACGGCAACTTCGGCTCGCTCGGCAACGACGACCCGCCGGCCGCCATGCGGTACACCGAGTCCAAGATGGCCGACGCCGCGTCGCTGATGACGGACGGGATCGACGAGAACACCGTCGACTTCGCCGCGAACTACGACGGCCAGGAGCGCGAACCCGTCGTACTGCCGGCGGCGTACCCGAACCTGCTGGTCAACGGCGCGTCCGGGATCGCGGTGGGCATGGCCACCAACATGGCCCCGCACAACCTCGGCGAGGTCATCGCCGCCGCGCGCCACCTGATCCGCTACCCGGAGGCGGACCTGGAGGCGCTCATGCGCTTCGTCCCGGGTCCCGACCTGCCCACCGGCGGCCGGATCGTGGGCCTCGCGGGCATCAAGGACGCCTACGAGAACGGGCGCGGCACCTTCAAGATCCGCGCCACGGTGACGCTGGAGGACGTGACCCCGCGCCGCAAGGGCCTGGTCGTCACCGAACTGCCCTTCACGGTCGGCCCCGAGAAGGTCATCGCGAAGATCAAGGACCTGGTCGGCTCGAAGAAGCTCCAGGGCATCGCGGACGTCAAGGACCTCACCGACCGCTCGCACGGCCTGCGCCTGGTCATCGAGATCAAGAACGGCTTCCACCCCGAGGCCGTGCTGGAGCAGCTGTACAAGCTGACGCCGATGGAGGAGACCTTCGGCATCAACAACGTCGCGCTGGTCGACGGGCAGCCGCTGACGCTGGGCCTCAAGGAGCTGCTGGAGGTCTACCTCGACCACCGCTTCGAGGTCGTGCGCCGCCGCAGCGAGTTCCGCCGGGGCAAGCGGCGCGACCGGCTCCACCTGGTCGAGGGCCTGCTGGTGGCGCTGCTCGACATCGACGAGGTCATCCGGATCATCCGGGACAGCGACAACTCCGCGCAGGCCAAGGAGCGCCTGATGGAGCGCTTCTCGCTGAGCGAGATCCAGACGCAGTACATCCTGGACACGCCGCTGCGCCGACTGACCCGCTTCGACCGCATCGAGCTGGAGTCCGAGCGCGACCGTCTGACCGGCGAGATCGACGAGCTGACCGGGATCCTGGACTCCGACAGCGAGCTGCGCAAGCTGGTCTCGGCGGAACTGGCAGCGGTCTCGAAGAAGTTCGGCACGGAGCGGCGTACGGTCCTGCTGGAGTCGGCGGGTACGGCGGTCGGCGCGGTTCCGCTCGAGGTCGCGGACGACCCGTGCCTGGTCCTGCTGTCCTCGACGGGCCTGCTGGCACGCACCGTGACCGGCGAACCGCTGCCCGAGGCGGAGGGCGGCGCCCGCGCCAAGCACGACCTGATCGTCTCGCAGGTCGCGGCGACCGCGCGGGCGGAGGTCGGCGTCGTCACGTCGTACGGACGGCTCCTGCGGCTGCCGGTCATCGACCTGCCGCAGCTGCCGGACACCCACGCGGCGCCGAACCTGGCGGGCGGGGCGCCGGTATCGGAGTTCCTCTCCGGCCTGGAGGCGGACGAGAAGGTGATCTGCCTGACCTCGCTGGACGAGTCCTCGCAGGGCCTGGCGCTCGGCACCGAACAGGGTGTGGTCAAGCGGGTCGTGCCGGACTACCCGGCCAACAAGGACGAGCTCGAGGTCATCACGCTCAAGGACGGCGACCGGATCATCGGCGCGGTCGAGCTGCGCACGGGCGAGGAGGACCTGGTCTTCATCACCGACGACGCCCAGCTTCTGCGCTACCCGGCGAACCAGGTGCGCCCGCAGGGCCGCCCGGCGGGCGGCATGGCCGGCATCAAGCTCTCCGACAACGCCAAGGTGATCCACTTCTCGGCCGTCGACCCGGCACGCGACGCCGTGGTCTTCACGGTGGCGGGCTCGCACGGGACCCTGGACGACTCGATGCAGTCAGGGAAGCTCACCCCGTTCGACCAGTACCCGCGCAAGGGCCGGGCCACCGGCGGCGTCCGCTGCCAGCGGTTCCTGAAGGGCGAGGACGTGCTGCTCCTTGCCTGGGCGGGCGGTTCGCCGGCCCGCGCGGCGGCGGCGAACGGCACCCCGGCCGAGTTGCCCGCCGTCGACCCGCGCCGGGACGGCTCGGGCACCGCGCTGCCGGCCTCCGTCACGGCGCTGGCCGGGGCCGCGCTGTAGGAGGTACGGGGTCATTCGGGTGGTACGTCTGGGGGACGTACCACCCGAATGGCGACTAGTGTTTTCCCTCTTGGCACTGTCGGTTGGGCGCGGGGAGACACAGAGCTGATGAGTCGTCGGTCGGGCGGATTGATCGGGGACTGGGCCGAGGCCCAGCGCCGGACGCAGCAGACGCAGCTGATCCAGCAGCGCGAGGCGGAACGCCGCCGGCGGTCCTACGAACGCGACGCGGCCCGGGGGCGGCGGGAGCAACAAGCGGCCCACCGGCAACGCCGCGAGGCCGAGGCGCTGCGGCGGACCGCGCAGATCGACGCCGAGGTCACCGCCCTGCAGGGCCTGTTGGTCACGGGGTGCCGGGCACCCGCGTTCCGGACGGCCGCCCTCGTCCGGCCCGAGCAGCTGGAACCGTTCGACCCCGGGACCCTGGCGCACCCCGTACCGATGCCGCGCATAGAGCAGTTCCAGCAGCAGAGCAGCGGCTGGACCCTCGGCTCGGGCGGGCGGGCCCAGGCAGAGCGAGAGGCTCACACCCGGTACACGCAGGCCTGGCAGGCCGCGCACGCCGCGGAGGCTCAGCGACAGCAGCAACTGGCGGCGTACCGGCAACAGTACGACCGGTGGGCAGCCGAACAGCTCGCCGGAGTCCGGGCGCACAACAACGGGCTCGCCGAGCTGACCTCGGCGTTGCGCGCCGGCGACGCGGAGACGGTGGTGGAGTACTTCTCGGCCGCCCTCTACGCCTCGACGGCATGGCCCGAGGCGCTGCCGAGACAAGTGGCGGCGGCGTACGACCCCGCCGCGCGCCAGTTGGTGCTGGACTGGGAGCTGCCCGCGTACGCGGTGGTGCCGGAAGCCAGGTCGGTCCAGTACCTGCCGAGCACGGACCAGGACAAGGTGAAGCCCCGCCCGGCCACGGAGCGGCGGGCACTGTACCGGGACCTGCTGGCGCAGTGCGTGCTGCTGGTGGCGCGCGAGCTGTACGCGGCGGACGAGTTCGGGGTGCTGGACTCGGTCGTGATGAACGGCTTCGTCGACTGCCCCGACCCGGTGACGGGGCAGGAGGCGCGCTTCGTACTCGCCACGGTCTCGGCGCCGCGCAGCAGTTTCGCCGGGCTGCGGCTGGAGCAGGTCAGCGCGGTGGACTGCCTGGTCGAAGGCCTGCGCGGGCTGCTGTCGGCGCGGCCCGACCAGCTGACGGCCGTGCGGGCGGGGCGCCGCCCGCAGGAGGTCGGCACGGTCGTCAGCCACGGCGGGCACGCGGGCGGCGACGAGGAGGAGCCGGACCTGTTCGCGATGGACCCGATCGCCTTCGAGAACCTGGTGGCCGAGCTGTTCCGGGCGATGGGCATGGAAGCGGTGACCACGCAGCGCTCCGGCGACGGCGGCGTGGACGTCGAGGCGCTGGACCCGGCCCCGATCCGGGGCGGGCGGATCGTGGTGCAGGTCAAGCGCTACCGGCACACGGTGCCGCCGACGGCCGTCCGCGACCTGTACGGCACGGTCCAGGACCGGGGGGCGAACAAGGGAGTGCTGGTCACCACCGCGACGTTCGGACCGGGGTCGTACACCTTTGCCAACGGCAAGCCGCTGGAGTTGGTTCCCGGGGGCGAACTCGTGGACCTGCTGCACCAGCACGGACTGCGCGGACGCCTCGGCGGGGGTCCGGCGGCCTCGGTCGCGGCCCGGCGGACGGCCGATCCGGAGCCCTCCGCCGACCAGAACGTGCTCGGCATGTCCTGGGCGGGACCGGTCGCGCTGGACGTGTGCGCGCTGGTCTGCGAGGGCGGCCGGGTGCTGAGCGAGGACCACTTCGTCTTCTTCAACAACCCCCGCACCCCGGACGGTTCGGTACGGACGCACGCGCACTCGGCGCCCGACAAGGCCGCGCTGATGGTCGCCTTCGACGCCCTGCCGGAGCCCGCCGACCGGCTGGTCCTCGTCGCCGCGATCGACCCGGAGGTCAATCCGCACGCCGACCTGGCGGGCTTCACGGACGCCCGGATCCGGCTCCTGGGTCCGGGCGGCGAGGAGCTCGGCCGACTGGAGGTCTCCGACGGCCGCGCCGGCGAGACCGCCCTGGTCCTGGGCTCGTTCCGGCGCCGTCCGAGCGGCGATTGGGACTTCGTCGTCGGCGGCAAGGGGTACCCGGGCGGCCTGGAGCCCCTGCTCGGCGACTTCGGCGTCGAGGTCTCCTGACCCGACTGAGCCGGCGCCGTCGGCTCGTCAGAAGTCCTCGGACTCCGGATCGGGCCCCCGCTCCTGCTCCCGTTCCTGCTCCTGCTCCTGCTCCTGCTCCTGCTCCTGCTCCTGCTCCTCGGGCCGGTGTACGTAGCGCAGGACGCCCCACATGCTCTCCGGGCGGGCGTGCTGCGGTTCCGCTTCGCGGCAATCCTCCAGTTCGCGGAGCAGGGCGGGGCCGTCGGTGCCCGCACCGATCAGCACGAGCTGTGTCAGGCGCGCTTCGCCCCGCCCCCAGGGCTGCGGGGCGAAGCGCAGGAAGCGGCCCACGGCGTGGACCTCGTAGCGCTCCTCGTGGCCGGGCACGCCGAAGTAGACGAAGCCCTTGATCCGGTAGAGCCCGGCCGGGCGGCGGTCGAGGAAGTCGATGAACCGGCGCGGGCTGAGGGCCTGCTCGGACACGAACTCCGTGCTGTCGTAGACCGCGTGCACGTGGCGCGCGTGATCACGGCCGCGATCACCACCGTGCTCGTGGTCGTGGTCGTGGTCGTGGTCGTGTTCGTGGTCGTGGTCGTGTTCGTGGCCGTGTGACTGCGCCAGCAGGTCCTCGAAGGACAGCTGCCCGCGCGTCTCGGTCCACGGCCGGCGCTCGAAGAGCAGCTCCGGGTCGACCCGCCCGTGGTCCGCGCCGACGACCGGGATCCCCGGCGCGCAGAGCCCGGCGAGAGCGCCCTCGATCCCGGCCCGTTCCGCGGCGTCGACGCGGTCGGTCTTGTTGAGCACCACCAGGTCGGCGACGGCCAGGTGGCGGTCGGTCTCGGGGTGCCGGGCCCGGGTCGCGTCGAACTCCGCGGCGTCGACGATCTGCACCATGCCGCCGTAGCGGACGGCGGGGTTCTCGTTGGCGACGAGCATCCGGACCATCTCCTGCGGCTCCGCCAGCCCGCTCGCCTCGATGACGATCACATCGATGCGGTGAGCGGGATCGGCGAGCTTCTCCAGGTACGCGTCCAGCTCGCTGCCGTCGACCGCGCAGCACAGGCAGCCGCCGCCGAGGGAGACCATCGAGTCGCCGACCTGGCCGGCCACGGACATCGCGTCGACCTCGATGGAGCCGAAGTCGTTGACGACGACCCCGATCCGGGTGCCGCCCCGGTGTGCGAGGAGGTGGTTGAGGACGGTCGTCTTGCCGGATCCGAGGAAGCCGGTCAGGACGACCACAGGAATGCTGTTCACCGGTCGATCGTAGTCAGCCGAGGGCGGGGACCGGCTCAGGCGGGGTAGGGCCGGTGTACCGGGCGGCCGGTCGGATGATCTTCGAATCGGTGGCCTGTTCGAGGATGTTCGCGCTCCAGCCGACCACCCGGGCCGCGCAGAAGGTCGGCGTGAACATCTCGCGCGGCAGCCCGCACAGCTCCATGACCACGCCCGCGTAGAACTCCACGTTGGTGTGCAGCTCGCGGCCCGGCTTGAGCTCGGCGAGGATCTCCTCTACGCGCCGCTCGACCTCGACGGCGAAGTCCACGAGCGGCCCGCCGAACCCGAGGGCGATCTCGCGCAGCATCCGCGAGCGCGGGTCCTCGGTGCGGTAGACGGGGTGCCCGAAGCCCATGATCCGCTCTCCGGCGCGTACCCGCTCACGGATCCACGGGTCGATCCGGTCCGCGGTGCCGATGGCGTCGAGCGTGTCCAGGGCCCGGCTCGGGGCGCCCCCGTGCAGCGGGCCGGAGAGCGCGCCGATCGCCCCGGTGAGGCAGGCCGCGACGTCGGCGCCGGTGGAGGCGATCACGCGGGCGGTGAAGGTGGAGGCGTTGAAGCCGTGGTCGACGGTGGAGACCAGGTACCGCTCGACCGCTCGGGCCTCGGCCGGGTCGGGCTCCTGCCCGGTCAGCATGTAGAGGTAGTTGGCGGCGTAGGGGAGGTCGTCGCGCGGCTCGACCGGCTCCAGACCCTGACCCAGCCGGTGCAGCGAGGTGAGCAGGGTCGGTACGGCGGCGCAGGCGGCCATGGCGTCGACGGCCCGGCGGTCGGGGGTGAGGTCGTAGACCGGGCGGAAGCCGGCGGAGGCGCCGAGCAGGGAGAGCGCGGTGCGCAGCCCGGCGAGCGGGCCGGACGGGGCGGTGGCACGGGCCAGGGCGGGCAGGGCGCCCCGCACCTCGGCGGGGAGCCGGCGCAGGGGGGCGATCTCGGCGGCGAAGGCGGCGCGCTCGGCGGCGGCGGCCGGTAGGGCGCCGCGGAACATGAGGTGCCACACGTCCTCGAAGGTGCGGCTCCCGGCGAGTTCGACGGCCGAGTACTGGCGGTAGTGGTAGAAGCCCTCGCGACCTCGGACGTCGCCGAGCTGCGTCTCGGTGACCACGACTCCCGCCAGGCCGCGAGGCGCTTCGGCGGGTTCGGGAGGTACGGCGGGTACGGCGGGTGCGTCGGTGGTGTCCATGGATCGACCATCGATGATGGACTCAATCACTGTCAATATTGATTCAATCAATATATGTAGGGTGACGGCATGAACGAAGAGGCCGGTGAGCGCAGGCTCAGCACCCAGGAAGCGGCTCAGCTGCTGGGCGTGAAGCCCGCGACGGTGTACGCGTACGTCAGCCGCGGCCAGCTCACCAGCCGCCGCGACCCCGTCGGACGCGGCAGCAGCTTCGACGCCCGCGAGGTGGAGGCCCTCGCCCTGCGCAGCCGGCGCGAGGCCGCCGCGGCGCCCGGCTCCGCCGGGGAGCTCTCCGTACGCACCTCCCTCACGCTGATCGAGTCCGACCGGTACTACTTCCGGGGCGTGGACGCCGTGGAGCTGGCCTCTCGGTATCGCTACGAGGAAGTCGCCGAGTGGCTGTGGACGGGAACCCTGGTCCGCGGGGCGCGGTTCACCGCTCCCCCGGAAGCCCTCGCCGCGGCCCGGCGGGCGGTCGCCTCGCTGCCGCAGCACAGTGGTCCGGTCGACCGGCTGCGGGTGGCCGTGGCGGCCGCCGCGGTCGCGGACCCCCTGCGCTACGACCTGTCCGAGCAGTCCGTACTGGGCTCCGCGCGCTCCCTGATCCCCACCCTGGTCGGCGCCCTGCCCGAGGTGGGCCCCCCGCAGTGGAGCGGGGACGGCCGCCTCGCCCGGCAGCTGTGGCCCCGGCTCTGCGCCCAGGACCCGGATCCCGACGCGCTGGCCGTGCTGGATCTGGCGCTGTCGCTGCTCACGGACCACGACCTCGCCGCGTCGACCCTTGCCGTACGGGTGGCCGCCTCCGCGCGCGCACATCCGTACGCGGCGGTCTCGGCCGGGCTCGGCGCGCTCGAAGGCCCCCTGCACGGCTCGGCCGGGCGGCTCGCGCACCGGATGCTGGTGGAAGTGCTCGAACGCGGCGACGCGGCGCCGGTGGTGAGCGAGTACCTGCGCGCGGGCCGCCGGGTGCCCGGGCTGGGGCACCGGCTGTACAAGGGCGAGGACCCCCGCGCGACGGCGCTGTTCGCTCGACTGGAAGGGCTGGCGCAGGCCGGCCCCGCGCTCGCCGCGGCGCGTCAGGTGGCGGGGGTGATGGCCCGTCACGGAGGTGGCCTCCACCCCAATGTTGACCTGGCGTTGTCGGTGTTCACGGTGTCGTGCGCGATGCCGGCGGAGGCCGGGGAAACGGTCTTCGCGGTGGCGCGTACGGCCGGCTGGATCGCGCACGCGCTGGAGGAGTACCAGGAGCGCCCGCTGCGGATGCGGCCGAGCGGCCAGTACCAGGGCCCCCGCCCGCCCCGGCCGATGCCCTGACGGGCGGGTGTCCCGGGGCCGGCACGCCCGGCACCACCCGGCGGGCGAGGCGCAGGCGCGGGGCGGGAAAACCGGTCGTGGTGCGGGAAAGCGGTCGTGGTGCGGGAAAGCGGTCCGGCTGCGGCGTCAGGTCCGCAGCCAGACCGCCGTGTCCTGCGGAAGCCGTCCGCCGTCGTCCAGCGCGGAACTGCTCAGCAGGAGGCTGGTGTGGGCCGGCAGCGCGACCGGCTCGTGCGAGAGGTTCGCCGCGCAGACCAGCCCGTCGGGGCGGGTGAAGGCCAGGACACCGGGCTGCGCGTCCAGCCACTCCAGCGATCCGCCGCCGAAGCCGCGGGCGGCGCGGCGCAGGGCGAGAGCGGTTCGGTAGAGGGTGAGCATCGAGTCCGGGTCGCCGTCCTGGCGGTCCGCGGCGTACGCCGGCCAGTCCGCGGGCTGGGGCAGCCAGGGGTCGTTCCAGGGCTCGGCCGTCCACGGCAGCGGGACCCGGCAGCCGTCGCGGCCGGGGTCGGTGCCGCCGGAGCGGAAGTGCATGGGGTCCTGGATGCGGCCGAGCGGTACTTCGGCTTCGGGCAGCCCCAGTTCCTCGCCCTGGTAGACGTACACGGCGCCGGGCAGGGCGAGGGTCAGCAGCGCGGCGGCGCGCGCCCGGCGCGCGCCGAGCGCGAGGTCGGTCGGGATCCCGAAGGCCTTGGCGGCGAAGTCGAATCCGGTGTCGGCGCGACCGTAGCGGGTGACCGTACGGGTCACGTCGTGGTTGCACAGCACCCAGGTGGCCGGGGCGCCGACGGGGGCGTGCTCGGCGAGGGTCTCCTCGATGGAGGTGCGCAGCCGGTCCGCGTCCCAGGGGCAGCTGAGGAAGGAGAAGTTGAAGGCGGTGTGCAGTTCGTCGGGGCGCAGGTAGCGGGCGAACCGCTCGGAGTCCGGCAGCCAGACCTCCCCGACGAAGATGGCCCCGTAGTCGTCGGCGAGGGCGCGCCAGGAGCGGTAGATCGTGTGCAGGTCGTCCCGGTCGATGTAGGGGTGGACCTCGCCGGTCCATGGTTCGGGTGGACGGCCGGCGAGGTCGGGCAGGGCCGGGTCCTTGGCGAGCAGGGCCGCGGAGTCGATCCGTACGCCGGACACTCCCCGCTCGAACCAGAAGCGCAGGACTTCCTCGTGTTCCCGGCGGACGGCGGGGTGGTCCCAGTTGAGGTCGGGCTGTTGCGGGGTGAAGAGGTGCAGGTACCACTCCCCGTCCGGTACCCGCGTCCAGGTGGCGGCGCCGTTGAACTGCGAGGGCCAGTCCCCGGGCGGCAGTTCGCCGTGCTCGCCGCGGCCGGGGCGGAAGTGGAAGAGTTCGCGTTCCGGGCTGCCGGGACCGGCGGCGAGAGCCGCTTTGAACCAGGCGTGCTGGTCGGACACGTGGTTCGGGACGATGTCGACAATGGTGCGGATGCCCAGTTCGCGGGCCTCGGCGATGAGCTTCTCGGCTTCGGCGAGGGTGCCGAAGGCGGGGTCGATGGCGCGGTAGTCGGCGACGTCGTAGCCGCCGTCGGCCAGCGGGGAGAGGTACCAGGGGGTGAACCAGAGGGCGTCCACGCCCAGTTCGCAGAGGTAGGGGAGGCGGGCCCGGACGCCCGCGAGGTCACCGGTGCCGTCCCCGTCGCCGTCGGCGAAGCTCCGTACGTACACCTGGTAGATGGCGGCCGAGCGCCACCAGTCGGCGGCGTTCTCGGGCAGGGGAAAGTCAGCCACGGAGGGGTCCTTTCACAGGGGGCGGCCGGGCACGGCGGCGGTTCGGGGCGGTGGTCACCCCTTGAGGGAGCCTGCCGTCAGGCCGCTCATGATGTTGCGCTGGAAGATCAGGAAGATGACGAGCGTGGGCGCCGAGGCCATCGCGAGCGCGGCGACGAGATGGTTCTCCGGTACCCCCCTGGCCAGGGAGTAGATGCCGACGTTGAGCGTCTGAAGGGCCGGGTCGGGGAGGGTGAGCATGGGCCAGAGGAAGTCTTTCCAGACCCCGACGACGGCGAAGATCGATACGACGCCGAGAACGGGCCGGGACATCGGCAGGACCACGGAGCGCAGGGTGCGCAGGGCGGAGGCCCCGTCGATGGCGGCGGCGTCGAGGATCTCGCCGGGGATGGAGTCGAAGAATCGTTTCAACAGGAAGATGCTGAAGGCGTTCGTGACGGAGGGCAGCCAGATCACCCAGGGCGTGTTGAGCAGGTTGCGCTCGATGATCGGCATGTCCAGGACCGTCAGGTACTGCGGTACGACGAGGACGGTTGCCGGGATCATCAAGGTCGCCAGCATCATGCCGAGGACGGCTTTGCCGAAGACGGGCCGGAGCTTGGACAGCGAATACGCGGCGGCCACGTCGAGGACGAGCTGGAAGGCCAGCGCGCCCAAGGCGTAGTAGAGGGTGTTGAACAGCAGCTCGGCGAGGTCCATGACCTTCCAGGCCGCCGAGTAGTTCTCGGCGTGCAGGGAGTCCGGCACCAGGGTCGGGGGGACCTGGGTGAATTCCCGGGTGCTCTTGAGGCCGTTGGCGACCATCCAGTAGAGGGGCCCGAGGAAGACGATCGTGAAGCCGGCGACGACCAGGGCCAGGGCGGTCCAGTAGAGGATCTTGCCGCGGGTGCGGCCGAGTTGGGCCGGTGATATCAGCGTGCGCTCTGCCATGTGAGGCGCTCCCGTCAGTTCTCGTTGTCGCGGCTCAGCCGGACGTACACGGCGGAGAAGCCGGCGAGCAGGACGAGCAGGCACAGGCCCAGGGCCGCGGCGCCGCCGTACTGGTTGAAGCTGAAGGCGTACTGGTAGATGAGGACGACGACGGTGGTGGTCGATCCCTCGGGGCCGGCGCCGCCGGTCAGCATGAAGGGTTCGACGAACACCTGCATCGTGGCGATGATCTGCATGAGCAGCATCAGCGAGAGGATCAGCTTGGTCTGCGGGATGGTGACGTGCCAGATCTTCTGCAGCACTCCGGCCCCGTCGAGCTCGGCGGCCTCGTAGAGCTCGCCGGGGACGCCCTGGAGGGCGGCCAGGTAGATCAGGGTCGCGCCGCCCATGTTCATCCACGTGGAAGCGATGACGACGGAGAGCATCGCCGTGTCGGTGGATTGCAGCCAGTCTTGCGCCGGCAGGTGCAGGAATTCCAGGGCTTTGTTGAAGACGCCGTAGCCGGGATCGTAGAAGTACTTGAAGAGCAGGATCGAGGCCACGGGCGGCATCATCACCGGCAGGTAGACCAGCAGCCGCAGATAACCCTGTGCGTGCCGGAACTCGTTGAGCACGATCGAGACGACGAACGGGACGACGAAGCCGAGGACCAGCGCGAGCCCGGTGAAGAGCAGGGTGTTGCGCCAGGCCTGCCAGAAGGCCGGATCGTCGAAGACGTAGCGGAAGTTGTCCCAGCCGACCCAGCGGACCGTGCCGCCCTCGGTCTTCTGGAAGGCCAGCAGGAACTCCCGGACCATCGGGTACCAGGAGAAGAAGGAGAAGCAGAGGACGGCGCCGATCAGAAAGCCGTGGGCCGAGTATGCGGGTACGGGCGGCAGGGCGGGTCCGGGCCGGGGAGGCCGCCCGGAACTCCCCCGGCCGGTCCGCTACTGGTTGGCCAGCACCTGGTTGACGGCCTTCTCGGCCTCCGCGAGGAGCTGCGCAGAGTCGGCGTCCTTGTTCGTCAGGACGCCCGACATCACCTTGTCGAGGACCTTGTAGACCTCCTGGGCCTTCACCGGCTCGGCCTTGCCGGGCACGGGGTTGTCCAGGAAGGGCTTGAAGTTGACGACCGGCATGGTGGCGTTGGCGGCCTTGAGCGCGTCGTCCTCGGCTTTGCTGGCGCCGGTGAAGAAGGCGGGCTGCGGAAGCCCGACCGGCAGGCCGTCGGCCTTGCTGCGGTCGTACTCGAACTGCCCCTTGCCGACCGATAGCGTCTTGAAGTTCAGCCAGGCGACGGCAGCCTTGATCTTGTCGGGCGAACTGCCCTTCTTGATCATGTAGCCGTTGCCGCCGGCCGGCGTCGCGGCGCCGCCCGGGATGGGGCCCATGCCGAAGTTCTCGTACTTGGCGGCGAGCTGCTGGACCATGTAGGTGATGTCGTCGGGCGCGGCGAGGAACATGCCGAGCTTGTCCGAGGCCATCTGCTTCTGCAGGTCGCCCCACTTGAGCAGCTGCGTCTTGCCCATGCTGTCGTCGTCCCAGCGCATGGCGTGGAGGTTGTCGACGACCTGCTTGCCGGTCGGGTTGTTGAAGGCCGCCTTGCCGTCGGCGCCGACGACGTCGCCCCCCAGCCCGTACATCGCGGCGGTGAAGTGCCAGCCCCCGGTGTTCTCGACGCTGTACTCGCCGTAGCCGGCGGTGCCGTTGCCGAGCGCCGCGATCTTCTTGGCTGCCGCGCGGACCTCGTCCCAGGTGCGCGGCGGCTGGTCCGGGTCGAGGCCCGCCTGCTGGAAGAGCCTGCGGTTGATCAGCAGGCCCATCGTGTAGTTGCTGGTGGGCAGGGCGTAGAGCTTGCCGTCCTGCTTGAGGGTGTCGGTGACGTGCTTGTCGATGTCGGCGAAGCCGGGAACCGACGCGGCGGTGACGTAGGCCGAGATGTCCTCGGCGCCGTCGTTGTCCAGCACCTGCTTGAGGTCGGTGAAGTAGGCGTAGAACACGTCCGGCTGCGACTTGGCCTTGAGCATCGCCGTGAAGCGCGGGGGCTCCAGGCACTGGCCGGGGGTCGAACGGCCCTCGATCGTGACGTTCGGGTAGGTCTTGTTGAACGCCGCGACGTCCTCCTTCCACTGCTTGAGCTCGGCCGCCTTCGCCGCGGGCGGCATGCAGTCCATCGAGATGGTGACCTTGGTCTTCGGGTCGAGCGGCGCGGAGGCGTCCGAGGAACCGCCGGACGGCTGGTTCTGGGCGTCGTCTCCATCACTGCTCGTACCGCAGGCCGCGAGGGCGGTGACGGCGAGCGCCGAGACGAGTGCGGCCGCGGTGGTGCGGCGGATGTTGGTTCTCATCGGTGGTCCCCTTCGAGCATCGAGCAGGAGGCGTGGGGCGGTGTCGGGGCGGTACGGGGCGAGCGCGGCACACTCAACCACCACCGTCAGATGGACGCAATATCCCGCGCATATTTCGCAAGGGATTGGCAACGCGCCGACGGACACGTCCGGCAGAGAACGCAAAACAGGGCCCCGAAACGTCAGCAAGACGTTTCGGGGCCCTGTGTTCGAGCGCCGGGAGAGGGTGCGAGTTACGCGCCCCGGGGGCGCGGCACCTGTGCCGTGGATCCGCGCACGACGAGTTCCGGCTCGAAGAGCAGCTCGCCGGGTTGCACGGCGGCCCCCTGGATCTGGGCGGTGAGCAGCTCCACGGCCGCCCGGCCCATGGCCTCGATGGGCTGCCGGACGGTGGTCAGAGGAGGCTCGGTGCAGTTCATGAAGGCCGAGTCGTCGTACCCGACGACGGAGACCTCTCCGGGTACGGACAGCCCCCGGCGGCGGGCCGCCCGGATGGCACCCAGGGCCAGCGGGTCGCTCGCGCAGATGATGCCCGTCACTCCCCGGTCCAGCAGTCGCGACGTGGCCGCGTGGCCGCCCTCCAGCGAGAACAGCGTCCGCTCCACGTGCTCGGCGGGCAGCTCGGTACCGGCCGCCGCGGCGACCGTCTGGGCGGCCACGAGCTTGCGCAGGGAGGGGATGTGGTCGGGCGGACCCAGCACGAGGCCGATGCGCTCGTGGCCGAGCGAGGCCAGGTGGCGCCAGGCCTGCTCGACCGCGACGGCGTCGTCGCAGGACACGCACGGGAAGCCGAGATCCTCTATCGAGGCGTTGATCAGCACCACCGGGACCTTGCGGTCGTGGAGCAGCCGGTAGTGCTCGTGCGGGGCGTCGGCCTGCGCGAACAGTCCGCCGGCGAAGACGACGCCCGAGACCTGCTGCTGGAGCAGGAGCTCGACGTAGTCGGCCTCGGAGACTCCGCCGGTGGTCTGCGTGCAGAGCACGGGGGTCAGTCCCTGCTGGGCCAGCGCACCGCCGATGACCTCGGCGAACGCCGGGAAGATCGGGTTCTGGAGTTCCGGCAGGACCAGGCCGACCAGCCGGGCGCGCTCGCCGCGCAGCTGGGTGGGGCGCTCGTAGCCGAGGACGTCCAGGGCGGTGAGCACGGACTGGCGGGTCGCGTCCGAGACGCCCGGCTTGCCGTTGAGCACCCGGCTGACCGTTGCCTCGCTGACCCCCACCTTCTTCGCTACTTGAGCAAGTCGTCGCGTCATGAGCGCAAGAGTAGCGCAAGAAATGCAAGTTCCTTGCAGCTCGATTACGGTCAGTTTGGCCCATCGCGATCCGGCGCGGAACCCCCTGCGACCAGGCTGCTCGGTGGCCACGCCGAGCAGCGGCGGGGCGTCCCGAAGGGTTCGCCCCGCCGCGTCCTCGGTCCGGCTCTCGAACCCGCCTCCCGCTACGGCAGACGGTTGATCTTGAACGTCGAGGTCGCGTTCCGCACGTCCACGGCGTTGTCGCTCATCCTCAGGTTCTGGATGGTGACCTCACCGACCGCCGGACCCTGCCCCGTCTCCGGCATCTCGTTCGCCCAGAGACCGAACCCGGACTTGGCGTCGAAGGCGTCGCCGCTCTTCTTCGCCCCCGTGATGGTGATGTCCTTGAGGACGGTGTCCTTGATGGGATTGACCGGCTGGCCTCCGAGGTATTGCGTCTGGAACATGATGCCGCTGTACGTCGGATCGATGATGTCGACGTTGTCGATCCGGATTCCCTGGAACACCTTGGAAGCCGAGAAGATCCAGATTCCGGGGAAGGTCTGGGCTCCCCAGAAGTGGCCTCCGGAGCGGACGATCGAGATGTTCTCGAAGGTCGTCGGATCGGTTCCGAAACCGTTCATCGGGTACCCGAAGTCCAGCGAACTGATCGTGATGCCCGAGTAGACGAGGGTGTCGGCGATGTAGACGTTGCGGAAGGTGTTGTTGAAGCCGCCGTAGACGGCGACACCGGCCGCGCGCCAGGTCAGGATCGCGGTCAGGTTCTCGTAGAGGTTGTTCTTCATGTCCGCGCCGCCCGCGTCGATCGCGGAGAACAGCGCGAAGCTGTCGTCACCCGTGGAGCGCGCCTCGTTGTTGGCGACGAGGTTGTCCGTGCTGCCGTTGGTCATGTTGATGCCGTCGGCGAAGGTGTCGCGGATCCGGGAGTTCTTGATGGTGATCCGGTCCGTGTTGGCGCCCCAGTAGAGGCACACCGTGTGCTCGTCCCAGATGTTGTCGATGGTCATGTCGGTGACGCCCGAGAAGTCGAAGACCTTGCCCGGGCCGTCGATGCGCGAGGTGTAGTTGCCGAAGTGGGCGAAGCCCGAGAAGGAAGAACCCTTCGCGGCGCCCTCGGCGCGCCAGCCGTTGTCGGTGTTGTCCTGCGAGGCCGGGGCGTGGAAGCGGGTGAACCACGGTCCGGCCCCGACGACCTGCACGGCCTTGCCGTACACCTGGAACTTGCTGGCCGTCTGGTAGTCGCCCGGCGGCA
This sequence comes from Streptomyces sp. NPDC060049, assembly GCF_042736715.1. Lineage (NCBI taxonomy): Bacteria > Bacillati > Actinomycetota > Actinomycetes > Kitasatosporales > Streptomycetaceae > Streptomyces > Streptomyces sp. NPDC060049. Next base: position 289,121 of record NZ_JBHWVV010000008.1, read on the forward strand.
TGTAGACGCCCACGAGCTTGCCCGTGGTGTCCATGCGGACCTTGTCCAGGGCGTTCTGCACGTCCTGGTGGGTGAATCCGGCGGGCACGGTGTAGGTCGCCGGATCGGGGTTGGGGATCACCGTGGCCTGTTCCAGGCTCACGAAGTCGATCGCGTAAGTGGAGGTGTTGGCCGCGTCCTTCTGGAGCCGGATCCGGCTGCCCTGCGGGACGGTCTCGCCGAGCAGGATGTTGGCCTCGTCGTAGATGTGCCGCGGGGCGCCGGCGCTCGGCGCGTTGCCGGGGCCCGCCTCGGCGCCGTAGAGCCAGGCGTACTTCGAGGTCAGCGGCAGGGCCTTCTTGAGGACGCCGTTGACGTAGACGTTGATGGTGGAGTCGATGCCGCCGCCGCCCGGGGCGTCCGGGATGGAGAAGCGGGTGACCAGGGTGTTGGTGGCGGCGCGGGTGGTGAACTCGACGTACTCGCCCGTCGCGTCGAGGTTCACGGCCCTGCGGCCCGAGGCCTCGCCGGCGATGTCGCCGATGGTGCGGTTGGGTCCCACGACGTTGGCCCCGCCACCGACGACGCCGTCCTCCGCCTCGTACGTGTCGAAGGGCATGTTCGCCCCGCGGCCGACGAAGAAGGGCTTGGTGGAGGTGTTGTTGCCGCGCTTGACCGGCAGTTCGTTGGCGTCGTCGGTGAGGACCACCTTGACGCTGTACTTGCCGTTGGCCGCCGTCCAGTTGCCGAGCGGGACGGGGGCCGTGGAGGCGCCGGCCGCGAGCGCTCCGCCGAAGGAGCCGGTCAGCGTACGGACGGTGGCGCCGCCCGCGTCCTGCAGGGTGAGGGTGACGTTGTGCGTGCCCGGGGCGGCCGCCACCGTGCCCTGGTTCCTGACCGTGACGGAGAAGTCCACCGACTGGCCGGCGGAGGGGGCGCTCGGTGACCAGCCGACGGCCGAGGCCACCAGGTCCGAACTGTCGACCGGCCTGACCACGAGCGGGGAGCCGGTGAAGGTGTTGTTGGTGTCGTTCTGCTCGACGACCGTGTCGGCCTCGTCGACGATCGCGCTCAGGGGGTAGGTGCCGGCGTCGCGCGGGCCGATGCCGGCGGTGACGGTCGCCGTGGCGCCGGCGGCCAGCGCCGGCACGTTGGCGGTGGCGGTCTTGGAACCACCGAGCTGGAAGGAGACGGCGGTCGCGGGCGCCGGAGCCGGGCCGCTGTTCTTGACGGTGGCGGACAGGGTGACGGCGTCCGACTCGACGGGCGACGCCGGACTGGCGCTGAGGGCCGTGACCTGGAGGTCCGGATTGGGCGCCGGGACGCCGAGGATCTGGAACTCGGCGATCTGGCCGTTGGAGGAGCCGGTGTTGGAGGTGAAGCGCAGTTGGACGTCGGCGACGCGGGCGTTCACGGGGATGGTGACGGTGTTGGCGCCGGAGGCAGGGTTGAAGACGTAGTCCTTGGCGGCGACCAGGCCGGTGACGCCCGGGGCGCTCTGCTCGCGGCCGAGGACCTGGATGTTCTGGGTGCGGGCGCCCCAGCTGCTGTCCGGGTTGAGCTTGAGGACCAGGCGGTCCACGTCGGCGTTAGCGCCGAGCGCGACGGTCAGGGTGCTGGGGTAGGCGCCGCCGGCGCCCTCCCAGTAGGTGCTGGTGCTGTTGTCGTTGGCGTTCTCCGCGACGAAGGTGTGGATCACGGAGGAGCCGGTGATGGGCTTGCCGACGGCCAGGTTGGAGCCGCCGCCCCCGCTGCCGTTGCGGGTCACGGAGTTGCTGTCGCCGGAGCGGTTGCCCGCCGCGTCCTTGGCGCGGACGAAATAGCTCACGGTGGCGCCGGCCGGCCGGCTGTCGGTGTAGGTGGTGACGCTGCCGGCGACCGTGGTGAGCGGCACGTTGTCGGCGAACACCTCGTAGCCGCTGACGCCGACGTTGTCGGTGGAGGCCTGCCAGGTCAGCTTGATCTGGCCGGACGCCGGCTCGGTGAGGGCCAGGGAGCCCGGGGCCGTCGGGGCCTGGGTGTCACCGGCTTCGCCGGCGCGGGTGACGCTGTTGCTGTTCGCCGACTGGTTGCCGGCCGCGTCCTTGGCCCGGACGTAGTACGTGACGCTCGCGGAGGCGGGCTGGGTGTCCGTGTAGGTGGTGGCGTTGCCCGCGACGCTGGTGCGCAGCTGGTTGTTGGCGTAGACGTCGTAGCCGGTGACGCCGGTGTTGTCGGTGGAGGCGTTCCAGGTGAGCTTGATCTGACCGGTGGCGGGTTCGCTGTAGCCGAGCGCGGCGGGGGCGGTCGGCGCCTGGGTGTCGCCGGTCGTCGGACCGTAGACCTCCAGCTCGGAGAGCTGTCCGCCGGGTTGTACGGAGTTCAGCGATATCCACACGCGCAGGTAGCGGGTGGTGGTGGCGTCGAAGGCGATGGTCACCGCGTTCGCGCCGGCGGCGTTGAACTCGTACGCCTTGGACGCCGTCAGGTCCGTGTAGTCCGTGCCGTTGGCACTGCCCTGGATCGTGAGGGTCTGGGTGCGGGCACCCCAGTTCTCGGGCAGCCTGAGGACCACCCGGTCCACGCGGACGGAGGAGCCGAGATCGGCCTGGATCCACTGGGGCATGGCATTGTTGCCGCTCTCCCAGTAGCTGGCCGTGTTGCCGTCGTTGGCGTTGCCCGCCACGTAGGCCTGGGTGTTGCTGCTCGCGGTCAGCGTCTTGCCGAGTGCCAGGTTGGCTCCTGACGCACCGGGCGCGCGGACCTCCAGCTCGGAGAGCTGGGCGGCCTGCCAGCCGGTGTTGGCGGTGATGTCGATCCGCACGTACCGGGTCTGGGAGGCGGGGAAGCCGATGGTGACCACGTTCCCTCCGCCCTGGCCGAAGGTGTACGTCGCCGAGCTCACCAGGGTGCTGTAGCTGGTGCCGTCGGCGCTGCCCTGGACGGACAGGGTCTGGTTGCGGCTCTCCCAGGCGGCGGGGAGCTTGAGCACCACCTGGTCGATCCGGGTGGTGGATCCGAGGTCGGTCTGCACCCACTGTGGCAAGGCGCCCCCGGCGCTCTCCCAGTACGAGGACTGGTTGCCGTCGGTGACGTTGGCGGCCGTGTAGCCGCCGTTGGTACTGCTCGCGGTGGCGGGCCGGCCCGCCGAGGCGCTCGGTCCGCCGGCGGCCGCGGCGTCGAGAGCGGGCCAGCCCAGCATCAGCAAGGCCGTGCTGATCAAGGCGGCCAGGGCCTGCCATCTCCAGGTGTGCCTTCTCATATGTCCTCGTCCCTCGACATGAACTTTCTGAACCATGGGAGATAGAAATTTGCGGTGTGCAGCGCGAGAATTGCAGAGCTCTGCCGAGTCGTCTACGGCTTTGACACCACATTCCCGCTGTCATCGCTTGCGCAAGCTGGCCGCAAATAACGCAAGCCATTTGCGTAGAGGAGGTGAATTCCACTTACGCCCGAAGCGCCCTACGGTGCCTACTCATGCGGTTCCTCCACATGAGCGCTCGGCGCCTCGGGCTGCCAAGACGGGCCGTCTCGCAAATCCTGCTGACCCAGCTGGCCATCGCCGCCGGGGTGCTCGCCCTGGCCACCGGGCTCTTCCTGGCCCCTCTGAGCGCACAGCTCGACGACCAGGCCATGCGGCGTGCACTGGCCATCGCCCAGAGCGCGGCGGCCGACCCGGCGCTGGCCGCCGGCCTCCTCGGCTCCGGCCCGGCCCCGGACGGCCCTGTACAGGCCTCGGCCGAACGGATCCGCCGGGCCACGGGCGCGCAGTACGTGGTCGTCATCGACCCGGCCGGGATCCGCCGCTCGCACCCGAGCCCCGACCGGATCGGCCGGCCCGTCTCCACCGACCCGGGCGACGCCCTGGCGGGCCGCGAGGTCATGGAGATCGACCAGGGCACGCTGGGCCGCTCCGCGCGGGGCAAGGTCCCGCTGCTCGCCGCCGACGGCGAGATCGTCGGTGCCGTCTCGGTCGGCATCGCCTACGACAGCGTCCGCGACCGCCTGCTCGGCGCCATCCCGGGCCTGCTCGCGTACGCGGGCGGCGCCCTGGCGGCGGGGGCCCTCGCCGCCTACCTGCTCTCCCGCCGGATCCACCGCCAGACCCGGGACCTGGCCTTCTCCGACATCGCGGGCCTCCTCGCCGAGCGCGAGGCGATGCTGCACTCCATCCGCGAGGGCGTGATCGCCCTCGACCGGGACGGCCGGGTCCGGCTGGTCAACGACGAGGCTGCCCGGCTGCTGGGCCTCGCGCCCGACACGGCCGGCGCCGTCGCGGGGCGCGCGCTGGACGACGTACTGGGCGCGGGCCGTACCACCGACGTCCTGGCGGGCCGCGTCACCGGCCACGACCTGCTCACCGTCCAGGGCCCACGGGTCCTGGTCGCCAACCGGATGCCCACCGAGGACGGCGGCGCCGTGGCCACCCTGCGCGACCGCACCGAGCTGGAGCACCTGGGCCGCGAGCTCGACTCCACCAAGGGCCTGATCGACGCCCTGCGGGCCCAGGACCACGAGCACGCCAACCGGCTCCACACCCTCCTCGGACTGCTGGAGCTGGGCCTGTACGAGGAGGCGGTGGAGTTCGTGACGGAGGTCGTCGGGGTGCACCGCAGCACCGCCGAACAGGTCACCGAGAAGATCCACGACCCGCTGCTCGCCGCGCTGCTGGTCGGCAAGGCCACGGTCGCGGCCGAACGCGGCGTCCCGCTGCGCCTGGCCGACCGCGCCCTGCTGCCCGACCGCCTCGTCGACCCGGGCGGGCTGGTCACCATCGTCGGCAACCTGGTCGACAACGCCCTGGACGCGGCCGTGGGCTCGCTCGCGCCGCTGGTCGAGGTCGACATCCGGGCGGAAGGCCGCACGGCGGTACTGCTGGTCCGCGACAGCGGCCCCGGCGTCCCGGAAGCGCGCCGCGAGGAGATCTTCACCGAGGGCTGGTCGACCAAGCAGCCCCGGGCCCACCGTGAGCGCGGGCTCGGTCTCGCGCTGGTGCGGCGCCTGGCGGAGCGGCAGGGCGGCACGGTCCGGGTCGGCGAGGCAGCGGACGGAGGGGCGGAATTCTCCGTCGTGCTCCCGGAGGCCCTGCGATGAACGAGGCCCGGAGCGGGATGTCCGGCACGTGCGGTGATTTCGACGTATTGGTCGTCGACGACGACATGCGTGTTGCCCGGATCAACGCGGCCTATGTGGCGAAGGTTCCCGGCTTCCGCGTGTCGGGCCGAGCCCATTCGACGGCGGAGGCCCTCGCGTTCCTCGACTCCCGCCCGGTGGACCTGATCCTCCTGGACCACTACCTCCCGGACGGCAACGGCCTGGACCTGGTGCGCCGCCTGCGCGAACGCGGGCAGCTCACCGACGTGATCATGGTGACGGCCGCCCGCGACCTGGCCACCGTCCAGGCCGCGATGCGTCTCGGCGCCCTCCAGTACCTGGTCAAGCCCTTCACCTTCGCGGGCCTGCGCACCCGCCTGGAGGCCTACGGTGCCCTGCGCCGCACCCTGGACACGGGCGGCGAGGCCGAACAGGCGGAGGTGGACCGCATCTTCGGCGCCCTCGCCGCGGCCGGCGCCCCCAACGACCTGCCCAAGGGCCACTCCCCCACGACCGCCGAGCTGGTCCGCGGGATCCTGCGCGCCGCCGAAGGGCCCCTCTCCACCCAGCAGATCGCCGATCGCGCGGGCATCAGCCGTCAGACCGCCCAGCGCTACCTCAAGCTCCTCGACCGCACCGGCCGCGTCACCCTGGCCCTGCGCTACGGAGAGACGGGCCGCCCCGAGCACCGCTACTCCTGGCAGCCCCCGGCGTCGGGGTGACCCCGGGTGTCATACCGCCCCGGCCCCCGTCAGGGAGCGGACCTCCGTCTCCGCGTGCCGCCGCTCGTCCGGTTCCTCCGCCGAGGTGACCGTGCCCAGCCAGCCCGCCAGGAAGCCCAGCGGGATCGACACGAGGCCCGGGTTCTGGAGCGGGAACAACTGGAAGTCCATCCCCGGGAAGAGCGCTTCGGGGCTGCCGGAGACCACCGGAGAGAACAGCACCAGCAGTACCGCCGGCACGAGCCCGCCGTACACCGACCAGACGGCACCCCGCGTGGTGAAGCCTCGCCAGAACAACGAGTACAGCAGCACCGGCAGGTTCGCCGAGGCCGCCACCGCGAAGGCCAGCCCCACCAGGAACGCCACGTTCAGGTCCTGCGCCAGCAGCCCCAGTGCGATCGCCACCGCCCCGATCCCGACGGCGGCCACCCTGGCCACCGCCACCTCACTGCGCTGTCGGGCGTGGCGGCGTTTGAGGGAGGCGTACAGGTCGTGCGCGACGGAGGCCGAGGACGCCAGGGTGATCCCCGCGACCACCGCGAGGATGGTCGCGAAGGCGATGGCCGCCACGAAAGCGAACAGCACGGCGCCACCCGTCGATTCGGCCCCTCCGCCCAGGAACGCCGCGAGCAGGGGAACCGCCGTGTTCCCCGAGGCGTTGGAGGCCCTGACCTGCTCCGGCCCGAGCAGCGCCGCCGCCCCGAAGCCCAGCACGATGGTCATCAGGTAGAAACCGCCGATCAGCGCGATCGCCCACACCACCGACCGGCGGGCCGCCCGCGCCGTCGGCACGGTGTAGAAGCGCGACAGGATGTGCGGCAACCCGGCCGTACCGAGGACCAGCGCCAGTCCCAGGCTCATGAAGTCGAAGCGGGCCGTCCAGTCGCCTCCGTACTTGAGCCCGGGGCCCAGGAATCGGCTCCCGTGGCCGCTGCGCTCGGCGGCGGTGCTGAGCAGCTGGTCGAAGTTCCCGTGGAAGCGCAGCAGCACCAGCACGGTCAGCGTGATCGCACCGCCCATCAGCAGCACGGCCTTGACGATCTGGATCCAGGTGGTGGCCCGCATGCCGCCGAAGGACACGTAGATCACCATGAGCGCGCCGACCCCGATCACCGTCAGCGTCCGTGCGGTCCGGCCCGAATCGGCGAGCAGCAGGCCGACCAGGCTGCCCGCGCCGACCATCTGCGCGACGAGGTACAGCACGGAGACGACGACCGAGGAGGTCCCCGCGGCGATCCGCACCGGCCGCTCGCTCATGCGCGCGGCGACCACGTCGGCGAGGGTGAAGCGGCCGCAGTTGCGGACGAGTTCGGCGACGAGGAAGAGCACCACCAGCCAGGCGACGAGGAAGCCCACCGAGTACAGCAGGCCGTCGTAACCGAAGAGCGCGATCAGGCCGGAGATGCCGAGGAAGGAGGCGGCGGACATGTAGTCGCCGGCGATGGCAAAACCGTTCTCCATGGGGGAGAAGAGCCGCCCGCCCGCATAGAACTCCTCCGCCGAACCGTGCCGGTTGCGGCTCACCCACGTGGTGATGCCCAGCGTGACGGCGATGAAGACGCCGAACAGGAGCAGCGCCAGCGTCTGGTGCTCGGTGGTCACCGGCCCGCCCCCCGCGCCCGGGTGCGCTCCCCGGCGTCGGCGCGGCGGACCTGCTCCTGCTCGAAGACCGTCCAGCGCAGGTCCAGGGCCGCGCGGTCGCGCCGCAGCCGTGCGTGCCGGGCGTAGGCCCAGGTCAGCAGGAAGGTGCTGAGGAACTGCCCGAGGCCCGCCAGCAGGGCCACGTTGACGGAACCGGCCACGGGCCGGGCCATCATCCCGGGCGCCGCGGTGGCCGCGATCACGTAGGCGACGTACCAGAGGAAGAAGCCGGCGGTCGCGGGGACGACGAACCTCCGGTAGCGGCTGCGCACCTCCTGGAAGGCGGCGCTGCGCTGCACTTCGAGGTAGATGTCGGAGGCGCCGGGCGCGTGCGGACCGCCGGGTCCGGAGCGCGGCGGTGACGTTTCCGCGCCCTCACCGGCCGATCCGCCGGAGCCTTCGCCTGCGCCGGCACCCGCGCCCTCGCCCCATCCGACGGCGAGCGCGTCGTACCAGGGGTCGTCCAGCCGGATCGTTCCGGCATCACGACCTTCGTGCTTGTCCACCGAACTCTCCTTGTCCGCCGCCGCATTGGCCGCGTGCCCACAAGGATGTGCGGGAGGGACGCTTTCCGGACTGGTGTACCGGTGCTCTTCACTCCATCAGGTGATGGAGTGAAGAGCACCGGTGTGCCAGGAATCCGGCGGTGCCGCCGGAGGGCACCCGTGGTCCGGCCTCGGGTCAGGCGTCGATCCGCGAGCGGTCCAAGGTGGCGGCGGAGCTGGTGATGAACTCCTTGCGCGGGGCCACCTCGTTGCCCATGAGCAGGTCGAAGACCGACTCGGCCGAATCCAGGTCGCCGATGTTGATCCGGCGCAGGGTGCGGAAGCGGGGATCCATGGTGGTCTCCGCCAGCTGGTCCGCGTCCATCTCGCCGAGGCCCTTGTAGCGCTGGATCGAGTCCTTGTAGCGGATGTTCTTGCGCTGGTACTCCAGCAGGGTCGTGCGCAGCTCGTTGTCCGAGTACGTGTAGACGTACTTGTCCTGGCCCTTCTTCGGCTGGACGAGCTCGATCCGGTGCAGCGGCGGCACTGCGGCGAAGACCCGGCCGGCCTCGACCATGGGCCGCATGTACCGCTGGAAGAGCGTGAGCAGCAGGCAGCGGATGTGCGCGCCGTCCACATCGGCGTCGACGAGCAGCACGATCTTCCCGTACCGGGCGGCGTCGATGTCGAAGGTCCGCCCCGAGCCGGCTCCTATGACCTGGATGATCGCCCCGCACTCGGCGTTCTTGAGCATGTCCGAGACCGACGACTTCTGGACGTTGAGGATCTTGCCGCGGATGGGCAGCAGCGCCTGGAACTCCGAATTGCGCGCGAGCTTCGCGGTGCCCAGCGCCGAGTCGCCCTCGACGATGAAGAGCTCGCTGCGCTCCACGTCATCGCTGCGGCAGTCGGCCAGCTTGGCGGGCAGCGAGGAGGTCTCCAGCGCGGTCTTGCGGCGCTGCGCCTCCTTGTGCTGGCGGGCGGCGATCCGGGTCCGGGCCGCCGCGACGATCTTCTCCATCACGGCGCGGGCCTGCTGCTTGTCGTCGCGCTTGGTGGAGGTCAGGAACGCCTTGAGCTCCTTGGCGACGACCGCCGCGACGATCCGGGCCGCCGCGGAGGTGCCGAGCACCTCCTTGGTCTGGCCCTCGAACTGCGGCTCGGCGAGGCGGACGGTGACGACGGCCGTCATGCCCTCCATCGCGTCGTCCTTGACCACGTCGTCCTCGGCCACGCGCAGCAGCTTCGCGGAGCGCAGCACCTCGTTCACCGTCTTGGTGATCGAGCGCTCGAAGCCGGAGATGTGGGTGCCGCCCTTGGGGGTGGCGATGATGTTCACGAACGACTTGACGTTGGTGTCGTAGCCCGTGCCCCAGCGCAGGGCGATGTCCACGCCGAGATCGCGGGTGACCTCGGTGGGGGTCATGTGGCCGCGGTCGTCGAGGACCGGGACGGTCTCCTTGAAGGTGCCCGTGCCGGTCAGGCGCAGGACGTCGCAGGCGGCCTTGTCCTGGGCGAGGTACTCGCAGAACTCGCTGATGCCCCCGTCGAAGCGGAAGGTCTCCTCGGTCTTGCCCGACCCCTCCAGGGCACGCTCGTCGCGGACGACGATGGTCAGGCCGGGGACGAGGAAGGCGGTCTGGCGGGCGCGCTGGTACAGCGTGTCCAGCGTGAGCTTCGCGTCCTTGAGGAAGATCTGGCGGTCGGCCCAGTACCGGACCCGGGTGCCGGTCTTGCCCTTGGCGATCCGCTTGACCTTGCGCAGGCCGTTGGCGGGGTCGAAGGGGCTGTCGGGGCCCTGCTCGGTGAACATTCCGGGGACGCCGCGGCGGAAGCTGATGGCGTGCGTGGAGCTGCCCCGGTCGACCTCGACGTCGAGGCGGGCGGAGAGCGCGTTGACCACGGAGGCGCCGACGCCGTGCAGGCCGCCGGAGGCGGCGTAGGAGCCACCGCCGAACTTTCCGCCGGCGTGCAGCTTGGTCATGACGACCTCGACGCCCGAGAGGCCGGTCTTGGGCTCGACGTCCACGGGGATGCCGCGGCCGTTGTCCCGGACCTCCACGGAGGCGTCCTCGTGGAGGATCACCTCGATGTGGTCGCAGTACCCGCCCAGGGCCTCGTCGACGGAATTGTCGATGATCTCCCAGAGGCAGTGCATGAGGCCACGGCTGTCGGTGGACCCGATATACATGCCGGGGCGCTTGCGGACGGCCTCGAGGCCTTCGAGGACGAGCAGGTGCCGCGCGGTGTAGTTGGAGCCGTCCCGGTCTGCTCCGGTCAGCAGTGCGCTGGAAGGCACGGACGTGTCGGCGGTCACGCAGTTCGCTCCTCGCTGAATTTCTTCGTCTGGCCCGGTCGGGCGCAGGGGTGGCTCGGCTGCCGCTGGAAGGGTACCGAGGCCTGGTAGAGCCGATGCAACGCCACCCCACGCCCTTCCGCAGCCTAGTCCAGATGCGCACGGGTGTTCGATCCCCCGAGAGGGTGAAGGAAACATCACGTTCCCTTCCGCGCATGAACCATTTAGTGTTCGGGCACGTCCTCATGAACAACCGGCACTCAGCCGGAGAGGGCAGAACTGCTACAAGCGAACGACCTGACAACGCGAAACCGTAAAGCAACGCCATACGGTTCCTTCGCCGCCAACCGGCAACAGCCGGCCAGCTTCGGAAGGAAGTTTCGAGGAAAAGCCGCGAGCGGGAACGTTTTCGGCCTGGTTGGATGTTGACCCTGGTACGACAGCTCGTCGAGCTAGAGAAGAGGCGACGTGACTACTGTTCTGACACCCGCGACCCCGCTGACGGCCGCTGACCGATGCGACCGTTGCGGCGCCCAGGCATATCTGCGCGTCGTCCTGCTCAGCGGCGGTGAACTGCTCTTCTGTGCCCACCACGGGCGCAAGTTCGAGCCGGAACTCAAGAAGATCGCCGCGGAAATACAGGATGAGACCGAGCGGCTTACGTCCGCTCCGGCGGCCGCCGCCGCCGAACCCGAGGACCGCTGACACAAGGCCTATACCTCGCATCCGACGAGCCAGGACCGGCCAGGCCGGTCGACGGGCGGTGCCTCTGAGACCCAGAGGCACCGCCCGTCCTCATGCCCGCACGCGGATCAGGCTCAGTGCCGCGGCTCCGGCCGGATGTCCGGCGAAAGGCCCCTTCCGGGCCCCTGAGCGGGCCGTACGCCCTCCCCCAGGCCCGCGTGGACATCCGGACGGGCGCGGCTCCCCCGGCCCGCCTGTGGGCCAGGGGTGAACTCTGCGACGAAGCCGAGCAGCGGGGCGATCCGCGTGTACACCCCCGGACTGTCGGCCCGCCCGCAGCCGCGCCCCCAGGACACCAGCCCGATGAGCCGCCCCTGGGCCACCAGCGGCCCGCCGCTGTCGCCCTGGCAGGCGTCCTTGCCGCCCTCCCGGTCCCCCGCGCACACCATGGAGTCGGCCCGGTACTGTCCGTCCGCGTCCCCCGGGTAGGCCCGTCCGCACACCTCGTCCGACAGCACCGTCACCCTGGCCGCCCGCAGCGCGTACGCGTAGTCACCGAATCCGCTCGTGTCGCCCCAGCCGTACACGGCGGCGTCCGTCCCCGCGCCGTACGCCGGATGTCCCGGGCCGGCCATCGCCAGCACGTACTGCGCGGGTACGGCTTCGTCCAGTTCCAGTACGGCCAGGTCGCCGGCGTTGCTGCCCGGGTCGTAGTCGGGATTCACCCGGGCGGAACGCACCGCGATCTCCCGTCCCTCCGCGGCGCGCAGCTCCGTACGACCGGTGATCACCCGGAAGTCGCGGACGGAGTCGACCGGGCCGCCGAGCACCTGGCGCGCCAGGCAGTGCGCCGCGGTCAGCACCTTGGTCGGAGCGACGAGGACACCCCCGCAGAACTGCCCGCCCCGCGTACCCCCGAACCGGTCACGGCTCGCGAGGGCCACCACCCACGGGGCATCGGCCACCTTCACCGGCTTTCCGCCGATCACCACGCTGTCCGCCGCGGCTCGCGGCGCCTGACTCAGCGGCGCCGCCGCCGCTCCCGCCACCAGGGTCAGCGCACCCGCCAGGACACGGGCAAAGGGACGACGCATGAGGCCTCCTGACTCCGAGTGTGCATTACTCCACCCAGAGTGGGTCGCCCGGTGGCCGCGCGCACCCGCGCGGCCACCGGCGACGACCTGCGGGGAACGCCCGGCCGGCCGGAGCGGGTCAGTCCAGGTAGTCGCGCAGCACCTGGGACCGGGAGGGGTGACGGAGCTTCGACATGGTCTTCGACTCGATCTGGCGGATGCGCTCACGGGTGACCCCGTAGACCTTGCCGATCTCGTCGAGGGTCTTGGGCTGGCCGTCCGTGAGGCCGAACCGCATGGAGACCACGCCCGCCTCGCGCTCGCTCAGCGTGTCGAGCACCGAGTGGAGCTGTTCCTGCAGCAGCGTGAAGCTCACGGCGTCGGCCGGAACGACCGCCTCGGAGTCCTCGATGAGGTCACCGAACTCGCTGTCGCCGTCCTCGCCGAGCGGGGTGTGCAGGGAGATCGGCTCACGGCCGTACTTCTGGACCTCGATGACCTTCTCGGGGGTCATGTCGAGTTCCTTGGCCAGCTCCTCCGGAGTGGGCTCGCGGCCCAGGTCCTGGAGCATCTGGCGCTGGACGCGGGCCAGCTTGTTGATGACCTCGACCATGTGCACCGGGATGCGGATGGTGCGGGCCTGGTCGGCCATCGCGCGCGTGATCGCCTGCCGGATCCACCACGTGGCATAGGTGGAGAACTTGTAGCCCTTGGTGTAGTCGAACTTCTCGACGGCGCGGATCAGGCCCAGGTTGCCCTCCTGGATCAGGTCCAGGAAGAGCATGCCGCGGCCGGTGTAGCGCTTGGCCAGCGAGACCACGAGGCGGAGGTTGGCCTCCAGCAGGTGGTTCTTGGCGCGGCGGCCGTCCTCGGCGATGATCTCCAGCTCGCGCTTGAGCTTGGGCGCGAGCTTGTCGGAGTTGGCGAGCTTGTCCTCTGCGAAGAGTCCGGCCTCGATGCGCTTGGCGAGCTCCACCTCCTGCTCGGCGTTGAGAAGGGGGACCTTGCCGATCTGCTTGAGGTAGTCCTTGACGGGGTCGGCGGTGGCGCCGGCCACGGCGACCTGCTGGGCCGGGGCGTCGTCCTCGTCGTCCGAGATGACGAAGCCCTTGCTCTCGGCGCCTTCCTCTTCCTCCTCGGACTCGGCCTTGGCGGCGGGACCCTCCCCCGCGGTCTCCTCGTCGCCGTCGTCGGAGTCCTTCTTGGCGGCGGTCTTCTTCGCCGCCGTCTTCTTGGCCGCGGCCTTCTTGGCGGGCGCGGCCTTCTTGGCCGCGGTCTTCTTCGCCGCCGCCTTCTTGGCGGGGGGTTCGGTCGCGGTCCCCTCCGCGAGGGCGTCCACGGTCTCCGGGGCCTGCGCCTCGGCCTCCGGGGCCGCCACGTCCGCGGCCGGCGCGGCCGCCGTCGTCGCGGCCGCCGTCTTGGCTACGGGCTCGGTGGCCGTCCGCTTGACGGGGCTCTTCGCCGCGACGCTCTTGCGGGTGGCGCGCTTGGGCGACTCCGCGGCACTGACCATCAGCGTCACACCCTCTTCCTCGAGGATCTGGTTGAGGCTGCGCAGAACATTCTTCCACTGGGTCGCAGGAATCTGGTCAGCCTCGAAGGCCCGACGCACGTCATCGCCGGCGATCTGCCCCTCGGCCTTGCCTCGCTCGATGAGCGCCATCACAGACTCGGAATCGGCGATCTCCGGCGGGAGCGTACGGGATGTGCTGGCCGACACGAACAACCTCTCGGAACGATGGAAACGGCTTCCGACCCCGGGCCTGGTGGTGCTGGACCGGAGCCGACGACCACCGACTGGGGATGGGCCGGGGGCGCGGGCAGGGGCCGGGGAGCTGCACAGCACCCGCAAGGGCTGCTGTGTTCCCTCCGTCGGCCATCACCTCTTAGGTCATCGCGTGACCTCGCAGAGCGTTACGCCCAATCTTCGTGGCCCGAGTCACACCCCCTTTGATGCCATGCCGGTCATACCGCGATTTATGTACGTCCGGTGTGTCCGGACACGCCATGTTTTGGCAAGTCGGACGACTACCCGAAACCGGCGCCCCGGCGGTCTCGGGGCGGGGCCCGGGGCGAAGGGCCGGACGCGGGCGCCGCCGATGCCGCCGGGCCCCTCCCCCTCCTCCGTCCCGGACCCTCCGGGGCCCGTCCGAGGCTCCAGGGGCCGGACGGAGGCCGACGACCTCGACGCCTCCGCACGCTCTTGCGTGAGCACCCTTCCGTGAGCGCCGCCGTGCGCGCCCGTCAGTGCTCGCGCGGGGCGGGAACCACGCGCTCGACCTCCGGATGCACCGTCAGGAGCTGCCGCATGGCGTTCTCGGCGCCGATCGCGTCACCGGCGGCGATGGCCTCGACCATGCGCGCGTGGTGCGCGACGCAGGTCTCGCTGGGGCGGTCGCAGGCGACGAAGGGGTTGCCCGACACCTGAAGGGCGGCGGAGACGATGCCGGACAGGTGCTCCAGCATGCGGTTGCCCGCGACCTGGATCAGGAGCGAGTGGAACTCGTTGTCCGCGCGCGCGAAGGTGATCGAGTCGCCCTGACCGAGCGCGTGGCCCATGATCTCGACCATGTCGGCGAGGCGCTGCTGGATGTCCGGGCGGCCGTGGCCGGCGGCGAGGCGGGCGGCGAGCGGTTCGATGGTCCAGCGGAGTTCGCCCAGTTCGCGGCGCTGGTCGTCGCGTTGCGGGCCGAAGGCGCGCCATTCGATGATGTCGGGGTCGAGCAGGTTCCAGTCGGCGACCGGACGGACCCGGGTACCGACGTTGGGGCGAGCGCTGACGAGGCCCTTCGCCTCGAGGACCCGCAGCGATTCGCGGACGACCGTGCGGGAGACTTCGAACCGCTGGCCGATCTCCTCGGGGACCAGCGGGCGGTCCGCTCCGAGGTCGCCCGAGACGATCATCTGGCCGAGCTGCTGGACGAGTTGGCCGTGCAGTCCGCGGCCGCGGCTGCCTGCCGCGCGGCGGCCGACGCGGCTCAACTCGACGTCGGATCCGTCCCAGTGGGGCACTCCCACGCGGTCGGCCCCGGAGGCCTCCGGGTAGGGGTAGCGGTCGAGTTCGCCCGGGCCGGCGAGGCCGGAATCGGCATGGCGGGCGGCGGTCATCATGGTGTGCGCAAGGGTACTCACGAATCCTTTGTCGGCCGTGCTTCCACGACCCTTGAGGTCTTTGGTGAAAAGCACACGAAAGGGTGATCGGTGCCACCTACGCAATTGACGACTTATCATAAAGAACCGGGCCTTTTACGTGGAGTTGCGATCCGCGAGGCGCGATGTGAACCGCATCGGTCCCGTTGGGACTTCTCCTGCATCGGATCGATCAGCAACGATCCTTCACAAACGAACGCGGCCGCGCAGTCCTGTGAACCCATAGGCGCACAACAGGACCATCAGCGACAACACCAGGGCCGTGCCGACCGGTTGCGCCATCACCCGAAGCACCCCGAGGACCAGGCGGTCGGCCTCCGGAGGCCACTGCGCCCAGGCGAGACCGCGCAGCCTTTCGGCCAGTCCGGTCACCGGGTACGCGGACGGCCCGTCCAGCGCCTTGCGCACCAGCGGTACGACCATCACCGGTACGGCGAGCACCGCGGCCAAGCCTGCGACAGCGGACCGGAAGACTCCGGAGGCCAGCACGCCGGACCAGGCGCAGCCGATAAGCAGACCCGCCCAACTCGCGGCCGGGGAGACCCACTCCGCCGGTGCGCGCAACGGGCCGCCACCGAAGACCAGCGCCAGGGCGGCGGCGTCGGCGGTCACGGCGAGGGCGCCGAACAGGAGCGCGAGAAGCCCGCTGACGCCGAGCTTCGCGATGAGCAGCCCGAGCCGACGCGGAACGGTGCCGCGGTCGGCGGCGAGCGCGGGGTAGCGGTACTCCTCGCCGAAGGCCAGGGCGCCGAGCAGGCCGGCCCCCAGAGCCGCGGGCGGCAGGGGCAGCAACTCCGGCCAGGCCGCGAGCAAACGGTTCTGCCCGGTGTGGCCGGCCCGGGCAAGCACCAGCGCCGTAACCACGGACGCGACGAGGACGAAGGCCGCGGTGAGGGCCGGGGCGGCGGTGCCGAAGACCCGGTGCAGTTCGTAGCGCAGGGGCCGCAGGGGGCCGCCGACCCGGCGCACGGCGGAGGAGGGACGCCGGGCCCGGGACCGCACGGAGCGTGTGCGATCGCGGCCCTGGCCGTCGCCTCCGGCGCCGGACTCGGCCGGTGGCCCTTCGGTGTCCGCCACCCCGGCGTCGGCGCCCGAGGCGGCCCGGGCGCGCGGCAGCGACGGCGGCGCGCCGGCGTCGCCGGTCTCGTCGGCGAGTTGGTGGACGAGCACGCCGTGCCGGAAGGCCGCCTCGCCCACTTCGGCGCAGTTGCTGCCGTACACGGACAGGCGGCTGCCGCTCTCCTCGACGATCTCCACCGCGCGCTGCGCCGCCCGGGCCTCGCGGCCCAGTACGTCGGCCAGCCGGGCGGCGTGCGGGGTGCGCACGGCCACCCGCGGCCGCAACCGCGTCCGGGCGAAGTCGGCGGCGTCCTGGTCCGCGACGAGCCGACCCGCCTCGATGCTGACAACCCGGTCCGCGCTGCGCGCGGCCTCCTTGGCGTCGTCAGTGGTGAAGAGCACCGCGCCACCGAGGGAGGCATGGCCGCGCAGCAGCCCGTGCAGCCAGCTCTTCTCGCGGGGGGAGAGTCCGGCGGCGGGCTCGTCCAGGAGCACCGTGCAGGGGTCGGCGAGCAGTGCGGCGGCCAGGGCGACCCGGCGCTCCATGCCGAGCGAGAGCGAACCGAGCCGCTCGTCACGCAGACCGGCGACGCCGACGACCTCCAGCATGGTGTCGGCCCGGGAGGCCGGCACGCCGGCCGCGGCGCAGAGCATCCGCAGCTGACTGCGTACGGTGCGCGACGGGTTGCCGGGAAGGTCGCCGAGGAGTACGCCGACCTCGCGGCCCGGATGGGGGATCCGGTGCAGGGGGCGCCCGCGGAAGTAGGTGACTCCACGGCCCGGTTCGAGCTCGAGCATGAGCCGCAGCGCGGTGGTCTTGCCCGAGCCGGGGTCGCCGAGCAGCGCGGTCACGCTCCCGGCATGGGCTTCGAAGGTGAGGTCGTCCACGAGGGGTGGAAGGCCGCGACGGGAGGTGCTGGTGAGTCCGATGGCCTGGAGCATCGCTTCTCTCGCGGGGGGTGAGACCGCTCTGCGGCAGGGTGATTACCGCTAACAAGATAACGCGATATGTCCGATTTTCAGCGCACCTACCGTCGGGAATCGTCCGTGTCGGCTCCGAGCAGCGGGCCGGCCCGGCTCCCCACCTGGGCCCGGGCGTACTTGCCGGAGAGTCAGACCTCCGGGCGCAGCATCGGCGGGTTGAGCAGCGTGGCCCCGCCCGCCCGGAAAAGCTGTGCGGGGCGGCCGCCCTGACGGGTCGTCGTCCCTCCGGCCGGCACCAGGAACCCGGGGGTTCCGGTGACCTTGCGGTGGAAGTTGCGCGGGTCGAGGGCAACGCCCCAGACCGCCTCGTAGACCCGGCGCAGCTCGCCGACGGTGAACTCGGGCGGGCAGAAGGCCGTGGCCAGGGAGGAGTACTCGATCTTCGAGCGGGCCCGCTCCACTCCGTCGGCGAGGATCGTCTCGTGGTCGAAGGCGAGTCCGCCGCCGTCCTGTCCGGCGGCGGAGAGGAGTTCGTCGACGGGGGCCCAGCGCGCGCTGTTGGCGTCACCGCCGGCCCGGGGCGCGGGCAGATCCGGAGCCAGCACCAGGTGCGCCACGCTGACCACGCGCATGCGCGGATCGCGCTTCGGATCGCCGTAGGTCGCCAGCTGTTCGAGATGCGCGCCGTTGCCCACATCGGGTGCGGCCGGGTCGTGGGCGCACAGGCCGGTCTCTTCGGACAGCTCGCGGGCCGCGGCCGCGGCGAGGTCCTCGTCGCCCCGCACGAATCCGCCGGGCAGCGCCCAGCGTCCCTGGAAGGGCTGCTCGCCCCGCCGGACCACCAGCGCGCAGAGCGCGTGGCGCCGCACGGTGAGCACGACCAGGTCGACGGTGACGGCGAAGGGCGGGAAGGCCGACGGGTCGTAGGGCGACATGCCGCGATCATAGTCGTCTGCCTGACGATAAACAGAGCTTTGGTGATCCTCGAGCCATCGAACCGGAAGCCGCGGCCCGGCGCACGGACCGGAGTGCGAGGCCCGCACCTGGGCACAGGGCTCCCCCTACGGGCTGTCCCGTAATCCCCGGTGGATCAGCGCGCGGCGTCAGATGCGGTGCCCCGCAAGGCGGAGGAGCGTCCGCACACTGGGCGTATTCGGGCGTTCCGACAACGCGGCGAGGTGCCGTAGCTGTCGTCGTGCGCCCGCCGGGGATTACGGGACAGCCCTTAGCCCCCCAGTTGGAGCACATCGGCCGCCTCCTCCACCATGCCGAGACCCAGCCGGCTGACCCTGACGGCGAAGGGTTCCCCCGAGACCCGCAGCCCGGAGAGGCGCAGCTCGCCGAGCGGAGCCCCTGCGAGCGGAGCGAGTGCGACCGTGCCCCCCGGTGCGTCCGGCCGGATTCCGGCCAGGGCGGTCAGGACGTGGATCGCGGCGGCGGCCGCGACGGCCGCCGGACGGCAGGCCGCGGGATGCGGAAGCGGAGCACTGCCCGTGGTGCGCTGCTCGGCCGCATACATCTCCGGAAGGCGGTACCCGAAGCCCTCAGCGGCGTCCACCAGCCCCCGGAGCAGTCCGGTGGCCTCCTTCTCGAAGCCTGCCTGGGCCAGTCCTGCCACCGCGACCGCACTCTCGTACGGCCGCACCGCGCCCGAGCGGTAGCCGAACGGATTGTGCCCCGGCTCACGGACCGCCATGCTCCTCAGTCCCCACCCGGAGTCCATGGCGGGGGCCCCGAGCAGCCGTGCCAGCTGTTCGGTGCGGACCCGGTCGAGCAGTCCGGGCGCGACCCGGCCCCCGCCGAGCAGCCCGGTGTCCAGCAGGTGCGCTGCGGCCCCCGTCAGCCGGGGCAGCGGCCGTCCGTCGGGATGCAGGGCCGCCGCGGGCCGGCCGCCGTCCGGGCCGTCGATCCAGAACCGGGCTGCGAACCGCTCCCGCAGGGAGGCCGCTCTGTCCCGCCACTCCTCGGCTCCGGGCCGCCCGCACCCGTCGAGCAGGTCGGCGCCCAGCAGCGCGGCCCGGTGGGCGTGTGCCTGGGTTTCACAGCGGCGCGGCCCCGGCTCGGGGTCGGCGAGGAAGCCGTCCTCCCCCAGGGCTCCCCGCAGCCACTCCAGGCACCGCTCGGCGGCCGGCAGCAGCTGTGCCACCTCCGCCTCGGGCATCCCCCAGCGCCGGGCTTCGGCGAGCACCGCCGGGAAGGCGAGTGTGGCCTCGGTCCCGGTGCAGCCCGGGGGCAACTGCGGCCCGGCCCCGCGCAGCGGTCCCGGGATCTTTCCGGCGTCGGCGCCCCGGCCACCGGTCTGGGTGCGGCCCAGGACGCGCAGGGTCGAGGCGGCCAGCCCCGTGCCGAGCGGGAGTGCCATACGGGCGGCCCACAGGGATTCCGCCGGGGCCAGTCCGAGCCGCCACGGCGCCCCGGCCGCCGCATAGGCGTCGGCCGGGTCCTTCGCGTCCCTGAGCAGGAGCGCCCCCAGGTCCTGGAGGCTGGTGCGGAACCAGGCCCCGGCCCTCGGGTCGTCGCCCTCCGCGCGGGCGTCGTCGGCCAGCGGATTGGCCACCTGTCCGGCGGGGGCACGCGCCCCGCGGTCCCCCGTGGTCCGCAGTTCGATGGTGCGGGTCTCGCCCGGACGCAGTTCGAGCTGCCAGCGCAGCAGTCCGGCCGAGGCAACCGCGTCGTCCGGAGGCGGCTCGGCCGCGGTGACGGCCTGGGCCCCGCCGCTGGTCCAGCGCAGCCCGGCGGCGTGCACCGCGGCGGGCAGCTCGGGACCCGCCCGGCCCGCGGCGACTTCGGCCAGCTCCGCCAGATCGGTGCCGAGCAGGATCTCCACGGGAAAGCGCAGCAACCGGGCGGTGAAGCTGCGCAGGGTGATCCGCTCGGTGCCGTCGGCGTGCCGGACCCGCTCCACCCCCACGTCGGGGTCGGGGCCGGCCTCGGCTCCGGTCCGGACGGTCGCGGTGAAGGCTGCCCGGTCGGCGCCGAGGCTGCGGCCCTGCACCGCGACCGGGTCCCGGCCGGCGACGCGCAGCACGCAACGCGACAGCAGTCGGCGCCCGGAGCGGTACACCCCGTCGATGCCGCGCCCGGTGAGCTGGCCGTGCTCCGGCGAGACGACCAGGCACGGCGCCGCGACGCAGACGACGGCGCCGTGCACGGGCGGAAGGTCGGGCCTGCGGGAGGGCGGAGGCGAGGGGGGTACGCGGGCGGGGGGTACGGGGTGCAACATGCGTCGCCTTGTCTGCGCTCCGGTCGGGTCGGCTGGGCGGCGGCGCGGCCGGGCCCTCACCGCCTCCCAGGCCAACGCCCATGGCCCCGCCCGGGTCACGGGCCTCGACGGCGGCTGCGCCCGTCGGGGGAACGGCCGCCGTGCCGGCCGTCGGCCCGGGAAGGCGCACGCGATCGCCGAACCCCATGCCCACCGCCTCGGCCACCCTGCCCTGGCGCCCTCCCGGCCCTGGTCGTGATCCCGGTACGGGGACCCGCGTCGGCCAACGCCCCGGTTCACTGTCCGCTCCCCGCGGTGCGGCCGGACTCGCGGCGGGCCGTCCGGCTCCGACGGCCGGGCGGCCTGGTGACATCGCGTCGGGAACCGGCGGAGAGACGTCCCCGGCGCGGCTCGCGCCGTCGCCGCTCCTCCCGCAGGCACTGCCTCAGGCCTTCCGGATCGATCCCCTCGTTGCAGGCGTGGTGGAGCAGCTGCGCGAAGCGGTACTCGTCGTCGGCACGCAGCGCCAGCCCCAGCGCGACCCGGGCGGTCGGCTCGTCCCCGGTGGACCAGGAGACCCAGCCGGCCAGGGTGAGCGGGGCCGCCGCGTGCTCCCCGTAAGCCCCGACACACCGCCTTGCCAGCGCTCGCCACAGGCGTAGGGCGGGAGCCGCCTCGTCGTTCTCCATCCACTCGGCGGCGACGTCCCGGATCTCCCGGTCCTGGAGTCCGAGGATGAGCGTGGCGGCTTCCTCGTGGCCGAGCAGCGCGTCGTCCCAGTCGTCGGCACGGGTGCCGCCTTCGACCGGCGGGGCGAGGGTCATGCGCCGCATCAGCGCCCGGGCGAGCAGGACGGTCTCCGCGCCGACCTCTTCCCGGGTGGCGCCGTCGAGCATCTTCGGAACCAGGGCCGCTGCCGCCCGGTCCAGGGCTCCTTCCATCTCCTCGGCCACCTTCCCGCGCAGCGGAGTCAGCCTGCCCTCGATCTCCCGTAGGGAGCCCCGTACCCGCAGCCCCGCGAAGGTGGCCGCGGCGGCCATCACCGAGGTGCCGGGCGCGGCCAGCGCGCTTCCCTCGGCGGGACAGCACCGCTCGTCCGGGCAGCAGTAGGACCAGTACCGCCCGGCGGAGAGGCACAGGGCCTCCAGGACGGGCACGTCCAGGGCCCCGCAAGCCAGCCGGATCCCCTGGGCGAGCGGACGCAGCCGGGTCATCACCCGCTGCGCGCCCTCGTCCCCGCGCGGATCCTGGCAGAGGAAGACGATGATGCCGTCGGGCTTGGTGCCGCGCCGCTCACTGCCTCGGATCAGGCAGTCGGCGACCTGCCGTGCGGTGTCCTCCCATTCCGTCGAGGCGGGAGGGATACCGACCCGCAGGCGGCCTCCGAAGCGTCCGCCCTCGCCGTGGACGGCGACCATGACGAGGGAGTCGGTCGGGTGGAAGCCGAGCATGTAGGGCAGCGCGTCCGCCAGTTCGGCGGGACTGCGCAGGAGGATCCGGGGCGCGTCGGCGGCTCCGGAGTGGCCGGCGGAAGACCGGTCGGACGGGATGCGTGGTTCGTGGTTGTTCGTCATGCCCCGAAGGTCCCGTGCGCGGCCGAATCCGGAAACCCCTGTGGATAACTCCGGAGCCGACCTCGAACGGATCTCGAACAAATCCACCCTTCAACATCCACAGGCCCAGAGCGGCATTCGCGGTATGTCAGAGCCATCGGGTTGCATGGGGGTATGAACGCAGACCTGAGGTCCTCGGCCGACTCCGTACTAGCCCGCCTCGTGGGCGACCCCACGGGGCGGGCCCGGCTG
The DNA here is from genome assembly GCF_042736715.1 of Streptomyces sp. NPDC060049. Lineage (NCBI taxonomy): Bacteria > Bacillati > Actinomycetota > Actinomycetes > Kitasatosporales > Streptomycetaceae > Streptomyces > Streptomyces sp. NPDC060049. Next base: position 311,214 of record NZ_JBHWVV010000008.1, read on the forward strand.
CGCGAGGACCAGTGGCGGGCGATCGAGGCCCTCGTCGCGGACAAGCGCCGGGCCCTGGTGGTGCAGCGCACCGGCTGGGGCAAGTCCGCCGTGTACTTCGTCGCCACCTCGCTGCTGCGGGCGAGCGGAGCCGGCCCCACGGTGATCGTCTCACCGCTGCTCGCTCTCATGCGCAACCAGGTGGAAGCGGCCGCACGGGCCGGGATCCACGCCCGGACCATCAACTCGGCCAACCCCGAGGACTGGGAGTCGATCCAGGCCGAGATCGCCGCGGGCGAGGTCGACGTCCTGCTGGTGAGTCCCGAGCGGCTCAACAATCCAGACTTCCGCGACCAGGTGCTCCCCAAGCTCTCCGCCGCGACCGGTCTGCTCGTGGTGGACGAGGCCCACTGCATCTCCGACTGGGGGCACGACTTCCGCCCCGACTACCGCCGCCTGCGCACCATGCTGGCCGATCTCCCGCCGGGCGTCCCGGTCCTGGCCACGACCGCCACGGCCAACGCCCGGGTCACCGCCGACGTGGCGGAGCAGCTGGGTACCGGGGCCGGGACGGACGCGCTCGTCCTCCGGGGCCCCCTGGACCGCGAGAGCCTCAGTCTGGCGGTGCTGACACTGCCCGACGCGGCGCACCGGCTGGCCTGGCTCGCCGACCATCTCGGCGATCTCCCCGGCTCCGGGATCATCTACACCCTGACCGTGGCCGCTGCCGAGGAGGTCACCGCGTACTTGCGCCACCGCGGCCACACGGTCTCCTCGTACACCGGCAAGACGGAGAACGCCGACCGCGAGCAGGCCGAGAACGACCTGCAGGCCAACCGCGTCAAGGCCCTGGTGGCCACCTCGGCGCTCGGCATGGGATTCGACAAGCCCGATCTCGGTTTCGTCGTGCACCTCGGCTCACCCTCATCCCCCATCGCCTACTACCAGCAGGTCGGCCGCGCCGGCCGCGGTGTGGAGCACGCGGAGGTGCTGCTGCTGCCGGGGCGCGAGGACGAGGCGATCTGGCAGTACTTCGCCTCCGTCGCCTTCCCGCCGGAACAGCTGGTGCGCCGCACCCTCGAGGTACTGGCCGACGCCGGCCGGCCGCTGTCCCTGCCCGCCCTGGAGCCGCTGGTCGACCTGCGGCGCACCAGGCTGGAAACGATGCTCAAGGTTCTCGACGTCGACGGCGCCGTGCACCGGGTCAAGGGCGGCTGGACCTCGACGGGCGAACCGTGGGCGTACGACGCCGAGCGCTACGCCTGGGTGGCACGGCAGCGGGCCGCCGAGCAGCAGGCCATGCGGGACTACGCGGCGGCCACCGGCTGCCGCATGGAGTTCCTGCGCCGCCAGCTCGACGACGAGGAGGCCGCGCCCTGCGGCCGCTGCGACAACTGCGCGGGGGCCCGGTTCACGGCGGAGGTCTCCTCGACCGCGCTGGACACGGCCCGCGGGGAGCTCGGCCGGCCGGGTGTGGAACTGGAGCCCCGCAAGATGTGGCCGACGGGTCTCGCGGCGGTCGGCGTCGACCTCAAGGGCCGTATCCCGGCGGGCGAGCAGGCCTCCACGGGCCGTGCGCTGGGCCGACTCTCCGACATCGGCTGGGGCAACCGGCTGCGCCCCATGCTCGCGCCGGGAGCGCCGGACCAGCCCGTTCCGGACGACGTCACACAGGCTGTCGTGGCCGTTCTGGCCGACTGGGCCCGCGGCCCGGGCGGTTGGGCCTCCGGGGCCGCGGACGCGACCGCGCGTCCGGTCGCAGTGGTCGCGCTGCCCTCGCGCGGTCGCCCCCAACTCGTGGGTTCACTGGCCGCGCGCATCGCGGAGGTCGGACGGATGCCCCTGCTCGGCACGATCGCCTACACGGACCAGGCACCGGAGTTCGGCCTGCCCTCCTCGAACAGCGCCCAGCGGGTGCGCGGCCTCCACCAGGCTCTGACCGTTCCGCCGGAACTGGCCGCGGCGCTGGGGGAGACGGCCGGTCCGATCCTGCTCGTCGACGACCGCGCCGAGAGCGGATGGACCCTCGCGGTCGCCGCCCGGCTGCTGCGGCGGGCGGGCGCCAAGGGGGTGTTCCCGCTGGTACTGGCGCTTCAGCCGTAGCCGAATGAGTCATCTTCGGCGTGGCGGGGCAAGGATATGAACGGCATACCGGCGAATTCCGGTCGACGGCGTCAATTGCTCGTTGCCGCATGCTCACGGGCCACGCGAGAATTGCAGTGCTCCCGCTCGGCTCGACGGCACCCTCCGGGGCGAGCCGCGGCGTGCCCGCACTCCAGCCGTGCCCGTCCGCGGGCGTGTACCCGAAGGGAGGACCGTGACCTTCGGATTCGCCCCGCCCTCGACCACGTCCCTGATCACGGCCACCGGCGGCGCCAGCCGGCACGGCAGGCTGCTGGAACCCTCCGAGTGGACGGCGTCGGGCGTCCCGCTGCTGCGCAATCCGCGCGAGGTCGTCAGCGGTCTGCACTCGCGCCACAGCCCGGTACCGTCCACCGCCGTCATAGCCGTGCTCGGCCCCGAGGAGCGACTCGTCGCGAGCGCCTCCTTCGTGCAGCGCTCGGACTCGGCCGACGGCTGGGACTACCGCAACGCCCTGCTCTCGCGCCTGCGCCGGGTCATCCCGCACGACCTGCGGCGGCGGACCCCGGTGCGGACCGCTGTGCTGCTGTACTGCCGCGACGGCGACGACCGGTGGACCGAGGAGGACGGCGCCTGGATGTGGGGGCTGCGGGACGCCTGCACCCTGCACGGGCTGCGCTGCGGCGCGTACATCACGCTGACCCGCGGCGGCTGGCAGGTCCTGGGCGAAGGCCGCGGCGGCCGCCGGCCCAGCTCGGACTCACGGCCTGAGCGCCTCGGCGAAACAGCCGCCGGGTTCGCCCCGCTCGCCCTGCGCACGGGCGGCGGAGCGGCGGAGGCCCTGCGCCGCACCGCCGCGCGCTGAACCCCGTAGGAGCGCCGCGCCGCTGGGAGACGCCCTGTGTGCGCGGGCACGCCCAACTGCCGTACACCCGGGGTCGGGCGTACGGCTGGTCAGGCCTCGGACTGCGGCAGGGCGGGCTGTTCGCCCCGCCCGCCCCTCGACCGTGCGGGACTGCAGGGCGTCAGACGCCCGCACCCAGCACGGAGTTGATCTGCTGCGGTTCGCCGCACACGATCAGCAGCGCACCCGCCCGCGCGAGCGCGGCCGGCAGGGTCGCGGCGGCTGCGTCGGCCGGTCCGCCGTTGGCCGCGAAGACCACGACGGGACGGCCCGCGGCACGCTGCGCCTGCGTCGCGTCCGCGTAGAAGACGTCGTCCCGGGCGTCGTGCAGGGCCCAGTAGGCGGCCTCGCCGAAGGACAGCTCGTGCGCGGCCCACGGGTGCGGGTCGCCGGTGGTGAGCACCAGGATGTCGCCGGGCGCGCGCCCGGTGTCGAGCAGCAGGTCCACGGCTTCTTCGGCCGCGTCCAGCGCACCCTCGGCGGACGCCGGGATCAGCTGGACCTGCGGTACCGCCGCCGAGACCGACGGTGCGGTGGCGGCTGCGGGAACGGGTCCGGGGGCGGCCTGCGGCGCACGCTGCACGGGCGGTGCGGGCCGGACGGGGCCGGGGCGTCCGGGCCGGGGAACGGCGGCGGGACGCGGACCAGGTACGGGACGGGGGGTCTGCGCGGTGCGGCTCGCGGCCGGCGTGACGCGGGGACCCTGGGCACTCTCGGGAATCTGAGGCTCCTCGGGGCGGGGGTGAAAGGCAGGAGTTGACATCTTTCAAACACCGGTACGAAACGTACCGGCTGGTGGCACGTGCGTGCGATCAGAAATCGAAGCCGAGTTGGCCTCCGTCTTCCAGCTCCATCGCTTCCTCGCTGCGGCGCACCTTCTTGAGGTGGCGCCAACGGGGCAGCGCGTCGAGGTAGGACCACGAGAGCCGGTGGTGCGCGGTCGGCCCCATCTCCTCGAGCGCCGCCCGGTGCACGGGCGAGGGATATCCGGCGTTGGCGGCGAAAGCGAAGTCCTCGATCCCGCCGCCCTGTTCACCGATTTCGGCCATCATCCGGTCGCGCCGGACCTTGGCGATCACCGAGGCCGCGGCGACGGCGACACAGGACTGGTCACCCTTGATCACCGTCCGGACCTGCCAGGGCACACCCAGGTAGTCGTGCTTGCCGTCGAGTATCACCGCGTCGGGCCGCACGGGCAGCGCATCGAGGGCGCGCACCGCGGCGAGGCGCAGGGCGGCGGTCATGCCGAGCGCGTCGATCTCCTCCGGCGAGGAGTGCCCCAGGGCATAGGCCGTGACCCATTCCTCCAGGACGACGACGAGCGCGTCGCGTCGCTTGGGGGTGAGCAGTTTCGAGTCGGTGAGTCCCGCGGGCGGCCGGCGCAGACCGGTGATCGCCGCGCATACGGTGACGGGACCGGCCCAGGCCCCTCGTCCGACTTCGTCGACCCCGGCGATGACCTTGGCGCCGGTTGTCGCTCGGAGGGAGCGTTCGACGGTGTGAGTGGGTGCTTCGTACGGCATGGCGCCAGCAAGATTACGCCGCCCCGAGCCGCCTGCACACCCCGACCCCTCCCCGAGCCTTCCCCGATTCCACCCCGACCGCTCCGCGGCCCCTCCCCGGACCTTTCCCCCGATACACCCCGAGCCTTCCCGGGGCGCCTCCCGGTCCCCGCCCGTCTCACACCCTGAGCAGCGGCACCATCACCTCGTCGATCATCTCGGCGATGTCCGCGTCCCGCCATTCGCTCCCGCACACCTTCGCGCGGTACATCATCATCGCCGGAATGACCTCGACGAGAAACGGACCTGTCGCGTCCGTCCGGACGTCCCCGCGGTCGATTCCCCGCCGCACCAGCTCGCCGATCAGCCGGTGCGCCGGTTCGTGCAGCCCGGACCAGATCAGGCCGTGGAAGCGGCCCGCATGACTGGGGTCGCACTCGTGAAGCACGACATGCAGAGCCTGACCGGCTCGTGAGCGCATGACGTCCCGCATCCGCACGCACAGCGCGTAGAGGTCCTCGCGCACGGATCCCAGGTCCGGGATCTGGCCGAGCGGCGGCAGCCGCGTCCGCAGCGCGTCGGCCACCAGATCCGCCTTCGAGGGCCAGCGCCGGTACAGCGCCGCCTTCCCGGTGCGCGCACCGGAGGCCACACCCTCCATGGTGAGCGCGTTCCAGCCCACGGCGCCCAGCTGCTCCAACACGGCGTCGAGAATCGCCCGTTCGAGCTCGGGCCCGCGCCTGCGTGCCGCGGGCGCCTGTGACCAGCGCGAACCCATCACTCCCGTTACCTCCGCCCGGCTCGCGCGACCCTCGCACGCATTTTCCGCCTTAGTGAACGCTTGCGTTCACTAAGGCGGACTCCTAGCGTGGCTCGATGTGAACGCCTGAGTTCACTATTTCACTTTGGGGGGATCCACAGTGACGACTCCTCAGCTCTCCAAGTCCCGAATACCGGGCGCGGCCCGCCGGGAGGGGCGCACTGGAGTGGCGCTCGCCGTCATCGCCGCCTGCCAGCTCATGGTCGTCCTCGACGCGACGATCGTGAACATCGCGCTCCCGCACATGCAGACCGACCTCGACATGTCCACCACCGACCTGTCCTGGGTGATCAGCGCCTACACGCTCGCCTTCGGCGGCCTGCTGCTGCTCGGCGGCCGCGCCGGCGACATCCTCGGCCGCCGGCGCGTGTTCCTGACCGGCATCCTGCTCTTCACCCTGGCCTCGCTGCTCGGCGGTTTCGCCCAGGAGCCGTGGCAGCTGCTCGCCGCCCGCGTCCTCCAGGGCGTCGGCGGCGCCATCGCCTCGCCGACCTCGCTCGCCCTGATCACCACGACGTTCCCCGAGGGGCCCGAACGCAACCGCGCCTTCGGTGTGTTCGCCGCCGTCTCCGCGGGCGGCGGCGCCATCGGGCTGCTGGCCGGCGGCATGCTCACCGAGTGGCTCGACTGGCGCTGGGTCTTCTTCGTCAACGTGCCGATAGGGCTGCTGATCGCGTTCCTGACCCCGCTCTACATCAGCGAGTCCGACCGTCATCCCGGCCGTTTCGACATCGCCGGGGCGCTCACCTCCACCGGCGGCATGGCCTCGCTCGTCTACGGATTCATCCGTGCCTCCCAGGACGGCTGGAGCGACGGCCTGACCGTCGGTTCCTTCGGCGTCGCCGTCGCGCTGCTCGCCGCGTTCGTGCTGATCGAGTCCCGGGCCCCCGATCCGATCATCCCGCTGCGCATGTTCGCCGACCGCAACCGCACCGGCACCTACGTGGTCATGCTCAGCCTCGCCGCCGCGATGTTCGGGATGTTCTTCTTCATCGTCCAGTTCGTGCAGAACGTGCTGGGCTTCTCCCCGATCCAGTCCGGCATCGGCTTCCTGCCGATCACGGTCGCCATCATCACCGCCGCCGGGATCTCGCAGCGCCTGCTGCCCCGCTTCGGCCCCAAGCCGTTCATGGTCACCGGGTCGGCGCTCACCGGCGTGGGCCTGGCGTGGCTGACCTTCATCGAGCCCGACAGCTCCTACCTCTCCGGGGTACTGGGCCCGATGCTGCTGTTCGGCTTCGGCATGGGCCTCAACTTCGTCACCCTCACCCTGACGGCCGTCTCCGGCATCGCCCCTCAGGAGGCGGGCGCGGCGTCCGGGCTGCTCAACGCCAGCCAGCAGGTCGGCGGCTCGCTGGGACTGTCCATCCTGGTCACCGTCTTCGGCACGGCGAGCAGGAACGAGTCCGGGAAGCAGGCCCCGGACTTCATGGCGCACGCCGACCAGGCCCAGGCGGCGCTCTTCCGGCAGACGGGCCGGATGGCCGACCCCTGGGGGGACGTGGTCCTCACCCGCGGGATCGCGACCGCCTTCATCGCGGCCGTGGCCATGGCGGGCGTAGCGCTCGTCACTGCGCTGCTGGTGATCCGTGTGCGCAGGAGCGACCTGGAGGCCCTCAACGGGGCGGCCACCGGGCCCGGTCCGGCCGCCTGAGCCCCAGCGTTCCCGAACTGCCCGGCCCCACGGTGACGACAGGACCGGCACCGGCCGGTCGCGGGGCCGCCGCCCGTACGAGGGCCCGTGCGCGGGGAACCCCTCGCCCGGGCCCTGTACGGGACCGCTTGCTCGGGCCCTTCGGGTCGGGCCTAGTACTCCGTGCGCCCGTGGAAGGCGCCCAGGCGCCGGCACTCCTCGTACGAGGCCTTCACCGGGCGCTCGCGCAGGATCTGCCGGGCCCGGCGCTCCCCCAGGCTCATGGCGTACCAGGGCACGTCGCCCGCCCGCGCCAGGTCGTTGTTGATCCCGCGCAGGGCGCAGGACCGCTGCGGCTCGGGCAGCCGGTCCAGCCCGGGCACCGCGTCCGCCGACAGGGACTGGAAGTACGCCAAGTCGATCTTTGCGTCCCGTTCGTACCGCGCGACGTTGCCCTCCGCGATCATCCCGTCCGGGGACATCAGCCCGAAGGCCAGTACGGCGGCCACCGCGCTCCCGGCGACCGCGCGCGGCAGCCACCGGGCGCCGAACACCCCGGCGGCCATGATCAGGACGATGACCAGTCCGAGCCACAGTTCCGCACCGGCCACCGACACGCGCAGCCGCGTCAGCCCGTACGCGTCGACGTACAGGTCCATGCGGTGCAGCGCGGACGCGACCACGACGAGGGTCAGCGCGCACAGCGTGCCGAGCACGGCGCGCACCAGGCGGCGGTCGCCCGCTCCGCCGCGCGGGGCCCACCGCAGGGCGAGCGCGATGACGGCGAGGGTGAGCAGGGTGGCCCAGAGCAGCTGCCAGAAGCCCTGGCGGGCGTACTCGGAATAGGTGAGGCCGGTGGCTTCGAGGACCTCGCGGTAGCCACCGAACAGGACCGTGAGCTGAACGGCGTTGAACCCGGCGAAGAGCAAGTTGAGCACGACCAGAGGAAGCGCCCACTCCACGCGGGAACGCGCCTTGCCCGGAGCCACCTCGACGCGGTCCCAGCGCGAGGGCCCGGCTGCGGTACGGGCGACGGTGACCGCGAGGACGGTGCCCAGCAGGAAGAGCAGGAAGCGGACCGGCCCGTCCACACCGCTGACTTCGGGGGTGAGCCCGCTCAGCAGGTCCGCGAAGGCGGCGTCGGCGGAGGCGAACAGCGTGCCGAAGAGCACCAGCAGGGCAACCGCTACCAGGGCGGCCTTCGCCACGGGCAGCCAACGCTCCCGGTTGCCGCTGGACCGTGAGCGCACCCCGGTCCAGAGCCAGCGCACCCCGAGGACCGCGGAGTCCAGGAAGCCCACCGGGCTCAGCAGGATGCCGGGCCAACTGCGGCTGCCGTGCAGGGCGAGCGCTCCGGTCAGGACGGCGGCGAGCAGGGCCAGCGTGGAGGGCCAGGCGGAGTCCCGCAGGCCCGGTACGGCGAGCAGGGCGAGGCAGCCGAGCGCCCAGACCCCCGTCCACGGGCGGGCGGTGCGCCCGGCCCTGCGGGCGGCGAGGTATGCGCCGACGAGGGCCGGTACCACCGCGAGCAGCAGACCGGGGCCGAGCCCGTCGCCGAGCAACAGGGCCACGGCGGCGCCGGAGGCGAGGGCGCCACCGAGCACGGCTGCCGGCATGGGCCCCACCGCTGCGGGCCGGGCCGCCTCGGCCCAGGCGAGCGGAGCCAGCGACCACGCACCGGCGGCGGCACGCTGCTTGCGCAGCTGATGGGTCTGCCAGGCCCGGGGATCCCAACCGGGCGGAGCCGGGGCCGGCGCCGCGGGGGTGGGCTGCGCGGTGCCCTGCGCGGCAGGGGCTTGTGGCGCGGAGGCCTGAGGCGCTGAGGCCTGAGGCGCTGAGGCCTGAGTCGCTGAGGCCTGTGGTGACGGGACCTGCGGCTCGGTTCCTGCGCCGCCCTTCGAGGCCGGTCCGGCCTCCGCCCCAACGGCTTCACCCGCGATCGGGGCCGGGCCCGCCGCCGCGCCGAGTGCGGGCGCGTCCTGCTGGGCGGCGCCCCCGCCCGCAGAGCCCGCAGCTGCCTCGGTCCTCGCGCCCGCGATTCCGCCGACGCCCCCGCCCGCGCTACCGGCGGCGTTCCCACCCGCGCTACTGCCGGAGTCGCCTCCCGCGCTACCGCCGGCGTTCCCGCCGGATTTCCCGTCGGTGTTCTCCGACATGGCTCCCCTCCCCTGTCCAGCCGCCCCCGGCTTTCCCAGTGGGGGCGGCGAAGCGGACAGAGTAGGCCGGTGAGCAGCGGTTTTGAACAGGCTCAAAAGAGCTCTGTGTCAGGACCGTGACAATCGGAAGGGGGCGTTTCGCCCCGCCCCGGCCGTCGGCGGCAGCGCGGGGCGCCCTGCGGCCAAGCCGTCTCTTTCGGTTGCCGGCCGAGCCCGCGGTGCCGTGCATGGCAAGGCGGAGGGGCGCCCGTGTACTGGAGTACTCGGGCGCCCCGTCAACGCGGCCAGGCGCGGCGCCGGACACCGAGGGCCCGGCACGATCCGAAAGAGACGGCTCAGGCCGTCTCCGGCAGCCACGCCGGCAGGGCCTCGGTCCGCGCGAGCCAGGGCTGCGGCAGCACCGCGTCCCCGCGCGCCCCCAGTACCCCGCCGACGATCGCGCAGGTGGTGTCCACGTCTCCGCCGACCTGGGCGGTGGTCCAGAAGGCCCGCTCGTAGTCGTCCAGGTTCCGTGCCGCCGACCACAGGGCGAACGGCACCGTGTCGTGGGCGCTGGTGCGCCGCCCGCAGCCCAGTACGGCCGCCACCGTCGTGGCGTCGCCGTAGTCCAGCATGTCGCGCGCCCGGCGCAGACCGGCGCCCACCGCGCTGCGCGGTACCAGTGCGACGACGCCGTCCAGCAGGTCGGCGGCCTTCGGCGGCCCGGCGGGAGCGGCGGCCAGGGCGGCCGCGGCGGCCACCGCCATCGCGCCGCACACCGCTTCGCGGTGCTGATGGGTGGTGTAGGCGGAGATCTCCGCCTGGTGGGTGGCCTGCTCCGGATCGTCGGCGTACCAGGCGCCCAGCGGGGCGACCCGCATGGCCGCGCCGTTGCCCCACGATCCCTGCCCGTTGAACAGTTCGGCGGCGAGCGTGCGCCAGTCGGCGCCCTCGCGGATCAGGCGCAGCATCCGGTTCACCGCGGGCCCGTAGCCGCGGTCGAAGTCGTGGTGGTGGGCGAAGGAAGCGGCCAGCGCGTCCTGGTCCACGCGGCCGTGCGCGGCGAGTACGGCCACCACCGAGCAGGCCATCTCGGTGTCGTCCGTCCACTGCCACGGATCGCTTCCGGTGGGCAGCTCGCGCCGCTTGAGCAGCGGGTAGTTCACGGGGACGAAGTACTGGGAACCCAGGGCGTCACCCAGGGCCAGTCCGCGGAGGCTGGCCATGGCGCGTGCGTAGCGCCTTTCGGAGGAGGAGTCAGAGGTCATCCCTCGTCACTCTAGCCGTCCAGGTCGTAGGGCTCGGGTGTGGTCCACCGCTCAAACGGGCGGTCCATCCGGTAGCGGCCGTCGGGACCGAGCAGAAGGACTCTGAATTCGCCGTTCCCGGGGTTGGAGAGGGCCTCGAACTCGGCCACGGACCAGTGGAACCAGCGCATGCAGAACAACCTCATCGTCAGCCCGTGCGTCACGAGCAAGACGTTCTCCGGGTGGTCCGGGGCTTCGAAGCTGCGGTAGAGGCTCTCCAGGAATGAGCCGACCCTGTCGTACACGTCCGCTCCCGACTCCCCCTGCGCGAAGCGGTAGAAGAAGTGCCCGTAAGCGTCCCGGTAGGCCTTCTGCAGCCGTACGTCGTCACGGTCCTGCCAGTTGCCCCAGTCCTGCTCGCGCAGCCTCGGCTCTTCGCGCATCCGCACGCGCGCCGGGTCCAGCCGCAGTTCCCGGAAGGTCTGCAGGGTCCGGCGGTACGGGGAGACGTACGCGCTGATGGACTCGTCGCCGAAGAGTTCCCGCAGCCGGACACCGGCCTCCGCGGCCTGCCGGCGGCCGGTAGGGGTCAGCCGCAGGGCGTGGTCGGGTTCCCTCTCGTACACCGTGTCATCGGCGTTGCCCTCCGATTCCCCGTGCCGGACAAGGACGATGCGCCGTGGTCGAACCATCCCACGACCCTATTCGGCCACCGGCGGGCAGACCGACGGGGCCACGCCGGTCTGGCCGGCCGCAGCCATACAACCGGCTCGTCGGACCGGCTCTCCGCGGTCACACCGTCCAGGAGGGTTCGAGGTCGACGACGTCTCCGGTGAGGGCTTCCACATCGGCCTGGATCTGGGCGCGCAGGGAGAGCCGCTCGACGCGTTCCTGGCGGTACTTTCCGTGCTCGGCCGCCGCGTGCCACATCGACAGCACGAGGAACTCACGCCCGGGAGCCTCGCCGAAGAGACCCCGGACCATGCCGGGCGAGCCGGCCATGGCGGGGTTCCACACCTTCTCCTGCATGAGGGCGAAGTGGTCGACCCGGCCCTCCCGCACCCGGGTGTGGGCGACCCGGACGACGTCGGCGTCGGTGAAGCGGGGCTCGAATCCCGTCTTCACATCGAAGCGGTGGTCGAAGAGCGTGACCCGCGCGTCGGTGTAGGTACCGTTCTGCGAAGCGGCCAGCCTGTCGTGCGAGCGGGCCATGAAGGAGTCGTAGAAGGAACGGCTCTCCCAGAAGGCGAAGACGTGCGCGACCCCCTGCCGGCCCCGGCTCCAGCCGCCGCCTTGCCCCCGGAATCCCGGTTCGCCGGGCAGCCCCGCCCATTTGCGCTGCCCGCGCTCGAACCCGCGTCGGTCCGTCACCGTGCAGCGAATCCACTTGACCAGCACTGCGCCATCGTACGGGCCCGGCGGGGCCCGGGTCAGTCCCCAGCGCAGTACATCCGCAGGAGTTCCGCTCCGTCCCGCTCGGGCAGTCGAAGCCCGAACTCCCGGTCGAGCAGCGCGAGCAGCTCCTCCGCCCCGACCTCCCGCCGCTCGGTCCGCCCGTCGGGAAGCAGACGGGTGAGCTCCCGCCCCACGAGGGCCACCCGGGCGCGGTCGCCCGGGTGCTGGACGATGACCTGGCCGACGAAGGCGGAGCGGGGGTGGGAGGAGGTGTAGTGGTTCAGCACGACGTAGTCGACGGGGTGGTAGGGCTGCGGCGAGAAGGCGTACAGGTCGCGCCAGGTGCCCTCGCGCGGGACGCAGAGCACGAGGACTCCGTCCGCCTCCTCCCGGACGCGGAACACCCACTCCCCCTGCCGCACTTCGGTGCCCGGGTGTGCCAGCGGCACGGGCTCACGAGGCGTCTGCCAGCCGAACCCGGCGTCGCAGAGCCACGGTTCCCCCTCCACGGTGACGACGAGCATCGCGTGCGTCACCGCGAGCAAGGAGTCCCCCCGGGTGCGGTTGCGGGCACCGCGCCCGGAGACCTCGAAGCCGATCCGCTCCAGGGCGGCGGCGAGCAGCGTGTTCTGCTCGTAGCAGTAGCCTCCGCGGCGGGTGTGCACGAGCTTGTCCTCGATCGCCTTGACCTCCAGCTCGACGGGGCGGCCGAGGAGAACGTCCAGGCTCTCGAAGGTGATCGCACCGGTGTGGGCCCGGTGTACTGCCTTCAACGTGGGGAGGTCCGCCCGGAGTTCCCCGCCGCTCCAGCCGATCCTCGCCAGATAGGCGTCCAGATCCAGTTCGTCACCGCTCCACATGGCTTCCCCGCTCCCCGCATCAGACGACAAGGGGCGCTCCGGTGGTACCGCCCCCCACCATGATCGGTACGAACGCCCTGCGCACCACCCCTATCTTCGACCGCCCGGCCCCGTCCGAAGGGGCCCTCACCCCGGGGCCGGTAGCGGCTTCCGCCGCGGGAGTCTCCTCGGTCAGGTACGGCGGCAGCACTGGTGTGCTCGCCGTAGCGGAGGACACCGAACGTCGCGGAGCCCGATGGCCGACTGCCGGGGCGGGGGCGGGATCCGAGTGTCGCAGCGCGGGCCAACCAGACAGCACAACGCCGAGGGCGGTGGCGCCGAAAGATCGGCTCCACCGCCCTGACCAGGAGTTTCACCCCTGGGTTACGCCTTGAATCAGCTGCAGCCGCTGGTGGAGCCGCAGCCCTCGCAGATGTAGCAGGAGCCGGCGCGCTGCATCTTCGTACCGCAGGAGAAGCAGAGCGGGGCGTCGGCGGAGACGCCGAGCTGCATCTCGACCAGTTCGGCGTTGGAGTGCGCCGTCTTGGGGGCCGGGATCGGGGCGACCGCGACCGGCTTGGGGGCCGGGGCGACCGGCGGAACCGCCGCGAGCGGGGCCGACGGGGTCAGGGACTCCGTGTCGAGCTCGTCCTCGAGCGGCTCGTAGGAACCGGTGTCCAGGTGGCGCTGACGCTCCTCGGCGGAGTGGATGCCGAGGGCCGAGCGGGTCTCGAAGGGCAGGAAGTCGAGCGCCACGCGACGGAAGATGTAGTCGACGATCGACTGCGCCATCCGCACGTCCGGGTCGTCCGTCATGCCGGCCGGCTCGAAGCGCATGTTCGTGAACTTCGCGACGTACGTCTCCAGCGGGACGCCGTACTGCAGACCGACCGAGACGGCGATCGAGAAGGCGTCCATCATGCCCGCGAGGGTCGAACCCTGCTTGGACATCTTCAGGAAGACCTCGCCCAGACCGTCGTCCGGGTAGGAGTTCGCGGTCATGTAGCCCTCGGCGCCGCCGACCGTGAAGGAGGTGGTGATCCCCGGGCGGCCCTTCGGGAGGCGCTTGCGGACCGGGCGGTACTCGATGACCTTCTCGACCGCCGCGCGGATGGTCTCCTCGGTCTTCTCGGTGACCTCGGCCTTCTCCTCTTCCTTCTTCTTCGCGGAGAGGGGCTGACCGACCTTGCAGTTGTCGCGGTAGATCGCGAGCGCCTTGACGCCCAGCTTCCACGCCTCGAAGTAGATCTCCTCGATCTCCTCGACGGTCGCCGTCTCCGGCATGTTGACCGTCTTCGAGATCGCGCCGGAGATCCAGGGCTGGATCGCGGCCATCATCCGGACGTGACCCATCGCGGAGATGGAGCGCTCGCCCATCGCACAGTCGAAGACCGAGTAGTGCTCGGTCTTCAGCCCCGGGGCGTCGACGACCACGCCGTGCTCGGCGATGTGGGCGACGATCGCCTCGATCTGCTCTTCCTGGTACCCCATGCGGCGCAGGGCCTGCGGGACGGTGCCGTTGACGATCTGCATCGAGCCGCCGCCGACGAGCTTCTTGAACTTGACCAGGGCCAGGTCCGGCTCGACACCGGTGGTGTCACAGGACATCGCGAGACCGATGGTGCCGGTCGGCGCGAGGACGGAGGCCTGCGAGTTGCGGAAGCCGTTCCTCTCGCCGAGGCGGATGACGTCCTGCCAGGCCTCGGTCGCCGCGGCCCAGATGACGTTGTCCAGGTCCTCGGTGCGCGGGGCGACGGCGTTGGCGTCGGCGTGCTGCTTCATGACGCGCTTGTGCGACTCGGCGTTGCGGGCGTAGCCGTCGTACGGGCCGACGATCGCGGCCAGCTCGGCGGAGCGCTTGTACGCGGTGCCGGTCATCAGCGAGGTGATCGAGGCGGCGAGGGTGCGGCCGCCGTCCGAGTCGTACGCGTGGCCGGTGGCCATCAGCAGGGCGCCGAGGTTGGCGTAGCCGATGCCCAGCTGGCGGAAGGCGCGGGTGTTCTCGCCGATCTTCTGCGTCGGGAAGTCCGCGAAGCAGATGGAGATGTCCATCGCGGTGATGACCAGCTCGACGACCTTGGAGAAGCGCTCGGCGTCGAAGGACTGGTTGCCCTTGCCGTCGTCGTCGAGGAACTTCATCAGGTTCAGCGAGGCGAGGTTGCAGGACGTGTTGTCCAGGTGCATGTACTCGCTGCAGGGGTTGGACGCGGTGATGCGGCCGGACTCGGGGCAGGTGTGCCAGTTGTTGATCACACCGTCGTACTGGATGCCCGGGTCGGCGCAGGCCCATGCGGCCTCGGCGAGCTTGCGGAAGAGCGCCTTGGCGTCGACCGTCTCGATGACCTCACCGGTCATGCGGGCCCGCAGGCCGAACTCGGTGCCGTTCTCGACGGCCGTCATGAACTCGTCGTTCACACGGACGGAGTTGTTGGCGTTCTGGTACTGGACGGACGTGATGTCGTCTCCGCCCAGGTCCATGTCGAAGCCCGCGTCGCGCAGGGCGCGGATCTTCTCCTCTTCCTTCACCTTGGTCGCGATGAAGTCCTCGACGTCCGGGTGGTCCACGTCCAGGACGACCATCTTGGCCGCGCGGCGGGTGGCGCCGCCCGACTTGATCGTTCCGGCGGACGCGTCGGCGCCTCGCATGAAGGAGACCGGGCCGGAGGCGTTGCCGCCGGAGGAGAGCAGCTCCTTGGAGGAGCGGATGCGGGAGAGGTTCAGGCCGGCGCCGGAGCCGCCCTTGAAGATCATGCCCTCTTCCTTGTACCAGTCGAGGATCGACTCCATGGAGTCGTCGACGGCAAGGATGAAGCAGGCGGAGACCTGCTGGGGCTGGGGCGTGCCGACGTTGAACCAGACCGGCGAGTTGAAGCTGAAGATCTGGTGCAGGAGGGCGTAGGTCAGCTCGTGCTCGAAGATCTCCGCGTCGGCGGGCGACGTGAAGTACTCGAAGTCCTCGCCTGCCTTCGTGTACGTCTTCACGATCCGGTCGATGAGCTGCTTCAGACCGGTCTCACGCTGCGGGGTGCCCACCGCGCCGCGGAAGTACTTGCTGGTAACGATGTTGACCGCGTTCACCGACCAGAAGTCGGGGAACTCGACGCCACGCTGCTCGAAGTTGACCGAGCCGTCGCGCCAGTTGGTCATGACGACGTCGCGGCGCTCCCAGTTCACCTCGTCGTACGGGTGCACGCCCGGGGTGGTGTGGATGCGCTCGATACGCAGGCCGCTCTTGGCAGTCTTGGTTCCCTTGGCGCGGGAACCTCGTGCCGAGCTGCTCGCCGTCTCTGTCATGCCGCCTCCCAATGCGGGCAAAACGCCCTAAAGTGCCAGCGTTATTCCGCGGCACGGTGCTGTGTCTTGTATCTACGTCTCTTCGCCGGTCCAACCGGCCGCTCCGCACTGCGAGTGCAGCGCGCCGCGGGCCGTCCGGTCAGTCGGCGGCGGAGGCGGGCACGGGGACCGGAGCGGTCCCACCGGGCTCGCACCCTTCGGGGTGAGGCCGCGGCACGCGGAGTTCCGCGATGGCGGTCTCGAAGTCTTCGAGTGTGTCGAACGCCTTGTAAACGGACGCGAACCGGAGGTACGCGACCAGGTCGAGCTCCTGCAACGGGCCGAGTATGGCCAGACCCACGTCGTGCGTGGTCAGCTCGGCGCTCCCGGTGGCGCGCAGCGCCTCCTCGACCCGCTGGCCGAGTTTGGCGAGGGCGTCCTCGGTGACCGGCCGCCCCTGGCACGCCTTGCGCACGCCGGAGATGACCTTGGTACGACTGAAGGGTTCGGTCACCCCGCTGCGCTTGATCACCATCAGCGAGGCCGTCTCCACAGTCGTGAAGCGACGGGAGCAGTCGGGGCACTGACGGCGCCTGCGGATCGACGTGCCGTCGTCGGTGGTCCGACTGTCGACGACACGGCTGTCGGGGTGCCTGCAGAAGGGGCAGTGCATGGTTCCCTCACCCTCCTCTTGGCACGACTGAATCACCTCACGAGACCATTGAACGGCAGAGTCGAAGCTCTGTCGGGGGCTCGGGAAGCAGCCACAAGCATATGCGATGCCGGGGACCTCAGCAGACCGAGGACCACAACTTCTGGGTGGCAGCGCTCATCCAACCACTAGATCTTGGGTTGCGCTGGATTTGCGGCGCTCTGCGTGTCGCCGCGCCCAATGGCTGGATACGTGGCCTCGCGGTGCCACACTGGCGCAGACCGGAACGGCGGCGACCCGACCCGGAAGGGTACCGTAAGCAGTGGCTCCGAAGCCGAACCCGCGTTCGGCTCGGATGGCCCGATCGCCGGCTATACACCCCCCGTTCTGACCACGGCGGGTGATCTCGGATTTTTCACTCGAACGTGTGTTTGGCGCAACCTTTCGAAAGCTACTACCGTTGTCCAGCTAGGGAGAACATTTCGAGAGGGGCCGACGTGACCACCACCGCAGACAGTGCCACCATCACTGCCCAGAACCGCTCCCAGAGCCGACTCGAGCCGGTGCATGCCATGAATGACGCAAGCCCGAACCCGGAGGCGGAGCCCGTACGGCCCGCACGCTCGATGCCAGGGCGACCTCCAGGCATCCGCGCCGACAGCTCCGGGCTCACGGACCGCCAGCGGAGGGTCATCGAGGTCATCCGGGACTCGGTGCAGCGGCGCGGTTACCCGCCGTCGATGCGGGAGATCGGCCAGGCCGTCGGCCTGTCGAGCACCTCGTCGGTCGCACACCAACTCATGGCCCTGGAGCGCAAGGGCTTCCTCCGCCGCGACCCGCACCGCCCCCGGGCGTACGAGGTACGCGGCTCCGACCAGCCCAGCTCGCAGCCCACGGACACCACGGGCAAGCCCGCCGCCTCTTACGTGCCCCTGGTCGGCCGGATCGCGGCCGGTGGCCCGATCCTCGCCGAGGAGTCGGTGGAGGACGTGTTCCCCCTCCCCCGCCAGCTGGTCGGTGACGGTGAGCTGTTCTGCCTGAAGGTCGTCGGCGACTCGATGATCGAGGCCGCCATCTGTGACGGTGACTGGGTCACGGTCCGTCGCCAGCCCGTCGCGGAGAACGGCGACATCGTCGCCGCCATGCTCGACGGCGAGGCCACGGTCAAGCGGTTCAAGCGCGAGGACGGCCACGTCTGGCTGCTCCCGCACAACGCCGCGTACCAGCCGATCCCCGGCGACGAGGCCACCATCCTCGGCAAGGTCGTCGCGGTACTGCGCCGGGTCTGAATTCCCCGCGCCCCCATCCAGCTCCGGGACCTACTGCGCCGGTCCCGGAGCTGCTTTGTGTCTCGTGCCGCCACCGGGCAGGTCCACCGGGTCGCAGCGCCCGGCACACCTTCCCGGCCGCACCACTAGTTGTCCTCGGCCCGTGCGGCGGCGTCGATCGCAGCCAGCGAACGGCGGACCTGGTTGCGGTCCGTGGTGTACCAGAAGTCCGGCAGGGTGGCCCGCAGGAAGCTCCCGTACCGGGCCGTGGCCAGCCGCGGGTCCAGGACCGCGACGACGCCCTTGTCACCGGTGGCCCGTACGAGCCGGCCCGCGCCCTGGGCCATGAGCAGCGCCGCATGTGTCGCGGCGACGGCCATGAAGCCGTTCCCGCCGCGCTCCTCGACCGACTTCTGCCGGGCGCTCATCAGCGGGTCGTCGGGGCGCGGGAACGGAATCCTGTCCATGACCACCAGCTGGCAGCTGGCGCCGGGAACGTCCACGCCCTGCCAGAGCGACAGCGTGCCGAACAGGCAGGTCTTCGGATCGGCCGCGAAGTTCTTGATCAGCTCGCCCAGCGTCTCCTCGCCCTGGAGCAGGATCGGATGGTCGAGCCGGGAGCGCAGTTCCTCGGCGGCCGCCTTCGCGCCGCGCATCGAGGAGAACAGTCCGAGGGTGCGGCCGCCGGCCGCCTCGATCAACTCGGCGAGCTCGTCCATCATGTCGCCGCGCGTGCCCTCACGGCCGGGGGTGGCCAGGTGCTTGGCGACGTAGAGGATGCCCTGCTTCGGGTAGTCGAACGGCGAACCGACGTCCAGGCCCTTCCACAGCGGTACGTCGTCCCCTTCGACACCCTCCGGGGACAGACCCATCGACGCCGCGACACCGTTGAAGTCGCCGCCGAGCTTGAGGGTGGCCGAGGTCAGGACCACCGAGCGGTCCTCGAACAGCTTCTCGCGCAACAGGCCCGAGACCGACAGCGGAGCGACCCGGAGGGTGGCGCCGAAGCGGTCGTGGCGTTCGTACCAGACAACGTCGTACTCGGAGCCGGTCATGATCCGTTCCGCGACGCCGTGCACGCTCTCGACCGCGGCGAGGGCCTGCTTGCGGACGGCGTCCTCGTCGTGGACGGACTTGTCCCGCGTGTTGCCGATCGCCGAGATCACGTTGCGCGAGGCGTCGCGCAAGGCCATCAGTGCGTAGCCGAGGTCCTCGGGGATCTCCTCCAGCCGACCGGGGAGCGCCAGCTCCATGACGCGCTCGAAGGTCTCCGAAGCAGTCTGCAGGGAGTCCGCGGTCTTCTCGTCGACGAGTTTCGCCGACCGCTTCACGGCGCGGTTGACCTGGCCGGGGGTGAGCTCGCCCGTCGCGACCCCGGTCACCCGTGAGACCAGCTCGTGGGCCTCGTCGACGATCAGTACCTCGTGCTGCGGGAGCACGGGGGCGCCTTCGATGGCGTCGATGGCGAGGAGCGCGTGATTGGTGACGACCACGTCCGCGAGCTTGGCCCGCTCGCGGGCGGCCTCCGCGAAGCACTCGGCGCCGTACGCGCACTTCGTCGCGCCCAGGCACTCGCGGGAGGAAACGGAGATCTGCGACCAGGCCTTGTCGGAGACGCCCGGGGTCAGGTCGTCGCGGTCGCCGGTCTCCGTCTCGTCCGCCCAGTCGCGCAGGCGCAGCAGGTCCTGCCCCAGCTTGCTGGTCGGGGCGGCCGCCTCGAACTGGTCGAAGAGGCCGTCCTCCTCGTCCTGCGGGGCACCCTCGTGGAGGCGGTGCAGGCACAGGTAGTTGGAACGGCCCTTGAGCATGGCGAACTGCGGGCGGCGGCGGAGCTGCGGATGCAGCGCCTCCACGGTCCGGGGCAGGTCGCGCTCGACGAGCTGGCGCTGAAGGGCCAGCGTCGCCGTGGCGACGACCACGCGCTCGCCGTGCGCGAGGGCCGGCACCAGGTAGCCGAGGGACTTGCCCGTACCGGTACCGGCCTGGATGAGGCGGTGGGAGTTGTCGTCGATCGCTTCGGCGACGGCTTCGGCCATGGCCACCTGGCCGGGGCGCTCCGTGCCGCCGACGGCGGTGACGGCGGCGTGCAGCAGGTCGGGGAGGGAGGGCTTCGTCATAGCAGTGCCAACCCTACGGGGCGCCACCGACACCGACCGCACCAATGAGGACTCACGGCCGGTACAAGGGGTTCGGCACGGTGCCGTACCGCACGGCGTGCGGCCGGTCGGGGCGGTCACGGTAGCCGTCCTCGTACAGGCGGTTCCTGTTGAGGCAGAGCCGGACGATGCGTTCGCCGAGGAGGTCGAAGCGCTCGTAGCGCTCCTCGAGCTCCGGGAAGCGGGCGTGGTGGCGCAGGATCTCCGCCCGTACGAGGGACCAGAACGTGTCCTCGGGGACTCCGAGGCAGTCTTCGCAGAGGGCCGAGAGGTAGCGGAAGACTCCGACGAAGAGCCCGGAGTGGATGAACTGCGGCAGGTAGTCCGCGGGCTCGGCGAGCAGTACGGCCCGGACATCCTCGGGCATAAAAGCCAGTTCGGGCAGCGGCTCGGCACTGATGTTGATGTCGTCCACGAAGTCCTTGACCGCGAGCCGGACCGGGACATCGTGCGCGTCGAAGATCACGACGGTGTTCTCGCCGTGCGGGGAGAACACGGTCCCGTAGCGGTAGAGGAAGCGGAGCAGCGGGGGCAGCAGGGCGGCGAACAGGTGCTGGAGCCAGGCGGTGGGGGCGAGGCCCGACCGGGCGACCAGCTCGGCGGTGAAGGACCGGCCGCGGGGATCGGTGTGGAGGAGCGAGGCGAGGGTACGAGCGCGCTCGCCGGGGGCGAGGTGGCCGGTCAGCGGCTCGCGCCAGATCGCGCCGAGGAGCTCCTTGTACTGGTAGGGGACGTCGGGGAGCGCGTCGTAGACGGGGTGGCGGACGGTGACGGAGGCGACTTCGCCGAGCAGGATCACTCCGCATTCGTCTCGGAGGAAGGGGTCCGCGTCGCGGAGGGAGTGGATCCAGGCGGTGACGGCGGGTGCGGCGAGGGCCAGGTCCGAGGGCAGGCCGCGCCAGACCATGGTGTTGAAGACGGAGAGCGGCAGTTTGACGCTGTGGCGGTCGGGGCGCGTGACGTTGAGGAAGGTGCGGACGGACTGCTGGGGGAGGCGGACGTCGGGGTCCGCGGGGAGCGGTACCAGGGTGCCGGCGGCTACGGCCGGGGCGAAGAGCGGGAGGAGGACCTCGTCCCACTGCCAGGGGTGGACCGGGAGGTAGAGGTAGCCGCGCGGGTCGAGACCGCGGTCGCGCAGGGTCCGGTCGAAGAGGTCACGGGTGATCGGGTCGAGCTCGGCGGAGTAGAGGCGTGCGGGGTCCTCCAGGCCGGCGGTGCCGCGGTAGTGCGCGAGGGAGGTGTGGGCGGCGAGCCAGGGAAGGCGCTGGCCCGTGCGGGCCTCGGGGGCCCAGGCGGCGGCGTCGGAAGCGGAGAACCCGATCCGTCCCTTGTTGAGGACGAGCCACGGGTGCCCGGTCTGATGGCCTTCGAGGGCGGCGTAGTCGAGGTCGCCGAGGACGTCGGCGGTGAGCGCGGTGTGGTGGATACGGGCATCCGCGGCGAGGGTGGCGCTGAGCTCGCGGACCACGTGGCCGAGGGTGGCGCCGTCGAGACCGAGGAGGCCGCGGGTGCGGATGAGGAAGGCGTACGGGTCGCCGAAGGCGATCGGGGTGCCGGGGGCCGGCGGGGCGGCGGGTGGCGGGGTGGCAGGTGGCGGGGCGGCGTCGGCCGACGGGGCTTCGGCCGATGGGGCTTCGGCCGATGGGGCGGTGGTGGGCGGGGCGGGCGCCGATGTGAGGGTGATGGTGTCGGGGGTGATGTGCCAGCTGCCGTACGCGCGGCGGCGGGCTCGGAAGCCGAGACTGCTGCCGTCGTCGAGGGTCAGCGTCCAGGCGTCGGCGGAAGCACCCGGCGCGGGGACGGGGCTGATGATCTCCTCGTAGGCGAACTCGCCGAGCATCTTGGCGAGCAGGCGGCGGGCAGCCGCGTCCCAGGTCGGACCATTCAGTTCGGGCGGGGTGCACGGGTGCTGCGGCGATGGGAGGACGGTGTCCGAGAAGCGGGCGCCTGCGGAGTCTGGGGCTGCGGAGAAATTCTGCACGGGACTCCTCGGAAGCTCGGGAACTTTGCTGCGCGACGCAGAGTTTTCGATGTGAGAGATACGGACGCTGCACACGGAGAGCGGGAGGCGGGTGGGTGTGCGTGTGTGATCCGGGACGTGCGGAGCGGCACTCAGAGGAGATTGCGCAGCGCCCGCTCGCGGATCATCAGCGCCGCGCGCTTGCCGGGCAGTTCGATCTCCGTGGAACAGCGGAAACCGGAGTTCAGGAAGGCTGATACGGAGGGGGTGTTGCGGATGTCCGGTTCGGCGATGACGCGCATGCAACGAGGGTGGTTGTCGAGCACCAGGTCGGCGACGGCGCGCAGGAGCATGGTGCCCAGACCGCGGCCGCGGTTCGTGCCGTCCCCGATGAGCAGGTGGATACCCGTGTCGTGGGGGCGCGCCCGGTAGTGCGCGGAGAGCGGGTCGAGGTCGGCCCGGTAGATCTCCCAATAACTCATCGGCGTGCCGTTGAGGAGGCCGAGGCAAGGGATGCTGCGGCTGCCCCCGTCCAACTGTGCCCGCACGTGGGCGGCGGTGACGGCGGCGGGGCCGGCGAGTTCCCAGTAAGCAGCCACATCCGGGTCGTTCATCCACCGGGCGAGCAGGTCCAGGTCACGGTCGAGCCGTAGGGGTTCCAGGCGGAAGGCTCCGGCGCGTGTGGTGATGCAGCCCCAGCCCGCCGGGGAGTCGAGCAGATCCGCTTCGGCGAGCAGGGGCAGCTGCCGGGCGGTGAGATGCGGCGCGGCGGTGCGGGAGGCATCGGTGTGGGGCGCATCGGTGTGGAAGGCGGTGGAGGGCATCGAGGGCTCTTCTCCGTGTCGGTACGGACGCGTCAATCGTGAAGGGGGTTGGCGATGGTGACGTAAACGGACTGGGTGTCGACGGGGCCGACCAGCTCGTCGAGGTTTCCCAGGCGGGTGAGCAGATTCGCCTTGCAGCGCAGGGTGGGCGAGTCGAGCAGCCGCGCAGGGAGCGGGCCCAGGCCCTTGGCTTTGCCGAGGAAGCGGCGGAAGGCGGCGAGCAGGACGCGCTCGTCGGCGAGCCGCTGGGACCCGAAGGCACCGATGAGGCCGAGCACGTTGTTGATGCCGAGGTAGTAGGCGAACCGTTCATCGGTCACCTCGTCGGAGACGAAGGTGTCGCTGGCGGAGCCGATGCCGGCGAGGCGGCGTTCGAGTTCCGCGCGGCGTGATTCACGGAAGTAATAGCCCTGGTTGTCGCGGTAGCGGCCGCCGACCGGCCAGCCGGCCGGGTCGAGGAGGACCAGCGTGTTCTGCTGGTGCGCTTCGAGGGCGATGCCGGCGAGCGCGTCGAAGGCGAGGACGGGCAGGACGACGTGGTCGAGATAGCGCAGGAACCACTCGGCGGAGACGGCGGACGTGGTCCGTCCGGTGGTCGCGGCGAGACGCGCGACGGTCTCGGCGAGACGGGAGGTCATGGTGGTCCGCCCCGGCCACGGGCGGGGTGCGGTGAGTGCGGCGATGCAAAGGGCGTCGTCGTCCGGGCGGAAGGGGTTGTGGCGGAGCATGACGTCGAGCCCGGGGACGGGGGTGCCGTCCGGGGCGTCTACGGCGACCCAGGCGGGGTCGCGGACGATGTCGAAGCCGGGGTGGGCGGCTTGCCACTGCTCGGCGAGGCCGGTGCGGAGCAGCCGGTGCACCTCGACGCCCCGGTGGAGTTCCTTGCGGAGGTTCTCACGGCGGGAGTTGGTGATGCGCAGGCCCAGGGAGAGCTTGAGCATCGCGGGGGCACCGGGCCGGTGGACGGTACGGATGGAGGAGGTGGGGTACCAAGGCTCGCCGTACGGGCCCAGGTCGTGCAGGAGTCCGGCGTCGCGAAGGGCGGCGACCGCGGGACGCTGCAGCAGGTCACGGGCCTGCCAGGGGTGAAGGGGAAGGGGGGTGGCGCCGTCGGGCACCGAAAGGCCGGGGGCGAGGCGGCCCAGCAGTCGGGCGGCGGAGACCGGGCGACCCCGCTCGGTCCAGGCAGAGTCGGTGGCGAGGGCGGCGGGCTCGACCGCCATCCAGTGCAGGGGGAAGGAGCCGTGCAGTTCGGGTGAGTAGCAGCGCACTTCGGCTTCGGAGAGGCCTTCGCGGCTCTTCGGGGTCGGATGCAGCGGGTGGCCCAGGAGGAGGGACTGTTCGGCGGTGAGGAACCGGTTCGCGGCCACGGGGCTCGGGGCGGCCGGGCGCCGGCGGCGGTCGTCGATGAACTCGGCGGTCCGGTGCACCGAGTCGGCGACCCGGCCGACGAGGTCCGCACTACCGAGTGCCGCACTGGCGGGCGCGGCATCGGCGGCCGCGGCGCTGCCTTCGCGGGAGATCAGCGCGGCGAGCGTGACGGCGTCCACTGCGGGGGCGGCGGCGGGGGCGCCTTCGATCCGGGCCGGGCCGAAGCGGTGCCAGCCGGCTGCGGACCAGTAGCGGACGGCGACGAGCAGCGCGGCGCCGGTCGCGGGCAGGGGAACGCGCAGCACGGGACCGGCCGGTTGACCGAGTCCGGTCTCGCGGACCCAGCACCGCAGGAGGCCCTCCACGGTCGCGGCCTCGGCGGCGACCCGGGGTTCGGGGTGGTCCAGTGGGTCGCCCGCGCCCGCGCGGGGTCGTACCGTGCCGTCCTTCTGCCGCGGCACGGTGGCGGTCTCCCCTCCGGGCCGCGGCTCGGCCGCCGGCCACGGCATGCCCTGGCCGGGCATGCCCGGCAGGGACTCGGCGGTCAGCCCGGCGGGCGGAGCGGGCCGGTCCCCGGATGCCGGTAGGGCATCCGGGGGCCCGGATGGGCCCGGGGAGGTGGTGTCTTGCGCGGGCGGTTCGCAGGCGCCGGACCACGTCGGAGACGGCTCGCGGCGTGCGGAGGTCGCCGCGTCCCCGGTGGACCCGGGCGTTTTCACGGCGCCGGCGGCCGGAGCCGGCGGAGCCCAGGACCCAGCGGGGGCGGGCGACTGGGCGGGCCACCCCGGCAATGCCCCCGGCCGTGCTGCCTCCGACAGCCCGTCCCGCTGCCCCTGCCCCGCGGTGGGCGCAGCCGGGTCGGCGGCGCCGGAGGGCGCCGGACAGGGCCCGACCGGCGGCGGCGCCGCGGTCCCCGCGGCGAGACTCGAAGCGGGCCGGGCTTCCGGCGCGGCTGGGAAAGCCTGGGCTGCCGCATCAGACCCAGGGGGCGAGACGACGGGGTCAGGCGAGGCGGTACGGTCCGCCGCAGATGGGGTGCCGGAGGGAGTCGCCGGCGCCGGACCCGACAGCGGTGTCCTGGATTCGCTGCCGGCGGCGGCGGCCCGGGCGCCGATGTCCGGTGCTGCCGCGCCGGAAGCAGTCGGGGGCAGCGCGGCCGGGCCGGACGTGGTTGCCGGCATGCCGGTATGAGGGGGCGTGGCGAGCGCGGGCCCACTCCAAGCGGCCGGCACGGGGGCCGGGGCGGGGGCCGACGGAGCTGCCGCCCCCACGGGAGTGGCGGCGGCCGGGACGGGCTCCGTGCCCGCCCCGGCCGGGGTGCGGTAGGTAGCACCCGACGGGGGCAGGGGCTCGGCAGACGCGGTCGGGGGCCGCTCGGAAGTAGGGGACCCGGACGGCGTCGGCAGCATCCCGTCGGCGGCCGCCGAGGTGAGGGCTGCCACGTCACCAGCGGACCGAACGCGGGAGTCGACAGGGGCGGCCCGCCGGAGCGCGAGCCCAGTCACGGCGGCCCGGTCCGGGTCCGGCCCGCCCGACACCGACGGCTCGGTCCCGCCCGGAACGGCCGACGCGGAAGTCGACATCGTCAACAGCGACCCGCCCGGCAGCGCGGAACCCGACAGAGTCGGCCATCGACCGGAAGCCAGAGCCCCGGCGGAGGCCGACAAGGCGGACTGCGCTTCGCCGGTCACAGCGGCTACGGGTGCCGACAGAGTCTGCTGCGGGCCCCCCAGCGGCAGTAGCCGGCGGGCCGAGACCCCGACCCCGGCAGAAGCCGACGAGGCGGACTCCGCTTCGCCCGGCTCGGCGGGTACGGGGACCGGCTGAGTCTGCTGCGGGCCGTCCGGCGGCAGCAGCTGGCGGGCGGCGACTCCGACCCCGGCCGAGGGCGACAAGGAGGGCTGATCTTCGTCGGACACAGCGAGACCGGGAGTCGGCGGGGTCGGCAGCGGGATGGCCGGGATCGGGGCGGAGACGGCAGTATCCGGCCTGGATGGCGCGAGGCCGGGTGCCTCAGACCCGCCGGGGGCCTCCAGGGACGGCAGAGGCCTGCTCGGCGCGGCATGCGCAGAAGCCGACGGGGACGGATCGCCCAGCGCAGCCGCGGGCTGAGGGGACGCGGCAGCGTGAGACGGCGATGCTTCGAAGTCAGGCACTGCGGCACCATCCGGAAGTGGCAGGGGCGGCGAAGCCTCGCCCGGTGAGGCCACCGCCTGAGGCCTCGGTGACAGCAGGGACCCGGCAGGCACGGTAGGGCGCGGCGACACCGGCAGAAGGGCGAAAGCCTCAGCCGCGCTGGAGGCCGATACGGAGGGCAGAGGGCCGCCGGACATCGTCGGCGCGGAGGACGCCAACGCCGTCCCGGACGCGCCCAGCGCAGTCGCGGCCGGGGCGGCGGGCGACGCCCACAGGCCGGGCCCGGCGGCCGCGCCCCCGGCTGCGACCGGCGAAGACGGCGAGGTCGGCGAAGCTCCCGCCGACCCGGGCCGCGCGGGAGTCGCAAGCGGCGGCAGTGGCCCGTCCGGCGTGGCCGAGTCGGGTGACTTCAGCGCAAGGCCGGCGGGGGCCGGAAACAACGGCAGAGCAGTGTCCCCCGCGACCTGCCCGCCCGGCGTAGGCGTCGGGAAGACTCCGCCCGTCCTGGCCTGCGCGAGCGGAGGCAGCCCCACAAAACCGGGCGCGGCCTGCGCGGAAGGAGGCGTCCAGGCGCTGCCCGGCGCGGTCAGGCCGGGCCGCCCGCCCGGCGGAAGGGGTGTGGAGGTTGGGGGGGCTCCGTTCGGCAAGCCCGGTCCGCCCGGCGCCGGAGGCGGGGATGCGCTGCTCGGTCCGGGAGGGGGTGGCGTCGGGGAAGCGGCGTCCAGCGCGGCCGGGGTTGCGGGCGGACCTACGACTCTCGGAGGGGCGGCCGGGATCGGGGCAGCCGAGGCCACCGGGACGGGGGCGGCCAAGGCGGGGCCAGCCGGGACGGCTGGGGCAGCCGGGGCCACCGGGACGGCCAGGGCAGCCGAGGCGGGGGCGGCCGGGGTAGGGGCATCCGGGGTCACCAGGAGGGGAGCGGCCAGGGCGGGGGCAGCCGGGGCTACCGGGACTGGGGCGGCCAGGGCGGGGGCCGCCTGGGCCGCCGGGACGGGGGCGGCCAGGGGAGCCGGGGCCACCTGGACGGGGGCGGCCGGCACCGGGGCCATCAGGACGGGGGCGGCCAAGGCGGAGGCCACTGGGGCAGCCGGGACGGCCGGGGCGGGGGCGGCCAGAGTCGGGGTCGGGGCAGCCGAGGCCGGCGCCACCGGGACGGGGGCGGCCGGGACGGCCGGCGCAGCCGGGGCGGGGGCGGCCGGGACGGCCGGCGCAGCCGGGGCGGGGGCGGCCAGGGCCGTGGCAGCCGGGGCGGGGGCGGCCAGGGCCGTGGCAGCCGGGGCGGGGGCGGCCAGGGCCGTGGCAGCCGGGGCAGCCCAGGCCACCGGGACGGCCGGGGACGCCGGGGCGGGGTAGGCCGGGGGCCGGGGGGGCTGTGGGAGGCCGGGGTGGATGGGGTCGGGCATGGGGGTCCTTAGCGGCGGGTGGCGGCGGGGATGGCGTCGGCGAGGCGGTCGAGGACGGCCGCGGCCTGTTCGTCGGTCAGGGTCAGCGGAGGCAGGAGGCGGACGACGCTGGAGTGGCGGCCTCCGAGTTCGACGATCAGGCCCCGGTCCAGGCACGCCTGGCGGACGGCCACCGCGAGGGCGGGCGCGGCTTCGCCGGTGTCGGGGTCGATGAGTTCGACGCCGATCATCAGCCCGCGGCCCCGTACGTCCCCGATGGCGGCGTGGTGCGCGGCCAGGCCGCGCAGGGAGGCCAGCATCCGCGCGCCCAGGACCCGTGCGCGGTCCGCGAGGCCGTTGCGCCGGACGTAGGCCAGTGTCGCGGTGCCCGCCGCCATGGCCAGTTGGTTGCCTCGGAAGGTCCCGGCATGGGCTCCGGGAGCCCACTGGTCCAGCTCCGCCCGGTACACGATGACCGCGAGCGGCAGGCTGCCGCCGATGGCCTTGGACAGCACCATCACATCGGGCACGACCCCGGCGTGGTCGACGCCCCAGAAGGCTCCGGTCCGCCCGACCCCCGTCTGGACCTCGTCGGCGATGAGCGGGATCCCCCGCTCCGCCGTGATCTCCCGCATCGTGCGCAGCCAGGCGTCCGGGGAGGGGTGGACGCCTCCCTCGCCCTGGACGGGTTCGACGATCATCCCGGCGGGCGGGGCCACTCCGCCCTTGGGGTCGTCCAGCAGGGACTGCGTCCAACGGGCCGACAGTTCCGCCCCCTCGGCGCCGCCGACCCCGAACGGGCAGCGGTAGTCCTGCGGATACGGCAGCCGGGTCACCCGTACGTCCCTCGCACCGCCCGAGGCCTCCAATGCCCCGGCGGTCATGCCGTGGTAGGCCCCGGTGAAGGCGAGCAGTCCCGACCGGCCGGTGGCGGTGCGGACGAGCGTGAGTGCGGCTTCCACGGCGTCCGTACCCGCCGGGCCGCAGAACTGGATGCGGGCGTCGGCGGCCAGCCCGGCGGGCAGGTTCGCGAAGAGCTCCGTGGTGAAGGCGTCCTTGACCGGAGTCGCCAGGTCCAGGACGTGCAACGGCGCCCCGGAGTCGAGCACTCCGCGGATGGCTTCGAGCACCACCGGGTGGTTGTGGCCGAGGGCGAGGGTGCCGGCGCCGGAGAGGCAGTCGAGGTAGCGCCGTCCGTCCGCGCCCTCGATGGTCAGTCCGCGGGCGCGGACCGGGACGATGGGCAGGGAACGCGCGTACGTCCGCGCGGCGGACTCCCGTTGGGCCTGCCGCCGCAAGATGCCCTCACCCGACGCCGCAACCGGCCCCGCGGCCCGACCCGCTACCAGCCCCGCGGCCGGCGACGCACCAGGCCCCGCGGCCCGACCCGCAACCGGCCCCGCGGCCGGCGGCTCGACCGGATCCGCCGCCCGACCCGCTACCAGCCCCGCGGCCGGCGACGCACCAGGGCCCGCGGCCCGACCCGAATACGGCCCCGCCGCCCCACCCGAATCCAGCCCCGCGGCCGGCGACGCCACCGGATCCGCCGCCCGACCCGCTACCAGCCCCGCAGCCGGCGACGCACCAGGCCCCGCGGCCCGACCCGAATACGGCCCCGCCGCCCCACCCGAAACCGGCCCCGCGGCCGGCGACGCCACCGGATCCGCCGCCCGACCCGCAACCAGCCCCGCGGCCGCTCCCACCATGCCCCCGGCGTCCGGGACCGCCTCCGGCCCCACGTCCGTACCAGGTCCCCGGCCGGCCTGCGGTCCCCGGCCGGCCCGGGGCAGGACGTGCGCCGCGGCCTCGGCCTGCCCGCTCGTCAAAGCCACGGATGTCGCTCCTCCCGCACGGTTCTCTCCCGGAGCGCGCCTCGAACACCAACGCGGCTCCCCCATCCCCCGTGCGTACCAACGACGGTGGCGGCGGCGGATCACGGGTACCCCCAAGATCCTTGTCCCGCGCGGGGATTCGGCCCCCGCCGGCGGAACCGTCGCCCCGGCCTGTGCCGTCCCCCTCGGCAGCGGCATAGTGGGGTGCTGCAACCCAGGCGCCATCCAGGCAGCCACCCATGCACCATCCCGAACCACCAGGGGGATTCACGACATGCGACCGATCCGACCGGTCACCGCGATCCTGTGCTCGGCCGCGCTCGCGCTGACCGCCGCGGCGTGCGGGCCCGGCGACGGTGAGACCGACGCCAAGCCGACCGTGGCGGCGAGCCTGCCCACCAGCCTGGACGGGGTGAAGATCCCGGACAGCCTCAAGGACAAGCTCAAGGAGCACGGCATCGACCTGGAGAAGTGGAAGGGGGGTGCGTGGAAGGACTGGAAGAGGGAGGACTGGCTCCGCGAGGCGGGCGACTACATCAACCCGATCATCGAGGACCTGTGGGACCCGGACCGGATGCGTGATGCCGACAAGACCCCGCAGCCCCCGGCCGTCGACCCCGACGCGGGCAAGGACCAGGGCGTGACCGATCCCGTCCCGGCCCCGGTGGCGGCCAAGGCCGTGAACCCGCCCTACCACCAGAGCGTCCCGGCCTCCGGCAAGGTCTTCTTCGACGGCCCCGAGGGCTCGATGGTCTGCTCGGCGACCGTGGTCAAGGACCCGGCCCACCCCGGCAAGTCCAACATGGTCTGGACGGCCGGCCACTGCGTGCACGCGGGCAAGTCCGGCGGCTGGTACCGCAACATCGCCTTCGTCCCGTCGTACAACAACGCGGGCAAGCCGGCGGCCGCGCTCAAGGGCGCGCCCCGGGAGCAAGTGGCCCCCTACGGCGTGTGGTGGAGCGACTGGGCGCAGACGTCCGACCAGTGGATCGCGACCGGCGGCCCGACCGGCGGCGCGGGCGCTCCGTACGACTTCGCGGTGCTGCACGTGACCCCCGAGAAGGGTGGCGGCAAGTCCCTGGAGGAGACGGTCGGTACGGCGCTCCCGGTGGAGTTCACCGCTCCGACCACGCCCAAGATCGCGAACATGACGGCCACCGGTTACCCGGCGGCCGCTCCGTTCGACGGCCAGAAGGCCTTCCAGTGCACCGACAAGCCGGGCCGGCTGGCGCTGAACACGACCGACCCGGCGATGTACCGCATCGGTTGCACGATGACCGGCGGTTCCTCGGGCGGCGGCTGGGTCGCGGCGGGCGCCGACGGCAAGCCGGCGCTGGTGTCGAACACCTCGATCGGCCCCGCGAAGGCCGGCTGGCTGGCCGGGCCCCGGTTGGGTCCGGAGGCGAAGGGCATCTTCGACGCGGTGAGCGGCAAGTTCAAGTAGCCGGACGGTCCCCGGTCTCGTGACCGGGCGGCGGTCCCGCGAACGTACCGCATGACAGGAGAGGGCCCCCGCACCGCGGGGGCCCTCTTCGTGTGCGGCGCGACCCGGGGGCCGCCGCGTCAGTGCTTCGCGAGCACGTACGGAGCGAACTCCGCCGCCAGTTCCGCGTGCACCCGCGCCTTGAGCAGGGTGCCCTCCGCGATGTGCTCCTCGGAGATCACCTCACCCTCGGCATGCACGCGGGCGACCAGGGAGCCGCGCGTGTACGGCACGACGGCCTCGACCTCGATCGCCGGCCGCGGCAGCTCGGCGTCGATGAGCGCGAGGAGTTCCTCGATGCCCTGGCCGGTGCGCGCCGAGACGGCGATGGAGCGCCGTTCGATCCGCAGCAGGCGCTGGAGGACCAGCGGGTCCGCCGCGTCCGCCTTGTTGATCACCACGATCTCGGGCACCTTGACGGCGCCGACCTCGCGGATGACCTCGCGGACCGCCGCCAGCTGCTCCTCCGGAGCCGGGTGCGAGCCGTCCACGATGTGCAGGATGAGGTCGGAGTCGCCGACCTCCTCCATCGTGGAGCGGAACGCCTCGACGAGGTGGTGGGGCAGGTGCCGGACGAAGCCGACCGTGTCGGCCAGGGTGTAGATCCGGCCGGACGGCGTCTCGGCCCGGCGCACGGTCGGGTCGAGCGTGGCGAACAGCGCGTTCTCCACGAGTACGCCCGCGCCCGTGAGACGGTTGAGCAGCGAGGACTTGCCTGCGTTGGTGTATCCGGCGATGGCGACCGAGGGCACCTTGTTGCGGCGCCGTTCCTGCCGCTTGATGTCGCGGCCGGTCTTCATCTCCGCGATCTCCCGGCGCATCTTCGCCATCTTCTCGCGGATCCGGCGCCGGTCGGTCTCGATCTTGGTCTCACCGGGGCCTCGGGTGGCCATGCCGCCACCGCCGCCGCCGCCCATCTGCCGGGACAGCGAGGCACCCCAGCCACGCAGGCGCGGCAGCATGTACTGCATCTGCGCGAGCGCGACCTGTGCCTTGCCCTCCCGGGACTTGGCGTGCTGGGCGAAGATGTCGAGGATGAGGGCGGTCCGGTCGACCACCTTCACCTTGACGACGTCTTCGAGGGCGATGAGCTGGCCGGGGCTGAGCTCGCCGTCGCAGACGACGGTGTCGGCGCCGCTCTCCATGACGATGTCGCGCAGCTCGCGGGCCTTGCCGGAACCGATGAAGGTGGCCGGGTCGGGCTTGTCGCGGCGCTGGATCACGCCGTCGAGTACGAGTGCGCCCGCCGTCTCGGCGAGGGCGGCGAGCTCCGCGAGGGAGTTGTCCGCGTCCTGCGCCGTGCCGGAGGTCCACACGCCCACGAGTACGACCCGCTCCAGGCGGAGCTGGCGGTACTCGACCTCGGTGACGTCCTCGAGTTCGGTGGAGAGGCCGGCCACGCGGCGCAGGGCCGCGCGCTCGGAGCGCTCGTACTGCGCGCCGTCCCGGTCACCGTCGACCTCGTGGCTCCAGGCGACGTCCTCTTCCATCAGGGCGTCGGCCCGAAGGCTCTCGGTGAAGCTCTGCGAGTCCGCCGCAGTCTGTGCGTCGTCCCGCGCGTCCTGGGAAGGGGAAGAAGAGGAGGTCATTGGATCCTTACGTCGTATTCGAATGCGTCCGCGTCAGGCGAAGCGGAGCCAAGGCCAAAGCTACTCCCGCGCGTGACATAACACTGTCACGTCCAACGCGTGACACTCCCGGGAGATTCCCCGGCTGCCCGCGCGAAGCGGAGCCCCCGTCGCGCGGAGCCCCGGAGAACGGCCTCGTCGATGGTGGCATGCCCGTTCCGCACGCGTCACACGCTTTTCGGGCCGCTCCACTCGGGATGCCCCGGCATGGCCGGCGTCTTCTTCCCGTACAGCCACGGCTCCAGGAAGGCCCCCAGGTCGCGTCCCGCCTCCTCGGACGCCAGCCGTACGAAGTCCTGCGTGCCCGCGACCGCGTCCCGGTGCTCGCTCACCCAGCGACGCTCCACGCGGTCGAAGGCCTCGGCCCCGATCTCCTGCCGCAGCGCGTACAGGATCAGCGCGGCCCCGTCGTAGACCGCCGGCCGGAACAACCCGATCTTCTGGCCCGGGGCGGCCGGCTTCGGCGCGGCCGGCGGCCCGCCGGCCGCGCGCCACTGGTCCGAGCGC
Organism: Streptomyces sp. NPDC060049; assembly: GCF_042736715.1. Classification (NCBI taxonomy): domain Bacteria; kingdom Bacillati; phylum Actinomycetota; class Actinomycetes; order Kitasatosporales; family Streptomycetaceae; genus Streptomyces; species Streptomyces sp. NPDC060049. The sequence continues at coordinate 344,222 of NZ_JBHWVV010000008.1, forward strand.
TGGTACGCCTCGCGCATGCGCCGCTCCAGGGAGTACTTGCCGAGGCCGTCCGCGTACAGGGCTTCGTACCAGGTGGCGTGGCCCTCGTTGAGCCACAGGTCCGACCAGGCGCGCGGGGTCACGCTGTCGCCGAACCACTGGTGGGCCAGTTCGTGCACCATCACGGACTCGACGTACCAGTCGGGATATCCCCCGCTCCCCGCGAACAGTCCGCTCTCGAACAGCGACAGCGTCTGCGTCTCCAGCTCGAAGCCGGTCTTGGCCTTCGCGATCAGCACCCCGTAGTTCTCGAAGGGGTAGCGGCCGACCCGTGCCTCCATCCATTCGATGTGCCCGGCCGTCTTCTTCAGCCACGGCTCCAGACGTTCCCGGTCGGCCGCAGGGACGACGTCGCGCAGCGGCAGTCCGTGCGGCCCGGTGCCGTGCACGACGGCCGAGTCGCCGATCGAGACTTGGGCCAGTTCGGTGGCCATCGGATGCAGGGTCCGGTACGACCACGTGGTCGCGGTGCCCGTCCGGTGGGCCGGGAACATGCCCGGCAGGCCGTTGGCGACGGCCGTCAGCCCGGCCGGCGCGGTGATGCGGAAGGTGAAGTACGCCTTGTCGGCGGGGTGGTCGTTGCACGGGAAGACCCGGTGGGCGGCGTCGGCCTGGTTGGCCATCGCCAGCCCGTCCTCGGTGACCACCCAGCCGCCGTCGCCGCGGCCGCGCGGATCGCTGGTGTGCCGGATGGCGATGTGCAGGGCGGAGTCGGCGGCGACCGGCCGCGCGGGCGTGAGCACGAGGTCCTCCCCCGCGCTCGCGAACTGCGCCGGCTCCCCGTTGACCTCGACGGAGGCCACTTTTCCGTGGGTGAAGTCCAGGTTGACGGATTCGAGCCGCGTGAGGGTGCGCGCGTCGATGACGGTGACCGCGTCGAGGGGGCTGCTGTTGTTCTTGTACGCGAAGGACAGGTCGTACGAGAGCACGTCGTAGCCCGGGTTCCCTAGCTCCGGGAACAACGGGTCGCCGATGCCGAGCGCCTTGGGCGGGGGCAGGACCGCGGCGACGAGGGTGAGGGAGGCCGCGGCCAGCAGGGCGGCGCGCAGGCGCGGGGAGGTGGGCTGCATCCACTACCGCATATCAGCGCCCGCCACCTTCCCGCGCCCGGCGCGCGGACGGCTCCACTCGAACGGGTCGGGCGGGCTACGCCCGGCTGACGTCGTAGACGCCCGGCACGTCCCGCATGGCACGCATGAGGGCCGGGAGTCCCGCCGCGTCGGGCAGCTGGAGGGTGTAGGAGTGTCGGACCCGCTGCTCGACGGGCGGTTCCACGGTCGCGGAGACCACTTCGACCCCCTGGCGGGCGATGGCCTCGGTCAGATCGGCGAGCAGGTGCGGGCGGCCGAACGATTCGGCGAGCAGGGTGACCCGGCAGTCCGCGGTCGCCCGCCAGTGCACGGCGACGGGGGTGCGCCCCACCGCCCGCATCTGGGCCACCGTCGCGCAGCGCACCCGGTGCACGGTGACGACGCCGCCCCGTACGACGAACCCCTCGACCACGTCCGGTGGCACCGGCGTGCAGCACCCCGCGAGCCGCACGGTGGCGTCCGGCAGGTCGGCGACGGCGTTGCCGCCACCACCCCGGGCCCCCACCACGGACAGTGGCGCCCGCGGCGCGGCCGCGGCGGGCCCGGCGCCGTCGGGATGGGACTCCAGCCAGCTGCTGATGGCGATCCGGGCGGCCGGGGTCCTGGCGTGGTCCAGCCAGTCGGCGGCCGGCCCGGAGGAGGCGTCGTGGGAGAGCAGCAGTTGGACGGTGTCCCCGTCCGAGAGCCGGGAGGACAGGGAGGTCAGGCGCCCGTTGACCCGGGCGCCGATACAGCCGTGGGCCGCCTCGCCGTGCTGCGCGTAGGCGGCGTCGATACAGCTGGCGCCGGCCGGCAGGCCCAGCGTGCCGCCGTCGACCCGGAACACGGTGATCTCGCGGTCCTGCGCCAGCTCGGAGCGCAGCACGTTCCAGAAGGTGTCGGGGTCGGGCGCGGACTGCTGCCAGTCGAGCAGCCGCGACAGCCAGCCGGGCCGCGTCGGGTCCACCCGCTCCTCGTCGCAGTCGGCCGGCTCGGCCGCGGGCGGGGCCGTGTACGGATTCCCGAGCGCCACCACCCCCGCCTCCGCGACCCGGTGCATCTGCCGGGTCCGCACGATCACCTCGGCGACGTACCCCTCGGGCGTGGCGAAGGCCGTGTGCAACGACTGGTAGAGGTTGAACTTCGGGGAGGCGATGAAGTCCTTGAACTCGGAGACGACCGGGGTGAAGCAGGTGTGCAGCTCCCCGAGCACGCCGTAGCAGTCCGCGTTCTCGGCCACGAGGACCAGCAGGCGGCCGAAGTCGGACCCCCGCAGCTCCCCGCGCTTGAGGGCGATCCGGTGCACGGAGACGAAGTGCCGGGGCCGCACCACGACTTCGGAGGCGATGCCGGCCTCGCGCAGGACGGTCCGTACGGAGTCGGCGATGGCGGGCAGCGGGTCGCGGTCCCCCGCGTGGGCCGCGATGAGGGCGCGGGTGTGCTCGTACTCCTCGGGGTGCAGGATCGCGAAGACCAGGTCTTCGAGCTCCGTCTTCAGGGCCTGGACGCCGAGCCGTTCGGCGAGCGGGATGAGCACGTCCCGGGTGACTTTGGCGATGCGGGCCTGTTTGTCGGGGCGCATCACCCCGAGGGTGCGCATGTTGTGCAGCCGGTCGGCGAGCTTGATGGACATCACGCGGACGTCGTTGCCGGTGGCGACGAGCATCTTGCGGAAGGTCTCGGGCTCGGCGGCCGCCCCGTAGTCGATCTTCTCGACCTTGGTGACGCCGTCGACGATGAAGCAGACCTCCTCGCCGAACTCCTCGCGGACCTGATCGAGGGTCACGTCGGTGTCCTCGACGGTGTCGTGGAGCAGGGAGGCCGTCAAGGTGGTGGTCTCGGCCCCGAGTTCGGCCAGGATGAGCGTGACGGCGAGCGGATGTGTGATGTACGGCTCACCGCTCTTGCGCATCTGGCCGCGGTGCGAGGTCTCGGCGAGCAGGTACGCGCGGCGCAGTACGGACAGGTCCGCGTCCGGGTGGTGGGCGCGGTGCGCTTCGGCGACGTGGCCGATCGCGTCCGGCAGCCGGTCCCTGGACGTGGGGCCGAGCAGTGCGGCGCGCCCAAGTCGTCGCAGGTCAAGCCTGGTTCGGCCCCGTCTGCGGAGTTCTGGGCGCTCTTCGGGGCGTGCTTCGGGGTTCGTGGCCTCTGCACTCATGGGCACCTCCGGCGGCTTCGACCGGCGGTGGCGGGCATGGGGTGCGCCCTCAGGGCCGGTGCCTGATGCTACCGACCCCACCACGTGGCGCAGTCCACCTCTCGCTCAGCGTGAAACGGATCACCCATTAGAGGGAGGCTCTAGACGAAAGCCGTTTCGGCGAGCCAGGCGGGATCGAACTCGCCCTCGGCCACGATGACGGCGGGTCCGGTCATCTCGATCCGCCCGTCGGGGTGTTCGGTGATGTGCAGGGTGCCGCCGGGCAGATCGACGGTGTACGTGGCGGGCGCGCCGGTGACGGCCGGGTCCGCGCCGTCGCGGCGGATGGCGGCCACGGCGACCGCGCAGGCACCGGTGCCGCAGGAGCGGGTCTCGCCGGAGCCTCGCTCGTGGACGCGCATGGCGACGTGCCGGGGGCCCCGGTCGACGACGAACTCGACATTGACCCCGGTCGGGTAGGCGGACGCCGGGCTGTACGGGGGCGGGTCCAGCAGCTTCCCGGCGTCGTCCAGGCTGTCGACGAACGCCACCGCGTGCGGGTTCCCCATGTTGACGTTGCGCGCGGGCCAGGAACGGTCTCCGACGGAGACGGTGACCTCGCCGTCGGGCAGCTCGGCGCGGCCCATGGAGACGGTCACGTCACCGGCCTTGTCGAGGTGCACGCGCTTGACGCCGCCCCGGGTGGCGACGGCCAGGTCGCCGGCCTCGGCGTGGCCCGCGTGCTGGAGGTAGCGGGCGAAGACACGAACGCCGTTGCCGCACATCTCGGCGACGGAGCCGTCGCTGTTGCGGTAGTCCATGAACCACTCGGCCTCGCCGGCCATGTGCGCCGCCTCGGGGTGCGCGGCGGAGCGGACGACGTGCAGTACGCCGTCGGCGCCGATCCCGGCCCGCCGGTCGCAGAGCCGGGCGACGGCGGACGCCGGCAGCTCGATGGCGTTGTCCGGGTCCGGGACGATCACGAAGTCGTTCTCGGTGCCGTGGCCCTTGAGGAAGGAGAGGCTCGTCTGCGTCACCCGCCCATGGTACCGAGCCGCGACGGGCCAGGACCGGGGTCCTGCCGGGTGAGGCGGCCCTAGGCCCGTCTAGCGGAGCCGGGCCACCCGGTATACGGCGAGCGCCACGACGGCCAGCACGACCAGCGCGTACAGAGCGGCCACCCGCCAGTCGGGGAGCCGGCCGGAGCCGCGGGCGGGGAGCCCGGGCAGGGCGTAGCCCACGCGGCGCGCGGCCATCATGCCCCAGCCGCCCGCGCAGCAGCTGATCAGGAACCCGAGCATGGCGACGACCGCTCCGCCGTCACCGAACTCGAAGGCGAGCGGGAAGGCGAACATCAGGGATCCGGAGGCGGCCAGCACGACGATGGGGGCGATCTGCCACAGGCGCAGTCTGCGCTGCGGGCGCAGCTCGACCTCGAAGGCGGGGGCGCCGGCGGCCTCCGCCTCGGCGGAGTCGGGCGCGTCCGGGCCGTCGGGGGTCAGCCGCGCGGGCTCCGCGGGCAGCCCGAGGCCGTCCGCCCCGAGGCTGTCCGCCCCGAGGCCGTCCGATCCGAGGTCATCGCCGCCGAACCCGTCCTGTGCCCCGGCGAGCTCACCGTGAAGCATCGGGTCCGTTTCCCGTCGGGTGTCGTCCCGACCGGTGTCGCGAGGGCCGGCCTCCATCGCCACGCGCCCTCCCACTCGAACTTCGTACGCCGTCGTTCACCGCCGGTGACGGCACCGGCGGAAGTTCGATGATGGCACGCCGTCAGGCCCCGAACGGGCGCGCGGGGCGTCCCGATGCCATCACGTGATCAGGCTGTGACCGCTCGTTCGACCAACGACTGCGCGAGTCCGGCGAGTTCCCCCCGGTCAGCGGCGGCCCCGCTGAGCCAGTGCACCCTCGGGTCGCGGCGGAACCACGAGTCCTGGCGGCGCGCGAAGCGCTTGGTGGCGCGGACCGTCTCGGCCCGGGCCTCCTCCAGCGTGCACTCGCCGGCGAGCGCGGTGAGCACCTGCTGGTAGCCGAGCGCCCTGGACGCGGTGATCCCGTCGCGCAGCCCCACGGCCTCCAGCGCGCGGACCTCCTCCACCAGCCCGTCCTCCCACATCCGGTCCACGCGGAGCGCGATCCGCTCGTCGAGCTCGGGCCGGGCCACGTCCACACCGATCTGGACCGTGTCGTAGACGGACTCGTGGCCGGGCAGGTTCGCGGTGAACGGCCGGCCGGTGATCTCGATGACCTCCAGCGCGCGCACGATGCGGCGGCCGTTGCTGGGCAGGATCGCCTGCGCGGCGGCCGGATCGGCGGCCGCGAGCCGGGCGTGCAGGGCGCCCGGGCCGCGCAGGGTGGCCTCGGCCTCCAGGCGGGCCCGGATCTCGGGGTCGGTCCCGGGGAACTCCATGGCGTCGAGCGCGCCGCGCACGTACAGGCCGGAGCCGCCGACGAGGACCGGCGTACGACCCTGGGCGAGTAGCGCGTCGATCTCGGCGCGGGCCAGTCGCTGGTACTCGGCGACGCTCGCCGTCTCGGTGACGTCCCAGATGTCGAGGAGGTGGTGCGGGACGCCGCCGCGCTCCTCGGTCGTCAGCTTGGCGGTGCCGATGTCCATCCCCCGATACAGCTGCATCGAGTCGGCGTTGACGACTTCGCCGTCGAAATGACGGGCCAGGGCCACCCCCAGATCCGACTTTCCGGCGGCGGTGGGTCCTACGACGGCGATGACCCGCGGGGCGGGGGCTGCTTTCCTCACCGCCCCAGTCTCGCAGCCCCCCGTCAAGGCACTGCCATGTACCCGATCGAGCTACGTGACGGGGCCGAACCGGGGTCGTTGCCTTGGCGGGGTTCCAGCCCGGCGCGCGCCTCTTGTACGCCCGGCTCCGGATCGGCGCAGGCCGGTCGGTCCACGGTCCGTGGACGCGTACGTCCACGGGTTTGTCCACGGCGGAACTTCACTCACACGAGTAACGTTAATAGGAGTAGACATGGGCATTTTGGACCGGCTTCTCGGCCGCAAGAGCCAGGCGACGACCGAAGAGGTCGCCGCCGCGGATCTGACGGCGGAGTCCGCGACGGCCGACCAGGCCGAGACCGGGCCGGCTGCGGCCGAGGAGAGCGCGGCGGAAGCCGTCGACATCCCGAAGCAGCAGTCGGCGGAGGTCGCCGCGGACAGCGAGGCCGGCGAGGGTGCCCGTACGTAGCTACCCCGCCAAGGGAAGGTGACCCATGGGCCTGCTGGACAATCTCAAGGCCAAGCTCGCGCCCGCCAAGGACAAGGTCGGCGACCTCGCGCAGCAGCACGAGGGCAAGATCACCCAGAATCTGGACAAGATGGCCAAGGCCGTCGACTCCAAGACCAAGGGCAAGTACCACGGCCAGATCTCTAGCGGCGCGGACAAGGCGAAGGGTGCCCTGGGCAAGATCGCGCACAAGGACACCCCCGGCGGGCAGACGCCGCCTGCGGCTTCCTGACGCGGTGACGAGAGGGGCGGGGGGCCCCCCCCCGGGGGGGGGGGCCCCCCGGGGGGGTGGCGCCCGGGCCGCCGCCGGCCGTGGGGTTGGGGGGGGGGGGGGGCGCCGCCCCCCCGCCCCCCCCCCCCCCCCCGCGGGGGGCCCGGGGCCGGGGGCGGGGGGGGGGGGGGGCCCCCCGCCCCCCCCCCCCCCCCCGGCCCCCCCCCCCCCGCCCCTCTGTCGTGACCCGGTCGGCCGTACCCGGTCGTGTCGTTGCGCGGTCGGGGCTACGACCAGGCGGCGACGAAGTATCCGACCCCGTACGGCGCGTCCTCGTACAGCAGCCGCCCTTCGAGGCCGGCGCCCTCGGCGGCGCCCGCGAGGACCTGCCAGGCGGCCCGCCCGGCGGCCTGGAGCTCGCCTGCGAGTCCGGCGTCGAGGGCGGCGAGCGAGGCCACGTCGGCGGCGCCGAGCGCGCGGGCGGCGGCGGCGTCGAAGGCGGCGGCGCGGTCGTCGAGGTAGCCGGGGGCCTTGAGGGACCGGCAGGCACTGCCGTCGCCCATCACGAGCAGTGCGACCCGGGCGTCGCGCGCGGCGAGCTCCCGGCCGGCCGCCAGGCACCGGGCCGTGTCCAGCGGGCCGGCGACCGCGAGCCCTTCCACGGGTGCGGCGCCCCAGCCCGCCCGGCCGAGCAGCCAGGCGCCGACGGCGAGCGGTGCGGGCAGCGGCCGCGGACCTTCGCCGCCTTCGCCGAGCGTCACCTCGGTCCCGGCTCCGAAGCCGCGGAAGGTGCCCCGAGCGCCCTGGGGATAGGAGCCGGCCCGCTCCTCGTCACAGGCTCCGACGACCACGAGCAGGTCGGGCCGGGAGGCGGCGAGCACGGACAGCGCGTCGGAACACGCGGTACGGGCGTCGGCCAGTTCGGCGGCGGCTCCCGCGGCGACCTCGGGCACGAGCATCGGCGGGGCGGGGCAGACGGCAGCGGCTACGAGCATGATCTGCAGCGTAGCCGCACCCGGCCGTCCCGAGATGTCCTCGCGCCGCCCCGGGAAGCTTCCTGACCTCCGCGGACCTCCATGGGCCTCCTTGGGCCTGCGGAGATCCCCGGGACCCGGAGCCGCGTCAGGAAGACGCGGGCACCGCGCAGCCCGACGCCGCCACGGGCAGCGGGGCCGGTACGCCCAGGGTGGGGATCCCGAGCAGCACGCCCTTCGGCTGCGCCGGGGCCGCGTTGCGCTTCTCCCACGCGTCGCCCGCACGCGTGCGGCGCACCGACGTGGTCGGGCCCTCGGCCAGCAGGTGGTGGGGCGCCGCGTAGGTGATCTCCACGGTCACGACGTCGCCGGGGCGGACCTGCTCCGGCGGCTTCGTGAAGTGCACGAGGCGGTTGTCGGGTGCGCGCCCGGACAGCCGGTGCGTGGCGCCGTCCTTGCGGCCCTCGCCCTCCGCGACCATGACCTCCAGGGTGCGGCCGACCTGCTTCTTGTTCTCGTCCCAGGAGATCTCCTCCTGGAGTGCGACCAGGCGCATGTACCGCTCCTGGACGACCTCCTTGGGGATCTGGCCCTCCATGTCGGCGGCCGGGGTCCCGGGGCGCTTGGAGTACTGGAAGGTGAAGGCGTTCGCGAAGCGGGCCTCGCGCACGGCGTGCATCGTCTGCTGGAAGTCCTCCTCGGTCTCGCCGGGGAAGCCCACGATGATGTCGGTGGAGATCGCTGCGTGCGGGATGGCGGCGCGGACCTTCTCGATGATGCCGAGGAAGCGCTCCTGGCGGTACGAGCGGCGCATCGCCTTCAGGATCGTGTCCGATCCGGACTGCATCGGCATGTGCAGCTGCGGCATCACGTTCGGGGTCTCGGCCATCGCCGCGATCACGTCGTCGGTGAAGTCGCGCGGGTGCGGGGAGGTGAAGCGGACGCGCTCCAGGCCCTCGATGGCGCCGCAGGCGCGCAGCAGCTTGGAGAAGGCCTCGCGGTCGCCCAGGTCGGAGCCGTAGGCGTTCACGTTCTGGCCGAGCAGGGTGATCTCCGAGACGCCCTCGGCGACCAGGGCCTCGACCTCGGCGAGGATGTCGCCGGGACGGCGGTCCTCCTCCTTGCCGCGCAGCGCCGGGACGATGCAGAAGGTGCAGGTGTTGTTGCAGCCGACGGAGATCGAGACCCAGGCCGCGTACGCGGACTCGCGCCGGGTCGGCAGCGTGGAGGGGAACGCCTCCAGCGACTCGGCGATCTCGATCTGCGCCTCCTCCTGGATGCGCGCGCGCTCCAGGAGGACGGGCAGCTTGCCGATGTTGTGCGTGCCGAAGACCACGTCGACCCAGGGGGCGCGGTCCACGATCGTGTCGCGGTCCTTCTGCGCGAGGCAGCCGCCGACGGCGATCTGCATGCCGGGGCGCTTGGTCTTCATGGGGGCGAGGCGGCCGAGGTTGCCGTAGAGCTTGTTGTCGGCGTTCTCGCGGACGGCGCAGGTGTTGAACACGACGACGTCGGCGTCGCCGTCGGACCCCTCGGGGGCGCGGACGTACCCGGCGTCCTCCAGCAGCCCGGACAGCCGCTCGGAGTCGTGCACGTTCATCTGACAGCCGTACGTCCGGACCTCGTACGTTTTCACAACAGTCGCCTCGCCCTCGGTGCTCACCCAGCAAGGGTAAGGGTCGGGTCGGGCAGTCGGGCCCGGCCGGCGGGCCGGGGCGGGCGGTCGGGCCGTGACAGGAGCGCGGGTCGGTGGCAGGATCGCGGCCATGCCTCTCGTACCGCCCCGGATCAGCAGGCGCCGTGCCCTGCGGGCCCTGGTGGCCGTGCTGGCCGTCCTGTGCGCGCTCATATGGTGGCTGCGGCCCTTCGGGGAGCCCGAGCTGACGGGCGACCTCACCTTCAGCACCGGGGTCCAGACCGGCGTCTACCACCGCTACGGGCAGCTGCTGGAGCAGGAGCTCGCGGTGAACATGCCCGGGGTGCGCGTGCGGCTGGATCCCAGCGAGGGTTCACAGCAGAACCTGCAGCGGGTGGCCGACGGCACGGCGGACTTCACGGTGGCGACGGCGGACGCGGTGTCGAAGTACCGGCTCGACCGGAAGCCCGGCGCGGACCGGCTCCGCGGATGTGCCCGCCTCTACGACGACTACGTGCAGCTCGTGGTGCCCACCGGTTCCCCGGTCCAGTCGGCCCGGGACCTGCGCGGCAAGCGGGTCGCGGTCGGCCAGAACGGCTCGGGCGTGCGGCTGATCTCGGAGCGGCTGCTCACGGCGGCGGGGCTGGACCCGGCCCGCGACGTCACCCCGGTGTCCATCGGCATCGACACCATGCCGGCGGAACTGGAGGCCGGCCGGATCGACGCGTTCTTCTGGTCGGGCGGACTGCCGACCAACGCCGTGCGCGAGCTCTCGGAGCGGTTCGAGATCCGGCTCGTGCAGCTCGGCGACCTGGTGGAGGCCCTCCAGGCGAGCGGCAGCCCGGCGCGCTACTACCGGGCGGCGGTGATGCCGCAGGACGCCTACGCACTCGCCCGCAACACCTCGGCGGTGGCCACGGTGGCGGTGCCGAACCTGCTGGTGACCAGGGAGGACACGGGCGCCGAGCTGACGGCGCAGTTCACCCGCACCGTCATCGACAGCCGGGACGAGATCGGGCGCAAGGTGCACGCGGCGCAGCTGGTGGACCTGCGGACGGCGATCTACACGGACCCGCTGGAGCTGCACGCGGGGGCGGCCCGCTACTACCGCTCCGTCAAGCCGTAGCCCCCGTCCCCCCGGGGGGCGCTCAGGGGGACAGCAGCATGGTCGCCGCGGCGGCCGCGCCGATCAGGCCCGCGTGGGTGCCCAGCGTCGCCGGAACGACCTGGAGGTCCTTGACGAAGGACAGGGTCGCGTACGAGGCGAGGTGCGTGCGGATCGGCCCGAAGAGGGTGTCTCCGGCGGCGGCGACGCCGCCTCCGACGACGGCGATGTCGGTCTCGACCAGGGTGGCGGTGGCCGCGATGGCAGCGGCCAGTGCCCGGCCCGCCCGGTCGAAGGCGGCCAGCGCGAGGGGGTCGCCCGCCGCGGCAGAGGCCGCCACTCCGGCGGCCGTGGCGTCCCCGGCCGGGGTCCAGCCCCGGGCCAGGGCCCAGCGCGCGATGGCGGTGCCGGAGGCGAGGGACTCCACGCAGCCGCGGCTGCCGCAGACGCACGGCTCCCCGTCGAAAGCGACGCTGATGTGGCCGATGTGGCCCGCGTTCCCGGTGGGCCCGGGGTGGAGCCGGTTGTTCAGGACGAGCCCGCCGCCGACGCCCGTGGAGACCACCATGCACAGGGCGTTGGCGTGCCCCCGCGCGGCGCCCAGCCAGTGCTCCGCGGCGGTCATCGCCACCCCGTCGCCGGCCAGTACCGTCGGGATCCGGGCTCCGTGCCGCGCCAGCTCCGCTTCCACCCGGGCCTGGACGGGAAAGCCCCGCCAAGCGCCGATGTTGACCGGGCTGACCGTGCCGAGCACGGCGTCCACCGGGCCCGCGCTGCCGATGCCGCAGCAGACCGCCGAGGGCCAGAGCGGGGACTGCGCCAGTTCGGCGACGACCTCCCGGACGGCGGCGAAGACGGTGTCGCCGTCGGTGCCGCGCGGGGTCGGGCGGCGGGTGGTGGCCGTCATCGTGCCGTCGCGGTCGACCAGCGCACCGGCGATCTTCGTACCGCCGATGTCGATCGCGACCGTCAGGCCGGCTTCGGCCCCCGCGCGGGCACGGGGGCCGGGCAGCTCGGAGGTGGGGGCAGGTGTGGGAGAGGTCACGGCAGCGCTCCAGGAAGGGTCTCGGATTCAGTATGCGGCCGGGGGCGGCGCCGTACTCTCGCGGGCCTCGAGCCGGGGCCGCCCGCTCTCGCGTGCCCTCGACGGGCCGCGCAGGCCTGCCGGCCGAGCTCCTCGGCGCCCCGGCGGACACGGGCGCGGGTGTCCTGGGAGACGCCCGGCCGGCGTGGGGCGCGAAGGAGACCGCGCTCTGCCCCACACCGGCTTGGCGGGCGATGTCCTTGATGGTGGGCTGCGGGCCATGCCATGCCCGTCTCGGTCGGCAACACGCCAACAACGACAGCTGAACCGCATCAGCTGCTCTGCCGTCCGGTGGCCCCGCCCCGTCTGCCGGCAGGGCCGAAGCCCATGGGCACCGCGGCCGGGAGGCCGGGGACTCGATCGGGCCACCTGCAAGCTCCGGCGACAGGGACCGTGTTGACTATCCGCGGCGGGGGACGGCAGCTTACGGGAATCCGGCGCGTTCCCCCCGAACTCCGGGACCCTGCATGCCCGACGACACCTCCGCGTCCCCGCCCGCCCGCGCACCGGAGCCCGCGCGCACGCCGCGCTTCGGCGCCGACCACACGCCGGCGCGCGGCTGGTTCCACCACCGGCCGTGGACGTCGGCGGGGCCGGGCCGCGCAGGAGCGCTCGGTGTGCGCGCCCGGCGGGACGTTGTTCGAGCCCGTGGGCGGCGCTCACCGCCCACGGGGAACGGCCGTCGGTGGCCACGGCCGAACTCGCCGGGGAAGCTGCGCGCTTGGGCGCCCGCAGCCTCAGCGAGGCCCTGCACGTGTCCGACGTCCCCGCCCCTGGTCCTGACCGGCCCCGACGGAGGAGAACCCGCATGTCCGAGTCCGGCAACGGCGCCGACCCCCGTACCGCCCGTACCGCGGCAGCACCGGCCGCCGCCGCGCCGGGCACCCCGCCGATGACCCCGGCACGGCCCACCCGGCGCGGGGTGCTGGCCGCCGCGGCCGGTACCGGAGCCGCCGGGCTGCTCGCCAAAGCCGCGGGGCCCGCCGCCGCGGCGCCCGGGGCTCCGGCAGCCCCCGCCGGCCCGGCCCCGTACGCCTCGTACTGGTTCCCGGACTCGCTGCCCGACGGCGTCCCGGGCCCCGGCATCACCTGGCGCTCCCTCATGCGCTGGAGCCCCGGGACCGACCCGGATCTGGCGCACAACACCTCGACGGTGCCGCTGGCGCCCCGCTTCACCACGGTGCCGCCGAACACCTCCGCCCGCGCCGGCCAGGCCCGCATCGCCTCGCTCGTCTCCTTCGGGAGCACCGCCGGGAACCCGTCCCAGGGCTCGGCGACCGCCGACCACTACGCCCTGACGCACTGGGCGTACATCGACGAGCTGGTCTTCTGGGGCGGGTCCAGCGGCGAGGGCATCGTGCTCGCCCCGAACGCGCCCGTCGTCGACGCCGCGCACCGCAACGGCGTGCGGGTGCTGGGCAACGTCTTCCTGCCGCCCGTGGCCTACGGCGGCGACCTCCAGTGGACCCGGGACCTGGTCCAGCGGGATTCCCTCGGCCGCTTCCCCGTCGCCGAGCAGCTCGCCCTGGTGGCGCGGACGTACGGGTTCGACGGCTGGTTCGTCAACGCCGAGACGGGGGGAGGCGACAGCCGACTCGCGTCCCTCACCCAGCGGTTCCTCCGCGCCCTGCGCGCCGCCGGTGAGCCGCACGGACTGCGCGTCACGTGGTACGACGCGATGAACTCCACCGGCCGGGTCGGCTGGCAGGGCGCGCTGAACGAGCTCAACCAGGAGTTCTTCGAAGACCGCCGGGGCAAGGTCGCGGACACCATGTTCGTGGACTTCCGCTGGACCCCGGCGAAGCTGGCCGCCTCCGGCGCGCTCGCGGACGGCCTGGGGCGCGACCGCCACGAACTGTGGGCGGCCGTGGACACGGAATCCCACGGCTGGAACGCCCAGGTCGACTGGGACGCGATCGTCCCGCGCGACCGCGACCACGTCGTCTCCTACGGTTTCTACCGGCCCGAGTGGACCCGCAACCACCTCGCCGACCGCTCCCCCGGTGCCTTCCACCGGGCCGACGACCGGTTCTGGACGGGCGAGTCACTGGACCCGGCACGCCCCGGCCCCGAAGGCGGCTGGCGGGCGCCCGCCACCGTCGTCGCCGACCGGTCCACCGTCACCGCCCTGCCCTTCGCCTGCTCCTTCAACACCGGTCACGGCGAAGGCTGGTACGAGGACGGCAAGGCCGTCTCCGACACTCCGTGGAACCATCTCGGTCTCCAGGACCGGCTCCCGGGCCGCCGATGGGTGGTGGACACCGCCGGAATCCGCCCCGACGTCACCCTCGACTTCGCCAGGGCCTGGCGCGGCGGCTCCAGCCTCCTCGTCGCCGGCGAACTCACCGCTCCGGCGGCCGTCGGGCTGCACTCCACCCGGCTGCCGCTGACCCGTTCGACGGTCGTCGAGCTGGTCCACGCCACCGAGTCGGGCCCGGTCACCGTCGAGCTCGGGGTCGCCACGCGCGAGCCGGCCGCCCCGGGGCAGGAGGTCCCGTACACCTGGCTGGAGGCGAAGGGCCCCGGCCCCGCGCGGGGCTGGAGCAGGGCCCGGGTCCGGCTGGCGGACCTGGCGGGCGCGACCGCCCACGGTCTGGCCGTACGGATCACGCGGCTCGGGACGGAGCCGGTGCGCTGGCGGCTCGGCGCCCTGGCGGTACGCGACGCAGCCGCCCGGCCCCGCCCGGGCACTCCGGGGACACCGGCCGTGACCGCCTCGGTCCAGCAGTCCGGTACGGCGGCCCTGCGGCTGTCCTGGCAGCGGCCGGCCGGCCCGGACCACCCGCTGCGCCACTACGAGGTGTCCCGCCTCCTGCCGGACGGCACCCGCCGCTTCCTCGGAGGCACCTGCGCGACCGCCCTGTACCTACCGGCCGTCGAGCGCGCCGGCCGCGAGAGGTCGGCCGTCTTCGAAGTCCGGTCCGTGGACGAGCTGTACGCCGTCTCCGCCCCCGCCCGCACCACCCTCACCTGGACCGGGGCCCGCTGAAGCACGCGTCACTCGCGCAGGGCGGCGGGGTCGCTGCGCGGGACCGCCACCGTCACCCGCAGCCCGTGCGGCGGGTTCGTCTCGTAGGAGAGGGACCCGCCGCCCGCGGCGAGCAGGGCACGGGAGATGGACAGGCCGAGCCCCGAACCCTTGACGTTCTGGTGGCGGCCACTGCGCCAGAACCGGTCGCCGACGCGGAGCAGCTCCTCCTCGGTGAGGCCGGGCCCCCGGTCGGCGACCACGACGCGCACCTGGTCGCCCACCACGCTGAGGCTCACCTCGACGTCCTCGCCCTCCGGGGTGAACTTGAGGGCGTTGTCGATGACGGCGTCGAGCGCGCTGGAGAGCGCGATCGGATCGGCCCAGCCCGCGGCCGCGGCCCGCCCCGTCCCGGTGAGCCGCACGCCCTTCTCCTCGGCGTAGGGCCGCCAGGCGGTGACCCGCTCGGCGGCCAGGGCCGCGATGTCGACGAGGCTGATCTCCGCGCTGGCGTGCTCGGCCAGCGCCAGGTCCAGCAGGTCGTCCAGGACCTGCGTCAGGCGCTTCCCCTCGGTCCGTACGGAAGCGATCTCCTCGTTGCCGTCGGGCAGTTCGAGGGCGAGGAGCTCGATCCGCAGGAGCAGCGCCGCGAGCGGGTTGCGCAGCTGGTGGGAGGCGTCCGCGACGAACGCCCGCTGCTGTTCCAGGACTTCTTCGACATTGTCGGCCATCTCGTTGAACGAGCGTGCCAGGCGCTGCAGTTCCGGCGGGCCGCCGGCCGCCGCGACCCGGGAGTTCATCCGACCGGTGGCGATGCCGTGCGCGGCCGCGTCCAGGGTCCGTACGGGCTTGAGCACCCAGCTGGTCAGCCGCAGCGCGGCGCCGAAGGCCACGAGCATGGCGGCGCCGAGTCCGCCGGCGATCAGCAGCCATCCCCGCAGGATCCGGGCCCGCATCTGGTCCGTGGGCGACTCGGTGGCGACGACGGCGACCACGTCCCCGTCCAGGACGACCGGGGAGGCGACGAGGAGTTTGCCGTGGGTCTGCCAGGGCCACACCTGGCCCGGATCGTGACTGCGCCGGCCCGCGAGTGCCTCGAGGAAAGCGCGGCGGCCCTCCCCCTCCGCCGGGAGCTCCCACCAGCCCGGGGAGCGGACCATGGCGTTGTCGTTGCGCAGGAAGATGCCGACGCGGATGCCGTACAGCTCGTGGTAGCGGGCCAGTTCGCGCTGGAGGGTGTCACGGCGCTCGTCGGCTCCGCCGGCGCCCGAGCCCTCGGCGTCGATGACGAACTGCGCGAGTGCGGCGAAGCGGGCACTGTCGTCGATCCGGTCGACGACCACCCGCTGCTGCTGCCCGGCGGCCAAGGCCACCGCGAGCGGGAGGCCGAGGGCGAGCAGGACGCCCGCCATCAGGACGACGAGCAGGGGGAGCAGACGGGCGCGCACGGCGGCTCCCCGCTAGGGCGCGGGTGGCGCGGGCTGGGCCGGCGGCGCCGGCGGGACGACGAGCCGGTACCCGACGCCTCGGACGGTCTCGATGAGGGCCGGCATGCGCAGCTTGGAGCGCAGCGAGGCCACGTGCACCTCGAGGGTCCGGCCCGTCCCCTCCCAGCTGGTGCGCCAGACCTCGCTGATGATCTGCTCGCGGCGGAAGACGACTCCGGGGCGCTGCGCGAGCAGGGCCAGCAGGTCGAACTCCTTGCGGGTGAGCGGTACGTCGGTGCCGTCCACGCCGACCCGGCGCGTGGACAGCTCGATGGAGACGGGGCCGAGCCGGACGACGCCGGGCGTGGCGTTCCCGCCCGCGGCGGCCTCCTCGGAGGCCCCGGTACGGCGGGCGACGGCGTGGATGCGGGCGAGGAGTTCGCCCGTGTCGTAGGGCTTGGTCACGTAGTCGTCGGCGCCCATGTTGAGGCCGTGGATGCGGGAGCGCACGTCGGCCCGCGCGGTGACCATGATGACGGGCGTACTGGTGCGCTTGCGGATCTTGCCGCAGACCTCGTAACCGTCCTGGTCGGGCAGTCCGAGGTCGAGCAGGATCACCCCGTACGGGGCCACCTGCGGCGGGGCACCGGCCGGGAGCAGGGCCTGCAGGGCCTCCTCACCGCTGCGCGCGTGCGTCACCCGGAAGCCGTGCCGGGCGAGGATCGCTGACAGGGCGGCGGCGACGTGGTCGTCGTCCTCGACGAGCAGCAGTCTCATGCCGTCCCCCTCACCACTTCTTCCTCGTCCGTCACTGGTCGTTCGCACTGGTTCTTCGTCACTGGTCTTCGTCGCGGCCGTCCGTCGCCGGCCTTGGCTCGTTCGCCCGGCGGCCACCAAGCATCCACGCCGATGCAGACTGCCACGTCAAGGCGGTTCCGGTCCGACGGGGGCTTCCGTTACCCACCCGGTACGGCCGTGGTCGGTGCGCCGCGTCCGCGCGTACGGAGCGTATCGGTGCGAGGCCGGATCGTTATGCTCAATTCTCCCTCAGATGTGCTGACGCTGTGGACGTCACGTCACTACTGTCCTCCCAACCGAGGAGGACGGAGCAAAAAGCCGATGAGCGGAGTATCAGTGACCAAGGACGTGCGGGACGCGGCCGGTGCCGCGGACGACCTGGTCGTGCTGAACAACGTCAACAAGCACTTCGGCGCGCTGCACGTGCTGCAGGACATCGACCTGAGCATCGCCCGGGGCGAGGTCGTCGTGGTCATCGGCCCTTCGGGGTCGGGCAAGTCCACCCTGTGCCGGACCATCAACCGGCTGGAGACGATCGATTCGGGCACCATCACGGTCGACGGCAGGCAACTGCCGTCGGAGGGACGCGAGCTGGCAAGGCTCCGCGCCGACGTGGGCATGGTCTTCCAGTCCTTCAACCTCTTCGCCCACAAGACGGTGCTGCAGAACGTCATGCTGGGCCAGCTCAAGGTCCGCAAGATGAGCCAGGCGGCGGCGCTGGAGAAGGCGAAGTCCCTGCTGGACCGCGTGGGCGTGGGCTCGCAGGCCGACAAGTACCCGGCGCAGCTCTCGGGTGGCCAGCAGCAGCGCGTGGCGATCGCCCGGGCGCTGGCGATGGACCCGAAGGTGATGCTCTTCGACGAGCCCACCTCGGCCCTCGACCCCGAGATGATCAACGAGGTGCTGGAGGTCATGCAGCAGCTCGCCCGCGAGGGAATGACCATGGTGGTCGTCACGCACGAGATGGGCTTCGCCCGCTCCGCCGCCAACCGCGTGGTCTTCATGGCCGACGGGAAGATCGTCGAAGAGGCGACGCCCGATCAGTTCTTCAGCAACCCGCGAAGCGACCGTGCCAAGGACTTCCTGTCGAAGATCCTGCACCACTGAGCTTCGCGTCTGGTAGTGATCCGGTGACGGATCGCCTTCCGGCAACGTCTCACGTCTGTCTCACGTCTCACTTCGAGGGAAGTCCACCATGAAGCTCTCCAAGGTCGGCGCGGCCGCCGCCATCGCCGTTGCCCTCGCCCTGACCGCGACCGCCTGTGGCGGCGACAGCGACAAGGCCGCCGGTGACGCCGGCCCGTCGGGCGGGTCCAAGAAGGACAAGATCGTCATCGGCATCAAGTTCGACCAGCCGGGCGTGGGCCTCAAGACCCCCGACGGCAAGTTCACGGGCTTCGACGTGGACGTGGCGACGTACGTGGCCACGGAGCTCGGCTACGAGCCCGACCAGATCGAGTTCAAGCAGGCCGTCAGTGCCGAGCGCGAGAACCTGATCGCCAACGGCGACGTGAAGCTGGTCGTGGCGAGCTACTCGATCAACGACAAGCGCAAGGAGAAGGTCGACTTCGCCGGCCCGTACTTCCTCGCGCACCAGGACCTGCTCGTCCGCGCCGACGACACCTCGATCACCAAGGCCGAGGACCTGAACAAGAAGAAGCTCTGCTCGGTCACCGGCTCCACGTCGGCGCAGAACGTCAAGACCAAGCTGGCCCCCGAGGCCGACCTGCTCCAGCAGGCGGGCTACTCCGAGTGCCTCACCGGCCTGGAGAACAAGTCCGTCGACGCCCTGACCACGGACAACTCGATCCTGGCCGGCTACGCCTCGCAGGACAAGAACAAGGGCAAGTTCAAGCTCGTCGGGCTGACCCTGAGCAACGAGAACTACGGCATCGGCCTGAAGAAGGGCGACAAGGACCTTCAGACCAAGGTCAACGCCGCCATCAAGAAGATGGAAGCGGACGGCGCCTGGGAGGCGGCCGTGCAGAAGAACTTCGGTCCGGCGAACTACAAGAGCGAGCCGGCTCCCGCGGTCACCGAAGGAAGCTGACCCGGCGGCCGGCGTTCGCCGGCTGATCCATCGGTGAGGGGGCGTCGCCGCCCGCCTGTCACGGGCGGCGGCGTTGCCTCACCGGCCAACCTGGCCATCCTGGGAGAGCGCAGGCCATCGTGTTCGATTTTCTTGATTCCGGGCAGTACGACCTGCTCGGAGCCTTCTGGGTGACGGTTCAGCTCACCCTCTACTCGGCCGTCGGGTCGCTGATCTGGGGCACCGTCCTGGCCGGGATGCGGGTCAGCCCCGTCCCGCTGATGCGGGGCTTCGGCACCGCGTACGTCAACCTCGTGCGCAACACCCCGCTGACCGTGCTGATCATCGGCTGTTCGCTGGGCCTCAACCAGACCCTCGGCGTCACGCTCGGCGGCAGCACCTTCAAGGACATCGGCTTCCGGCTCGCGGTCCTCGGGTTCACCGCCTACACCGGCACGTTCGTCTGCGAAGCGCTGCGCTCGGGCATCAACACGGTCCCGGTCGGGCAGGCCGAGGCGGCCCGCGCCCTGGGCCTGGGCTTCTTCCAGGTGCTCACCCTGATCGTGCTGCCCCAGGCCTTCCGGGCGGTCGTCGCACCGCTCGCCAACGTACTGATCGCCCTCACCAAGAACACCACGGTGGCAGCGGCCATCGGCGTGGCCGAAGCGGCCCTGCTGATGAAGGAAATGATCGAGAACGAGGCGGACGCGCTCTTCGCCATCTTCGGGGTCTTCGCCCTGGGCTTCGTCCTCCTGACCCTGCCCACCGGCCTGCTCCTGGGCTGGGTGGCCAAGCGAGTGGCGGTGAAGCGATGACCTCCGTGCTGTACGACACCCCCGGCCCCAAGGCCAAGGCCCGCAACTGGATCTACAGCGGCGTCTTCCTCGTGGCGGCCGCGGCCGTCCTGTGGTGGGTGCTGTCCGTCATGTCGGACAAGGGCCAGCTCGACGCCGACAAGTGGTCGCCCTTCGTCACCGACGGGCAGATCTGGACCACGTTCCTCGTGCCCGGCCTCGGCGAGACCCTGCGGGCCGGCGCCATCGCCATGGTGATAGCCCTGCCGCTGGGCGCCCTGCTCGGCATCGGCCGGCTCTCCGACCACGCGTGGGTCCGCTCCGCCGTGGGCGTCTGGGTCGAGTTCTTCCGTGCCATCCCGGTGCTGATGCTGATGCTCTTCGGCTCCGCCTTCTACGTCCAGTACACCGCCGTCGGCTCCGAGATGCGGCCGCTGTACGCGGTGATCACCGGCCTGGTGCTGTACAACTCCGCGGTCATCGGCGAGATCGTCCGGGCCGGCGTCCAGTCCCTGCCGAACGGCCAGACCGACGCGGCCAAGGCGATCGGCATGCGCAAGGGCCAGGTCATGGGGTACGTCCTGCTCCCGCAGGCGGTCACCGCGATGCTGCCGGCCCTGGTCAGCCAGCTCGTGGTGATCCTCAAGGACACCGCGATCGGCGGAGCGGTGCTGGGCCTGGCCGAACTGCTGTCGATGTACCGGCCGATCGCGGCGAACTACAGCAACACCATCGCCGCCCTGGTCGTGATCGCGGCGCTGTTCATCGCCGTGAACTTCGCCCTCACCACCTTCGCCTCCTGGCTCGAAGGACGGCTGCGGAAGTCGAAGCGGACCACCGACGCCACCGTCCCGGTGGCCCAGTTCGACGCGGGCGAGAACTCAGCCGGCATCTGACCGCAGACCCGGAAGGGCCCCGGCGGGGCAATCCGGCGGGACGATCCGGCGGGGGCGGTCCGGCGGGGCTTCGGACATGTGGTCGGACAGGCCTCGGGCGTCCGGGCTGACAGTCGGTCAGTACACTGGCGGGACACGTGTGGTGCGGCGGAACTCATCCGCCGCACCACTCGGCATTGTCCGGCCCGGCGTCACTTGACGCAGGCACCTCCAGTGGGTTGCATACGTTCTGTGATCACATACCGGACATCGGGAGCCACATCATGGACCCGGTGATCGTCGTCGGCGCGGGGCCCGTCGGGCTGTCCCTGTCCCTCGCCCTGGCCGGCCAGGGCGTGCCCTGCGTCGTGCTCGACGACGGACCCGGCAAGGACGAAGCCCGTCCCGCCCGCACCGTCGCCCTGCACGCCGACACCGCCGCCATGGTGCACCGCCTGGGCTGCGCGACCCTGCGCGACGAGGGCACGTACTTCGCCGCCTGGCGCACCCTGCGGCGCGGCCGCGACGCGCAGCGGATCACCTTCGAGGACGGCCCGGCCCCGGCCCACCTGCCCCAGCACGCCCTGACGCGCGGACTGCGCGACGCCGCCACCGCGCACCCCTTGGTCCAACTGATCACCGAGAGCAAGCTCGACTCCCTGGAGCAGGACGGCCACGGCGTCACCGCCCACACCCGGGGCGCCGAGACCACGTGGTGGCGCGGCAGCTACCTGGTCGGCTGCGACGGAGCCCGCTCCACCGTGCGCAAGCTCCTCGGCATCCGCTTCCCCGGCCGCACCGCCGTCGAGCGGCACGCCGTCGCCGCGCTGCGCACCGAACTTCCCTGGCCCGGCGAGGCGTTGCTGCACCGCAGCCCGCCCGAGGAGGTCATCGCCCGGCCGCTGCCCGACGGCGTGTACCGGCTGGACTGGCTGCTCCCGGCGCGCGGCGACCTCGTCACCCCCGACGCCCTGGTGGCCCGCATCCGAGACACCCTCGCCGCGTGGTGCGGCGGCACGACACCCCCGTACGACCTCCTCGACACCGGGGTCCACACCCTGCACCACCGGCTCGCCCGGCGCTGGCGCGACGGCCGCGCCTTCCTCGCCGGGGACGCCGCGCACCTGCTCGGCGCGCTCGGCACCCAGGGCGTCGAGGAGGGGCTCCGGGACGCCGAGAACCTCGCCTGGAAACTCGCCCTCGCCTGGCACCAGGGTGCCTCCGAGGAACTCCTCGACAGCTACGAAGCCGAGCGCCGCAGGGCGGTGGCCGCCCGACTGCGCGCCGCCGACCAGGCCATGCCCGCACTGCGCGCGGCGGGCGGGATCCGCACCTACCTCCCCGGAGCCTCGCGTTCCGCCGAATCCCTCCTGACCGACGGCCACCTGGGGCGGGGCCCGCTGGGCGCGGAGCCGGTGTACGCCCCGGCCGTCGCCGTCCGTGAGGTCCCCACCGCCACCGAGCCGGGCGGGCCCGTCGCGAACATCCCGGTCACCGCGCCCGACGGCGCGACGGTGCCGCTGCGCGACCAACTGGGCCGGGGCCGGCTGCTGGTCGTCCTCGTCGCCCCGGGCACCGGGGTCTGGGACCGGCGGCACTGGCTGGGCGCCGGCCTGATGCCCCGGCTCGCGGCGGCGGTCAGCGCGCTCCCCGTCCGGGCGGACCTGCTCGTCGCCGACGGCTATCCGGGGGCGGCGGCGCACACCGTGCTCCTCGTGCGGCCCGACGGACACCTCGCGGCGACGTTCGCCGGGGTCCGGCCGGCGGAGCTGTACGAAGCAGCCGACGCGGTCCGCCACGGCGCGCCCACGGCCACGCCCTCGGCCGCCTCCGCGCCCACGGCGGCGCCCGCGCCGACACCTGTGATCGATTGACCGTCCGCCCGACTCGTGCTTCACTCGCCGACATGACCGGCAACGACGTACGCCTGTGGCGGAGGGTCCATATGGACCTGCTCCGCTACGCGGGCTGCGTGTGTCGCCCTTCCCGCTGATTCGCCTTCCTCCCGCGCGCCCGCCGTGTGCCGCGCGCTCTCGCGAACCTCCAGGACGGTCATCCTCCATGTCTGCGCCCACGCACGCCGCCGTGCCCTCGCCCGCCGTCGCCCCTGCCCCGGTCACGACGGCGGAACTCCTCGCCTTCACCCGCCGCGTCGCCTCCGACGCCGGGCTGATCGACTCCCTCCCCCTCGACCCCGTGGGCCGGACCTGGATCCGGCTCGACGGCCCGGGCGGCAGCGAGGCCTGGCTGATCGGCTGGCCGCCGGGAACCGGCACCGGCTGGCACGACCACGCCGAGTCCCGGGGCGCGTTCACCACCGCCCGGGGCCGCCTCACCGAGAACTCCCTGACGGTGCGCCTGCCCGCCGAGGGCTGGCGGTCCCTCTCCCTGGCCCCCGACGTGGACCGCACGCGCGGCCTCGGGCCGGGTACCGGGCGCGCCTTCGGAGAGCACCACGTGCACGAGGTGTTGAACGAGTCCCGCACCGAGCACGCCGTCTCCGTCCACGCCTACGACCCACCGCTCCCCCTGATCCGCCGCTACAGCCGCACCGGCCCGGTGCTGACCCTGGAGCAGGTCGAGCGCCCGGCGGACTGGCAGTGAGCGGCATCGACGCCCTCGTGGAGCGGCTCCGGGCGACGTACACCCGCGTGGAACCGGGCCAGGCGCACAGGGAGTTCCTGGCCGGGGCGCTCCTGGTCGACATCAGGTACCAGGCCCTGCGCGAGCGGGACGGTCTGATCCCGGGTGCGCTGGTGATCGAGCGCAACGAGCTGGAATGGCGTCTGGACCCCGAGGGCTCCCACCGGTTGCCGCAGGCCACGGACCACGATGTCCGCATCGTCGTCATCTGCAACGAGGGCTACGCCTCCACCCTGGCGGCGGCCTCGCTCCACGCGCTGTCCCTCGCCAACGCCACGGACCTCACGGGCGGCTTCCAGGCCTGGCGTGCGGCGGGCCTGCCGGTGACCGCCCCTCCCTGACGCGCCTCCGGGCGCCACGGGGCTCCGGCCGCTGACGCGCCGTTCGGGGGCTACGGGCGTCCTGCCGGGCGGGGCAGGTGCCGCGTGGGCGAGGCAGGTGCCGCTGGGCGGGGCAGGTGCCGCTCCCACCCCGGGAGGGGGCTCAGCTCCCGGGGTACCCCAGGTCGTCGGCGTCCTCGCCTTCCGCCTCCAGCGCCCGGCGGACCACCCGCAGGGCCATGCCCTCCGGGTACCCCTTGCGGGCGAGCATCCCGGCGAGGCGGCGGATCCGCTTGTCCCGCTCCAGGCCCCGGGTGGCGCGGAGCTTGCGCTCCACGAGCTCCCGGGCCGTCTCCTCCTCCTGGTCGGAGTCCAGCTGCTCCAGGGCGTCCTGCACGAGGGCGGCGTCCACCCCCTTGGTGCGCAGCTCCTGTGCGAGCGCCCGGCGGGCCAGGCCCCTGCCCCGGTGCCTGGATTCGACCCAGGCACCGGCGAACGCGGCGTCGTCGATCAGGCCCACCTCCTCGAAGCGGGAGAGGACCTGCTCCGACACCTCCTCGGGGATGTCCCTCTTGGCCAGGGCATCCGCGAGCTGCCGCCGGGTGCGCGGCATCCCGGTGAGCAGGCGCAGACAGATGGCCCGCGCCTGCTCCTCGGGACTCTGGGGCGGCAGCTCCTGACGGCCGTCGCGGCCCTCGGCACGACGGCCGTCCCGGCCGCCACCCCCGCGGCGCCCTTCACGACTGCCCTCGCGGCGCCCTTCACGGCCGCCTGCGCCACCGCCCCTTTCCTGCTCCCACACGGGTCAGCTCTTGGCGACGGCGGACTTGGCCGCGATCTTGGCCTTCGACGCGGGAGCGGGCACGGCCGGCGTCTCGGCGGGCGCGTCCGCGCCGGCCTCGGCCGCGGCGGTGGCAGCGGCGTCCTTGCGGACACCGACGCCCAGCTTCTCCTTGATCTTCCGCTCGATCTCGTCGGAGAGGGCCGGGTTGTCGCAGAGGAACTTCCGCGCGTTCTCCTTGCCCTGGCCGAGCTGGTCGCCCTCGTACGTGTACCAGGCGCCGGCCTTGCGGACGAAGCCGTGCTCCACGCCCATGTCGATCAGGCCGCCTTCGCGGCTGATGCCGTGGCCGTAGAGGATGTCGAACTCGGCCTGCTTGAAGGGCGGCGCGACCTTGTTCTTGACGACCTTGACGCGGGTGCGGTTGCCGACCGCGTCCGTGCCGTCCTTGAGGGTCTCGATGCGCCGGATGTCGAGGCGCACGGAGGCGTAGAACTTCAGCGCGCGGCCACCGGTGGTGGTCTCCGGCGAGCCGAACATCACACCGATCTTCTCGCGGAGCTGGTTGATGAAGATCGCGGTGGTCTTGGACTGGCTGAGCGCACCGGTGATCTTCCGGAGGGCCTGGCTCATCAGACGGGCCTGGAGACCCACGTGGGAGTCGCCCATCTCACCCTCGATCTCCGCACGCGGCACGAGCGCCGCGACGGAGTCGATGACGATGAGGTCGAGCGCGCCGGAGCGGACCAGCATGTCCACGATCTCCAGCGCCTGCTCGCCGGTGTCCGGCTGGGACAGGATGAGGTTGTCGGTGTCGACGCCGAGGGCCTTGGCGTACTCGGGGTCGAGCGCGTGCTCGGCGTCCACGAAGGCGACGGTGCCGCCGGCCTTCTGCGCGTTGGCCACGGCGTGGAGGGTCAGGGTCGTCTTACCGGAGGACTCCGGCCCGTACACCTCGACGACGCGACCGCGCGGCAGCCCGCCGACGCCGAGCGCGATGTCCAGCGCGGTGGAGCCGGTCGGGATGACGTCGATGGGGTCGTTCGGCTTGTCGCCGAGACGCATCACGGCGCCCTTGCCGAACTGCCGTTCAATCTGTGCGAGAGCGGCGTCGAGAGCCTTCTCGCGGTCGGTGCCTGCCATGGGTTCCACCCGGTTTACTTGAGTCGATCGCTTCACGCCATTGACGCTAACGCCTGCCACTGACAACGCGGTGCCACGTCCGGTTTGGCTGTGGATAACCCATGAGAATGCGTGTTCGATTTTCCTGTCAAGCGCGCCACGCCGGACCCCTCCACCACCTCCAGCATGTTCCCCGACGGCCACACCCCGCCCGCCGCGCGGGAAGTGACAACCGAGGGTTGACACCCTTCCGACTGTCAACCTAGGGTTGCATCCATGACGAACCCTTCGGTGGAACCCGTTCGCATGACCAATCCGGTACGCCTCGACGACCTCATCGAGGCCATCAAGAAGGTCCACACCGACACCCTCGAACAGCTCAGCGGCGCCGTCGTGGCCGCCGAGGCCCTCGGGGACGTCGCCGACCACCTCATCGGCCACTTCGTCGACCAGGCCCGCCGCTCCGGCGCGTCCTGGACCGACATCGGCCGCAGCATGGGCGTGACCCGCCAGGCCGCCCAGAAGCGTTTCGTCCCCAAGGCCGACAAGGCCGGGGAAGGCAACGACCTCGACGCCGCCCAGGGCTTCGGCCGCTTCACGCCCCGCGCCCGCAACGTCGTCGTGACCGCCCAGAACGAGGCCCGCGCGGCCGGCAACACCGAGATCGCCGCCGCCCACCTGATCCTCGGCCTGCTCGCCGATTCCGAGTCCCTCGCCGCGCTCGCCCTGCGGGCGCAGGGAGTGGCCCTGGAGGACGTGCGCACCGCCGTGACCGCCGGCCTGCCCGCGCCCGTCGCCGAGGTGCCCGAGCTCGTGCCCTTCGACGCCGCCGCCAAGAAGGCGCTCGAGCTCACCTTCCGCGAAGCCCTGCGCCTGGGCCACAGCTACGTCGGCACCGAGCACATCCTGCTCGCCCTCCTCGAGCTCGAGGACGGCGAGGGCGTGCTCGCCTCCCTCGGCCTCGACAAGGCCGCTACCGAGGCGACCGTGGCCGAAGCCCTGGAATCCGTACTCGGCGCCGCCGGGAAGCAGTAGCGCTCCCCCCGGGGGTCCCGTCCTGCTCCACCGCGTACCGCTTCACGTACGCGCCGAGGAACGCCTGCATCGTGGCGATGGCCGGGATCGCGATGAGCGCCCCGACCGCTCCCAGCAGGGCGGTGCCGGCGACGACCGACCCGAAGGCCACCGCCGGGTGGATGTCCACGGTCTTCGCCGTCAGCTTCGGCTGGAGCACGTAGTTCTCGAACTGCTGGTAGACCACCACGAATCCGAGGACGTACAGCGCGTACCAGGGGCTGACCGTGAAGGCGAGCAGGACCGGCAGCGCGCCCGCCAGGTAGGTGCCGATGGTGGGGATGAACTGCGACACCAGCCCCACCCACACCGCGAGCGCGGGCGCGTACGGCACGTCGAGCACCACGAAGCAGACGTAGTGCGCGGCCCCGGAGACCAGCGCCATCAGGCCGCGCGAGTAGAGGTAGCCGCCCGTCTTGGTGACGGCGATCTCCCACGCCCGCAGGACCTCGGCCTGCTTCGCGGGCGGCAGTACGGAGCACAGGGTCCGCCGCAGCCGCGGTCCGTCGGCGGCGAAGTAGAAGGAGAACAGCCCGATCGTCAGCAGCTTGAAGAGCCCGCCGAGCACGGTGGCGGACACGTCGAGCACGCCGCTCGCGCTGTTCTGCGCGTACTTCTGCAGCCAGTCGGAACGCAGCAGGCTGTCCTGGATCTCCAGTCGGGACAGGTCCGTGTGGAAGGTGTCGTTGATCGACCCGATCACCGAGTCGAGGTAGCCCGGGAAGCCCTCCACCAGTTCGACGATCTGCGCGGCCAGGATCGAGCCGAGCAGGGCGACGAACCCGGCGGCTCCCACGAACACCCCGAGGAACACCAGGAAGGTGGCGAGCCCGCGGCGCACGCCCCGGGCCGCCATCCTGGCCACGGCGGGTTCGATGGCGAGCGCGAGGAAGAACGCGATCAGGATGTTGACGAACAGCCCTATCAGCTGGTGGAAGGCCCAGCTGCCGAGCTGGAAGCAGGCGACGAGCGCCAGGACGAGGACCACCGCGCGCGGCAGCCAGCGCGGCATCCGCGCGTCCGCCGGGGCGGGAGCCGGGACCGCGCCCCCGCCGGGCGGCCCCCCTGGGCCGCTCCCCGCACCGCTCCCCGGCGCGCTCTGCGCGTCAGCCCCGGCGTCGGCCGCGGGGCCCGGATCCGGGCCCGCGGGAACGTGCTCGGGCCGCGGGCCGGTCGTCGTCTCATCAGTCGCTGCCACGCGTCCAAGTCTGTCCCACCGGCCGCCTGTACGAGCACCCTCGCGGGCCCGCCGCGCTCAGCGCAGCGAAGCCGGCACGTCGACCGCCGAACACACCGCGCGCCACACGTCCTTGGCCTCCCAGCCCGCGTCCAGCGCCTCGTGGACCGTTCGGCCCCCGAGCTCCGTCATGACGTGGTCCCGCGCGAAGGAGTCCGCGTAGGCCGCGCCGAAGTGCTCGGCCATCCGCTCCCAGAAAATCGTCAACCGCATGCCCCCAGTATCCCGCCCCGGAGAGTGCACCGGTCGCGTTCGGGCCCCCTGGGCGCACCACCCGCCCCTACGGTTTCACGCATGCCTGGAGACGAAGCTTGCGCCCCGGCGGCGCCGACGGCGCCGAGCGCGCCCGCCCGCGCCGAGCAGTTCATCTGGCTCACGGCCCGGGTCCTCGAGCAACGGCGGTTCTCGTTCCACTTCCTCGGCGGGGACGCCGACCCGGTGGACGCGGCCCTCGGCGCGTACCTCGGCGGCGACGGCGGCTACGGCCACGCCCTCGACCCGGACCTGCGCGGCCCGCTGAGCCACCCGCTGCACACCGCCCACGCCCTGGGCGTCCTGGACGGCCTGGGGCGCTGCGCCGGGCAGCGCGTCGAGCGGCTCTGCGGCCACCTGGCGCGGGTCTCCACCCCGGAAGGGGGACTGGCGGCGACCTCCCCGTCCCCCGGCGGCCCCTACCCGGCGGCGCCGTACCTCCCGCTGCACGACGATCCGCCCGGCGACCTGCTGGCCACCGGCCCGATCGTCGGGATCCTGCACCGCAACCGGGTCTGGCACGCGTGGCTGTTCCGGGCGACGGAGTTCTGCTGGGACCGGGTGGAGAACATGCGCCAACCGCACCCGTACGAAATCCAGGGCGCGGTGTCCTTCCTGGACGGCGTCCCCGACCGGGCCCGGGCCTCGGCGGCCGCCGACCGGCTGGGGCGGCTGGTGCGCGAGCGGCGGTCCGTCGTACTGGATCCGGCGCGGCGGGACGCGTACCCGCCGGTGCCCGGTCACGCCCAGGGCGGGCACCTCTACCCGCACGACTTCGCCCGCCACCCGCTGTCCGTGGCCCGGGGCTGGTTCACGGACGCGGAGGTGCGCCGTTCGCTGCACTTCCTGGCCGGCCTGCAGCAGCCGGACGGCGGCTGGCCGGCGCCCCGCGGGGAGTGGGCGCCGGGCAGTTCGCTGGAACGGCGGCCGATCGCCACGCTGGAGGCGCTGCTGACGCTGCGCGCGTACGGGTGGCCGTCGGCCGGCCCTACCCTCCCAGCGCCCGGAGCCCCGCGGTGACGACGACGGCCGCCGCGACCACGACGAGGAACGGGGCCCGCAGCAGCAGCGCGACCCCGGCGGCCGCGAGCCCGGCGGCGCGGGCGTCCAGTATGAGCTCGTGCCCGGTGGCGAAGGTCTGCTGCGCGGTGAGCGCGGCGAGCAGCGCGACCGGCAGGAGCGCGGCGAGCCGGCGCACCGCCGGCCGCTCCAGGGCTCCGGCGGGGACGAGCAGTCCGGCGAGTTTGACGGCGTAGCAGCCGACGACGGTGAGTCCGATGGCGATCCAGACGTTCACGAGCGGCGTCCCTTCAGCCAGAGGATCGCGGGGGCGGCGAGCGCGGCGATGAGCACGGGGACCCCGGCGGGCAGTACGGGCAGCAGGCCGAGTCCGAGGACAAGGGCGACCACGGCGACGGCCCGCTCGGTGGCCGTCTTCAGCATCGGCGCGAGCAGGGCGAGGAACACGGCGGGCCCGGCGGCGTCCAGCCCCCACGCGTCGGTGTCCCCGATGGCCTCGGCGCCGAGTGCGCCCAGCAGGGTGGTGAGGTTCCACAGGACGTAGAGGCTCAGCCCGGTCACGGTGAAGCCGAGGCGCGCCGACTTCCGGTCGGGCTGGGCGAGGGCCACGGCGGTGGTCTCGTCGATCACCCAGTGCGCGGCGAAGGGCCGTACGCCCTTGGGGAGCCTGAGCAGCTGGGACAGCCGCAGGCCGTAGAAGGCGTTGCGGGTCCCGAGGAAGAAGGCCCCGGCGGCGGCGGTGAACGGATTCCCGCCCGCGGCCAGTGCCCCGACCAGCGCGAACTGCGAGGCCCCGGTGAACACCAGCAGGCTGAGCACGCACGCTTGCAGGGTGCTGACCCCGGACCCGGCGGCCGTCACCCCGAAGGCGAACCCTGACAGCCCGACCGCCACTCCGACGCCGAGCGCGTCCCGTACGACGGCGGCGCGCGGCTTGTCCGCGGCCGGGGCCCCTCCGGGCACGTCTTGGTCAGGAACCTCTTGTATGGCCATCCGATGTTCTCCCACGCCCCGAACCTACGGACGGAGCGCCATCCGGGTCTTGTACGTTCTTGCACCGCGCATCAAGTGATCAGGGTCTCGGGCCGCGGACCGGCTCAGCCGGCCGCCCGCTCCCGCCGGTAGGCGCCCGGCGGCACCCCCACGATGCGGGTGAAGTGCCGGTTGAGGTGCGGCTGGTCGGTGAAGCCGACGGTGACGGCCGCCTCCGCGGGCGGGGTCCCCGCGTCGAGCAGCCGGCGCGCCCGCCGGACCCGGGCGTCGGTCAGCCAGGTGTGCGGGGGCATGCCGTACCGCTCCCGGAAGGCCCGCAGCAGTGCGAACGGGCTCGTCCCCAGCTCCGCCGCGAGCTGCTCCAGCGACGGCGGCTCGCCCATCCGCTCCTCCAGGACGGCCCGGGCCCGCTCGGCGTCCGCGGCGCCCGCGCGGCGCTGCGCACGGGCGGGCAGCGGGCCTGCGTGCCGGGTCAGCATCCGGGCCACCGCGCCGCGCAGCAGTGTGTCCGCGGCCAGCGCGTTCCCCGCCTCGGCTGCCCGGTGGACCTCGGTGATCACCCGCGAGGCCTGCGCGTCCGCGACCATGTCGGCGGTGAATCCGGGGGTCCCGCGCAGGGTGCCGATCTCCTCGGCCACCTCGGTGATCAGCGCACGGGAGGGGTAGAGGGTGGCGTACGCCCAGCCCTCGGGGACTCCGGCGCGCGCGGTGTGCGCGACCTCGGGGTTGATCAGGACCACGCTGCCGGGCCCGGCGCGGACGGTGCCGCCCGGCAGGCCGATCTCCTCGATGCCGCCGGTGACGGCCGCGATGACGTAGCCGTCGTGGGCGTGGCGGGGGAACGTGTGGCGCACGTAGTGGGCGCGCAGCAGGTCCAGCCCTGGCAGTTCCGCGTACTGCCAGTGCCGCGCCCACTCCCGGCGGCCCTCGTCCGTTCCGCTCCCCGTCCCCATCCCTCCATTCTGCGCCCCGGCCGGTCGCGGCGTTTCCGCAGGTCCGGCCCGTTGTCAGTGGTCGGGTGCACGATGGGGGCATGTCCGGAACCGCGCTCGACTCGTTCTCCCCCGCGACCCGCTCCTGGTTCACGGGGGCCTTCGACTCGCCCACCGCCGCCCAGGAGGGTGCCTGGCGGGCGATCGGAGCCGGTTCGGACGTGCTGGTGGTGGCTCCCACCGGCTCCGGCAAGACCCTGGCCGCCTTCCTCGCCGCCCTCGACCAGCTCGCCTCGACCCCACCGCCGGCGGAGGCGAGGAAGCGCTGCCGGGTGCTGTACGTCTCGCCCCTGAAGGCCCTGGCGGTGGACGTGGAGCGCAATCTGCGCAGCCCCCTCACCGGGATCCGGCAGGAATCGGTGCGCCTCGGCCTGCCGGAGCCGGAGATCCGCGTCGGGATCCGCTCGGGCGACACCCCGCCCGCCGAACGGCGGGCGCTGGTGACCCGGCCGCCGGACATCCTGATCACCACTCCCGAGTCGCTGTTCCTGATGCTGACCTCGGCCGCCCGCGAGGCCCTCGCCGGGATCGAGACGGTGATCCTAGACGAGGTGCACGCCGTCGCCGGGACCAAGCGCGGCGCCCACCTCGCCCTGTCCCTGGAGCGGCTGGACGAGCTGCTGCCGCGCCCCGCGCGCCGGATCGGGCTGTCCGCGACGGTCCGGCCGGTGGACGAGGTGGCCCGCTACCTCGCGCCGCGCGGCAAGGTGGAGATCGTCCAGCCGCCTTCGACGAAGGAGTTCGACCTGTCGGTGGTCGTCCCGGTCGAGGACATGGGCGAGTTGGGCGGCTCCCCCGCCACCGAGGGCAAGGAGGGCGGTGACAAACCGTCGATCTGGCCGCAAGTGGAGGAGCGGATCGCCGATCTGGTCCAGGCCCACCGCTCCACGATCGTGTTCGCCAACTCCCGCCGCCTCGCCGAGCGCCTGTGCAACCGGCTCAACGAGATCGCGTACGAGCGGGCCGTGGGAAGCCCCTTGCCCGAGGGCACGCCCCCGGCCGAGATCATGGCCCAGTCGGGCGCCGCGCTGGGCGCGCCGCCGCTGCTGGCGCGCGCCCATCACGGCTCGGTCTCCAAGGAGCAGCGGGCGCTGGTCGAGGAGGACTTGAAGGCGGGCCGGCTGCCCGCCGTGGTCGCCACCTCCAGCCTGGAGCTCGGCATCGACATGGGTGCGGTCGACCTCGTCATCCAGGTGGAGTCCCCGCCGTCGGTGGCCTCCGGACTCCAGCGGGTCGGCCGGGCCGGGCACCAGGTGGGCGCGGTCTCCACCGGAGTCGTCTTCCCTAAGTACCGGGGCGACCTGGTCCAGGCCGCCGTGGTCACCGAGCGGATGCGCACGGGCTCGATCGAGTCCCTGCGCGTCCCCTCCAATCCGCTGGACGTCCTCGCCCAGCAGCTCGTCGCGATGACCGCGATGGACACCTGGCAGCTGGACGACCTGATCGCCCTGGTGCGGCGGGCCGCGCCCTTCGCGGCGTTGCCCGAATCGGCGTTCACGGCGGTGCTGGACATGCTGGCGGGCCGCTATCCGTCGGACGCGTTCGCCGAGCTCAGACCCCGGGTCGTGTGGGACCGGGTGGCCGGTACGATCACCGGCCGGCCGGGAGCCCAGCGTCTCGCGGTCACCTCCGGCGGGACCATTCCCGACCGCGGCCTCTTCGGCGTCTTCCTGGCCGGCGCCGACCCGAAGAAGGGCGGCGGCCGCGTCGGTGAGCTCGACGAGGAGATGGTCTACGAGTCCCGTGTCGGCGACGTCTTCACCCTCGGCACCACCTCCTGGCGGATCGTGGACATCACCCGCGACCGCGTCCTGGTCACCCCCGCCCCCGGGGTCCCGGGCCGCCTGCCGTTCTGGAAGGGCGACCAGCTGGGCCGCCCGCTCGAACTGGGCCGCGCCGTGGGCGCATTCCTGCGCGAGCTCGGCGGCCTCACCGACGAGGACGCCCGCCTGCGCCTGCTGGCAGCGGGGCTGGACGCCTGGGCCGCCCAGAACGTCCTGTCGTACCTCGCCGAGCAGCGCGAGGCCTGCGGCCACGTACCGGACGACCGGACCATCGTCGTCGAACGGTTCCGCGACGAGCTCGGCGACTGGCGGGTCGTCGTCCACTCCCCCTTCGGCGCCCAGGTGCACGCCCCATGGGCCCTCGCGCTCGGTGCCCGGCTCTCCGAGCGGTACGGGATGGACGCGCAGGTGATGCACGCCGACGACGGCATCGTGCTGCGCCTCCCGGACGCCGACC
Source organism: Streptomyces sp. NPDC060049 (assembly GCF_042736715.1). Taxonomy (NCBI): domain Bacteria; kingdom Bacillati; phylum Actinomycetota; class Actinomycetes; order Kitasatosporales; family Streptomycetaceae; genus Streptomyces; species Streptomyces sp. NPDC060049. The sequence goes on from NZ_JBHWVV010000008.1 coordinate 377,283, forward strand.
TGCTGAGCATGGACCTGGACCTGCTGGACCACGACCCGGCACCCGACCGGTCCTTCGACTTCGACGACGAGAAGCCCCCGCTCGGCGCGGCGGACGTGGCCTTCGACCACGGGGACATCAACCAGATCGTCACCGACCAGGTGGGCGGCTCCGCGCTGTTCGCCTCCCGCTTCCGCGAGTGCGCGGCGCGCGCCCTCCTGCTGCCGCGCCGCAACCCCGGCAAGCGCACCCCGCTGTGGCAGCAGCGCCAGCGCGCCTCGCAGCTCCTCCAGGTGGCCTCGGAGTTCGGCTCCTTCCCGATCGTGCTCGAAGCCGTACGGGAATGCCTGCAGGACGTCTTCGACGTACCGGGCCTGACCGAGCTGATGGGGGACATCGAGGCCCGCCGCGTCCGCCTCGTCGAGGTCACCACCCCCGAGCCCTCCCCCTTCGCCCGCTCCCTCCTCTTCGGCTACGTCGCCCAGTTCCTCTACGAGGGCGACTCGCCCCTCGCCGAGCGCAGGGCGGCCGCGCTGTCGCTCGACTCCCGGCTGCTGGCGGAACTACTGGGCCAGGCCGAGCTCCGAGAACTGCTGGACCCGGAGGTACTGGCGGAGCTGGAGCGGGAGCTCCAGTGGCTGACGGAGGACCGGCGGGCCAAGGACGCCGAGTCCGTGGCCGACCTGCTGCGCCTGCTGGGCCCGCTCACCCCGGAGGAACTCGGCACGCGCGGCGCGGACCCTGCGTGGGCGCAGGCCCTCTCCACGTCCCGCAGGGCGATCCGGGTCAGGATCGGCGGCGCCGACCACTGGGCGGCCATCGAAGACGCGGGCCGCTTGCGGGACGCACTGGGCACGGCCCTCCCGGTGGGCGTCCCGGAGGCGTTCACCGAGCCGGTGAAGGACCCGCTCGGCGACCTCCTCGCGCGGTACGCCCGTACGCACGGCCCCTTCACGACGGCCACCGCCGCACACCGCTTCGGGCTGGGCCCGGCCGTGACGGACGGCGCGCTGCACCGGCTCGCCTCGGCCGGGCGCGTGGTGCAGGGCGAGTTCCATCCGGCGGGCATCGGCCAGGAGTGGTGCGACGCCACGGTGCTGCGCCGGCTGCGCCGCCGCTCGCTCGCGGCGCTGCGCCAGGAGCTGGAACCCGTCCCGCCCGCCTCCCTCGCCACCTTCCTCCCCCAGTGGCAGCACCTGGGCGGGGCCCTGCGCGGCATCGACGGGCTGGCCCGCGCGGTCGAACAGCTTCAGGGCGCCCCTGTTCCGGCCTCCGCGCTGGAGCGCCTGATCCTCCCGTCCCGAGTCTCGGACTACTCCCCCACGCTGCTGGACGAACTCACCACCACGGGCGAGGTGGTCTGGGCCGGTGCGGGGGTTCTGCCCGGCAAGGACGGCTGGATCTCCCTGTACCTCGCGGAGGCCGCCCCGCTCCTCCTCCCGCCGCCGCACCCCTTGGAGCTCACCCCGGTCCACCAAGCCCTCCTGGACGCGCTCTCCGGCGGCTACGGCCTGTTCTTCCGCCAGCTCACCGAGTCGGTGCGCGGTCGACTCCCCGACACCTCGGACGCGGAGCTCTCCTCCGCCCTCTGGGACCTGGCGTGGTCGGGCCGCCTGACCAACGACACCCTCGCCCCCCTGCGCTCCTTCCTCGGCTCGGGCCGCACGGCGGGCGCCACCGCCCACCGCGCGCGCCGCACCGTCCCCCGCGGCCGCTACGGCACGCTCACCGCCACCGTCTCCCGTACGGGCCCGCCCACGGTGTCGGGCCGCTGGGCCCTGCTCCCGGTCCACGCCCCCGACCCGACCCACCGCGCGCACGCCCTCGCCCGCACCCTGCTCGACCGCCACGGCGTGGTGACCCGGGGCGCGGTGGCCGCCGAGGGCGTGGAGGGCGGCTTCAGCGCGGTCTACCGCGTCCTGTCCGCCTTCGAGGACAGTGGCCAGGCCCGCAGGGGCTATGTGATCGAGGGCCTGGGCGCGGCCCAGTTCGCCATGGACGGCGCGGTCGACCGCCTGCGCGCAGCCGAGCGGACCCCGCCCCCGCTGGCGGCGGTGGTCCTCGCGGCCGCCGACCCGGCAAACGCCTACGGCGCGGCCTTGCCCTGGCCGGAGCCCCCGGCCGACGCCACCCACAAGCCGGGCCGCAAGGCGGGCTCCCTGGTGGTCCTGGTCGACGGCGAACTCACCCTCTACCTGGAGCGCGGCGGCAAGACCCTCCTCGCCTGGCCCCCGCCGGACGACCCCCGCCTGGCAGCGGCGGTGGAAGCCCTGACGACAGCCTTCCGCAAGGGCACCCTCCCGGCCCTCACCGTGGAACGCGTCAACGCCACACCCTCCCTCACTTCCCCCTACGCCCCACCCATCGAAGCCACAGGCTTCCACGCCACCCCCCGCGGCCTCCGCCTCCGCTGACCGCCCCGCCCCGCCCCGGTGCGCGGGCAGGCGGTGCCAGGCCCCAACCCCGGCCACCGCCCCGCCCCGCCCCGGTGCGCGGGCAGGCGGTGCCACGCCCCAACCCCCGGCCCGACGAGCCGTCCCCCGCCGCCAGGCACCGGCGCCCACAGCCGGTGGCCGGGGTGCCCCGCGCCATACCCCCGCCGGGCAGACGTCAGCACCCGCAGCCGGCGTCCGGGAAAAACGCTCCCCGGCACACCCCGCCGGGAGGCGCCGGCACCCCGCAGCCGGTGCCCCGGGGACCCTGCCCAGGGGCCGTACCCTGCCGGGCAGGCGCCGGGGAACCAGGGCCGGGGCCGGGGCCTGCCCGCCCGGCAGGGTAGGCAGGCCGGGGAACCGGGGCCGGGGCCTGCCCGCCGATTCCGCCCGGCACAGGTACGGCGATCCCCGTCGAGTCGACAAGGCACCGGCACCGGCACCGGCACCGGCACCGGCAATACCCCGCCGAGTTCTCAGCCGCCCCGCCCACCGGCGCCACAGACCGCCAGCGCCCCCGCGGGGGACAATGAGTCCATGCCTGAAGGCGACAGCGTCTACCGCGCGGCTGCCCTGCTCCGCGACGCCCTTGCGGGCAAGGTGATCACCCGCTCCGATCTCCGCGTCCCGCGCTTCGCCACCGCCGACCTCACCGGCCGAACCGTCCTCGGTGTCGCCTCCCGGGGCAAGCACCTCCTCATCCGCTTCGGCCCGGCCTCAGACCTCGACGCGACCCGCGACCCGGCAACCCCCCTCACCCTCCACACCCACCTCCGGATGGACGGAGCCTGGCGCGTCCTCCCCGCCTCCGGTTCCGGCACCACTGCCACCACCGCCCCTACCAGCCCCACCGACACCCCTGCCGAAACCGCCGGAAACGCCGAAACCGAGAGCCCCGCCAAAGCCGCCGAAGCCGCCAGAACCACCAAAGCCGCCAGAACCTCCGGCCCCGCCGGCCCGGCCCACGAGATCCGCGTCATCCTCGCCACCGCCGCCCACACGGCCGTCGGCTACCGCCTCCCCGTCGTCGAGCTGATCCGCACCGCGGACGAGCACCGCGCCGTCGGCCACCTCGGCCCCGATCTACTCGGCCCCGACTGGGACGAGGAGGTCGCCGCCGCGAACCTCCTCGCCACCCCCGAACGCCCCCTCGGCGAAGCCCTCCTCGACCAGCGCAACCTGGCCGGCATCGGCAACGTCTACAAGTGCGAGCTCTGCTTCCTCGCCCGACTCACCCCCTGGACCCCCGTCGGCGACATCCCGCCGGCCACGCTCCCCCGCCTCGCCGCCGCCGCACACCGGCTCCTCGACGCGAACAAGGACCGCCGCCGCAACACCACGGGCAGCCACCGCCCCGGTCGGGAGCTCTTCGTCTACGGCCGCAGACGCCGCCCCTGCCTGCTCTGCGGCACCCCGGTCCGCGAGGCCCCGCAGGACGACCGACCCACGTACTGGTGCCCCCGCTGCCAATCCGGCCCGACGCCGTAGTTGACGCTCCGTCAGATCGGGTCGTACCGTCCCCGCATGCCCACACCCACTGCGTACGACCTCACCGGCCGCACCGCCCTGGTCACCGGCGCCGCCAGCGGCATAGGCCGCGCCACCGCCCTACTCCTCGCCACGGCAGGAGCGACCGTGCACTGCGCGGACCGCGACGCCCCGGGCCTGCAGGAGACGGCCGAGCTGATCACCAAGGCGGGCGGACATGCGCGGACGCACCTCCTCGACGTGACCGACCGCGCCGCCGTCGAAGCCGCCGTCGCGCAGGCCGGCCCGCTCGACATCACCGCCGCGATCGCCGGCATCATGCACAGCAGCAGCGTCCTGGACACGACCGACGAGGACCTCGACCGGGTCCTGGACATCAACTTCAAGGGCGTCCTGCGCACCTGCCAGGAGGCCGCCCGTTCCATGATCGCGGGCGGCCGTCCCGGTTCGATCATCACGATGGCGTCCGGCGCCGTGGACGCCGCTCAGCCGGGCCTGCTCTGTTACAGCGCCGCCAAGGCCGCCGTCGTGCAGCTCACCAAGACCCTCGCCACCGAGGCCGGCCCGCACGGCATCCGCGTCAACGCCGTGGCACCCGGTTGGATCCGCACGCCGATGACCGGCCGCCACAGCCCGGAGGTCCAGGAGCAGACAGAGGCGATGATGACCCGGATGTCACCGCTGCGCCGCGTCGGCGAGCCCGAGGACATCGCCCAGGCCGTGCTCTACCTCGCCTCGGACGCCTCGTCCTTCATGACGGGCCAGATCCTCCGCCCGAACGGCGGAGTCGCGATGCCTTGGTAGTCGCCTCCGCGGCGGGCCATCCCCGGCGGCCACCACCCGGACCACCGCCAGAACCACCGCCAGGGCTCTCACCCTCCCCGCCTGCGTCGGCGGCCTCGCGCCGCCCCGCCCCGCGACGGCCCCGCAAAGGCTCCGGCACACAGTGCACGGGCAGCAGCCCCAGCCCCCATCCACCGACGGCGACCGCCCCCTCCAGGGGCCCCGCTTCGTCCGGCGCCAGCACCAGCCTCAGCACGGCCCACCACCACAGGGCACCCAGCGCCAGCACGAGGGCCAGGCCCGCGGGTATGCGCAGCGATCGCCGCACGGTCACCTCCGAGGGGCCGGGACCCGGACGGGCCCATCCTCCCGCACCCCCCGCGCCGCCGCACCCAGAACGGCCGGGAGCCCCGGCCGGTGCCTGAGGCACCGGCCGGGGCTCCGGCCACACTCACACGCTCATGGCGTGACCACTACGCGCTCAGCAGACTCGAGAACGCGTCACGCGGCTACGACATTCACCGCTTCCACGGGCGCCTTGATGGTCACCCGCTCCGGGCCACCCGTGACCGAGGCCACGGATACCGAATTGAGCATCGGGCGGACCGGTGCGGGCACCGGTTCGCTTGCCGCGGCCGACTGTGCCAGCTCGGCGAGCGACAGCTCGTCGCTGACTTCGCGCATCAGCTCGGACATCCGTACGTCAAGCGCGTCGCAGATCGCGGAGAGCAGCTCGGAGGATGCCTCCTTCTGCCCCCGCTCCACCTCGGAGAGATAGCCGAGCGAAACCCGGGCGGACGAGGAGACTTCGCGCAGAGTACGGCCCTGGCGCTGGCGCTGCCGACGCAGCACGTCACCCAGCAGGCGACGGAGCAGAATCATCGGTGGCTCCCTCCTCTGACCGTGTAGCCGTAACCTTCACGCCCCACCGTACCGCCTCGCGCGGCGGCCGTGCGGGGAGCGATGTCGTGTTCACTCAGGGCTGCAAACATCAAATCCCCCCGTCCTGTTCCGTATGCTGCCCCCGCAGATTCTCGCGGAGTTCGCTCGCGAGTAGCTCGAGCACTGTCCGTGCACTCTCCCTACGAATTTCCGCCCGGGAGCCTTTCAACCGCAGCCCGGCCGTTTTCCTGCCGCCCGGGCCCGCGACGGCAATGAAAACCGTGCCCACGGGGCGGCCGTCCTGCGCCTCCGGGCCGGCCACTCCCGTGGTCGCGATGCCCCAGGAAGCGCCCAGCACCCGCCGCACCCCGGCCGCCATTTCCTCCGCGACCTGCGCGTTCACCGCGCCCTCGGCGGCCAGCAGCTCCGCGTCCACGCCCAGGACCCGGTGCTTGAGCTCGGTGGCGTACGCCGTGACCGAGCCGCGGAAGGACCGGGAGGCTCCGGGGACGGCGGTGAGCTCCGCGGCCACCATGCCGCCCGTCAGCGACTCGGCCACGGCGACCGTCCCGTTACTCTCCGCAAGGAGTCGCAGCACATCGGCCGCGACCGCCCCGGTGCTCCCGGCGACCGTCACAGCATTCCGCACCGCATCACCGGTCACCGAAGAATCACCCGCCTCTTGCGTTACCGCGCCATGCGTCGCGCCGCTCTCCGGGCCGGCGACGGTGCCACGCGCCGAGCCGGTCACCGCGCGGCACGCTCCGCGGCCAGGCCCTTGCGCCGCAGCACGACCGCTTCCCGGATGTAATCCAAACCGGTGACGAGGGTGAGGACGACGGCCACTGCCATCACCCAGAACCGCATGGTCGCCAGCGGCCCGGTCAGCGCGAGCACGTACATGCCCACGGCCGTGCCCTGAGCCAGGGTCTTCAGCTTGCCGCCCCGGCTCGCGGGGATCACTCCGTACCTGATGACCCAGAAACGCATGAGCGTGATCCCGAGTTCCCGCCCCAGGATCAGGCCGGTCACCCACCAGGGCAGGTCACCGAGCCACGACAGACACACCAGAGCCGACCCCATGATCGCCTTGTCGGCGATGGGGTCGGCGATCTTCCCGAAGTCCGTGACCAGGTTGTACGTACGGGCCAGATGCCCGTCGAAGATGTCGGTGATCATGGCGACGGCGAACGCCGCCCACGCCAGCGCCCGCCAGACGGGGTCGTATCCCCCGTCGGCGAGCAGCAGCATCACGAATCCCGGCACCAGGAGTAGCCGGATCATCGTCAGGATGTTGGCGATGTTCCACAGGCTGGCCTGATTGACCGCCGCGGCGCCCAGCTTCGCGCCGGGCGCGGGCCGACGGCCGGTCCCGCCCGCCGCAGATGCCGGGGCTCCGGTCATCCGGCCGCCTCCTCAAGATCAAGGCCCAGGGGCTCCGCCACCAGGTCCACACCCAGGGTGCCGACCACCTTCGCCGTGACGATGCGCCCGGGGACCAGTCCCGTGCCGTCCGTGAAGACGACCTGGCCGTCGGTCTCGGGCGCCTGGTGGGCGGCCCGCCCGTAGGCGCCCTCGCCGTCCTCCGCCTCGTCGAACGGGACGACCGTCTCGACGAGCACCTCCAGCGTCTCCCCGATCCGCTCCTCCGCGCGCTGCGAGGTGAGCTCCTCGGCGAGGCGCTGCATGTGCGCGAGGCGCTCGGCGATGGTGTCGGCGTCCAGCTTGTTCTCGTACGTGACGGCCTCGGTGCCGTCCTCGTCGGAGTAGCCGAAGACGCCGATGGCGTCGAGCCGCGCGTTCGTGAGGAAACGCTCCAGCTCGGCGAAGTCCGATTCCTTCTCGCCGGGGAAGCCGACGATGAAGTTGGACCGGACGCCGGCCTGCGGGGCCTTGGCGCGGATGGTGTCCAGCAGCTCCAGGAACCGGTCGGTGTCACCGAAGCGGCGCATGGCGCGCAGCACGTCGGGGGCCGAGTGCTGGAAGGAGAGGTCGAAGTACGGGACGACCTTGGGGGTCGAGGTCAGTACGTCGATCAGGCCGGGGCGCATCTCGGCGGGCTGGAGGTAGCTGACGCGGACGCGCTCGATGCCGTCCACCTCGGCCAGCTCGGGCAGCAAGGTCTCCAGCAGGCGGATGTCGCCGAGGTCCTTGCCGTACGAGGTGTTGTTCTCGGAGACCAGCATGATCTCCTTGACGCCCTGCTCGGCGAGCCAGCGCGTCTCGCCCAGCACGTCGCTGGGGCGGCGGGAGATGAAGGAGCCGCGGAAGGACGGGATGGCGCAGAACGAGCAGCGCCGGTCGCAGCCGGAGGCCAGCTTGACCGAGGCGACGGGGCTCTTGTCCAGACGGCGGCGCAGCGGCGCGCGCGGCCCGGAGGCGGGCGCGACGCCGGCCGGAAGGTCCTCGGGGGAAGCCTCCGGCTCCTGCGCGTGACCGGGGAGCGCCACCTCGGCGTCCTGGCGGGCCGCCGGACTGATCGGCAGCAGCTTGCGCCGGTCGCGCGGGGTGTGGGAAGCGTGGATGCCGCCGTTGAGGATGGTCTGGAGGCGGTCGGAGATGTCGGCGTAGTCGTCGAAGCCGAGCACTCCGTCGGCTTCGGGGAGCGCTTCGGCGAGTTCCTTGCCGTAGCGCTCGGCCATGCAGCCGACGGCTACGACGGCCTGCGTGCGGCCGTGATCCTTGAGATCGTTGGCCTCCAGCAGGGCGTCTACGGAGTCCTTCTTGGCGGCTTCGACGAAGCCACAGGTGTTGACGACGGCTACGTCCGCGTCGGCGGCGTCCTCGACGAGCTCCCAGCCATCCGCCGCCAAGCGGCCTGCGAGCTCCTCCGAGTCCACCTCGTTACGGGCGCAGCCAAGAGTGACAAGGGCGACGGTACGGCGTTCGGGCATGGACTCAAGACTACTTCGTCCCGGCGCCGGCCCCCGCCTCCCGTCCCGGTACGACAAGATCCCCGGGGTGCGGCGCGGCACCCCGGGGATCCGGAACTTTCTATTCCTTGCTGGTCAGCCCGCCTGGGCCTGCCCTTGGCGGGGGTCGTCCTTGGTGTATGTGAGACGTTCCACCTGTCCGGGCTGGAATTCGTCCTTGATCTCCTTGCCGTTCACGAAGAGCTTCACGACCCCGGCGTCGCCGAGTACGAGGTTGATGGACTCCTTGTCCGTGAACGTCTTCGACTCGCCCTGCGCGAGCGTGCCGTCGAAGAGGAGCCGGCCGCTGTGGTCCTTGGCCGAGATCCAGCTCTCGCCGTCGTTGGCCGTCAGGACGACCGTGACGAGGTCCTTGGGCGCGGCGGCGATGGCGCTGTCCGAGGGCTGAGGCTTGGGGGCCTGAGGTGCCTGGACCGAGGGCTTCCCGGCGTTCGGCGTGGGTGCGGGCTTCGGGGCGGCGGAACCTTCCGCCACCGGTTGCTTGTCCTTGTCGTCGCCTCCGAAGGCGGTGAAGCCGACGAAGCCGATCACGGCGACGATGGCGGCCACCATGGCGGCGGTCCAGTTGGGCCGCTGCCTCTCGGGACGGATCCGCTCGGCTTCGAACCTCGGCGCGGCGGGGGTGGGTGCCGGCCGCCCGCCGTGGGCCGCGTCGTAGCTCTCGATCAGGGGTGCCGGATCGAGGCCCACGGCGCGTGCGAGCGTACGGACGTGGCCGCGGGCGTAGACGTCGCCGCCACAGCGTGAGAAATCGTCGGATTCGATCGCGTGCACGATCGGAATGCGCACGCGGGTGGTGGAACTGATCTCGTCGACAGTCAGCCCGGCGACGATCCGGGCCTTCTTGAGGGCCGCCCCGATCGACGGCTCTTCGACGGAACGCTCGACGATGCGATCCTCGGACCGGTCGTCGGTCGAAGGCCGCTCTTCTTCGGGGGAGTTGGAGTTGCCGATGGACACGAGGGCGCCTTTCGAGCGTGTAGCCACCTGCTGGATGTCCAGTCTAGGGGGGTGACGAAAGGGTGGGGCAACCGGAGGGGGGCCTTCCTACGCCATACGAATGGCTACGGGGCTCCCGCCCGGCGCGGCGGCCCGGAACACGCCGCCACCTCCCTCAACTGCACGCGGGCCCAGGAGAAACGGCCGCCCCCCGATCCGTCGCGCGCGCCGCGCCCGCCGCCGCCCGCCGCCGGCACCGCCACCGGAGCCCGCGCCCGGCCTAGTCGGCCGTCTCGCCCCGGATGACCGCGAGCACCCCGTCCAGCTCGTCGGCCTTCAGCAGCACGTCGCGCGCCTTCGAACCCTCGCTCGGCCCGACGATCCCCCGCGACTCCATCAGGTCCATCAGCCGGCCCGCCTTCGCGAAGCCCACGCGCAGCTTGCGCTGAAGCATCGAGGTGGACCCGAACTGCGTCGAGACGACCAGCTCGGCCGCCTGGCACAGCAGGTCCAGGTCGTCGCCGATCTCCTCGTCGATCTCCTTCTTCTGCTTCTGCCCGACCGTGACGTCGTTGCGGAAGACGGGAGCCATCTGGTCCTTGCAGTGCTGGACGATCCCGGCGATCTCGGCCTCGGTGACGAAGGCGCCCTGGAGCCGGACGGGCTTGTTCGCGCCCATCGGCAGGAACAGCCCGTCGCCCTTGCCGATGAGCTTCTCCGCGCCCGGCTGGTCGAGGATGACCCGGCTGTCCGCGAGGGAGGAGGTGGCGAAGGCGAGCCGCGAGGGCACGTTGGCCTTGATCAGACCGGTCACGACGTCCACCGAGGGCCGCTGTGTGGCGAGCACGAGGTGGATGCCGGCCGCACGGGCCAGCTGGGTGATGCGGACGATCGAGTCCTCCACGTCGCGCGGGGCCACCATCATCAGGTCGGCGAGCTCGTCGACGATCACCAGGAGGTACGGGTAGGGGCTCAGCTCCCGCTCGCTGCCCGGCGGCAGTTTGATCTTGCCGTCGCGGATCGCCTGGTTGAAGTCGTCGATGTGCCGGAAGCCGAAGGCCGCCAGGTCGTCGTAGCGCAGGTCCATCTCGCGCACGACCCACTGGAGCGCCTCGGCCGCCCGCTTGGGGTTGGTGATGATCGGCGTGATCAGGTGCGGGATGCCCTCGTACGCCGTCAGCTCCACCCGCTTGGGGTCCACCAGCACCATCCGGACGTCCTCCGGGGTCGCCCGCACCATCACCGAGGTGATCAGGCAGTTGATGCAGGAGGACTTGCCGGAGCCGGTGGCGCCGGCGACCAGCACGTGCGGCATCTTGGCGAGGTTGGCCATCTCGTAGCCGCCCTCGACGTTCTTGCCGAGCGCGACCAGCATGGGGTGGTCGTCCTCGGCGGCGTCCGCGAGGCGCAGCACGTCACCGAGGTTGACCATCTCGCGGTCGGAATTCGGGATCTCGATGCCGACCGCCGACTTGCCCGGGATCGGGCTGATGATCCGGACGTCCGGCGAGGCGACGGCGTAGGCGATGTTCTTCGCCAGTGCCGTGATCCGCTCCACCTTCACGGCCGCGCCGAGGGTCACCTCGTAGCGCGTCACGGTCGGACCCCGGGTGAAGCCGGTGACCTTCGCGTCGACCTTGAACTCGGTGAAGACGTTCGTCAGCGAGGCGACCACCGCGTCGTTCGCGGCGCTACGGGTCTTGCCGGGCCCCCCTCGCTCCAGCAGGTCCAGCGAGGGCAGGGCGTACGTGATGTCGCCGCGCAGCTGGAGCTGCTCGGCGCGGGGCGGCAGCGCCTGCGTCTCGGGCGGGGCCTTGGTCAGATCGGGGACGGACAGCGTCCCGGAGGCCGCCGCCGTGGTGTCGTGCGGCGAAGGCGAGGGCGAGGGCGAGGCCGCCGGGGGCTTCTCCTCGCGGGCCGAGGGCACCGGAGCGGTGATCTCCACCCCCTCGCTCTCCACGGAGATGCCGTGCGTGAGGTCGGCGACCAGCGGGGAGGGCGGCATCCCGCCGTACACCACCCCGTCCAGCGCGGCGGCGGCCGCCGCGGCCACGTCGACGGCGTCCATCTCGCGGTCCATGGCAGGCCGGACCGCGGACCGCCGGGGGCGCCTGCGCCGGGCGAGCACCTCCTCCTCGACCGTGTCCGCGGGCTCCGCCGGGCCGGTCTCCCCGGCGCGGGCCCGCCACTGCTCGGCGTCGTGCCGGCCGGAGCCCTCCGCCTGCTCCCCGTACCCCTCGTCGTACTCGTTCGGCGCGATGACCCCCAGCCGGATCCCGGCACTGCGCAGGCGCTGCGGGATCGCGTTGACGGGAGTCGCGGTGACCACGAGCAGGCCGAAGATCGTGAGCAGCACCAGCATCGGCACGGCCAGCGGTGCGCCCATGGTGAAGATCAGCGGCTTCGAGGCGCCCCAGCCGATCAGCCCGCCTGCGTTCTGCATGGCGGTGGTGCCCTCGTCGCGCCCGGGTGCCCCGCAGGCGATGTGCACCAGCCCCAGGATCCCGATGACGAGCGCGGAGAGCCCGATGCCGATCCGGCCGTTGGCGTCGGGCTGTTCGGGATGGCGGATGAAACGTACCGCCATGACGCCGAGCAGGACGGGCACGAGCAGGTCGAGCCGCCCGAACGCACCCGTCACCAGCATGGTGACCAGGTCCCCGACGGGCCCGCTCAGATTCGACCACGTCCCGGCGGCGACGATGAGCGCGAGCGCGAGGAGCAGCAGCGCGAGGCCGTCCTTGCGGTGGGCGGGGTCGAGGTTCCTCGCACCCCGTCCCACACCGCGGAACACCGCGCCGACCGCGTGCGCGATTCCGAGCCAGACGGCGCGCAGCAGCCGCAGTACGCCCCCGGTGGGGGACGGCGCCGGCTTGGGCGCGACCTTCTTGACCGGGGCGCGCTTGGCGGGGGCGGCTTTCTTCACGGGCGGCTTGCGGGCGGGGGCAGCCTTCTTCGCCGGCGCCGTCGTACGGCCGGTGCGGCCCTTCGCGGCGCCCGCCGTGCTCTGGGAACCCTTACCGGACGTACTTGAGGCCATGGGCCCGAGGTTACCGGTGCGCGCCCCGGTGGACACGCGTGCCCACCCCTTCACCCGTTCGTGTCGTCGTCGGCCGCCACCGGGAGGTGCCCGTATCCGGGCGCCGTCCTGACGCGCCGCCAGACCTGACGGGCCGACAAGCGGTCCCCGGGACCGGCCCCGGGGACCTTCAGCCCTGCGCGGGAAGCACCGCGGCTCCGCCGCTGGTACCGGGCTCCAACGCGTCGAGCGCCCGGCGCAGTCCGGTGAGCTTGCGCTCCAGGTGAGCCGCGGTCGCCACGACCCCCGGATCGGCCGCTTCCTCGCCGAGCTGCTTGGTCAGCGCCTCCGCCTGCTCCTCCACCGCGGCGAGCCGCGCGGAGAGCTCCGCCAGCAGGCCCGCGGTCTCCTTGGAGCCGTCCGCCGACCCGTTGGAGCTGCCGCCCTCCAGCTGGAGCCTCAGCAGCGCCGCCTGCTCACGCAGTTGGCAGTTCTTCGTGTACAGCTCCACGAACACCGAGACCTTGGCCCGCAGCACCCACGGGTCGAAGGGCTTGGAAATGTAGTCCACCGCGCCCGCCGCGTACCCGCGGAAGGTGTGGTGCGGACCGTGGTTGATCGCGGTGAGGAAGATGATCGGGATGTCCCGGGTCCGCTCCCGCCGCTTGATGTGCGCGGCCGTCTCGAAGCCGTCCATTCCCGGCATCTGCACGTCCAGCAGGATGACCGCGAAATCGTCCGTCAGCAGCGCCTTGAGCGCTTCCTCCCCCGACGACGCCCGGACCAGTGTCTGATCGAGCGCGGAGAGGATGGCCTCCAGCGCCAGCAGATTCTCCGGCCGGTCGTCGACCAGGAGGATCTTGGCCTTCTGCACCATGCCCTGTCCTCCTCGCCCCGGCATGGGGCCTCCCCGGCTCCTGGTACCGGCCTGTGCGCCGGGCCCCGCCCCAGGGGAAGGCATCCTCGCGCCGTCCGTCCTTGTGCCGGTCATCGTAGCCCCAGTCCCGAGATCGCCACACCCTGTCACCAAGATGTCACTGTGCACGAAGCAGAAACGTGGTGGGAGGGCGGAAGGTTCCCTCCGGAGCCCCTCCCGCCCGCCCGCTCCCGCTTCACTTCCCTCGCATATGCCCTTCCATGACCGACAGTAGGTAGTCGGGTTCCACCGGCTTGGTCACATAGTCCGAAGCCCCGGACTCGATGGCCTTCTCGCGGTCGCCCTTCATCGCCTTCGCCGTCAGCGCGATGATCGGCAGCCCCTCGAACTGCGGCATCCGCCGGATCGCCGAGGTCGTCGCGTACCCGTCCATCTCCGGCATCATGATGTCCATCAGCACGAGCGCCACGTCGTCGTGCTGCTCCAGGACCTCGATGCCCTCACGTCCGTTCTCGGCGTACAGCACCGCCAGCCCGTGCTGTTCCAGCACGCTGGTCAGCGCGAAGACGTTGCGCACGTCGTCGTCCACGATCAGCACCCGCTCGCCGTGGAAGTCGTAGGTCCGCGGCGCCGCAGGCTGCGGCTCCTCGAGGGCCCACGCCTCGGCCTCGTCCTGCCCCGGCACCTCGGCCCGCGGCAGCGGCTCGCTCAAGGCCTTGCGGCGGCGCCGGAACAACGCCGAAGACCCCTGCCCCACCGGCTCCCCGGCCCGCGGCAGCCCCATCGGCTGCCCGGACGCCGCGCGGCCCTGCTCGGCCGGAGCCGCCGGCAGCGCGGGCCGCGGCGCCTCCTCGGCGGCCGGCCTGCGGTACAGCTCCGCGCGCGCGCCACCGGGCGTCGGCGGCGCGTAGCCCTGCGGGGGCAGCTCGCTCGGGTGCAGCGGCAGGTACAGCGTGAAGGTGGACCCGCGGCCGGGCTCGCTCGCCGCGTGGATCTCCCCGCCCAGCAGCCGGGCGATCTCCCGGCTGATGGACAGCCCCAGGCCCGTGCCGCCGTACTTGCGGCTGGTGGTGCCGTCGGCCTGCTTGAACGCCTCGAAGATCACGAGCATCTTGCTCGCGGCGATCCCGATGCCGGTGTCGGTCACCGAGAAGGCGATCAGGTCGGCGTCCGCCTCCCGCAGCGATCCGGCCTCCAGCAGCTGTTCGCGGATCGCCGTGGGCACGTCCGCCCCGGCGGGCCGGATCACCAGCTCCACCGCTCCGGTGTCGGTGAACTTCACCGCGTTCGACAGCAGGTTGCGCAGCACCTGCAGCAGCCGCTGCTCGTCGGTGTGCAAGGTCGCCGGAAGCTCCGGGGAGACCCGTACCGAGAAGTCGAGCCCCTTCTCCGCCGTGAGCGGCCGGAAGGTGGCCTCCACGTAGTCGACGAGCTGCACCAGCGCGATCCGGGTCGGAGAGACGTCCATCTTCCCGGCCTCGACCTTCGACAGGTCGAGGATGTCGTTGATCAGCTGGAGCAGGTCCGAGCCGGCCCCGTGGATGGTCTCGGCGAATTCCACCTGCTTGGGCGACAGGTTCTCGTCCGCGTTGTCCGCGAGCAGCTTGGCCAGGATCAGCAGGGAGTTGAGCGGGGTCCGCAGCTCGTGGGACATGTTGGCCAGGAACTCGGACTTGTAGCGCATCGAGACCGCGAGCTGCTCGGCGCGCTCTTCCAGGACCTGCCGGGCCTCCTCGATCTCGGTGTTCTTCACCTCGATGTCCCGGTTCTGCTGGGCGAGCAGCTCGGCCTTCTCCTCCAGCTCGGCGTTGGCGGCCTGGAGGGCCTTCTGCCGGTTCTCCAGCTCGTCGGAGCGCTCGCGCAGCTGCTCGGTCATCTCCTGCGACTGCTTGAGCAGCATCTCGGTCTTGGAGTTGACGGAGATGGTGTTGACGCTCGTACCGATCATCTCGGCGATCTGGCTGAGGAAGTCCTTCTGGATCTGCGTGAAGGGCTGGAAGGAGGCCAGCTCGATGACGCCGAGCACCTTCCCCTCGAAGAGCACCGGCAGCACGATCACGTGCGCCGGCGGAGCCTCGCCCAGCCCCGAGGAGATCTTCAGGTAGCCGGGCGGGGTGTTCTCGACGAGGATCGTCCGCTTCTCCTGGGCGACGGTCCCGATCAGCCCCTCCCCCGGCCGGAAGGAGATGGGCATCTGGCCGCCGGCGTACGCGTAACTCCCGCGCATCCGCAGTTCGTACGAACCGTCGGCGCCCCCCTCCGTCCCGATCTCGGTGGTACCGCCGGCCGGCAGCGCCAGGAAGAACGCCCCGTGCTGCGCGGAGACCACCGGCGTCAGCTCGCTCATGATCAGCGAGGCCACGTCGTCCAGCTCGCGACGGCCCTGCATCAGGGCGGAGATCCGGGCGAGGTTGCCCTTGAGCCAGTCCTGCTCCTTGTTGGCCAAGGTGGTGTCGCGCAGGTTGGCGATCATCGTGTTGAGGTTGTCCTGGAGGACCTGGATCTCGCCCGCCGCGTCCACGTCGATCTTGAGGTTGAGGTCGCCGCGCGTCACCGCCGTGGCGACGGCCGCGATGGCCCGCACCTGCCGGGTGAGGTTGCCCGCCATCTCGTTCACGGACTCGGTCAGGTCACGCCAGGTGCCGTCGACGTCCCGGACCCGGGCCTGACCTCCGAGGATGCCCTCGGTGCCCACCTCGCGGGCCACCCGGGTCACCTGGTCGGCGAAGGAGGACAGCTGGTCGACCATCGTGTTGATGGTGGTCTTCAGCTCCAGGATCTCGCCGCGCGCGTCGATGTCGATCTTCTTGGTCATGTCGCCCTTGGCGATGGCGGTCGTGACCATGGCGATCTGCCGCACCTGTCCGGTGAGGTTGGACGCCATGAAGTTCACCGAGTCGGTGAGGTCCTTCCACGTCCCCGAGACCCCTGGCACGTGCGCCTGGCCGCCCAGACGGCCTTCCGTACCCACCTCCCGGGCCACGCGCGTGACCTCGTCGGCGAAGGACGAGAGGGTCTTCACCATCGTGTTCACGGTGTCGGCGAGCTGGGCGACCTCGCCGCGCGCCTCGACGGTGACCTTCTTCGTCAGGTCACCGTTGGCGACCGCCGACGAGACCTGCGAGATGTTGCGCACCTGCGAAGTGAGGTTGTTGGCCATCAGGTTGACGTTGTCGGTCAGGTCCTTCCAGATGCCGGTCACACCGCGCACCCGGGCCTGGCCGCCGAGGATGCCCTCGGAACCCACCTCGCGGGCCACCCGCGTCACCTGCTCCGCGAAGGAGGACAGCTGGTCCACCATCGTGTTCACGGTGGTGACGAGCTCCAGGATCTCGCCCTTGGCATCGACGGTGATCTTCTTGGACAGGTCGCCCGTGGCGACCGCCGTCGTCACCTCGGCGATGTTGCGCACCTGCGAGGTCAGGTTGTTCGCCATGAAGTTGACGGACTGCGTGAGGTCCTTCCAGGTGCCGGAGACGCCCTTCACCTCCGCCTGGCCGCCCAGGATGCCCTCGGTGCCCACCTCGCGGGCCACCCGCGTCACCTGCTCCGCGAAGTTCGAGAGCTGGTCGACCATCGTGTTGAGGGTGTTCTTCAGCTCCAGGATCTCGCCCCGGGCGTCCACGTCGATCTTCTGCGACAGGTCACCGCGGGCCACCGCCGTCGCGACCTGCGCGATGTTGCGCACCTGGGAGGTCAGGTTCCCGGCCATGCCGTTCACCGAGTCCGTCAGGTCGCGCCACACGCCGGCCACGCCCGGCACCTGCGCCTGACCGCCGAGCCGCCCGTCCGTACCCACCTCGCGGGCGACCCGGGTCACCTGCTCGGCGAAGGCCGAGAGCTGGTCGACCATCGTGTTGATGGTGTTCTTCAGCTCCAGGATCTCGCCGCGCGCGTCCACGTCGATCTTCTGGGAGAGGTCGCCGCGCGCGACCGCCGTGGTCACCTGGGCGATCTGCCGCACCTGGGAGGTCAGGTTGCCGGCCATGAAGTTGACGGAGTCGGTCAGTTCCTTCCAGGTGCCGGACACCCCCTCGACCCGGGCCTGGCCGCCGAGCCGGCCCTCGGTGCCCACGTCGCGGGCCATCCGCGTGACCTGGTCGGCGAAGGAGGACAGCTGGTCCACCATCGTGTTCACGGTGTTCTTCAGCTGGAGCATCTCGCCGGAGACGTCCACGGTGACCTTCTGCGACAGGTCGCCGTTGGCCACCGCCGTCGTCACCTGCGCGATGTTGCGGACCTGCCCGGTGAGGTTGCGGAAGGCGGTGTTCACCGAGTCGGTGAGGTCCTTCCACGTACCGGCCGCACCCGGCACCTGCGCCTGACCGCCCAGTTCACCCTCCACGCCGACCTCACGGGCCACACGCGTCACTTCGGCGCCGAAGGACTGGAGCTGGTCCACCATCGTGTTGACGGTGTTCTTCAACTCCAGCATCTCGCCGGCCACGTCCACGGTGACCTTCTGCGACAGGTCGCCGTTGGCCACCGCCGTCGTCACCTGCGCGATGTCCCGCACCTGCGTGGTCAAGTTGCGGAAGACCGTGTTCACCGAGTCGGTGAGGTCCTTCCACGTCCCGGCCGCACCCGGCACCTGCGCCTGGCCGCCCAGCAGGCCCTTCGCCCCGACCTCGCTCGCCACCCGCGTGACCTCGTCCGCGAAGGTCCGTAGCGTCTCGGTCATCTGGTTGATCGTTTCGGCCAGCTGCGCGACCTCGCCGCGCGCGCTGACCCGGACCTTCTGCGACAGGTCGCCGTTGGCCACGGCCGTCGTCACCTGCGCGATCCCGCGCACCTGGGCCGTGAGGTTCCCCGCCATCGTGTTGACGGAGTCGGTGAGGTCCTTCCACACGCCCGCGACGCCGGGCACCTTCGCCTGGCCGCCCAGCTCACCCTCCGTACCCACCTCACGGGCGACCCGGGTCACCTCGGAGGAGAAGGAGGACAGCTGGTCCACCATCGTGTTCACGGTGTTCTTCAGCTGGAGCATCTCGCCGGCCACGTGCACCGTGACCTTGCGCGACAGGTCGCCCTTGGCCACCGCCGTCGTAACGAGAGCGATATCACGCACCTGAGCGGTGAGCCGGTACGCCATCGTGTTGACGGAGTCGGTCAGATCCTTCCAGGAACCGGACATTCCGCGCACCTGCGCCTGGCCACCGAGCTTGCCCTCGGTACCCACCTCCAGGGCCACCCGCGTCACCTCGTCGGTGAACGCGGAGAGCTGGTCGACCAGGTTGTTGACCGTCCGCCCGACCTTCAGGAACTCACCGCGCAGCGGATGGCCGGCCCCTTCCGCGGCTTGCGTCCGCAAGTCCATCCGCTGGTCGAGGTCACCCTCGGCGACCGCAGACAGCACGCGGCCCACCTCCGACACCGGCCGGGCCAGATCGTCCACCAGCTGGTTCGAGGCGTCGATCGCGGCCGCCCAGGAGCCCTCGCAGGCACCGGTTTCCAGCCGTTCGCTCAGCTTGCCCTCGCGGCCCACCATCCGCCGCACCCGGGACAGCTCCCCGGTCAGGTGGAGATTGCGGTCGGCGACCTCGTTGTAGACGGCCGCGATCTCCGCCATCACGCCTTCGCCGGACACCGTCAGGCGCTTGCGGAAGTTTCCGTCCCGCATCGACACCAAGGCCGTGAGCAGCCTGTTCAGGGCCTCGGTATCAACCTCCGTGGTGCCTCCCCGCCGGGATCGTCCGCCCTTCGGGCGCGTTCCCGTACGCCGCACCGCCGCGCCAGACTCCACCGTGTCCCTCCCGAAAGGGTCGACCGCCGTTCCACCGGGCACCTTGCTCTTCAATACCCGACTCCAAGCCTGCCCAGTGTTTCACCCCGGCCGAACCCGGCCATAACACTCCGGCACCATCGCACACCGGCCGCACCCTGCGGGTGGATTCCCCGACGACGGCACCATGGCCCCCGCGAAGGTAAGTAACCTGGCATCCGATGTCCACCGCGTCGAAGGAGACTTGTGATCACGGCACGGGCGGCTGCCAGCTTCGATCCTCAAGGGCGCTCGGTCGCCGCCGCCCGCGCGTTCGTCCGCGACACCCTCCAAGGCTGGGGCTTCGCGGACATCGTCGACGACGCGGTGGTCCTCACCAGCGAACTCGTCACCAACGCCGTGGTCCATGCCGGCACCAGCGCCGAAGTCCTGTGCCTGCGCACCGAAGACGGCGTACGGGTCGAGGTGGCCGACCGGTACCCGGAGCGCGAGCTCCCGCTCCACCTCCCCGGCGAGCGACCGTACGCCGACCCCGACCGTGAGAACGGCCGCGGGCTCATGCTCTGCGCCGCCCTCGCCACTCGCTGGGGCGTCGAGTACACCGCCGCCCACAAGCACGTGTGGTTTCGCCTCGACCTGCCGGACCGTCCGGTCGGTACCCGCTCCGCCGGCCCCGTGGTCCCCGACCAGCTCCTCCCCCTCGCCGACAGCCGGGTCCGCGTCGCCGTCCTCCAGATCGACGCCGGCGACACCATCTCCGCCTGGAACGAGGACGCAGAGATCGTCTTCGGCCACCCCGCCGAGAAGGCCGTCGGCCGCCCCCTCGCCGAGCTCGCCGCCTGGCCGCAGACCCCCGGCACCGGCACCGGCATCGCCGAGGCCCTGCGCCTGTCCCGCTGGGAGGGCAGCTACGGCATCCGCGGCGCCGACGGCCGCGTCATTCCCGTATACGCCTCCCACCTGCGGGTCCGCGACGCCCACGGCGAACCCTCCATCGTCTGCCTCCTCGTCCACGACGACGAGCGCGCACTCCTGATGAGCCCCGTACGCGTCCCCACCGATGGCGCCCACCTCGCCGACTCCCGGCCGGTGGACCCCTTCGAGATCTTCATCGGCTCCCCCGCCCCCGACGACCTCGACGGCCTCCTCCAGCGCACCGTGGAACGCGCCCGCGACCTCCTCGACGCCGACTCCGCGTTCCTCCTCCTGGCCACCGACGACGAGACCGAGCTGGAGGTCCGCGCCACCACCGGCCTCCCCTCCACCCGCCAGCGCTTCGCGCGCGTCCCCGTCGAGGCCGGCACCAACCGGTACGGCTCCGCCCGCATGCCCGCCGTCCACGACGACCTCGCCGTCGTCCCCGGAGCCGTCCCGCTCCTGGAGAACACCGGCATGCGCTCCGCCGTCACCGTCCCCCTCAAGGTCGAGGGCCGCCTCACCGGCTCCCTCGGCATCGCCGCCGAGAACCCGGGCCGCTACTCCAACGAGGACGCCCTGCGGCTCCAGTTCGCCGCCGACCGCATCGCCCTCGCCGTCGAGTCGGCCCGCCTCGGCGAGCTCGAACGGCTGCGCCGCGGCTCCCTCTCCTTCCTCGTCGAGGCCTCCGACCTGCTCGCCGGCACCCTCGACCGGGACCAGACCCTGGCCCTGATGGCCCAGATGACCGTCCCCACCCTCGCCACCTGGTGCGCCGTCTACACCATCGCCGACCCGGCGTCCGATCCGTACCTCTCCTACGTCCTGCACGAGGACGAGGACCGCATCGACGGCCTCAAGGACCTGCTCTCCCACGTCAGCCCGCCCGAACCGGTCCGCGAGGCCGGGGCCCGCCCCTGGCCCGCGACGGCGACCGCCGTGGGCGGCGAGACCGTCGTCCTGCCCCTGCTGGCCCGCAACCGCGTCATCGGCATGCTGACCCTCGGCAAACCCTCCGAGGAACACTTCCGCCAGGAGATCCTCGAACTCGCCGAGGACCTCTCCCGCCGCGCCGCCCTCGCCCTGGACAACGCCCGCCTCTACTCCGAGCGCACCGCCATCAGCCGATCCCTCCAGCGCAGCCTGCTGCCTCCCGGCTCCCCCGCCATCCCCGGCATCGAGGTCGAGGTCATCTACCGCGCCGCCGGCGAGGGCAACGAGGTGGGCGGCGACTTCTACGACGTCTTCCCGATCCGCCCCGGCGTCTACGGTTTCGCCATCGGCGACGTCTGCGGTACGGGCCCCGAGGCGGCTGCCGTCACCGGCCTGGCCCGCCACGCACTGCGCCTCCTGGCCCGCGAGGGCCTCGGCGGTCCGGCCGTACTGGAACGCCTCAACGCGGCGATCCTCGATGAGGGCGACCGCAGCCGCTTCCTCACCCTCCTCTACGGCGAGCTCCATCCCCAGCCCGACGGCAGCGCCCACATGAAAGTCGTCTGCGCCGGCCACCCGCTCCCCCTGCGCCTGCGTCCGAACGGCGAGGTCCTCTCAGCCGCGGACCCGCAGCCGCTCCTCGGCGTGCTCGACGACCTGGACCTCTACGAGCAGACCCTCACCCTGGACCCGGGCGACGTCCTGCTCTGCGTCACGGACGGCGTCACCGAACGCCGCGAAGGCACCCGCATGCTCGGCGACGACGGCCTCGCCGAGGTCCTGACCACCTGTACGGGCCTCACCGCGGGCGCCGTCGCCTCCCGCGTCCTGCGCGCGGTGGAACGCTTCGCCGCAGAACCGGCCTCGGACGACATGGCGATCCTCGCCTTCCGCATCCCCGAACAGCGCCACGGCGACTGAGAGCGGATACACCGGTGAGCCGGCTGCCGTTCGAGGTGGTGTTCGTGGACCACCCGGCCGGCAGGACCGGCCGGACCGGGAACGCAGAAAAGGCCCCCGCCAGATGGCGGGGGCCTTTTCTTTTCAGAGCCCTTTAACGGAATCGAACCGTTGACCTTCTCCTTACCATGGAGACGCTCTACCGACTGAGCTAAAAGGGCGGGTTGTTCGGCGGCGTCCTACTCTCCCACAGGGTCCCCCCTGCAGTACCATCGGCGCTGAAAGGCTTAGCTTCCGGGTTCGGAATGTAAACCGGGCG
>NZ_JBHWVV010000009.1:0-72209 GCF_042736715.1 Streptomyces sp. NPDC060049
GCGGCGGGCGGCGGGCGGGGGGCGGGCGGTGACCGTAGGGCCCTCGGGTGTGGTCGGGTGCGGTCGGCGGCGCTCACGCCGAGTCGCGGACCACCAGTTCCGGATCGAAGAGCACCGCCGTCGGTGCCGGGGCAGCCGTGCCGGCCACGCGGTCCAGGAGGAGGCGGACCATCTCCGCCGCCATGTCCTCCACCGGCTGGCGGACCGTCGTCAGCCGGGGGCGGGCCGCCACCGCCGCGCCGGAGTCGTCGAAGCCGATCACCGCGACGTCGTCCGGAACCCGCCGGCCGTGCTCGCGCAGCACCAGGCAGGCCCCTTGCGCCATCAGGTCGTTCGCCGCGAACACCCCGTCCAGGTCCGGCTGTTCGGCGAGCAGCACGCGCATCGCGTGCTCGCCGCCGTCCAACGTGAAGTCCGCATGGGCCACGCGCAGCGATCCGCCGCCCAGCGCCTCGCGGAAACCCGCCAGCCGTTCCCGGCTCGCCGGCACGTCCGCGGGTCCGCCGATGGCCGCCAGCCGCCCGCGGCCACGGGCCAGTAGGTGCCGCGCCGCCAGTGCCCCGCCCTCGCGATGGCGCACGTCGACCCAGTCCAGCCCGACCGGAGGCGCCGGCCGCGCGAAGAGCACCGCGGGCAGGGCGGCGTCCGCGAGCATTCCCGGCAGCGGGTCGCGGCCGTCGGTGGTGACGAGCAGCGCACCGTCCGCGCCGCCCTGGGAGAGGTACGCCAGCACCTGCGCGCGGTCCTCCTGCCCGTCGGCGAACATCAGGACGGGGTGCACCCCGCGCGGGCGCAGCGCCCGTACCACCCCGCTCACGACCCGCCCGAAGAAGGGGTCCTGGAACACCCGGTCGGCGTTGGCTCCCGCGCCCGAGACCACCAGCGCCACCGCCCCCGACCGGCGGGTCACCAGGGAACGGGCGGCCCGGTTCGGTACGTACCCGGTCGCCGCGACGGCTTGCTGAACCGCCTGCTGGATGACCGGGTCCACATTGCGGACACCGTTGACCACGCGCGACACCGTGGCCCGGGACACCCCGGCCGCGCGCGCCACGTCTTCCAGGGTCGGGGCGGTCCCGGTGGCGGCGCCCGTGCTCGATCCGTCCATGGCCGCACTGTAGCCGCCCGCGCGCGGCGGCCCCTTCGGCCCCTCCGAGCTGGGCCGCCTCCTGACGGATCGCGCGGGGCCCTCGGTGCCCGGAAAGGCGACCCCCTGACCTCCCGGCTCAACCAGCTCTCCCGAACCTCCCGGACCTCCCGCCTCTCCCGAACCTCCCGTACGTCTCAGCCCTTGTGGGCCCGTCAGACCTCCTGGACCTCGATCGCAGCTCGGAGCGGCAGCTCGCCCGCGCTGCGCCCTCACTCGTACTCCGTACCGCCCTTGCGCGTCAGGTACGCGGGGCTGACGGCCTTCGCGATGGCGCGGCCGCCGACCACCGGGCTGTAGCGCTCCTCCGCGGGCCGGATGACGACGCCCTCGCGCAGGTGCAGGCCCCGACCGGATACGGTCTCCCGGCCGCTCGCCCACTCCAGAACCGTGTCCAGGTCGTACGCGCCTTCGAACAGCTTGGGCACCAAAGGCAGTTCGCCGTCCGCGAGGACCTGCTCGGGGTCCAGCCACCGCACCTGGCCGTCGATCTCGGCGGAGACGTCGAAAACGGCGTAACCGGGTGCCGCTTCGGCGGTCCGTACGTCGGTCCCGTACGCCAGGTCCTGGACCCCCTTGCCGTACACCTCGGCGAAGATCCCGACCCTGGTCGCACCGAGCCGCTTCGCCAGCCGCGCGGCGGCCTCGGGCACGCCGTGGCCGCGCACGGCCCGCCAGTAGAGGTTGCGTTCGTCCTCCCGGAGCGCCAGCCCCTTGGATCCGAAGCCCTTGGAGGAGACCAGCACCCGGTCGTCCTCGGCGAGGTAGGTCAACAGGCAGGCGGTGCCGTGCAGTTTCTCCGTGAGGACGACCGGCTCACCGGGCTCGAAGATGCCCGGGTAGCGCTGGAGGTTCTCCACGTCCACCCACGGGAGCAGCTCGGAGGCGGCCTCCACCTCCCCGTTCATGGTCGTCGGGATCGGCGGGGACCACTTGGTGATGCCGAGCGACTCGGCGAAGTCCGTGCCCTCCCCGGCCGCCCGAGCGAGGTCCGCGTCGGCCAGTGCGCGCGGCCGGCAGACCAGGCCCTGCGACAGTTCGCCGCGCAGCCGGACGGCCTTGACCCGGTTGGCGTCAGCGCCGGCGAGTCGGCCGGTCAGGCCGAGCTCCTCGATCAAACCGGTCGGCAGTACGGCCTGTTCCGGTATGTAGAGGGCGAAGTCGCCGGTGCGGTAGGCACCCTTGGCGACGACGGCCCGGTAGAGGCCCACCTGCGCCAGCTCCAACGCGTCGGCGTTCGGGTGGGGGTGGACGGAGATCTCCTCGACGGTGACCCTCAGGGTCGACATGGCGGTGCTCCTCGATTGTGGCGGCGTCAGGTCTCGCGGCCACTCTGCGACCTCGCATTTCCACTGGTCCAGCATTTATCGCGGTGCTAGGGCCCCGCCCCCCTTACTTGTCTCCCCGGCGCTCCCCGCGGCTTCGGGCGCGGCGCATCGCGCGGCGCAGGAGCGTCCCGGCTCCGTGATCATGGGGGTGGGCACGACACGGGCAATGCGTCACACGGGAGGCTCATATGTCACGTCGTCCGGTCACCGTCGTCACCGGAGGCAGCCGCGGCATCGGCGCCGCGACCTGCGTCCGGCTCGCCGCGGACGGGCACGACGTCGTGCTCGGCCACCTCCGCGACGAAACCGCCGCCAGGGCCACCGCCGAGCGCGTGCGCGCGGCCGGCGCCCGCTGCGTGACCGTACGCGGCGACACCTCCGAGGAGTGCGGCGTCGAGCGGCTCTTCGACATCGCCGGCGCCGAGTTCGGCGTGGTGAGCGGCCTGGTCAACAACGCCGGGGTGACCGGCACCCCGGGCCGTCTCGCCGACACCAGCACCGAGGACCTGCGCCGCGTACTGGACGTGAACCTCTTCGGGTACCTGCTCTGCTGCCGCCGGGCCGCCCAGGACATGGCCCGGTCCGGCGGCGGCGCGATCGTCAACGTGTCCTCCGCGGCCGCCACCCTCGGCAGCCCCGGCCGCTACGTCCACTACGCCGCGACGAAGGCGGCCACCGACACCCTGACCCTGGGGCTCGCGAAGGAGCTCGGCCCCGACGGGATCCGGGTCAACGCCGTGGCCCCCGGCATCATCGACACCGGCATGCACGCCGCCATGGGCGACCCCGACCGCCCGGCGCTCGCGGCGTCCGGGATCCCGCTCGGCCGGGCCGGGCAGCCCGCGGAGGTGGCCGCGGCCGTCGCCTGGCTGCTCTCCGCGGACGCCGCGTACACGACGGGGACCGTCCTGCGCGTCTCCGGCGGACGGTGAGGCCCGTCCTGCCGGCGTGTCAGCCGTCGATCGGGAAGACCGCCCGCGTTGCCGGACCGTAGACGCCCTGCGGGTCGCCCTTGATGCTCCGGTCCTGCTGGAGCTGGGTGACACCGCGCCGGGTGTGCCCGTCGTAGACCCCGGTGACCGAGACGTATGTGAACCCCTGGCCGAAGAGCCGTTCCTGCAGGGCGCGCACCTCGGCCCCCCGGTCCCCGGGACGCAGGGTCGCCGCCTCCCCCGGCGGCTGCGTGGCCGGGGTCGCCGACGGCTTCGCGTCCCGGCTCGCGCTCGCCTGCGGGCCGGGCACGGGCGGGGCCGTCGGGGAGGGAGCGCGGGTCTCGGCGGGCCGTACGGACTCCTGGGCAGGCGAAGGTTCCTCACCCGCTCCGGGGCTGCGCAGCGGGAGCATCGGCACGGACAGGCCGGGCGGGGCCACGGCGCGCGGCGCCTCCTCCTCGGTGCCCGGCAGGAGGACGGCGAGGACGCCCGCCGCGCCGAGTGCGAGCAGGGCGAGCCCGGCGAGCGGGAGCCGGCTGCCGCGCCGGTCGGCGACGGGCCGGGCCCGGGACACGGACGCGGGAGCCGGCAGGGGGGCCGACGGGGGCTCGGGGGCGGCGCCGGGCGGCTCGAACCGGGTCGGTACCAAAACCCGCGCGTCCTCCTCGGGCCAGGCGGGGAACGCCGACCCGGACGGCGGGCCCGTGGGAGCGACGTAGGGGCGGACGAGCAACCGATCGTCGTCGGGCACGATCCCACTCTCATCGGGGTCAGGGGACACGGTTGTCTCCCGGCGGGGACGGAGGCCGGCGCGGCGGTGCGGTGTCGGCCCCCGTACCCGGCCGGTCAGGCCCTGCGCCGCCGGGCGACCAGGACCGTTCCGGTACCGGCAGCCAGTATGACGGCGCCGCCGATGGCCGGCGGCACGGCCCTGCCGACGCCGGTCGGTGCGAGTCCGCCGCCGGAGCCGCCCGCACCGGAGGCACCCGGCGTACCGGACGCCCTCGCGGTGACCACGGCCGGCCGGCCGCCGGGAGCTGCCACGAGGGCGCCCGGGGCGGTGGCTGCGAGGGAACCGCCGATCGCGGGCGAGGCGAGCGAAGAGCGGGCGGATAGGGGCATGTAGGACATCTCCGAAGTGCGGCTCATGCGGTGGCGCTTGCCGCTCGGGGGACGGGACGCCGGTCCGGGCGGTGGTTCTCGCCCGGCGCACTCTTTCCCCCGGGGATGCCCCGGGTCAAGCCTGATGTCCGATGCACCCCATCCGCCCTATGTGCACATGACGACTTCGACCAAACCCCCGCACGGGGGGCCGGTTCCTCCACAGGGCGGTCAGCCGGGCGTCCGCATACCGGACGGTCAACTGCTTTCGGGTCCACCCCCGTCCACGCACGAGCCCTCCCGGACCGGTGAAACCTGCCGACGCGGCGGAAACGATCCGGGTGACCCTGCCGGACAGATTCGGCAACGGCTCAGAAACGTTTCGCCCACCGCGGCCCCGCTCCCGCCGGCCAGGCCCGCTCCGGTTCCCTTCCGGGTCCGCTGCCGATCCGCCGCGGCCGGCGCGGGGATCCGCTGCCGATCGGCAGCGCTCCCACCCGCACGCGTGAGCACGGGTTCCGGCCCTCCGACCCGTGCGGCATGGTGGTCCGATGCAGTTACGCCGGGTCCTGCCCCTCTCCCTCGCCGCACTCCTCGCGAGCGCCGGCTGCGTGTCGGTCGGTCCGCGCGTCCCCGACGTGCCCGCGCGGGGCGCCGTACCGCCCGTCGACGCGCCCGAATCACCCGAACCACCCGACGGTCCGGGTACGCCCGGCGGGACCCGTCCGGCCGACGACACCTCCGGCGTCTCCGAGCCGCACGGACCACCCGGCGATCCGCTGCCCCTCGGCGCGCTCCCGGCGGCTCCCGGCGCCGACCGGGGTCAGGACGGCCGCAGCGGCGAGAGCGGTCAGGAGCGCGACCCCGGTCGGCGCGTCGCCAAGGCACCCCGTCCGGCCGAGCGCCACACCAAGGCGGCGACGCCGCGGCGGGCGCACCCGCCCCAGTCCGCGCCCGCCCGGCCCGGGCGGCTGCCGGCCCAGTCGCCCCGCCTGGACGAGCTGTGCGCGGCCGCGGAAGGCACCATGCCGCCGTCCGTCGTCGACCTGTGCGTCCGGCAGTCAGGTGGTCGCTGAAGTGGACCGATGCCCCCACGCCCCGTCGAACGTCCGGCACGAGCCGGGGCCCTCCGCCCGCGCCCCGGCACACCAGACGCCCTAGTGTGCTCGGGCTTGACCCTCACACCGTGTCAGGCCCTCCACTGGAAGGCGTCATGTTCATCATCGGAGACTTCGCCAAACACGGCCGGGTGTCGGTCCGGATGCTGCGTCACTACGACGCCCTCGGACTGCTGCGCCCCGCCCGTGTCGACCCCGTCAGCGGCTACCGCTACTACGAGGCCGGGCAACTCGCCCGCCTCAACCGCGTCATCGCGCTCAAAGAGCTCGGCTTCAGCCTGGAACAGGTGGGCTCGATACTCGACGAGCTCGTGGGCGCGGATGAGCTGCGCGGAATGCTGCGGCTGCGGCAGGCGGAACTGGAGTCGGCCATGGCCGCCGCGGCGGCCCGGCTGACCCAGGTCGAGTCGAGGCTCCGGACCATCGAGAACGAGGGAACCATGCCTTCCATCGACATCGTCGTGAAGAGCCTTCCGCCCGTCCGGCTCGCCGAACTGAGCGCGATCGCGGGGAGCTACGAGCCGCAGGACATCAGCCCGGTCATCGGCCCGCTGTACGACGAACTGTGCCGGCGCGTCGAGGAGGCCGGGATCACCCCGACCGCTCCGGGCGTCGCGTACTACGAGGACGCCGGCGACCCGGAGCGTCCCGGCGCCGTACTGGTCCACGCCGGACTGCCGGTGGCGGCCGCGGTGCGGGCCGAGGACCTCGGAGGCGACGTGCGGATCGTGGTGCTGCCGGCCGTCGAGCGGGCCGCGACGGTCGTGCACCGGGGTTCGATGGACCGCGTCCTGCCGACCGCGCAGGCCTTGGCCCAGTGGATCGACGCGAACGGGGAGCGTTCCTCCGGGTACGCGCGCGAGCTGACCCTGGCCTGCCCCGAGGACCGCGAACAGTGGGTCACCGAGCTCCAGGAACCGCTCGGCGTCTGACTTTCGGGGCGCCGAGTCGGGCGTCCGAGCTTTGCGTCTGAATTGGGCGTCTGAGTCTCGGCGCTGAGTTCGGCGTCCGAGTTCGGCGTCCCTCCGCGAACACCCTCTAGGCTCCGCTCATGCAGCGCGTACTCGTCGTCGGCATCAGCGGGGCCGGCAAGTCCACCCTGGCCCGGGGGCTGGGACGGCGGCTCGGGCTGCCGTACCACGAGATGGACGCCCTCCATTTCACCGGGCCGGGGTGGACCGTCAGCCCGTCCTACGCCGCCGACGCTGCCCGGATCGCGCGGAGCGAGCGGTGGATCTTCGACTCCTCCGGCCCCGAGGCCGTACGCGACCTCCTGTGGCGGCGGGCCGACAACGTGGTCTGGCTGGACCACGCGCGCCCCGTCGTCATGCGCCGGGTCCTGCTGCGCTCGGTGCGCCGGAGCCTGCTGCGGGAGCGGCTGTTCGGCGGCAACCGGGAGCGCTGGCGGGAGTGGCTGCGCCCCGACCACCCCGCCTGGTGGGCCTGGTCGCGGTACGCGTCCCGGCGCGCGGAGATCGGCCGACGGGCGGGCGACGCGCGGTTCGCCCCGCTGACGGTGGTGCGGCTGCACTCCCCACGGGCCGCCGACGCCTGGCTACGGGCTCAACGGGCGGCCGGGCCCCGGCCGCGGACATAGGCGCAGCCCCGCGCGGTGCCGCGCAGGGTGCCGCGGCGGGCCGAGCGCAGCCGGCGCATCGTGGCGTGCCCGCGCCGGCGCCACTCGGCCCGGGGCAGGGTGGCGCGCTGGCCGCCGCCGGTGATCAGGGCGTTGACGGGTGCGTGGGGGTCGGCTGCGAGCCCCTTCGCGACCAGGACCCCGACGACGAGTGGAACCAGGGCCACGGCCAGCGCCGTACCCGCGGTGTTCACGCGCTGCTGCACGCGCGGGCGGTTCGCGGTGCGCGCGGTGGCGGTGGCAGTCGCGGAGGAGGCTTCGGAGGTCATGCCCCCATTCGATCAGCGGGGGCGGTCCGGGGAATCCGGGCGGATACTCAGGCCGTTGGGTGTGAGGTACTCAGACGAGGACGCACGTGGACGCAGACGTGGACGTGGACGAATGAGGGGCGGTGGCCAGTGACGACACCCGGGCAGGGCTTCGAGCCGGCGAGCGGCGACGGCCCGGCGCCACCCGCGGCCGGGCGGGCGGCGGATCTCCGTACCGCTTACGAGGGCTTGTTGCAGATCCGCCGCCTGGTCAACGGACCGGCGGGGACGACGGTTCCCGCGCCGTGGGAGTTGCGCCAGATGCCGCGCGCGGTGGCACTCGTACTGGAGGCGGCGGGCATCCCGCCATCGGCGCAGGACCCCCAGGATCCCCCCGACCAGCGGGTTCCGGTGACCCCTCCCAACCCCCCGAACCCTCGGAATCCCCCGAACCGGCCGGATCCGCCGGACCCGCGGGCGGCGACGCGCACACGGACCGGATACCGGGTGGGGCCGGCCCCGTCCGGAGCCGGCCGGGTGGAGGTCACCTGGCTCGGACCGCCGGGCAGCGGCGCGGCCGAGGAGGAGCAGGAGCGCCTGACCGCCTGCGCGGCGGTGCTCGAACCGCTCGGCTGGGTCTGCCTGTTGTACCGCGGCCCGCGCCGGCGACGCTTCCTGGAGGTGGAGCCGCCACCGGCCCCCTGACGCGGCCCAGTTCTTCGGCGCGGCAGCGGAAAACCGATACCCCCGCACGGCGGGGCCGGGGCACACTCGCCCGATGGGCATGCTCGACGTACAGGCGGACCGCGTCCGCGCCGGCGCGACGGTGGAGTTCCGGCCCACGGGCACGTCGATGGTTCCGCTCGTCCGCAGCCGGCAACGGGTCCGCGTCGCCCCGGTCGAACCGGCGCTACTGGAGCCCGGGGACATCGTCCTGGCCCGTGTGTCCGGCACCGTGTACCTGCACTTGGTGAAGGCAGTGGACGCCCCGCGCCACCGTGTCCAGATCGGCAACAACCGGGGCCGCGTCAACGGCTGGACGAGCCGCGACCGCGTCTTCGGCATCTGCGTCGCGGTGGAGGGCGTCCCCCGCCCGGGCGCGGCGGCGAAGGTCCGCACGGCCGAGCCGACCGGGCCGGCCCGGCCGGCCTGAGGCGTCTCTTTTGCCCGACGGCCCACTGGTCCGCACAGGTCGGCCTCGGGGCAAGATGGGAGGGTGCTACCTCCCCGACTGCTCTGGTGTGATCCCCGGCCCATCCCCCGGTTCAACCTGCAGGAACCGGTGACCACGATCGTTCGCGATCCCAGCTTCTACGAGCCGACCGAAGAAGACGACTGCCGGAGGTTCGGGTATTTCTGCCAGACGCATGACCGCCCCTACCGGCACGAGGGCTGCGGGGTCGGGCCGCATCTCGTCGCCCTGTACTGCGGGGAGCACGGCCTGGAGAACATGTGGCCCCAGCCGGTGATGCTCCTGTTCCCGGCGGGGTTCGATCCCCCACTGAGCGACGCCCAACTCGCGGATGCCGCCGACTAGCCAGGCAAGGCCGGAACGGACGGCCAGGCTCTCACGGCCCCGGGCGCGGTACTCCCCTCCGGATCGTCATCCGTGGAGGATCACCAGGCGGCCGGGCCCGGCGCGACCGGTTCTCAGCGGTAGCGCTCGGCCAGCTCCGCCACCGCCCGCGCGAGGGCCCGGCGCAGTTCGGGCGGGCCGAGCACCTCGGCCTCGGTGCCGAGGCGGAGCAGGTCCCCGACGGCCACGGCGTCGGACTCCACGTCGAGTTCGACCCGGGTCCAGCCGTCCGCGTCGGGGGGACCGGTGGAGGCGAGGGCGCGGACGCCCGCCGCGCCGAACTGCATGGGCAGCAGGCGGCGGGCGCGAGGGGAGAGGCGTACGACGGCGGTCTGGCGGCGCACGGCCGCCTCCAGGCGGCGGGCGGACTGCTCCCAGTACGCGGCGAGTTCGAAGTCGGCGGGCCGTTCGAAACGCTCGTCTAGGCAGTCGACGGCGAGGAACCGCCCCACCCGGTAGGTCCGCACGTCGCCCTCGGCACGGGCGTCGGCCCTCGCTTCGGCCGGCCCGCCCGTCCGCACGTCGGCCCGGGCGCCGGTCCGCACCCCGGCCGGGACGTCGGCCCGCCCGCCCGCCCGCAGGTCGGTCGGCACGCCCTGCGGCACGTCGGCCCGCACGGCTGCCGGATCGCCCGGCTCGGCCTCGGCCCGCACGCCTGCCGGATCGCCCGGCTCCGCCTCGGCCCGCACGCCTGCCGGATCGCCCGGCTCCGCCTCGGCCCGCACGGCTGCCGGATCGCCCGGCTCGGCCTCGGCCCGTGTCTCGGGTCGCGCCTCGGCCCGTGCCACGAGGTACCAGATGCCGCCCTTGAGGACGAGGCCGAGCGGCCACAGCTCGCGGTGGACCTCGCCGCCCCAGCGGCGGTAGTGGGTGCGCAGGATCCGCTGGTCCCACACCGCCCGGGCGATCGCCCCGAGGTGCGGGACGGGGTCGGCGTCGCGGAACCACGCGGGGGCGTCGAGGTGGAAGCGCCGCTGGATCTGCCGGGCCCGGTCGGCGAGTTCGGCGGGAAGGGCCGCCTGGAGCTTCAGCTGGGCGGCGGCGAGATCGGCGCCGAGGCCGAGGTCCCGTGCGGGGCCCGGGGCGCCGGCGAGGAACAGGGAGCCGGCCTGGGCGTCGGTCAGGCCGGTGAGCCGGGTGCGGTAGCCGTCCATGAGGCGGAATCCGCCGGCCGGCCCCCGGTCCGCGTGGACGGGCACTCCCGAGGCCCCGAGGGCGTCGACGTCGCGGTAGACGGTGCGGACGGAGACCTCCAGCTCGGCGGCGAGCTCGGGTGCGGTCATCCGGCCGCGGTTCTGGAGCAGCAGGAGCAGGGAGAGGAGCCGGTCGGCGCGCATCCCGTCATTGTCCGGCATACCTGACAGGGGATGTCAGGTATGCCGGACAGGCTGTTCACGAGCGGGCGTCGGGCCCGGCCTGTCGCCCCGACGCCCCGTCCCGTCCCGCCCCATCCCGACCCGTGCAACCAACCGACCCTGGAGCTCCCGTGTCCACGCCCGCACCCGCGCACGTCCCCCCGGCCACCCCCACCACCACCGCCTCCGGCGGCTTCACGTTCGAGAACTGGGAGGAGCACCCGGTCGGCCCCGCCGAAGCACCCTTCCCCCGCCTGGCCCGCGCGACGGTCACCAACGCGTTCACCGGCGTCGTCACCGCCCGGGACACGGCGTGCTCGTACGCGATCGCCTACACGGCCGAGAGCACCGGCTCCTTCGCCGGCATGGAACTGGTCACCGGCAGCGTCGGCGGCCGGAAGGGCAGCTTCGTCCTGGAGGAGCGCGGCACTTTCGACGCCACCGGCACCACCCGCTGCGCCTTCGAGGTGGTCCCCGGATCGGGCACGGTCGAGCTCGCCGGCCTCACCGGATCGGGCTCCTTCGTCTACCGACACGGCGACACCTCGGTGGATTACACCTTCGTGTACGACCTTCCGTAAATCCTTCAGGAAGCCCGCACCGGCCGGGCCGTAGCGGCGCGGCGGCGGGCGGGCGCAACGGTCTGCTGCCGCCGCGCCCGCCCCCTGCCTACGGCGCGCCGAAGGTGAGCGTCAGCCGCGGCGTCCCCTCGTTGGCCTGGGCCTCCGAGGACCACAGCCACAGCGCGTCGGTGCCGGTGCTGCTCAGTGCCAGGCCGTACGAGCTGCCCAGCGCCCCCGCTACGGCGGCCCGGTCCAGCCCGGTGGTGTGGACCGCCGAGCCGTCCGGGATCCCGGCGAAGGTGCCGAGGGCCGGGCCGCCGAGCGCGGGCCGGTTGGTGTACGTGGTTCCGGCCTCCGTCCAGGAGCCGCTGATCGGGAGCACCGAGGCGGTGTCCGTCGTCCCCGCACCGCTCGTCGTGCTGGTCTTCACGCCGAGCGTGGCCGACTTCAGCACCGTGCCCGCGGGCGCGGCGGGCAGGTCGAAGCGCAGGTAGCTCGCGTAGAAGGAGCTTCCGCGCACCGCGAGCGAGCCGGAGGTGCCGTAGTTGGTTCCCGGGGCGCCCGCGTTGGCGTAGGTGTCCTCCGCGGCCGTGACCTCGACGACCGAGTCGGCCGGTGCGGTGGCCAGGGCGTGGTGGTTGTGCACCTGGGCCGCGCTCAGGACGCTCGGGTAGACGGCGGTCTCGTCGAGGTCGCCCGCCCAGTAGTCGCTCATCGGGCGGTCCGGCCACGCGGTGAGGTTGTCTCCGCCGACGTGCCAGTACCCGGTGTAGCTCTCGTGGGTCGTGACGTTCAGCGTGCCCTTCTGGACGCCGTCGACGTACAGGGTCATGCCGCCCGGACCCTGGGTGGCGACGACGTGGTGCCACTGGTTGTCGTTGTACGCGGCGGCGGTCTTGATCGTACGGGTGGCGCCCGTGTAGACGCCGAAGACCAGCCGTCCGTCGTTGGTCATGTACACGTGCTTGTCGTACTGCTCGCTGGTGCGCGACTGGTTGCTGCCGAACCCGAGGAGCTTGCCGCCCCGGGTCGTGCCCGTCTTGAACCAGGTCTCGATGCTGTAGCTGTTGCCGACCGTCTGGCGGCGGTCCCCGTACACCTGGGTGTCCGTGCCGTTGAAGCCGATGGCCGTGCTCGCGCCCGAGACCGCGCCGGGCGTGCGGCGCAGCGCGGGAGCGTTCAGGTGCACGCCGCTCTGGTTGCTGTCGGAGGAGTCCGCGACGAAGGGCAGGGCCGACTCGTCGTAGCGCCAGAACAGCTGGGCCCCGTCCGCGCGGACCGCGTTCGGGTAGGCGTCGACGGAGCTCACCGCCGTCACGCTCGCCGTCGCGGACAGGGCGCTGGTGTTGCCGGCCGCGTCGGTCGCCGTCACGCGGTACGTGTACGACTGGCCCGGGGTGACCGTGGTGTCGGTCCAGGAGGCCTGCGGGCGGCGGAAGAACAGCGAGTCCGCCGCGACCGTGGCGATGGGCGTGGCCGAGCCGTTGCGGTAGATCCTGTAGGTGAGCGTGCCGTCGTCCAGGTCGAGGCTGGTCCGCCAACGCACCTGTACCGCACCGGGCCCGTAGCTCACGGCACTCGCGAGCGGGACGGTGGGCGCACCCGTGTCCCCGGTGGAGGCGAAGCGCGTCAGGCTCTGCTGCGCCGCTCCGTTGACGGTGGTGAACTCCCCGCCGACCCAGAGGTACTGGACACCCGCCTTGGAGCCGACCGTCATCACCCGCGGACCGATGCTCTCCGCGATGCCGTCGTTGGTGTCGGGCGCCCAGCCCAGCTTGCCGACGCTCGTGGTCGGCTGGGCCAGCAGGTGGTGGCGCTGCCCGTCGGGGAACTCGCCGACGCTGGCGCAGTCGTGCGCGTGCGAGGCGCTGTAGAGGACGTTCTGGTACGGGAGCACGGCTTGCGTCGCGCCGAGGCAGGTGTCGCGCCAGCGCTGGCCGAAGCCGGCGAGGTCGAGCGCGATCCGGCCGTCGAAGACGCCGCCGCCCGTGCCCTCGTTCGCGGTGTAGAAGCCGGTCGCGTCGGTGGCGATGTCCTTGACCACCGAGTTGGTCCCGATGAAGCCCGGGTAGGCCTTGGCGAGGGCGCCGCTCGTCGCGTCGACGACGGCGAGGGCGTGGGTGTCCACACCGCCCACGGTGAAGAAGTCCCCGCCCAGCAGGACGTGCGCGCCGTCCGGGGTGACCTCGATGGCGCGGCCCGGCTCGTCGGCGTTGGCGGTGAAGGGTTTCAGCGCGCCGTCGGTCGAGTCCACGGCCGCGAAGCGCTCGCGCTGCTGCCCCGAGACGGTGAGGAAGTCGCCGCCCGCGTACACGGTGTCGCCGGTGACGGCGAGGGCCCGGACGGTGGCGGCGAAGGCGGGGCGGAAGCCGGTCTTCACCGTGCAGGTCGCCACGTCGATGGCGGCGAGGCTGGAGACCGGGGTTCCGTTGACGGCGCCGAAGTAGCCGCCGGCGTAGAGGGTCTCCTTGTCCGGCGAGAGTGCGAGCGCGCGCACGGTGGCCGTGCCGGTACCCACGGTGAAGGACAACTCGCAGGAGGTCGGGGCGCCGGTCGCGGCGTCGAGCGTCGCGAAGTTCACGGCGGGCCGTTCGCTGCCCGCGGCGCCCTCGGGCGGGCGGACGGCGGAGAAGGTGCCGCCGACGAAGATCTGGCCGCCCGCCTCCGCGAGGGCCCACACGACACCGTTGGCCTGCCACGTGGGCAGCGCGTCGGCGGTGAAGGCCACCGGCGGGGTGACCGCGGCGGCCTCCTCGACGAGGCCGAGGCCGACGACGGCTCCGGTCCCGGCCAAGGACAGGGCGAGAGCGGTCGCCAGCCCTCTTGATCTACGCATGAACCCCCCAGAACGTTGCGCGCCCCACCGCGTCTGGACTGCGCGGGGCCGTGCACGGATCGCGATGTGGCCGGGAACGGGCGTGCAGCCGTCCACGGCCGTGACTACGGGCGCACCCTAAGGGGAATCCCCGCTCCGTTCATCACACTTGACGTATCGGATGCGACACCGCAACCGGAAAGCGAAGGGGAAACCGCCACCGGGAGCCGGGGCCGGCACCCTTGCGGATCTTTCCGGTTCTCGCGATTGCCGCCCCGTCCGGTCCCCGCGCCTCTACCGTGCCCTGTGGGGGCGACCCGGCGACCCGGACACACAGGCACGGCACCGCACGGCACCGCACGGCACCGCACGGCACGGCACGGCACCGCACAGCACGACACCGGAGGGTGGGGGCGTGATGGACGACGACGAAGACCTGCGGCTGGCGAGGATGACCCCGGAGATATCCCGCCGCACCCTGGCCCTGCTGCGCGGCCTCGCGGGCCTCGAACCGCCGGAGCGGGTCCCCGAGGAGGCGATGCTCACCGCCGACGCGATCCTCGCCGAGTTCGGCACCGACGGACTGCGCGTGCTGGTGATGACCCTGGCGTCCTGGGCGACGGCCCAGATCGAGAACGTCTCCGAGCTGAGCCGGCGCAGCCACGAGGCCGTCCTCGACGCGATGGAGCTGGCCTGCCTGGAGGTCGACGTGGAGGACTGAGGGCAGCCCTCGGGACTGTCCCGTATCCGAAAGATTCGGCCGGGGAAACATCGCTCGCGGGAGCGGGGGTCCGATCGGTCCCGCGTCGGGGACACTGGGGGTAACGGGGGGGGTCCCGATCGGAGGCCGTCGTGAGCACACCTTCCCCCATCCGGATCGCTGCCGTCCTGTCCACCGAATACCGTGGGCGGCTGATGTCCCACGCCCGTGAGGTCAATTTCCGCGAGGGCGCGCGGATCTTCGACGAGGGCACCCGGGCAGAGTCCTTCTGGATCGTGCGCTCCGGCACGGTGACCCTGGAGATCCCGGTGCCCGGCCGTCGGCCCACCCCCATCGAAAGCCTGGGCCCCGGCGAGCTGGTGGGCTGGTCATGGCTGTTCCCGCCGTACGTGTGGCAGCTGGGCGCCGAGGCGATGACGCCGGTCCGTGCCTACGAGTTCGACGCCACGACCGTACGGATGCTCATGGACGCCGATCCTGCCTTCGGCTCCGCCATCGGCCACTGGGTCGGCCGGGTCCTCGCGCTGCGGCTACAGCAGACCCGTACCCGTCTCCTGGACCGCTTCGCCCCCCACGCCGCCGCGAGCTGACCGCGAGGTGGGGGTGTTCGGCCGTTTAAACCCGCCGCTCCCCCACAGGTCAGCGCCCGCCCACCGCTGCGGTCTGCGGTCATGCGGATGCGTTCGGTGACGAGAAGTAGAGGTGCGAACGGGCGTTCCGCTTCCGCATGGGCAAGACTCGCGTCCGTTATCCGACGCAACGACGCGAGGAGTGTTCGCCATGCGATCCATACGATCCACCGTCACCAGGAGGCCCGCGGGTCTTTCGCTGGCCACCGCGGGGCTCGCCGCCCTCACCGTGCTGGCGGTCTCCGGTTCGGCCGGGACCGCCGGCGCGGCGCCCGCGGACGCGGGGAGCCTGTACGCACCGTCCGCGCTGGTACTGAGCGTCACGGACGGGGACGACGCCGCGAGCGGTACGGTGCTGCGCGCGGTCACCCTCGTCTGCGCGCCCCGGCCGGGCGGGAGCCACCCGGCCCCGGCGGCGGCCTGTCGCGAGTTACGGGCCAGCGGAGCGGAACTCGACGCCCTGGCCGAGCCCCGCTCGGACGCGGCGTGTACCCGGGAGTGGGACCCGGTGACGGTGACGGCCGACGGGGTCTGGCAGGGCCGGCGCCTGAGCTACTCGTACACCTACGCCAACCCGTGCGGGCTGCGCAACAGCGTCGGCGTGCTGTTCGGCATCTGAGCGCCCGCCCCGTGCGAGGGGCCACCGGGCCGGGCGGCGCCGTGCGACCGCCGTCCGGCCGGGGCCCCGCCGGGCACCCGGGGGCCCGCCCCGGCACCTCCCCCGTCGCGGGAGCGGCCGGTTCGCGGCGTCAGCCCAGTTCCAGACTGGTGACCGCGTACATGCCGGCCAGGTCGACGTCCGGCTCCGCGCCGGTGTACATCCGGGCGGTCTCGAAGGTCGGGGACAGGCCGAGGCCGACCGCCAGGGCGGTGGCCCGCGGGTTGGCGTCCGGCACGTCGAGGCAGACGGCGCCGTCCGGGGAGTACTCCGCGAGCCGGAGCAGCAGGGCGGCAGCGACGGCCGGGGTGGCGGCGTAGAGCGGGCCGACGCGGGAGGCGGCACTGCAGGGCCGGATGACACCGAATCCCTCGATCCGGCCGTCCCGGACGGCGGCGAGGGCGGTGCGGCCCGGCAATGCGACCCAGGCGGCGAGGAAGGCTTCGCGCGGCGCGGGGAAGAACTTCCGGTCGTAGGCCGCGAGTTGCCCGAAGGGAAGCGTGGCCGCATCCACGATCTCCACTCCGGGCTCCCTCCCGGCTTCCACGCCGGCGCCCCTTCCCGCCGCCGGAGCCCCGGCCCGCGGCACGCCTTCGCGGCGTACGTTGTTCCAGGCCGGCCGGAAACCGGACTTGCGGTAGTTCTCCTGCTGCTCCACCACCCCGTCCAGCCCGACGAGCCGCCCGTCGAGCCGTTCCATGGCGGCCTGCCACATCCGGATGCCGTAGCCCTGCCCGCGCACCATGGGGCGGGCGATGTAGAAGCCGAGGAAACCGAAGTCGGCGCCGTACCGCACGGCCGAGACGCAGGCCACGGGCTCCCCTGCGAGCCGGCCGACGAGGAAGCCGTCCGGGTCGGCGACGGCGAACGCGAACCGGTCGGACGCCCCTGGGTTCCAGCCCTCCTCGTCGGCCCAGTCCCGGATCAGCGCCAGGTCGGCGGCGCTCGCGCCGTTGATCTCGAATCCAGTCGATCCCGTCATGTGCGGTGTTGTACCAGATGCCCGGGAGGCGCGCAGCGGGCCCTAACCGGCCGTCAGGAGGCGGGCGAACGCCGCGGGATCGGTCTCCCGGTGCGCGTCGCTCACTTGCCCGTCGCCCACCTCGACGACCCGCCAGACCCCGTCGGCGCGCAGGGCGAGGTCCGTCCGTCACCTACGGAGCTCCGAGCGGACCCCGTGCGGGGTCTCCGGCGCGGTGCGTGAGCCCGTCCGGGATCAATACGATCGCGGCGGGGGGTCCGTGCTCCTTACAGTCGACGTATGGGAAAGCCGCTCGTCGCAGTCTTCAGTGGGGCCGGTATGTCGACCGATTCCGGGATCCCCGACTATCGGGGCCCGCAGGGCCTGTGGCGTCGGTCGCCCGGCGCCGAGAAGCTCGTGACCTACGAGTACTACATGGCCGACCCGGAGATCCGGCGCAGGTCCTGGCTGATGCGGGCCGAGATCGGGGCGCTGGCGGCGCGGCCCAACGCCGCGCACTTCGCGGTGGCGGAGCTGGAGCGCGGCGGGACTCCGGTACGGGTGCTCACGCAGAACGTGGACGGGCTGCACCAGCTCGCCGGGATGCCCGCGCGCAAGGTGTTCGAGCTGCACGGCACGGCGCGGGCCGTGGTGTGCACGGCCTGTCGGTCCCGGTCGGGGATGGAAGAGGCACTGGCCCGGGTCGCCGCCGGGGAGCCCGATCCCGCCTGCCTCGCGTGCGGCGGGATCCTCAAGTCGGCGACCGTGATGTTCGGCCAGCGGCTGGACCCGGAGGTGCTGGCGCGGGCCGTCGCCGTCGCGAAGGGGTGCCAGGTGTTCGTGGCCGTCGGATCGACGCTCCAGGTGCAGCCGGCGGCCTCGCTGGCGGGGATGGCCGCGGAGGCCGGGGCCCGCCTGATCATCGTGAACGCGCAGGAGACCCCGTACGACTCCCTCGCCGACGAGGTGATCCGCGAGCCGATCGGCACGGCGCTGCCGGCGCTCCTGGCCCGGATCGGCGCGGAGTCGTAGGTCCGGTCGTCACCGCGGGCCGGGCACCGTTGTGACGGCAGCGCGCGGAGCGCTGTCCCGTACGGCTACGCCGCGTCGGCCGCGCGCCGCATCAGCGCCACGTCCAGCTTCGTCATCTTCAGCATGGCCTCGGTGGCCCGGGCGGCCCGCTTGGGGTCGGGGTCGCTGATCAGATCGATGGCACCGGGCGGGATGACCTGCCAGGAGACCCCGAACTTGTCCTTGACCCAGCCACAGGCGGATTCCTGGCCGCCGTCGCTCGTCAGGGCGGCGTAGTAGTAGTCCGCCTCCGCTTCGTCGGCGCAGTGGATCTGGAAGGAGACCGCTTCGGAGAAGGTGAACTCGGGGCCGCCGTTGAGGCCGACGAACTTCTGTCCGTTGATCTCGAACTCGACGACCAGGACCTCGCCCTCCGGACCGGGGCCCGCCTCGGTGTAGCGGCCGATGCGGCCGATCTTGCCGTCCTTGAAGACCGACAGGTAGTAGTCGGCGGCGGCTTCCGCCCGGCCGTCGAACCACAGACACGTCGTGAATCCGTTGTTCGCCATGACTGCCTCCAGAGTGCGTGTGCGGGATTGCGTCCCGTACATAGAGACCGGCCCCGGCCCCGAAACTCATCGGCGGGGCCGGGGCCGGTCTTCATCCGGTCTGGATCGCACTCCTGTGGGCTACATGTCGAGCATGCGGTCGACGATCCGCTCGGCGGCGTGGCCGTCGTCCAGGTCGCAGAACTCCTCGCGGAAGTCCGCCCGCGCCCTCGCGTACTGCGCGCCCACCGCGTCCGCGTTCCGTACGGCCTCGATCAGGCTCGCCGAGTCCTTGAGCAGCGGACCGGGGGCCTTCTTCTCGAAGTCGAAGGTGAAGCCGCGCAGCGTGTCGCGGTAGTGGTCCAGGTCATAGGTGAAGAGCAGGACCGGCCGGTCGGTGTGGACGAAGTCGAAGATCGCGGAGGAGTAGTCCGAGATCAGGACGTCGGCGACGAGCAGCAGGTCCGTGGGGTCGGGCCAGCGGGACACGTCCCTGACGAAACCGTCGCGAACGCCCTCGCGGACCTGCTCGGTGACCTTGTGGTGGCCGCGGACGAGCAGGACGTGGTCCTCGCCGAGCTCGCGGCGGGCCGCGTCGAGGTCGATCCGCAGGTCGAGGCGGTAGCCGGAGGCCACCGTCCAGCCCAGGCGGTTCTCCCGCCACGTGGGCATGTACAGGACGACCTTCTTGCCCTCCGGCAGGCCGAGCCGCGAACGGATCTCCGCGATCCGCTCCGGGTCGGGCCGCAGCAGCGCGTCCGTACGCGCGCTGCCGGACTCGATGACCTCGCCGTCGTAGCCGAGCGCCCGCTTGAGGACGGGCGTCGCGTACGAGCCCGGGGAGGCGAGCAGCGACCACTGGGCGCTGTCGTGCTCCAGCGACTCCAACACCTCGGGGCTGGTGTAGTAGTCGTGCACGAAGTCGTGGCCGATCTGCTTCAGCGGCGTGCCGTGCCACGTCTGCACGACGGTCTGGCCGGGACGGCGCCGGAAGGCGAGCGGAACGCTGTCGTTGACCACGTAGTAGCGGGCCCGCGCGAGCACGTCCCACGATTCGAGGCTGTCGTACTGGACCGCGCGGGCGGTCGCCGGGACCTCGGCGCGGCCGTCGCGCACCAGCCAGACGTGCTCCAGCTTCTCGCCGCGGCGCACCAGCTCCTCGTGGATGGCGCGCGGCGAGTCGCCGGCGCCGTAACCCCGGAAGGTGTCGTAGACGACGATGTCCTTGACCGGGAGGGCGCTTTGCGCCGGGTACGTCACGTCGCGCGCGATCCGCTGCGCGTAGTGCGACCGGTCGTGCGGGCTGATCAGCGGGTCGGCGATCAGCGCGAGGCGGTCGTAGAGGCGGGACTCGACGCGTATCCGGCGGCCCCGAGCGGTGACGGCGTGGGGTCCCGAGTGCAGGGCGTCCAGCGCGAACTGCAGGGGTACGCCGCGGTCGACTCCGATGAGGCCGGCGGTGTCCCCGCCCTGGGAGACCGGGCGCAGCGTGGGCCACCAGCGGCCCTGCGGCAGCGCGGTGCGGCCGGCGTAGCCGTCCGGGAGCACGGGCTCGAAGGCGGCTTCGAAGGCGTCGCCGTCACGGCTGACGGGGTAGCAGAACTCGAGGCCGAAGGAGTCGTGCAGGACCAGCTCGTACGGCTCGTCGACGGGCGCGACGAAGCGGCCCCGGATCGTCAGGGCGCCGTCCTTCGCCTCGACGGAGTCGACGAGCGGCGGCGAGGTCTGCACCGACAGGGTGAGGTGGCCCGTGGTGCCGCGCTTGACGTAGAGGGCCCGGCCGGTCTCCTCGCCGGGCAGGGGGACGACCAGGCCGGCGAACCCGGCGCGCTCGTCGTGCGCCAGCCGGTGGTCACCGCCCGCGGCGCCGGTCACGGACAGGCTCCACGGCTCGGGGGTCCACTCGCCGGGCTCGCACGGAGCGTCCGGCACCGCGGCCAGGCCGGCCAGCGGCACGCGCGCGGTGAAGGGGATCCGGCCACCGGCGACGGCGGCGGAGGTCTCCAGCGGGAAGGTGAGCACGGTCCCGGTGGAGACGTGCACCGCGCGCAGGGTGGCGCCGGCGCCGACCTCTGCGGCGAGCTCGCCGGTCACCTCGACGGCGTCGTCACCGCAGGGGCGGACGCCCAGGGCGCGGGCGCGGACGATCTCCACCCGGAGGGAGAGGGAACCCACGGCGCTCGGCACGACCCGCACGTCGGGGGCGACCCAGTGCGCGGGCGGGTTCTGTCCGCTGTCGTGCTCACCGCCCCGCAGACGGGCGCGGTGCAGGCCGCCGGCGCCGGTGACGGCGACGGAAGTGCTCCATTCGCCGTCGTTCCACTTGCCGCCCGTCTGGAAGGCGGTGGGGTCGACGGCGGCGGTGAAACCGGCCCAGTCGGCGTGCCGCAGCGCGAGGTGCGGGGAGTTCACGGTGGCCATCGGGGAGGCGACCGTGCGGGTGGTGACGACGGTCCGGCGGCGCTTGCCGTTCTCCCGGAAGATCAGCATCTTCCGGGACCCGAGGCGGCTCTCGGCGCCGAGGTGCCCGGGCAGGGCGTAGCCGCGCAGCAGCAGCTTGCCGTCGGACCAGTGGGCCTCTTCCAGCCGGCTGACGACGCGGCGTTCGCGCGGGCCGAGGGTGAGGACCTTCGCGGGGACGGGTGCCTTGAGGAAGGGGTAGTCGGCCTGGGGGCGGGCCAGGCCCTTGGCGGGCACGCTGTAGGTGAAGTCGCGCTGGTGGCGGAAGAGGGCGATGAACTCCTCGATCCGGCCCTCCCCGGCGAGGTAGGCCTTGAGCCGGTCGGCGACGGTGAGGTCGGACCACGGGCCGGTGCCGATCTCCCGGATGAGACCGCCGACCTCCTTGGTGAAGGCGGCGCGGAACTCGGGACCGGCCTCGGCCACGTACTTGTAGATGAGCGGGAGTTC
The DNA here is from genome assembly GCF_042736715.1 of Streptomyces sp. NPDC060049. Lineage (NCBI taxonomy): Bacteria > Bacillati > Actinomycetota > Actinomycetes > Kitasatosporales > Streptomycetaceae > Streptomyces > Streptomyces sp. NPDC060049. The sequence goes on from NZ_JBHWVV010000009.1 coordinate 21,258, forward strand.
CTCGCTCAGCACGTTGCGGTCGTACTCGCGCAGGTAGCGGTCGTAGGCGGCACCCTGCTTGCTCTGGAGCGCCTCGCGCACCAGGCGTACGGAGGCCACCCGGTCGATGACCGAGACCGGGTCGGTGGAGCGCTGGGTGATGGAGCGCTCGCCGGTCTCGCGGACGCGCCAGTGGTAGACGCACTCGCTGAGGATGTCGACGCTGGTGGCGAAGTAGTGCGCGGGGATGCTGACGGGAGCGTCCTCGTAGAGGATGCCCTCCGGGTACTGGAAGCCGTGCTCGTCCCAGAAGGTCCGCCGGTAGACCTTGTTCCACGCGGTGCGGTCGGTGACCAGCGCGGGCAGCTTGGAGATGTGGGTCTTCAGCTTGGTGGTGGCGAAAGCCGTGCGGTGGCCCCAGGACTGCTGCATGCCGACGGAGCGGAAGCGCTTGACGTTGCCCGCGGCGAAGTCGGAGCCGGTCGCGTCGAGGGCGTCGATCAGCCGCTGGTACGCGTACGACGGCATGGTGTCGTCGCTGTCGACGAACGCGAGGTACTCGGTGCCCGGGGTGATGTGACGGGCGCCGACGTTGCGGGCGGCCCCGAGTCCCGCGTTCTTCTGGAGAACCAGCCGGAAGCGGTCGTCGCGGTCGACGAACGCCTGTGCCAGTGCCGCACTGCCGTCGGTGGAACCGTCATCGACGAGCACGACTTCGAAGTCGTCGAATGTCTGCGCTGCGATGGACTCCAGGCATTCGTCGAGATAGAGCTCGACGTTGTAGACGGGGACGACGATGCTCAGGCGCGGTGGCATGGGTGGCGAGTTCTCCAGCGTATTTACATTGTGATGATCAGCCGTTTGCAGCATCCTACTCTGTAACGAGATGACAGAAATCGCACATCTCGGACATATACAAGAAGCCGCCGGGGCGGACGGCAATGAGTTCAGCCGTCCGCCACCTCGCCGTCATCGGGTCACACTTCCAGTTCCGCTTCGATCTTCTTCAGCTGGTGGCGGGCCATCGCGAGGTTCGCCCGCCCCTTGTCGAGCGCGAGGTAGAGGAAGAGCCCCGAAGAGCCCCGGCTCTTCATGAGCCTGATCAGGTGGTACTGGGTTCCGAGGGTGATCAGGATGTCCTCGATCTCGTCCTTCAGACCGAGCAGCTCCATCGTGCGGACCTTCGAGCGCACCACGTCGGTGTTGCCCGCCGCGGCGACCCCGAGGTCGAGGTCCTTGCCGCCTCCCACGGTGCCGAGGGCCATGCCGCTGCTGTAGTCGACCAGGGCGACGCCGATCACGCCGTCGATGGTCGTGGCGGCTTCCTTGAGGGCGGTCTCCACATTGGCCATGGTTGTCTCCTCTTTCTGTTTCTCTGTCCAGGAATTCGGTCGGTGCGGAGGAACGTGGTCGGGGGACGCCCGGGCTCACCCAGGCGGGGACTCCCGGCTAGGTGATCGTGCCGAGGCCGCGCCGGCCGAGACTGCGGTCGAGCAGCTCGGCTATGCGCAGGCTGGAGCGCCGGGCCTCGAGGTGCAGCCGGCCGACGTTGACGCGCGGCTCGGCTATCAGCGTCAGGACCGCGGCGTCGCCCGCCGCGTAGGTGGCGACGTAGCCGCCCTCGCCGCGAACGAGCAGCTCGCGGAAGGCGCCCTGGCCCGTGCAGTCGCTGAGACGCTGGGCCACGCCGAGGGCGGCCGCGGTCAGCGCGGCGACGGACTCGGCTTCGGTGGCGGCGCTGTCGTGGGCGAGGACCAGGCCGTCGGCGCTGGCGGCGAGTGCGCCGGTGAGCTGCGGGACACGGGCCCGCAGCCGCGCCAGCTCGGCGAGTATCTCGGCCTCCGCCTCGGCGGGCACCGTGCTCATGTCGGCCTTTCTCCTTTCGGGCTGCCTCCGCTCGGAGCGGTCGCCGCGCTGGGCCGGTCGCAGCGGGAGCCTCACAGGCTTGCCTCCAGTGCGTCGCGTAGCCGGCGCAGCAACGCCACGTCCGGGGACTGGGCCTGCGTCATCCAGTCGGGCAGGGTCGTCTCGGGAGCGGCGACCGGGGCCGCCGCCGAGGCGTACGGGGTCTCGACCAGACCGGCCGCGGCCAGGCGTCGTACGTCGAGCAGGGTGTGGAAGGCCGGCCGGCCCAGCACCCAGGCCAGGTCCGCCGGTGTCCGTACGCCGTCCGCCTGGTCCAGCAGGATCCGCTGCCGGGCGGTGACGGTCTGCCCGGGGGCGGCGGCCCGGGGTACGACCGGGGCGGTGTCCAGCAGCGGGTAGGGCCAGACCGCGTCGAGCAGTTCCCGGCGGCGCCGGGTCTCCCGCTCGACGGCGGCGGCCGGGACGGAGCGGACGGAGCCGATCCAGTGGGTGGCCCCGCGGCGGAAGCGGGAGGGTCCGCTGCCCGGGGAGAGCGCGAAGAAGGCGGCGTCGAATATCGCGGCGAGATGGCAGATCTCCAGCTCGCCCCCGGCCATGCCCCCGCTGTCGACGAGGAAGCGGGCGACCTGGCGGCGGGCGCCGGCCTGGTTCACGGCGTCGGTCCAGCGCTCGTGGGTGAGTCCGCCGCCGGTGGTGAGCAGGACGTCGAGGCCGGGGGTGGCGGGGCTCTCCGCGTGCACGACGCGGCCGTCCTCCAGGAAGAGGGTGCCGCGCTCGCGGAGCAGCGCGCCGGTGGCGCGCTCGGCGGCGAGCCGGGTGAGCAGGGGCGAGACGGCGGCCGGGGCCGCAGCCTGGCCGTCGGGCAGGGCACGGGCCGCGGAGGGGGACGGGATGCCGGGCAGGGCCGTGGCACTCACTTGAGTACCAGCCCTTCGGCCAGGGCCCGTAACCGGTGCCGGGCGAGGGCGAGGTTGCCGTCGGCCCGGTCGAGCCACAGGTGCAGGAAGACGCTGCTGTCGAAGCTGGTCTCGACGAAGCGGAGCACGTGGTATCCGGTCCGGGTGGTGACGATCAGGTCCTCGACGGGCGGCCCGGCGCTCTCGCCCGAGCCCGGTTCCGCCGGGGCGAAGGACTCGTACTCGGCGGCCGCCCGGGCCAGCTCGGCGGTCTCGGCCGCGGTGGTCTCGTGGTCTCCCACCGGGGACTCCCCCACCGTGCCGAGGGCCAGTCCGCTGCTCCAGTCGACCAGCGCGGCCCCCCTCGCTCCAGGCAGGGTCATGGCTTCGAGCAGGCACTCGTCGATCCCGGGCACGCGGGCTCCCCTCCCGGCCGGCACCGTGCGTGGTGCACGGTCGTACGGCGCGACAGGAGGAACTTACTCAACTTCCACAGAGCGAAAGGGTGTTCTGGCATTTTCCGCTGGAACATGCGCGGTAGCACGTGACAGCTTGGCCGGAACCAATCGGAATTTGATCATTGCGTTGATCCATTTGCCCACATCGGCTCTGCGGGCGACGAATTCACGAGGCGAGCGGCAGCGGCATACCGTCCGCGAGTCGGAACGATCCGCCCTCCCGCTGTACGTAGCCCTCGTGGCTGAGGGTGCGGAGCAAGTGGTAGACGGTGGGCAGCGGGATGCCCGTGAGGCGCGCGAGGCGCTTGGCGGTAGCCCCGTCCTCCGCGTACATCGCTTCGACGAGGCGCAGCGCCCTCTGGACGGAACCGATGAGGGTGGGTGCGGCGGCGGCGTTGTGGTCCGAACTGTCCTTCTGGCTGCGGTCGGTGCCCATGAGTGGTCCCCCTGCTCCGGTACGAGGCCTGGCGAAAACCCATCAAAGTCGCTCACCGGCCGCAAAACCAGCGGACGCGCGTAAACCCGAGCATAAGATCAACCAATCCCGACCGTCGAGAGCGGTTTCGGCGGGAACGGTCACTGCGCGCAGGTCGTTGGCCGCGGGTCACCGTGCGCACGTCACGAAGGCCGGCAGGAGGGCCTCCTCGACGAGGCGGCGCGGGAGGGAGAGACCGAAGCGGTGCTCCAGGACGCGCAGGGTGAGGCGGTCCCGGACCGCGTGCGGTTCCCCGTCGGGGCGGGCGTGGCCGCCCTCGGGGGTGAGGACCGCGGCCTCGATGAGTTCCGGCAGGAGGAAGTCGGGCCGGTGGCCGCCTCGCCAGTACTCCTCGCCGAGGCCGAAGCAGCAGACGAGCTCGCCGTCGCGGGCGTACGCGAACTGCTTGGGCGGGCGGTCCGGCTGCGGGTCGAGGTGGACGGCCTCGGCGCCGCCGCGGGAGATCTCGGCGAGGCGCTGCGCCCCGGCCGGCACGCCGTGTTCGACGGCGAAGGACCAGCCGCCCCAGCTGCCGACCCGGGCCACCCCGTCGCCGTCCACCGTCTCGGTGACCATGCTCCACGCGTCGATCGCACCCAGCGGGCCGGGACGGACGCCGGGTATCGCGCCGAGCCGCGCGGCCAGTTCCTCGGGGCCGATGCCCCGGGCGAAGGTCAGGCTGACGTACCAAGCCTCCCGGTCCGCCAGCCATTGGATGCCGCCGTCCGCTTCGCCGCTGCCGCCGTCGCTGGTGATGTCCGCCGTCTCCACGGTGCCCTCCCGCGTTTCGTGCCGGTACCGCCGGTGCTCCCCCTCGGGGCACGATAGTCAGTCGGCGGGGTGCTCCGGGAGGAGGCGCTCGACCATCACGTCGATGAGCCCCTCCAGCGGGTAGGGGTCCAGCAGCCCCGGCGCGGTCAGGTCGTCGACGATCAGGCCCAGCATGGCGAGGTACAGCAGCACCACGCCCTGCCGGTCCCCCGGCAGTCCCGCCTCCAGGTGCCAGGCGATGTTCGCCTCCAGCTCGGCGCCCTGGAATCCGGCCAGTTCGCTTTGGAGTTCGGGCCGCCGGGTGGCTTCCAGCCTCAGTTCCAGCATCGCGGTGTGGACGCTGCGCTCGCGGCGCATGCGCTCCACGAGCCGGCCGAGGAGCACCCTGGTGTCGAGCGGTCCGGCCAGGTCCGCCGGATCGGGCGTCAGCCGCTCCCGGGTGCGGTGCAGGATCTGCACGAGCAACTGGGCGCGGTTGGAGAAGTAGTTGGAAGAGGTGCCCGTCGGGACGGCGGCCTCCGCGTCCACCGCGCGCAGGGTCAGCCCCCGGGAGCCCTCGCGGGCGAGGACTTCGATGGCGGCGTCGAGCAGCGCGGCGCGGCGCTCCGGGTTCTGGCGCATGGGCGGATCCCTGACGGTGTGGACGCGGAGCCGTGCGGCACGGCGTGAGCGGTGCGGCGGCCGCCCGTACGCCGGGCCCCGCACGCACCGCTGCTATGACCGCCGCATATGCACTGCATGTGCAGTGCTTCGGACACGCTAGCGGACCCCGCACCGTCCCGGCCCTCCCCACCGCCCCCTCCGCCGTGCCACCCTGCCCGTCATGGAGCGGATCATCGAGGAGATACGCGAGGACCTGAACCGCCGCGTCGCCGTCGCGGCGCAGCGGCTCGCCGACCGGCTGCCGACCGAGGAACCCGCCTACGCCGCCCTGCTCGGGCGGGCCGCACTGCGCGACCGGTTGCACGAAATCCTGCGCCAGGCCGTCGAGGGGGTCGCCGGCGCCTCCCGCGGCTTGCCGCCCGACCTCGCCGACGCCCGCTCCGAGGGCGCGCTCCGCGCCGGGCAGGGGTTGCCGCTCGACTCCCTGCTGCGCGTGTACCGGCTCGGCGGCCGGCTGCTGTGGCAGACCCTGACCGAGGCGGTGGCAGCCCACGACCGGGCCGCGCTGCCGCGGCTGCTGCCCGAGGCGCCCGCGCTGTGGGACGTCGTGGACCGGATGGCCGACGCCGCGGCGCAGTCCTACCGGCGGGCCGAGACGCTGCGCGAGGAGCGCGAACGGGAGCTGCGGGCCGCACACCTCGACGCCCTGCTCGACGGCGCCGGTCCTGCGGAGGCCACCGCCGAGTCGGCGCACCGGCTCGGGCTGGCGGAGCGCGGCCGGTTCGCGGTCGTGGCCCTCGGCCCCGGCGGGAACGCGGACGCGCGCCCCGCCTTCGGCGCCCCGCGCGTGCTGTGGCGGATCCGGGCCGACGGGGAGACCGGGCTCGTGGACCTCGGCCACCTTCCGCTGGAATCCGTACGGGACGCGCTCGCCCCGCTCGGGGTGCGCGCCGGGGTGAGCCCGGTGGTGGCGGCGCCGGCCGAGCTGGCGGTGGCCCGCCGCCTGGCCGTCCTCGCGCTGCGCGCCGCCCCGGCCGCGGAGGGCCCGCACACCACCCTGCTGGACGAGCGCCTGCCGGCGGCCCTGGTCGCGGCCGAGCCGGAGCTCGCGGGCCGGCTGCGCCAGGTGGTGCTGGGGCCCGTCCTGGCGCTGGCGCCGCAGGACCGCCATGTCCTGCTGACCACCCTGGGCACCTGGCTGACCTGCCAGGGCTCGACGACGTACGCGGCGCAGCGGCTCTACTGCCACCGCAACACCGTCTCGAACCGGCTGCGCCGTCTGGAGCAGCTAACCGGCCGGTCCCTGTCCGATCCGGCGCACGTGGTGGAACTGGCGCTGGCCCACACGGCGGTGACCCAGCGTTCCGCTACCCCCGCGTCCGCTCCGCCCCCGGCTCCGGCGCCTGCCGTCCGGCGGACTTCGCCGACTCCAGGAGGTACGGGACGTCGATGACCGCGACCCCGGGCGTGAACAGCAGCCGCGCCTTGAGCCGCAGCGCGTTCTGGTTGTGCAGGGGCTGCTCCCACCAGTGCCCGACGACGTACTCGGGGATCACCACCGAGAGCATGTCCGTCCCCTCGGCGGCCGCTTGCTCCTGCAGGTAGGCGAGCACCGGCCCGATGACCTCGCGGTACGGGGAGTGCAGCACTTTCAGCGCGATGCCCGGGTCGTGCTCGGCCCATGCCTGCCGCAACCGGTCCGCGTCCTGCTCGTCGGCGGCCACCGAGAGGGCCGTCAGGGTGTCGGGCCGCAGTCCCATCGCGTAGCCGAGGGCCTTGAGCGTTGGGGCCTGTACGGCGGCGACGAGGACGACGACGTGGTGGCGGGCGGGCTTGCGCGGTGTGACCCCGGGGGCGACGGCCACCTCCCGCGCCACGGTGTCGTAGTGGCGGCGCACTCCCTTCATGCCGAGGAAGAGCAGCGGCATGGCGATGACGACGAGCCAGGCGCCGTGGGTGAACTTGGTGACCAGGACGATGACCAGGACCACGGAGGTCATCACGGCGCCGACGGCGTTGATGGCGCGCCGGCGGTGGATGTGGATCCGTTCCTCCCGCGGGGTCGCGGGCGAGGCGAGTTCCTGTTTCCAGTGCCGGACCATGCCGGCCTGGGAGAGGGTGAAGGAGACGAAGACGCCGATGATGTACAGCTGGATGAGGCGGGTCAGCTGGGCGTCGAAGGCGACGATGAGGACGATGGCGGCGAGCGACAGCAGGACGACGCCGTTGGAGTAGACGAGCCGGTCGCCCCGGTTGTAGAGCTGGCGGGGCACGTACCGGTCCTTGGCGAGGATGGAGGCGAGCATCGGGAATCCGTTGAAGGCGGTGTTCGCCGCGAGGATCAGCACGCCGGCCGTGACGGCCTGGAGCACGTAGAAGAGGAAGTGCCAGTCGCCGAAGGTGGCGCGGCCGATCTGTGCGAGCGCGGTGGACATCGGGGTTCCGGGAGGCAGGCCCAGCTCGGTCGGATCCGCCGCGACGTGCACCTCGTAGTTCATGGCGAGGACGGTGATCCCGCCGAACATGGTGACGGCCAGCGCGCCCATCACCGCGAGGGTGTTCGCCGCGTTCCGGCTCTTCGGCTTCTCGAAGGCGGGCACGCCGTTGCTGATGGCCTCGACGCCGGTCAGTGCCGTACAGCCGGAGGCGAAGGCACGCAGCACGAGCAGCACCAGGGCGAGCCCGGCGTAGGTGCCGGCTTCCGTGATCGGCAGGTCGGCCGATTCGGCGCGGATCGTGTCGCCGGTCGCGAGGCGGTAGGCGGCCACCGCGAACATGAGGTAGATGACGAGCACGAAGCCGTAGGTCGGGATGGCGAAGACCCGGCCCGACTCCCGCACGCCGCGCAGGTTCATCAGGGTCAGCAGCACCACGAAAGCCACCGACATGAGGACTTCGTGGTCGTCGAGGGCGGGGATGGCGGAGGTGATGGCGGAGACGCCGGAGACGACGGAGACCGCGACCGTCATGACGTAGTCGACGAGCAGGGCGCTGGCGGCGGTGAGTGCGGCGCCCTCCCCGAGGTTCTTGGAGCTGACGACGTAGGCTCCGCCGCCGCCCGGGTAGGCGTGACAGGTCTGCCGGTAGGAGGCGACGACCACCACGAGCAGGAAGACGATGGCGGCCGCCGCGTACCAGGCGAGGTGGAGCAGCGCGACGCCGCCGAGGGCGAGGATCAGCAGGATCTCCTCGGTGGCGTAGGCCACCGAGGAGAGCGGGTCGCTGCAGAAGATCGGCAGGGCGAGCCGCTTGGGCAGCAGGGTCTCGCCCAGACGCGCCGTGTCGAGCGGTTCACCGACCAGCACGCGTTTCGCATTGATACGCCTCATTCAGGCATGATCAGACACAATCGCCCGGATCCGTCCTTCATGGGCCCTGTGTCACGGGGTGAACCCCCGCCGGCGTCCGAACCGAACACGGCTTCGACGCCGCGCCGCCGCGGTTCCCGCGCCTACATCTTGGCGGCCGCGCTGCGGATCGCCTCCCGGATGCGGAAGTAGGTGCCGCAGCGGCAGATGTTGGCGATCGCGTCGATGTCCTCGTCCGTGGGCGTGCTCGTCCGCTTGAGCAGCGCCACCGCGGCCATGATCTGGCCCGGCTGGCAGAAACCGCACTGCGAGACGTCCTGTTCGAGCCAGGCCTCCTGAACCGGGTGCAGTTCGTCGCCGTTCGCCAGGCCCTCGATCGTGGTGACCGACCTCCCCGCGCACGCGGAGACCGGCACGACGCAGGGGCGGACGTCCGCGCCGTCGAGGTGGCTGGTGCAGGCCTTGCAGACGTCCACGCCGCAGCCGTACTTGGGGCCGCGCACGCCCAGCATGTCGCGGAGCACCCACAGCAGGGGCAGATCGTCGGGCGCGTCCACGGTGACGCTCTGCCCGTTGACGGTGAAGGTGTGCGAGGGCACGGCTCGGCTCCTGGACTAGCGGGGGTAGGGGGTGAAGTCGACGTCGAAGTCGAGGGGGAAGCTGCGCGGCTTGGTGCCGGTCGCCCGTGCGTAGGCGTTGGCGATCGCGCCGACGGCGGCGGGCAGGCCCAGCTCGCCCGCGCCCCCCGGCTCCGTGCCGGTCGCCGGGAGCACGAAGACCCGTACGTCACGCGGGGTGTCGCGCTGCTGCGCCCAGTGGAACTGGCTGTAACTGCCCTCCAACGGAAGGCCCTTGTCCAGGTGCAGGCCGGCCTTCAGCGTGGTGGAGATGGCGTCGGTGAGACCGCCGATCATCTGCGCCTCCAGACCGCGCGGGTTGACGGGCAGGCCCACGTCGACGGCGATGACCGCCTTGGTGACGCGCACGTGCTCCGGATCCCTGGTGTCGATCTCCACCAGGCAGGCGGTACGGGACTTGTACTCCTCGTGGAAGGCGATGCCCTGGGCGCACCCGGCCGGCATGGCGCGGCCCCATTCCCCCTCCGTCGCCACCTTGTCGAGCACGGCACGCTGGGCGGCCGTCTTCAGGAAGGTGCGGCGGAACCGGTACGGGTCCCGCCCGGTCGCTGCGGCCAGTTCGTCGACCACGATCTCCTCGGCACCCCGGGTGTTCGCCGAGTACACCGAGCGCCAGGAACCGGTGGGCACCCCGGTCGGGACCTCGGTGAGCGTCTGCGTGGTGAGCCCGAAGTGGTACGGGGACTTGATCGTGGTGAGGAACAGCGTCTGGGCGAGGGTCGCGTTGCCGATGCCGAGCGGAAGGCTCGCGGCGGTGGCGGTGATGATCTCGCCGAGGCCGTGCCGGAAGTCGGTCTCGGCGGCGGCGACCCGGTGCTCGAAGCTGAGCACCTCGCCGAGCAGGTGCGTGGCACGGATCTTGTGGTGGGTGGCGGGGCGCATCCGGCCGTGCCGGGTGTCGTCGACGCGGGTCCACATCAGGCGGACCGGGCGGCGGCAGGCCTTGGAGATCCGGGCCGCCTCCAGGGCCGCGTCGAAGAAAAGCCTGCGGCCGAACGAGCCGCCGGCCTGGACCACGTGGACGGTGACCTTGTCGAGCGGCAGGCCGAGGTCGGCGGCGATCGTCTGGCGGGCCACGATCGGGGACTTGAGTCCGGACCAGATCTCCGCGCGGTCGTCGCGGACGTCGGCCACGGCCGAGTTGGTCTCCATCGGGGCGTGGCTGACGAAGGCGAAGTCGAACTCGGCGTCCACGTGGGCCGTGAGCAGGGGCGGCACCAGGAGCGGCGGCGTGGCGGCGCGCAGCTTCGTACGGACGGCCGCGTCCGAGAGCTGGTCCGCGGGGCCCGGGCCCCAGGTGACCTGGAGGGCGGCCTTGGCGTCGAGCGCCTGGCCGAAGGTCTCGGCGACGACGGCCACACCGGTGGCGACGGCGACCACGTGCAGGACGCCCGGCATGGCCTGGACGGCGGCGAGGTTGGACACCGCGCGGACGCTGCCGCCGAGGGTCGGCGGGCGCCGGACCACGCAGGGCTTGGCGCCGGGGACGTCGAGGTCGAGGGTGTAGCGCTGGGCGCCGGTGACCATGGCACGGGCGTCGATCCGGCTCGTCGGCCTGCCGACGAGCGCGTGCCGCGCGGCCGGTTTGGGGGTGGCGCCGAGGACGATCAGGGCGGGGTCCGCGGCGGCCGCGGCGAGCGAGCCGTAGCCGGCGGTGCGGCCGTCGGGGGCGCGGACCGCGCCGTTCGCGGTGGTGAGGGAGGAGGCCGGGAGGCTCCAGCGCCGGGCGGCGGCCGCGACGAGGCGGGCGCGGGCGGTGGCGGCGCACTGGCGGACCGGTCCGTAGAGGGAGCGGATGGAGTTGGAGGAGCCGGTGAGCTGGTTGAAGACCAGCTCGGGTCGGGCGTCGTCCAGTTCGACCCGCACGGCGGCCAGGGGCGCGTCGAGTTCCTCGGCGACGAGCATCGCCACCGCGGTGGTCAGGCCCTGGCCCACTTCTTCGCGCGGGAGCCTGAAGCGGACGGTCCCGTCGGCTTCGACGGCGAGCGCGAGCAGGGCGGAGGTGGGGGCGCCGGCCAGGATGAACAGGTCGCCGAGATCGACCAGGTCCGCTATGGCCGGCAGGGTCGGGACCACGGCGTGGGCGGGCTGCGGAACCAGGGCGTCGGCTCCGGCGCGCGTGACGAGGGCGAGGGTCGGCGCCGCGACGAGATAGGTGAGGAAGGACCGCCGGCTGCGCCCTTCGGGCCGCCCGTCCGGAGCGCTGCCGGACCCCTCCCGGGGATCCTCCGCGCGGCTGGGACCGTCGGTCGGGGCGTGGCTCTGCCCGGTCATGTCGTTGTGTCCCCGCCCTGCGCGCAGCCCGCCGAAGCGGGCCTCCCCGGCTCGTTACCGACACGTAGGGTAGCGATCACCCGGTGCGCTGGGAAGTCCCGGGCCGGGCTCTGGCAGCGGCGTGCGGGGAGTTCGGCCGGAACACGGGGGTCCTCCGTTCGGGGGGTACCGGCCCGCGCGGGTTGATTCAGGTCCCGCACCGGTTTTCGCGGGCGCGCGGGGCCGGCGCCCCTCGTACACCTCGGCCGTACGATCGACCGCCGCCCTCCGGACGGCCGGTTTCCGGCCGCGGAGGGGCGACGGGGGAAACGGGTCGGGAGTCCGGCACGGTGCCGCGCGCACCGGACTCCGGCCCACGCGGTCCGCCCGGTGCCGCTCGCCGAGCAGCGGCCCGGACACCGCAGGGGTCGACGGGGCTCGGGTCCCGATCCGCCGGCAGGACTGACCGGATTCGTTCGCACACCCCGAGGCGGCCGGGAGGCCCCAGGCATATGCCTCAAGCAAGCCCGCTACGGATGTTGCCAAACGCCTTACAGGCCGTCGCCGCCTGTGCAAGAGTCGTTACAGGCCCTTCCATCAGAACCGGTCCTCCTCGACTTGGCCGTGCCGCGCCTGTATCGGAGTTCTCATGCCGTCCCACCTGTACGCGGACCGCCCCGCGCAGCCCCCCGAGCCAGGGTCGGTGGACGCGTTGATCTCCCAGACCCGAAGGCTCCGGGGAGAAGTAGACGCCGTCCGCCGCGACACCGTCGTCGACGACGACGACGCGCAGGGCCGCTGGCAACGCGCACTGTGCGATCTCGCCGTGCACCACCTCGACGACCTCCGCGCGCACCTGGGCCAGCTCAAGGAGGGCCTGCCACCCGCCGCACCCGAGTCCGTAGCGGTGCCGCAGGCGGCTCCCGAGACCGGCGCGGAGGCCCAGCAGACCCGGGTCGGCAGCGCCGAATGGAACCTGCTGACCGACGAGGTCAGCTGGTCCGACGAGCTCTTCCAGATCTTCGGCCGCTCCCCGGAGGCCGGCGCGCTGCCCCTCGACGAACTGGGCTCCACCCTGTTCTCCGAGGACCAACCGCTGCTGACGGCGATGGTGACGGCATGTCTGGTGGACGGCAAGCCCATAGACGGCGAGTTCCGCATCGTCCGGGCCGACGGCCGGGTCCGCACCCTGCACATGAGGGGCGAGCCGGTACTCGACTCCGACGGCTGTACGGCCTCCATGTGGGCCGTGCTGCGCGACGTGAGCGAACTGCGCCGCAGCCAGCGGGCGGTGCGCGAGTCGCGTGACTCGCTGCAGCGCCGGCAGGAGATCGCGCAGACCGAACGCCGGCTGGCGGTCGAGCTGCAGGAGGCCGTGCTCCCTCCGTGGCGCGGCTCCTTGGGGTTCCCGCACGACAGCACCCGGGCCCTGGACGTCGCCGCGCACTATCTGCCTTCGGCGACCAGCGCGCTGATCGGCGGCGACTGGTACGACGCGCTCGAACTGCCCGACGGCCACTCCATGCTGACGGTCGGCGACCTGACCGGGCACGGCGTGACCGCCACCTCCGGCATGGCGATGATGCTCGGCGCCCTGCGCGGGATGGCCATGGCGGGCATCGACCCGGGCCCCCTGATGGGTTGGCTGAACCAGCTCCTGGAAACCTCCGTTCAGCCCGCCCTGGGATCGGCGGTGTGCTGCCGCTACGACCCCGCCCGCCGGGTGCTGTCCTGGGCGCAGGCCGGCCATCCCGCCCCGCTGCTGTTCCGGCGCGGTCAGGGCCGCTCGCTGCTGCCGCCCGAGGGCGTCCTGCTCGGAGCGACCTCCGGAGCCGCGTACGGGCAGGCCGAGGAGCGGCTGGAGCCCGGCGACGTGCTCGTCCTGCACACCGACGGGCTGACGCCGCGCAGCATCGAGTTCAGCAAGGCCGACGGGACCGAGCGGCTGCTGGCTCTGGCACCGCACTTCTCGGCCGCGCGGTCGGCACAGGAATGCGTGCGCATGGTCATCGGGGAGTTCGGCGAGGGCGAGCGCGAGGACGACGCCTGTGTGCTGGTGGCGAGGATCGGCTCGTAGCGACCGGGCCCACGCCACGGGGCCGTGCGCGTACGAGATGCAGGGCCGCGCCGGAGGGCGCGGCCTTCCTCGTCTGCGTGCTCGGGGTGCCACGGGCGCCCGGACCGTACCCGCTTCAGACCGTACGGGCCACAGGGCCGTCCGGCAGGGCGAGTTCGATCTCCTCGCGGAGCTCCTCGATGCCGGCGAAGCCGGAGTAGTGGCCGGTCAGTCGGTACATCTCCCGCAGCCGGTCCCACGTGCGGTGCGAGGAGGTCTCGTTCATCGAGACGAGGGCGAGGCGGGCGTAGCGGTCGGCCTGCTCCGGGTCGTCGGCGATGAAGCAGGCCGAGGCCATCGAGATGTAGTCGAAGATCTTCGAGCGCTGGTGGCCGTCCGCCCGCAGCCGCAGGGCTTCCTTGGCGTGCTTCTGGGCGATCGGCGCCGCGGAGGGGTCGTGGTCGGCGAGGGTGCGGAAGGCCAGGGCCTGCATGCCGTGCAGGTCGGCCTCGTCGAAGTGCTGCATCCAGGACGGCGGCGGCACGTCGCCCGAGGAGGACACGAAGAGGTCCTCGGCTTCGCCCAGGGTGCGTCGCATGGCCTGGCCCTTGCCCAGCGCGGCCTGCGCCCAGGCCTCGATGGTGTGCAGCATGGCGCGGGTGCGGGGCAGGGTCTGCTCGCCGGAGCCGGACTGCGCCAGCTTCATCAGGTCGAGGGCCTCGTTCGGCTTGCCCAGGTGCACCATCTGCCGGGCGGCGCGGGAGAGCGCCTCACCCGCGCGCGGCCGGTCGCCGCCCTCGCGGGCCGCGTGGGCGGCGATCACGAAGTACTTCTGGGCGGTCGGCTCCAGGCCCACGTCGTGGGACATCCAGCCCGCCAGCACCGCCAGGTTGGCCGCGACGCCCCACAACCGCCGTTGCAGGTGGTCGGGATGGTGGTAGGCGAGCATGCCGCCGACCTCGTTGAGCTGTCCGACCACGGCCTTGCGCTGGAGGCCGCCCCCTCGGGAGGCGTCCCAAGCGCGGAAGACCTCCACCGAGCGCTCCAGGGCCTCGATCTCCTGGGAGCCGATGGGCGCGGCCTCGTAGCGGTCGTAGCCCGCCGCGTCGGCCTGCATGTAGTCGTCAGGTCCCCGCGCGCCCTTCGCGCGGGCGGGGTCGGTGTGGAGCCAGTCGTACATGGCGTTGCTGAGGGCTGAGCCGGCGGTGAGCGCGGCACCCGCGCTCATCAGACCGCGACGGTTGAGCATGAGGTCCATTCCCGTGAATTCGGTGAGGACCGCGGCTGTGCGTTCGGGCGCCCAGGGCATTCCGTCGGGGTTCTCCTTCTCCCCGTCCGGCTGCCGTTTGGTGGTGCGCCGTTGCCGTACGAACCCGAGGTCCTCGATGGTCACGACACGACCGAGCCGCTCGGTGAACAGGGCTGCCAGTACCGTGGGAACCGGTTCGCGCGGGGTCTCCCCCATGTCGATCCAGCGCCGCACCCGCGAGGTGTCGGTCGCCAGCTGGTGGTGGCCCATGGAAGCCGCCTGCCGGTTGACCATCCTCGCCAGTTCACCCTTCGACCAGCCGGCCAGGCCGAACAGGTCGTTCAGACGGGTGTTTGGTCCTTTGCTCACGTCAAGCCCCCAGGTTCTCGGCTGAGTTGACAGTAACCCCCCGTCAGATGCCGAGCGACTATTCGCCAGGGTTCGCCAGGGCACGCAATGTGGTCCGCCACCCACGGCCGGGTGTCAGGTAGGAATGCGCCTCCCCGACCCGGTCACCGGCGGAACTCCCCAGGGTGATGCACGGGATCCGGCGGGGCGGCGTACGCAACTCGTCGGCGCACGAAGGGATCCGTAACGCCATGTACGCAGCAACGACCTCCGTGTCCGCACCCGTCCGGCCGCACCGCACGCTCCCCGCGGGGGGCAGTCCCTACCTCGAGCCCGGCCGCCCC
The DNA here is from genome assembly GCF_042736715.1 of Streptomyces sp. NPDC060049. Lineage (NCBI taxonomy): Bacteria > Bacillati > Actinomycetota > Actinomycetes > Kitasatosporales > Streptomycetaceae > Streptomyces > Streptomyces sp. NPDC060049. The sequence goes on from NZ_JBHWVV010000009.1 coordinate 36,502, forward strand.
GCGGCGACGACACAGGGCGTCGTACGGGCTCGGCGCATGCCGGGTACCGGATCGCAGCCGCTCAGTGGAAGAATCGACCTCTCGGGCCCGCAGGGAGCCCAGTTGCGCACCGCGCTCGCGGCGGTCCAGCGGATCTGTCCGGAGTTCGCTCCGGTGCAGGTGCTGCGGCGCAGTGGCCGGTCGGTCCTGCTGGTGGGGACCACCGGGCGGATGACGGCCGTCGCGAAGGTCTTACTGGATCACTCGCCGGAATGGCGCGAGCGGTACCGGCACGAAATAGCGACGTACCGGACCTTCGTCCGGCACCGCCCGCAGGTCCGGGTGCCGCGGCTGATCGCCGCCGACCCGGAGAACTGCGTGCTGGTCGTCGAGCGGATGGCGGGCCGGGTCGCGGCGCTGCAGCGGCATCCGGTGGAGTCCCCGCCCAGGGCCGACCTGCGGGCAGCACTGGGGGCGGTGCGCCAGGTGAACGGCTGGCAGCCCGCCGAGGAGCTCTTCGGGCGGCCGTTGAACTACGGCCGGCGCATCGCCAGGGACTACGAACTGGGCCTGCTGACCGACCGGGACCTCGGTGACCTGCAGAAGCTGCTGCACGGGGTGAAACTGTCCGGTACCCCCTGGCAGTTCAACCACGGCGACGCGCTCCTGTCGAACCTGTTGCTGTCCCCGGCGGGGCCGGTGCTCCTCGACTGGGAGCACGCGGGCTGGTACCTCCCGGGCTACGACCTGGCCACGCTGTGGACGGTACTGGGCGACGCCCCGGCCGCCCGGGCCCAGATCAGCCGCATGGCCCAGGCGGCCGGGCCGGCCGCCCGGGACGCGTTCCTGGTCAACCTGATGCTGGTGCTGACCCGGGAGATCCGGATGTCCGAGACGGCGGTCCAGCGCTCGATGCTGGCGGCCGGCCCGGCCGCCTCCCTCCCGGCGGGCGCGCAGTCCTCGGGTGAGGAGCAGCGCCTGCTGCTGCGGCGCCTGCACGACGACGCGGGCATGGCCCGCAGGGCCCTCCGCGCGGCGGTGGGCACCCGCTGATTCCCCGCTGATCCGCGAACGACCCCCGGCCTGGCTCTTCCGATTTCGGGAAGGGCCGGGCCGGGCTTTTTTGTGGCCGCGTGCCGCGATCGTCGTCCTACCGGGCAGCACGGTGCGGGGCGACCGTCCCGTATGCCTTGACTTCACATGATCCCCCGAAGACCTTTTCTGACTCAGCATCAGAATGCTGGATCCACCGCTCACTCCCTTCTTCGCTGGAGCCTGCCCATGACCGCGAGAACCGCCTCCGCCGCGCGCTCCGAACCGAGTTCCGCCCTCCCCTCCCGCCGGACGGTCCTCGCCGGCACCGGCGCCGGGGTGCTCGCCGCCACCGTGCTGCCGTCCACCGCCGCGCACGCCGCCGACGGACCCGCGCTCGGCGAGTACGACGTCGTCGTGGTCGGTTCCGGGGCGTCCGGCATGACCGCCGCGCTCACCGCCGCCAAGCGGGGACTGAGCGTGCTCGTCGTCGAGAAGGCCCCGACGTTCGGCGGTTCGGCCGCCCGTTCGGGCGCGGGCATCTGGCTGCCGAACAACTCCGTGATCCTGGGCGCGGGTGTCCCGGACACTCCGCAGAAGGCGGCGACCTACCTGGCGGCCGTCGTCGGCAACGGCTCCTCGGCCGAGCGGCAGGCCGCCTTCCTCGCCAACGGGCCGCGCATGCTGGACTTCGTGATGGCCAACAGCCCGCTGCGCTTCCGCTTCATGGACGGATACAGCGACTACTACCCGAATCTGCCCGGCGGGCTCCCGAACGGCCGCTCCATCGAGCCCGACCAGATCGACGGAAACATCCTCGGCGCCGAACTGGCCCGGCTGAACCCGGCGTACATGCCCGTGCCGGCCGGCATGGTGGTGTTCAGCCAGGACTACAAGTGGCTCAACCTCGCCGCCGTCAACGCCAAGGGTCTCGCCGTGTCCACCGAATGCCTGGCGCGCGGCACGGCGGCCGCGCTGTGCGGGCAGAAGCCGCTGACCATGGGCCAGGCCCTCGCGGCCGGCCTGCGGGCAGGGCTGATGCGGGCCGGTGTCCCGGTCTGGCTGAACAGTCCCCTCGTCGACCTGGTCCAGGAGGGCGGCGCGGTCACCGGCGTGGTCGTGGACAAGGAGGGCGTACGGGGCTTCGTGCGCGCCCGCAAGGGGGTCGTCATCGGCTCGGGCGGCTTCGAGCACAACGCGCAGATGCGGGCCCAGTACCAGCAGCAGCCGATCGGCACCCAGTGGTCGGTGGGGGCGAAGGAGAACACGGGCGACGGCATCCGCGCGGGCCAACGGGCGGGCGCCGCACTCTCGTTGATGGAGGACGCCTGGTGGGGTCCGTCGATCCCGCTGCCGGGCGAGCCGTACTTCTGTCTGGCCGAACGGACCTTGCCCGGCGGCCTGATGGTCAACGGGAACGGTGCCCGCTTCGTCAACGAGGCGGCTCCGTACAGCGATGTGGTGCACGTGATGTACGACAAGGACCGGGCCGCGACCGGGTCGCACATCCCGGCGTGGCTGATCGTCGACCAGAACTACCGCAGCAAGTACCTGTTCAAGGACATCCTGCCGACGATCGTCTTTCCCGACTCCTGGTACCAGGCGGGCGCGGCGAAGAAGGCGTGGACCTGGGACGCCCTGGCGAACCAGATCGGGGTACCGGCGGGCGCCCTGCGCTCCACCCTCAACCGGTTCAACGCGCAGGCGTGGAACGGCTCCGACCCCGACTTCCACCGGGGTGACACGGCGTACGACCACTACTACACGGACCCCGGAGTCCACCCGAACTCGTGCCTGGCCCCGGTCTGGGCGCCACCGTTCTACGCCTTCAAGATCGTGCCGGGCGACCTGGGCACGAAGGGCGGCATCGTCACGGACGCGCGGGCCCGCGCCCTTCGGGAGGACGGATCGGTGATCCGGGGCCTGTGGGCGGCGGGCAACGCGAGCGCGGCCGTGATGGGGCGCAGCTACGCGGGGGCCGGATCGACGATCGGCCCCGCGATGACGTTCGGCTACGTGGCTGCGAACGACATCGCGGACGCGTGACGGCGGCCGGGCCGCCCACGGGTTAGCCCCGCGGCGGTCTAGCCCTGCTGGAAGAGCTCGGCGGGGAGCGGCTTCAGCAGCGCGTACAGGTCGTCGGTGATCGGGCGGTCCCAGCTCGCGATGGTGACCAGCACGTTGTCGCTGCGGTCGAACTGCACGCAGCTGATCCGGCTCTCGGAGAGCTTGATCTTCCGGACGATGAGGAGGTTGTCGCCCTGCATGACGGGGCAGTCCTCGGCACCGGTGACCTCGACGTCCTCCTCGTTCTCGAGGGCGTCGAGGAGCTGGGCCACCTCGAAGGGGACCTGGCCGTCGGAGAGGTCACGGGCGGGGGAACCCTCGGGGAGGTTTCCGATGATCATCGCGGGGCCGCGTCCGCCGAAGAGGTCGTAGCGGAGGAAGACACCCTGGCAACTGCCGTCGGGCGCGGGCAGCAGCCCGGCCCCGAGATTGCCCGGCCAGTCCCCCGGGTCCATGGCCAGGACGTCGAAGTCCGGGCCGTCGGGTGTGGCGGCGCGGTGGCGGCGGAGGAAGGACATGCCGCCATGGTACGTGCCCGGCCGCCGTTCCCGGCCCTCCGCCCCCACCCCTGGCCGTGGCTCCGGACCGGGCCCCGGGCCCGCCGGGGCCACGGCCAGGGGTGGGGGCGGGGCCGTGGCTCCGGACCGGGCCCGGGCCCGCCGGGCCGCCCGGGGTGTCCCTACCGCGGCCTGGGACCCAGGCCGCGCCCCGACCCCCGGAGCCTGCGCCCCGGGCTCCGGCTGGGCTGAACCGTCCGGCCCCGCGGGCGTCAGCGATTCCACTGGGCCGACGCCGCCACCGCCTCCCGCAGGCCCGCTCGGTCCGTGCCCAGTTTGCGGTACACGGGCGACTGCTCTTCCTCGGAGACCGTCGCGTCACCGGCCAGGAGCCGCTGCGCCACCTTCCAGTCGTCCCCGTCCAGCGCGTCCTCCCAGAGGACCACGCACGGGCCGGGGAGGCCGACCGCCAGCAGTGCCTCCGTGGCGGTGTCCACCAGAGCGTCCGCCCCGCACTGGCGGGCCGCGACCACCGCCCGGAGCAGCACGTCCCCGTCGCGCCGCTCCTGCCCCAGCGCGGTCAGCGCGAGCGCCAGTTCGTAGCCCGCCGGGGAAGCCGACAGCAGCTCCACCGCCTCTTCGAGCAGCGCCGGCCGCCCGGGCCCCGAGGGGGCCACCTCCGCCGCCACCCGCAGGGCCTGGCCGATGCCCGACGGAGCCCCGAACGCGCGGGCCCGCCGTACCGCGTCCGCGGCCAGCTCCCGGGCCCGCGACGGGTCCTCCGCGGCCACCGCGCGGGCCAGGTGCAACCGCCACGGACACCACGTCGGGTTCTGGATCCCCCGCGGGCTCAGCCTGCGGTCCACGGCCTCCAGCTCCGCCACCGCGGCCTTCGTCTGACCGCGTGCGAGCAGCAGCTCGGCGTAGACCGTCTGGGAGTCCGGGAAGACGACGGCCGCCGGGAAGGGCTCCCCGTACTCGTGTTCCCGTGCCAGTTCCCAGGCCTCGTCGACCCTGCCCCGGGCGAGCAGCGTGGTGAGGAGGATCGCGATGGCGTACCAGTGCACGGGGGTGCGCCGCCCGACCCGCTCGGCGAGCCGCAGCCCGGCCCGTCCCAGCTCCTCCGCCTCCGCCAGCCGTCCGCGGCGGTAGCGGATGTAGGCGCGCAGACTGTACGCGAAGGACAGGTGCGCCCCGCGCCAGCCCTGCCGCTCGAACTCCGCGGTGCCCGCCTCGAACAGTTCCTCGGCCCGCCCCGGCCGGTCGGCGTACATGTGCACCATGGCGACGAGCACGGGTACCTCGAACCCGCGGTCCTCGTGCGCCCAGCTGAACCCGGTCTCGAGCACCCGGCCCGCGTGGTGCAGGGCCACGTCGACCGGCTCCCCGCGCAGGCAGGCGTCCCACGCGCGCAGCCCGATCACATACCGCTCGGTGAGGTTCCGCCCGGTCAGCCGGTCGGCGAGCTTCGCGAGCCGCCGCGAGCGTGCCGGGGAGTCGGTCTCGGCGGCGTTGAAGGCGTCCCACATGAACTGCTCGGACTGCAGGCGCAGCCGGGCGCGCACGTCCTGGGTGGACGGGATCTCCCGCGCGAGGCACTCCGAGGCCTCGGCGAGGCGGTCGCTGTGCGAGAGCACCTGGGCCAGCCGGATGACGATGCCCTGGCGCAGCGCCGGGTCCTCGAAGGGCTCCGCGAGGGCGGCGCGCAGGTGGTTGACGGTGGTGGCGGGCTCGGTGAGCAGGGAGGCGCAGCCGAGTTCGTAGAGCACGGCCGCCCGCTCGTCGAAGTCCGGAGGCTCGCGCAGGGCCCGGGCAAGCTGGCGGCGGGCGGCTTCGGGGGCGCCGGCCCGGAGGTTCTCGCCGGCGGCCTCGCGCAGGGTGCGCACCACCCCGGGGTCGTTCTCGGGGTGGGTCTCCAGCAGGTGCCGGGCGGCTGCGGAGGGCCCGAGTCCGGCGTCGACGACGGCCGCGGCGGCCTTGCCGTGGAGGGCGACCCGCAGGGCGTCGGGGATGGCGCGGTATATGGAGGTGGCGATGAGGGGGTGGACGAACTCCAGCCCGGCCGAGTCCTCTTCGCCGAAGCCGGCCGGGCCGCCGAGGCCGCTGCGGCTGCCGGTACCGCCGGGTCCGCGCGCTTCGGGCGCGGCGGCTTCGGGCGCCGCAGCTTCGGCCGCGACGGCTTCGGCGGGCGCGGAGAGGATGCGGGCGCGGCGCAGCCGCTCGGTGGCGTCGACGGCCTCCTCGGCGCCGAGGCCGGCGACGCGCGCGGCGAGGTCGCGGGGGATGGCGGTGCCGAGGACTGCGCAGGCCCATGCGAAGCGGACGGTGGAGGGGCCGAGGCTGTGCAGGCGGGCGACGAGGCCGCTGCCGCGCTGGGCGGCGGCGAGGTCGCGCAGCAGCGGGGCGCTGGCTTCGACGGGGGCGAGGCCCTTGTCCCGTACCTTCGCGGTGAGTTCGACGGCTTCGAAGGGGTTGCCGGTGGTGACGGTCCAGGCCTCCCGGCAGAAGGCGTCGTCGGCGTGCTCGCCGACCGCCTCGCGGACCAGGGTGGAGACGGCTTCCTCGGTGAGCGGCGCCAGGGTGAGCGGTCGGTGTCCGGCGCGTCCGGGCAGCGTGCGGAAGGCCTCGGCGTGCGCGGGCAGTTCGTCGGGGCGGTAGGCGACGACGAGGAGCAGCGGAAGGTGTTCGGCGCGCGGAGCGAAGGCGGCGAGCCAGGAGAGGGACTCGGGGTCGGCCCAGTGGGCGTCGTCGAGGACGAGTGCGACGGGGGCGCGCTGCACGATGAGGTGGGTGAGGACCCAGTCGAGTCCGTCGCGCAGGCCCTGGGGGTCGGGCGGAGCGCCCTGTTCGGCGGCGCACAGGCCCAGGGCGGGGCCGACGATGGTGTACCAGCTGCCGAGGGCGGCGCGCAGTTCCGCGTCGGAGGAGCCGGCCAGCTGGGGCTGCATGAGCTGGCGGGCGACGTGGAAGGGCTGGCTCTGCTCCTGTTCGCCGCCCCGGGCGGCGAGGACGGTGCAGGAGGCGGCATGGGCGCGGCGGCGGACCTCGGCGAGGAGGGTGGTCTTGCCGAGGCCGGCGGGTCCCGAGAGGGCCAGCAGGGCGCCGCCCGCGTCGGGGCCGGGACCGGTCAGCTGGTCCAGGGCCTCGTCCACGGCGGCGAGTTCCACGTCGCGTTCGAACAGCGTGCGCCGTTTTCGGGTCCGGCGTTCCGTCATGGCTGGTACCCCCCAGGCCCGTTCAGAAGAATCAGCGTACGCCCGCGCACTTGCCCGGGAGGGCCCGTGCGGGAAAACGAGCGGATCTTCTTGTCGGGGTGCCGCCCGGGGCCTCCCGGGCGGGCTCAGCCCTCCGCGGAGCGGGCCGCGAGCGCTTCCAGGACGGCCACCGCCTCGGCGGCCCGGTCGGCGGCCACGAAGAGGTGGTCGTGGTGGTAGCCGGCGATGACGTTGCAGCTGAGGCCGTGGGCGCCGAGTTCGGTGGCGAAGGCCGCGGTGAGGCCGACGGCGTCCAGGGCGGAGTGGACGCGCAGGGTGATCCAGCCGGCGGTGTACTCGTAGGGGAGGCCGGCCCCGTCGGCCTCCTCCTGGGCGAGGACGAGGGTGAGCCCCTCGGGTTCGAGGATGCTGGCGACGGGGGTGAGGCCGGCCAGGGCCTCGGGGTCGGTGTCTCCGGGGATGGTGCAGAACACGTACAGCCCGTCGTTCAGTTCGGGGCGCATCGCGCTCAGCAGTTTCCGCAGGTCGCTCTCTCCACTCATGCGGACACCTTACCCTTTTGTCCGGATACGACTGTGTCCGGATACGACCGAGCGGCCCGGGCCGCCACCGCGGAGGTGGCGGCCGGGCCGCTCCGGGCCGTGCGTCCGCACTACGTCAGGTCGAACTCCCCGCCCCGCGCGTTCAGGACGAACTTGCGCCACTCGTCCGGCGCGAAGATCAGCGAGGGGCTTTCGGGGCGGTCGCCGTTGCGCATCGCGATGAACCCCTCCACGAAGGCGATCTGGACGTCGCCCTCCCCCCGGCTGCTCGACTGCCAGTCCGCCTCGGTCAGATCGAGGTCCGGCTTTCCCCAGCCGGCTGGCGCCTGCGAAGTCATGCTCTCTGCCACGTGCGTGTCCTCCCGGTACGTCGTCCCGGGGTCAGGTTAGCGATCGCACGCGGCGACGCACAGGCCACGATCTGTCACCCGTGGCCTGTACGGCACCCCGCCCCGGGGTCGGGCCCGCGTTCAGGAGGCCGGCGGTTCGGCCCCGACCAGCCACATCGAGAAGAACTGCGCGCCGCCGCCGTAGGCGTGCCCCATCGCCCGCCGCGCGTCCGGGACTTGGTGTTCCCCGGCCAGTCCGCGCACCTGGAGGGCCGCTTCCGCGAAGCGGATCATGCCGGAGGCGCCGATCGGGTTGGTGGACAGGACTCCGCCCGACGGGTTGACGGGGAGGTCGCCGTCGAGCTCGGTGACGCCTGCCTCGGTGAGCTTCCAGCCCTCGCCCTCCTCGGCGAAGCCGAGGTTCTCCAGCCACATGGGCTCGTACCAGGAGAACGGCACGTACATCTCGACCGCGTCGATCTCGCGGCGCGGATCGGTGATCCCGGCCTGCCGGTAGACGTCGGCCGCGCAGTCCTTGCCCGCCTGCGGGGAGACGAAGTCCTTGCCCGCGAAGAGCGTCGGCTCGCTGCGCATCGCCCCGCCGTGCACCCACGCCGGCGGCTTCGGCGAACGCGCCGCGCCCGCACGGTCGGTGAGGATCATCGCGCACGCGCCGTCGGAGGACGGGCAGGTCTCGGAGTACCGGATCGGGTCCCACAGCATCGGCGAGGCCTGGACCTTCTCCAGGGTGATGTCGTGTTCGTGCAGGTGCGCGTACGGGTTCTTCAGCGCGTTGCGGCGGTCCTTGTACGCCACCAGCGAGCCGACCGTGTCGGGCGCGCCCGTGCGCCGCATGTACGCGCGCACGTGCGGGGCGAAGAACCCGCCGGCCCCGGCCAGCAGCGGCTGCTGGAAGGGGACGGGCAGCGAGAGCCCCCACATGGCGTTGGACTCGGACTGCTTCTCGAAGGCGAGGGTCAGGACGGTGCGGTGGACACGGGCCGCCACCAGGTTGGAGGCGACCAGGGCCGTGGAGCCGCCCACCGAACCGGCCGTGTGCACGCGGAGCATGGGCTTGCCGACGGCGCCGAGGGCGTCCGCAAGGTACAGCTCCGGCATCATCACGCCCTCGAAGAAGTCGGGGGCCTTGCCGATGACGACCGCGTCAATGTCCGCCCAGGTCAGCTCGGCGTCCGCGAGTGCCCGCGCCGCCGCCTCCCGTACGAGTCCCGCGATGGAGACGTCGTGGCGGGCGGCCACGTGCTTGGTCTGCCCGATGCCGACGACGGCCACTGGCTCCTTGCCCGATGCGCTCATGCTCGGTCCCCTTCCAGGACGGCGACCAGGTTCTGCTGGAGGCAGGGGCCGGAGGTGGCGTGCGCGACGGCCCGGTCGGACTCGCCGCGGTGGATCCGGGCGGCCGCCTCGCCGATGCGGATCAGGCCCGCGGCCATGATCGGATTGGCGGTGAGCGCGCCGCCGGACGGGTTGACGGACACGCTCTCGTCGAGTCCGAGGGCCTTGCGCAGCACCACTTCCTGGGAGGAGAACGGCGCGTGCAGCTCGGCGGTGTCCACCGGCCCCTCGAAGACGCCCGCGTGCTCGGCGGCGATCCGTGTGGACGGGGAGTCGGTGAGATCGCGCAGCCCGAGGCTGTGCGCCTCGATGCGGTGGTCGATGCCGGTGATCCACGCGGGCCGCTCGCACAGCCGCCGCGCCACGTCCCCGGCGGCCAGGACGACGGCGGCGGCGCCGTCGCCGATGGGCGGGCAGTCGCCGGTGCGCAGCGGCGCGACCTGGTAGTCGCCCTGCGGGACGGCGCCGCTGAGCTGGGCGTGCGGGTTGGCGCTCGCGGCGGCCCGGCTGCGGGCGCCGATCGCGGCGAGCGCGGATTCGTCGGTCTCGCCGGCGTCGATGAGCGCCTGCGCCTGGAGGGCGGCCAGGGCCACCGAGTCCGGCCAGAGCGGGGCCAGGTAGTACGGGTCGAGCTGGCGCGTGAGGACGTCGCGCACGGATCCCGGGGAGGACTTCCCGTACGCGTACACGAGCGCGGTGTCCGCCTCGCCCGTCTGGATCTTGACCCAGGCCTCGTACAGGGCCCAGGCGCCGTCCATCTCCACGTGCGACTCGGAGATCGGCGGCCAGGCGCCGACACCGTCGAGGGTCATGGTGAAGGAGAAGGCCCGGCCGGCGAGGTAGTCGCTGGAACCGGAACAGGTGAAGCCGATCTCGCCGGCCTTCAGACCGGTCTGGGCCAGCACCTGGTGCAGGACCGGCATGACCATCTCGACTTCGCTGAGCTCGTCGGTACGGCGCAGGTGGTCGCTCTGCGCGAAGGCGACCACCGCGACCTCGCGGGCATGTCGGGCCATCAGATGAGCTCCTTGTACACGTCGTAGTCCGCGTCCGGCTCTCCGGTCGGGCGGTAGTGGTCGGGGTAGCGGCCGCCTTCGGTCCAGACGGGTTCGACGCGCAGGCCCATGCGGACCTCGTCGTACGGGATGCCGCCGATCCGGCCGTGCAGGGCGAGGCCGGCGCCGTCGAGGGCGATGTGGGCGTAGACGTAGGGGACTTCGATGTCGAGGTTCTTCGCCTTGATGTTGACGATGCAGTAGGTGGTGACCGTGCCGGCCGGGCCGACCTCGACCTGGTCGGTGGTCGCCACCCCGCAGGTGGGGCAGGCGCCGCGCGGGGGCACGTACACCTTGTGGCAGGACGGGCAGCGTTCGCCGATGGTCTTCTGCTCGGACAGGCCGGCGATGTACGCGGTCTGCGCGCGGCCGGGGCTGTAGGTGTAGTCCAGGCGGGCCGCGGCGACGATGCCGGTGACGGCGTCGGCGAACTCCCCGCCGTGGGGAGCCGCTTGCGCGGCCGGGTCCCCGTCGTGGGACTCCGCGGGCTCGAAGCAGGCGATGTCGGTGATGGCCCCGGTCCGCTCCGCCGCCCACCGCACCCGCACCCGCATGCCGGTGGCGACGGCCTCGGGCCCGGGGGCGTCGAGGGCGTGCAGGATCGCGGTGTCGGCGCCGTCGAGGCGCACGAGGACCCAGGCGAAGGGGGTGTCGAGGGGCTGGTTGGGGCGCGGGGAGCCGTTCCACGCCCAGGTGGTGACGGTCCCGGTGGTACCCACCTCGACCAGATCGCGGATCTCCTCCGCGGTGACGGGGTCGTACTCGACGGGCGGCACCATCACCTTGCCGCCGGCGGTCATGACCCCGAGGACGACGCCTTCGCGCAGCCCGGTGAGGAAGGCGCTCTGCACGGGCCCGAGGGACCGGGTGAAGGGGAACTCGACGACGAGGGGCGCACGGAGGATCTCCGGTGGGGACGCGGCTGTCATGGTGGCTCTCCGATGTTGGGGGACGGTCACGATCCAGGCCCCGCCGGCGGGCCACTCCAGCCCCGCCGACGGCAGTACAGCACCGCCGAGGCCGACTCCCGGCCCTCCACCGACGGCAATTCCAACCCCACCGGCACCCAAGGCCCGGCGCATCCAGCCCCGCCGGTTTTCGAGGCCCGGGGACCGGGGCGGCACCCCGAACCAGCGGCACCCGTATCCAGCCCCGCCGGCGTTCGAGGCGCGGCGGCCCGGGGGCGGCGCCCCCAACCAGCCCCGCCGGCGTTTGAGGCGCGAGGGCCCGGGGCGGCGCCCCCGGCAACGGTGCCGCGCCCGCGACCCGGCCGGCACCCCGGGCTCGCCCGCGGGCAGCGAAACCGGCACAGGCACGGGCACCGCACCGGCATCGAAGCCGCCGCGCACCGACACCGGCTACTCGCGCCGGTACAGCGCGGGCCGCTTCTCGGCGAAAGCCCTCGCGCCCTCCTTGGCATCGGCGGTGTCGAAGATCGGCCACCCGCGCAGGAGCTCGGACGCCAGCCCCTGCGTCTCGGTCATCTCCGCCGTCTCGTAGACGGACGCCTTGACGGCCTCCACCGCCAGCGGCCCGCACGCGTTGATCCGTTCCGCGATCTCCAGGGCCGCCTCCAGCGCCGTGCCGTCCGGCACCACCCGCCCGATGAGCCCGATCCGCGCCGCCTCCTCGGCGGCGTAGGGCCGCCCGGTCAGCAGCATCTCCAGTGCGTGCGTGCGCGGGATCTGCCGGGGCAGCCGGACCGTCGAGCCGCCGATGGGGAAGAGCCCCCGTTTGGCCTCGAACAGCCCGAACGTGGCGCCCTCCCCCGCGACCCGGATGTCGGTCCCCTGGAGGATCTCCGTCCCGCCGGCCACGCAGTACCCCTCCACCGCGGCGATGACGGGCTTGCGCGGCCGGTGGTGGCGCAGCATCGCCTTCCAGTGCAGGTCGGGGTCGGCCTTGAGCCGGTCCCGGTACTGGTCGCCCGCCATGCCCTTGCCGGCCAGCGCCTTCAGGTCCATGCCGGCGCAGAAGTCCCCGCCCGCGCCCGTCAGCACCACCGAGCGGATCGCGTCGTCCGCGTCCGCCTCCAGCCAGCCGTCGTACAGGCCCACCAACAGCGGCAGCGAGAGCGCGTTCTTCGCCTCGGGCCTGTTCATGGTGAGCACCAGCGTGGCGCCGTGGCGTTCCACGGTCAGGTGTTCCGTCCCACCCATTGCCGTCCTCCCGTCTCAAGACCTAGAACAGGTTGCAGGAGGGGCGGGTGCAGTTCAATAGTTTTCTGACACCCAGTCAGATTTCTTGGACGGTCCCCTTCCCTGTTGGGGTTGGCGACGCTCTAATGACCGCCGAGCAGACCAGCCATGGGATTTTCTGGGTCAGGAGGACCGGTGGAGTACAACATTGCCGACCTGTTCGAGTCGGTCGTGGACGTGGTCCCGGACCGCGAGGCCCTCGTGTACGTGGACCACCCCGGGACCGGCGCCGAGCGCCGCCTCACGTACGCCGAGCTGGACGCGGCGGCGAACCGCATCGCGCACCACCTGCTCGACAGCGGGCTGAAGGCCGGCGAGCACCTGGGGCTGCACCTCTACAACGGGATCGAGTACCTGCAGACCGTGCTGGCCTGCCTCAAGGCCCGACTCGTACCGGTGAACGTCAACTACCGCTACGTGGAGGAGGAGCTGGTCTACCTCTACAACGACGCCGACCTCGCCGCGCTCGTCTTCGAGGGCGAGTTCACGGAGCGGGTCGCCGCGGCGCTGCCGCAGACGCCGAGGCTGCGCCACCTGATCCGCGTCGGCCCGACTCCCGAGGGCGCCACGGAGCCGTCGGTCGCCCCCGTCGCGTACGCGGACGCAGAGGCGGCCGGATCGCCCGCGCGCGGTTTCCCGCCCCGCTCCCCCGACGACCTGTTCATCATCTATACGGGCGGCACGACCGGCATGCCCAAGGGTGTGATGTGGCGCGCCGAGGACCTCTTCTTCGCCGGCCTCTTCGGCGGCGAGCCGTCCGGCGAGCCGGTGAAGCGGCCCGAGGAGCTGGCCGAGCGGGTCGCGGCGCGCGGCGCAGGGCTCACCTTCTTCCCCGCTCCCCCGCTGATGCACGGCACGTCCACGCTGACCTCCTTCATCGCCTTCAACTACGGCCAGCGCGTGGTCATCCACCGCAAGTACGCGCCCGAGGAGGTGCTGCGCACGATCGAGAAGGAGAAGGTCTCCAGTGTCTCGCTCGTGGGCGACGCCATGCTGCGGCCCCTCATCGACGCCCTGAACGGGCCGCTGAAGGGCACGGACCTGTCCTCCTTGTTCAGCGTCTCCTCGTCCGGCGCGATCATGTCGGAGACCGTGCGCGCCGAGTTCCAGGAGCTCGTGCCGAACGTGATGCTGCTGAACAACTTCGGCTCGTCCGAGTCCGGCTCCAACGGCCGCGCCACGAACGACTCCGGCCCCGAGAAGGGCTTCCGCCTGGAGGTCAACGAGCGGACGCAGGTGGTCGACCCGGTGACACACGAGCCGGTGCCGGTCGGCGAACCGGGACGCCTCGCGCAGCGCGGACACGTTCCGCTGGGCTACTACAACGACCCCGTCAAGACCGCCGAGACCTTCTTCCAGAAGGGCTCCGAGCGGTGGGTGCTGCTCGGTGACATGGCGACCGTGGACGAGCAGGGCATCGTCACGGTGCTCGGCCGGGGCTCGCAGTGCATCAACACGGGCGGCGAGAAGGTGTACCCGGAGGAGGTCGAGCAGGCGCTGAAGTCCCACCCGGACGTCTACGACGCCCTGGTCGCCGGCGTCACCGACGCGAAGTGGGGCAGCCACGTCGCCGCCGTCGTGCAGGTCCGGGCGGGCGCGGCCGAGCCGACGCTGGACGAGATACAGAGCCACTGCCGCACCAAGCTGGCGGGCTACAAGATCCCGCGCCAGTTGGTCATCGCTCCCGCCATCCAGCGCTCCCCGAGCGGCAAGGCGGACTACCGGTGGGCGAAGTCGGTGGCGACGGAGGCGGACGCGGGCACGGGAGCGGGCGCGGGCGCGGGCGCGGAGGGCGCGCGCTGATCGTCCGTGGCCGAGAGGGGGCCGGGACCGGATTGGTCCCGGCCCCCTCTCGCGTGCCGTCCTTCGGCGCGGCGCCGCTCAGGCCCCGGTGGCCAGGAACCGCTCGACGCGCGCCGTGAACCACGCCTCGTCGTCCAGCCACGGGAAGTGCCCGCCGCCCGACTGCACGTCGACGACGCCCCGCGCGAAGAGCTCCGCGAGCCGGGCGGCGAGGGCGGGAGAGGGGTTGGAGTCCAGCTCCCCGGCCAGGACCAGTACCTCTCCGGTGACCCGGCGCAGGGCCTCCCGGGTGGCGGGCGGGTCGAAGGCGCCGGGGCCGGCGAAGGCCGCGGCCGCCTCGGCGTTCTTCTGTGCCGGGCTCAGTTCCGCGTGGGCGCGCGCCGTGTCGTCCCAGCGCCCGTAGGCCAGCGGCATGGACGCGGCCCAGTCGGCCTCGTCGGGGGTGCCGCCGGCGGAGAAGGCGGCGAGGGCCCGCTCGTAGGCGGCGATGGCCGTGTCGTAGGGCTCGCTGCCGGCCCGTCTGCGGACGTCCGCGAGGCGCGCCTGCGGGGACTCCGTGAGGTCGACGGCCCAGGAGGTCGGGGTGACGAGGGCGAGGCGGCGCACGCGGCGCGGGTGCGCCGCGGCGTAGAGCAGGGCGAGGTTGCCGGAGGCGGAGTGGGCGAGCAGGTCCACGCTCTCCAGGCCGAGGTGGACCCGCAGTGCCTCGACGTCCGCGACCTGGTGGTCCACGCGGTACGTCGACGGGTCGGCGGGCACCGCCGAGTCCCCGGTCCCGCGCAGGTCGAGCAGGATCAGCCGGCGGCCGGCGGACAGCCCGCCGAGGTCGCCCATGTAGGCGGAGGCCCGCATGGCGCCGCCGGGCAGACAGACGAGCGGCTGCCCTTCGCCTTGGACGTGGTAGGCGAGTTCGGTTCCGTCGTACGTGGTGAACGTGCAGGTGGAGGGTGCGGGGATCGTCATGGGTGAAATCTCAGCAGACGATCACCCGTTCGAGTAATTGATTTGGCCGCCGGGGTCCGGCAATCTACCGAATGATCGGTCGGTTGACTCGGAAAGGGTGGGCGGCATGGACGGGTACACGAAGGGCCTCGACGGCGGCGGTGCGGACGAGGGTGAACGGCTGGGCCCGGAGGAGCTGGCCGAGCTCCAGCTGACGCGGCTGCGCGCGACCCTGCGCCGGGCCTACGAGCGCGTCCCCTTCTACCGGCAGGCCTTCGACAAGGCCGGTCTGCGTCCCGACGACTGCCGTTCCCTCTCCGACCTCGCCCTCTTCCCCTTCACCACCAAGGCCGACCTGCGCGACCAGTACCCCTTCGGGATGTTCGCCGTACCGCGCTCCGAGGTACGCCGGATCCATGCCTCCAGCGGCACGACGGGCCGCCCGACCGTCGTCGGATACACCGACGCAGACCTGTCCACCTGGGCGGACGTCGTCGCGCGCTCGATACGGGCGGCCGGCGGCAGACCCGGCCAGATGGTCCATGTGGCGTACGGGTACGGACTGTTCACCGGCGGCCTGGGCGCGCACTATGGCGCGGAGCGCCTGGGCTGTACGGTCGTGCCCGCCTCGGGCGGGATGACCGACCGGCAGGTCCGGCTGATCCAGGACTTCCGGCCGGAAGTCATCATGGTCACCCCTTCCTACATGCTGACCCTGCTGGACGAGATGGAGCGCCAGGGCCTGGACCCCCGCGCGACTTCGCTGCGCACCGGGATCTTCGGAGCCGAACCGTGGACCGAGGAGATGCGCCGGGAGATCGAGGAGCGGCTGGACATCGACGCGGTGGACATCTACGGGCTGTCGGAGGTGATGGGGCCCGGCGTCGCGCAGGAGTTCGCCGAGACCAAGGACGGCTTGCACATCTGGGAGGACCATTTCTATCCGGAGGTGGTCGACCCGCTGACGGGCGCCGTGCTGCCGGAGGGAGAGGCCGGGGAGCTGGTCTTCACCTCGCTCACGAAGGAGGCCATGCCCGTCGTCCGCTACCGCACCCGGGACCTCACCCGGCTGCTGCCCGGTACCGTCAGGCCGGCGTTCCGCCGGATGGAGAAGATCACGGGCCGCAGCGACGACATGATCATCCTGCGGGGGGTGAACCTCTACCCCACACAGATCGAGGAAGTCCTCCTGCGGGTACCGGCCCTGGCCCCCCATTTCCAGCTCCGCCTGACCCGCGAGGGCCGTCTGGACGCCCTGACGGTACGGGTCGAGGCGCGCCGGGAGAGCGATGCCGGTCAGCGGGACGCCGCGGCCGCCGCCGTGGTCCGGGCCGTCAAGGAGGGCGTCGGCGTCTCGGTCGCCGTGGAGGTGGTGGATCCGGAGACCCTCGAGCGGTCGGTCGGGAAGATCAAGCGCGTGGTGGACCTCCGGGAGGCCTGAGCCGCGGACTCCGGGGCACCGGCCGCGCACCGGACCGGTACCGCTCGACCCGTCACGGCCGCACCGCTGGGCCCGTCCCGGCCGCGTCACCGGCGCCGCTCCGCCGGATCCGTCGCGGGGTCCACCCCTTCGGGCCCACTTCGGGGGGCCACCCGGGAACCGGCGGGCCCGTCCGGGTAGGGGAAGAGGCGTGACCTCGTTCTTCCGGCGGCTCCATGACCGGCTCCAGGCCTCCCCGGCGGGGCTGGCGTGGAGCCGTGGCCGGGAGATGGAGCTGATGCACCGGGCGATGGGCTTCGCCGCCCTCGGCTTCCTCACCCTGGTGCCCCTGCTCGTCGTGGTCGCGGCCGCCGCGCCGGGCAGCGGCTCGGGCTTCGGCCGCTGGCTCGGCCAGGCCCTCGGGGTGACGGCGTTCTCCAGGGAGCGGGTCGAGATGCTGTTCGGCGCCGCGGACCTGGCGCTGGAGCGGACCACCGCGTTCGGTCTGGCCGCGCTGGCCGTCTTCGGCCTGACCTTCGGCTCCGCCGTGCAGACCGGGTACGAGAAGGTCTGGGACCTTCCGACGGCCCGCTGGCACACCATGTGGCGGCACGTGGTGTGGCTCGCCCTGCTGGTCTGCTACCTCGCGCTGCTGGTCGCGATCCCCACACCGTCGAACGACGCGATCGGCACCTTGCTGGGTACCACGGGCGATCTCATCGGCACCTGTCTGTTCTTCTGGAGCTCGCAGCGGCTCCTCCTCGGCGGCCGGGTCCGCTGGCGCGCCCTGCTCCCGGGCGCGGCCGCCACGAGTCTGGGCCTGCTCGGACTGCGGGTGTTCTCGCAGCTGGTGTTCTCCCCGCTCATCGCCTCCAACGCCGTCACCTACGGCCCCTTCGGCACCCTCCTGGTCGTCCAGTCGTGGCTGGTCGGCGTCGGCTTCGTGGTCTACGGCGGCGCCCTCTTCGGACGCCTCGTCCACGAACACCTCGTCCTGCGCCGCTTCCGGGACGACGGCCACCCGACGGAGCCGTAGCCCGCTCCACCGGCTCGTCCCGACCACCGCGGGGGTCAGGTCGCGCGGACGGTCCGGGCGGGCGGGCGGGCAAACAGTCCGGGCAAGCGGTCAGGCGGGGGCCGAGAAGCGGTCGCGGAGGGCGCGCTTGAGGATCTTGCCGCTCGCGTTGCGGGGCAGGGCGTCCACGAAGAGGACCCGCTTGGGGGCCTTGAAGTGGGCGAGCTTCTCGCGGGCGTAGGCGAGCAGCTCCGCCTCCGTCACCCCGTCGCGCGGGACCACCACCGCCGTGACGGCCTCGATCCACCGCTCGTCGGGCAGGCCGACCACCGCCGCCTCGGCCACGCCCGGGTGGGTGTACAGCACGTCCTCGACCTGCCGGGAGGCGACCAGTACGCCGCCCGAGTTGATGACGTCCTTCACCCGGTCCACCACCGTGTAGTACCCCTGCGCGTCCCGGACCGCCAGGTCCCCCGAGCGGAACCAGCCGTCCCGGAAGGCCTTCTTCGTCGCCTCCGCGTCGTTCCAGTAGCCCCGGCAGAGCTGCGGGGACCGGTACACCACCTCTCCGGCGGTGCCGTCGGGCACGTCCGCCCCGTCCTCGCCGACGACCCGCGCCTCGACGTGGCGCACCGGCCGACCGCAGGAGTCCATCCGCCCCTCGTGCTCCTGCGGCCGGAGCACCGTGGCCAGTGGCCCGATCTCGCTCTGTCCGAAGCAGTTGTAGAAGCCGAGCCCCGGCAGCCGCGCGCGCAGCCGTTCCAGGATCGGCACCGGCATGATCGAAGCGCCGTAGTACGCCTTGGTCAGGGCGGTCAGGTCGCGGACGGCGAAGTCGGGGTGGGCGGCCAGGGCGATCCACACCGTCGGCGGTGCGAACAGGCTGTCCGCCGCCCTCGCCTCGACCAGGTCGAAGATCTCCGCCGCGTCCGGCGCGTCGACGATCGTGTTCCGCGCGCCCACCGCCAGGTACGGCAGCAGGAAGACGTGCATCTGCGCCGAGTGGTACAGCGGCAGGCAGTGGACCGGCAGGTCCTCCTCCGCCAGGTCCAGGGCCTCGATCGCGCTCTCGTACTCGTGGCAGAGCGCCTCGTGCGTCATCATCGCGCCCTTGGGCAGGGCGGTCGTCCCGGACGTGTACAGCAGCTGCGCCAGCCCGGCGGGGTCCCCGGACCGTGCGAAGGGCGCGGGTTCGGCCAGCTCCGCGAGGAAGGACCCGGGCGCGTCGCGCAGCGGCCGTACGGCGAACCCGTCGGGGATCCGTCCGGCCAGGTCCGGGTCCGCGAGGACGAGGGAGCTCGCGCAGTCCTCCAGGATGTGGGCGAGGTCCTCGCCGGTGAGGTTCTGGTTGACGGGCACGTGCGTGAGCCCGGCCCGGGCGCAGGCGAGGAAGGCGAGGAGGTAGGCGTCGCTGTTGTGCGCGAACGTCGCGACCCGGTCCCCCTCGGTCAGCCCGTACCGGCCGCGCAGCACGGCCGCGCCCGTGGAGACGGCGGCGTCGAGCTCCGCGTAGGTCCAGGTCCGTTCGCGGTAGCGGACCGCCGTGCGGTCCGGGACGCGCCGCGCGCTGTCGTGGACCAGTCCGTCGACCGTGTTGTTCCGCACTGGCGTCATACCGGGATCCTCGCCCCCTCGTCGGCACGGGTCAATGACCGCGGCCCCCGGATGCCGGTCCGCTCCCCCATGGATACCAAACGGGATGTTGACAGGGTGTCAGTCGGCCTGCGTGAGTGTGGGAGCACACAAGCACCGCCCCCACCGCACGGGCGATCCCGCCCATCCGCAGGCTACTTGGGAGGTATGTTGCACTTTTCTCACGGGCACCGTCGCACCCGCCCGCTCCTCCGCCGCGTCGCCGTCACCGGCGCCGCGCTCCTGGCCGCCACCGCCGCGATACCCGAGGCCGCCGCCCAGGA
Source organism: Streptomyces sp. NPDC060049 (assembly GCF_042736715.1). Taxonomy (NCBI): domain Bacteria; kingdom Bacillati; phylum Actinomycetota; class Actinomycetes; order Kitasatosporales; family Streptomycetaceae; genus Streptomyces; species Streptomyces sp. NPDC060049. The sequence goes on from NZ_JBHWVV010000009.1 coordinate 55,868, forward strand.
ACGGGGCTCGGGGCCGTCCGGTGGAGGCCTGTCCGCCGTCGTCCGGTACACCGAGAACGGCATCCCGCACATCCTGGCCCAGGACTATGCCCACCTCGGATTCGGCACCGGCTGGGCGCAGGCCGCCGACCAGGTGTGCGTGCTCGCCGACGGGTTCCTGACCGTCTCCGGGGAGCGTTCGCGCTGGTTCGGCCCGGACGCCGCGCCCGACGGCTCGCTCTCCTCCGCGGCCGGGAACCTCTCCAGCGACCTGTACTTCAAGGGCGTCCGCGCATCCGGAGTCGTGGAAAAGCTGCTCTCCGCGCCCGCTCCGGCCGGGCCGGGCAAGGACGTCAAGGAGCTGATGCGCGGCTGGGCCGCCGGCTACAACGCCTGGCTCGCCCAGAACAAGATCACCGACCCGGCGTGCAAGGGCGCGCCCTGGGTCCGCCCGGTCACCGTCACCGATGTCGCGGCCCGCGGCTTCGCCGTGTCGGTGCTCGGCGGCCAGGGCCGCGCCGTGGACGGCATCACGGCGGCGCGGCCCCCGGTCGCGGGGACCCGCGCAGGCGGCGGCGAGGTCGACCCGGCCGACGCGGCCGACGCGGCCCGGGAGTTCTTCGACACCACCCGCTACGACATGGGTTCCAACGCGGTGGCCTTCGCCGGTTCCACCACGGCGAACGGCAGGGGCCTGCTGCTCGGAAACCCGCACTACCCCTGGCAGGGCGGCCGCCGGTTCTGGCAGTCGCAGCAGACCATCCCCGGCGAGCTGAACGTCTCGGGCGGCTCGCTCCTCGGCACCGCCGTGGTGAACATCGGCTTCAACGACAAGGTGGCCTGGAGCCACACGGTCGCCACGGGCACTCCCCTCAACCTGCACCAGCTCGTCCTGGATCCCGCCGACCCCACCGCCTATCTGGTGGACGGGAAGCCCGAGAAGATGACCGAACGCAAGGTCAGCGTCCAGGTGGCGGGCGGCGCCGCGGTCACCCGCACCCAGTGGTGGACCCGCTACGGCCCCGTCGTCTCCCATCTCGGCGCGGGCCTTCCGCTCCCTTGGACGGCGGCCACCGCCTACGCGCTCAACGATCCCAACGCCGCGAACCTGCGCGGCTCCGACACCGCGCTCGCCATGGGCAAGGCCCGCTCGGTGGCCGGCGTCCAGGACGCCCTGCGCCGCACCCAGGGCTTGCCGTGGGTCAACACCGTCGCCGCCGACTCGGCGGGCGGCACCCTCTTCACCCAGTCCCAGGTGCTCCCCCGGATCACCGACGAGCTCGCCGCCCGCTGCTCGACCCCGCTCGGCAGGGCCACGTACCCGGCCTCGGGGCTGGCGGTGCTGGACGGTTCGCGCGGCGACTGCGCGCTCGGCTCGGACCCGGACGCCGTACAGCCGGGGGTGTTCGGCCCCGGGAAGGCGCCGACGCTGCGCGACGCCCCGTACGCGGAGAACTCCAACGACAGTGCCTGGCTGGCCAATGCCGAGCACCCGATCACCGGCTACGAGCGCGTCTGGGGCAACGTCGGCGCGCCCCGGTCGCTGCGCACCCGCGGCGCGGTGGAGGACGTGGCCGCGATGGCCCGGAGCGGCGGGCTGACCGTGGCGGACCTGCAGGAGCAGCAGTTCGCGAACCGGGTCCCCGCCGGTGACGTGGCGGCGGCCGACGCGGCGAGGGCCTGCGCGGCCCTGCCAGGAGGTACGGCCACGGGCGGCGACGGCGCGGCCGTGGACGTGTCCGCGGCCTGCGGGGTGCTGGCGGCCTGGGACCGCACGGCCGACACCTCCAGCCGTGGCGCGCTGCTCTTCGACCGGTTCTGGCGGAAGCTGACCGCGAACACGGCGGCCAAGGACCTGTGGCTGGTGCCGTTCTCGGCGGCCGATCCGGTGGCGACGCCCCGTACGCTCAACCAGGCGGCCCCCGGGATCGGGCGGGCCCTGGCCGACACGGTCACCGAGCTGAAGGCGGCGGGCATCGCGCTGGACGCGCCGCTCGGGGAGCACCAGTTCGTGACGCGCGGCGGGCAGAAGCTCCCGGTGGGCGGCGGCACCGAGGCCCTGGGCGTCTGGAACAAGATCGAGGCCCCCTGGAACGCGGCGGCCGGCGGCTACCCGGAGGTCCTGCACGGCTCCAGCCACATCCAGGCCGTCGGCTGGGACGGCGGCCGCTGCCCGGTCGCGCGCACGCTGCTCACGTACGGCCAGTCCTCGAACCCCGTCTCCGCGCACTCCGCCGACCAGACCCGGCTCTTCTCGCAGGAGCGCTGGGTGAAGGCCCGGTTCTGCGAGTGGGACATCCTCACCTCGCCGCAGCTGAAGGTGGTCTGGCCGCGCGAGCGGCGCTGACCGCCGCTCACGCGTACGGCCGGCCGCTCTCCCGGCGCGGGAGGCCGGCCTGCCGTACGCGGCGGGGGTGCCGGTGTCCGTACGGGGCGGGGCGACGCTGTCCGTACGGGGCGGGTGGCGGTGTCCGCGTACGGGCCCCGGGGTGCTCAGGGGCTGACGGCGAGGAAGAGGTAGGCCGCCAGCAGCACGATGTGGACACCGCCCTGGAGCAGGGTGGCGCGGCCCGGGACGATGGTGAGGGCGCCGACGACGACGGTCAGCGCGAGCAGCACCATGTGGACCGGGGCGAGGCCGAGCACCAGCGGCCCGGAGAGCCAGATCGAGGCGAGCGCGATGGCCGGGATGGTCAGGCCGATGCTGGCGATGGCGGAGCCGTACGCCAGGTTCAGGCTGGTCTGCACGCGGTCGCGGCGGGCGGCGCGGACGGCGGCCAGGGTCTCGGGCGCCAGGACGAGCATGGCGATGATCACACCGACGACGGCGTAGGGCAGGCCGAGGTCGGCGACACCCCGTTCGATGGTCGGGGAGACCGCCTTGGCGTTGCCGACGACGGCGACGAGCGCGACGAGGAGCAGGCAGAGGCTGATGACGGTGGCGCGGGTGGTGGGCGGTTCGGCGTGCGCCGTGTCGTCGGACTCCGTGCCGGACGCTGCCGCGGCGGCGGCGTCCGCGGCTTCCTCCCGGATCCGCTTCGTGTCGACGGGCAGGAAGTAGTCGCGGTGGCGGACGGTCTGGACGGCGATGAAGAGGCCGTAGAGGGCCAGGGAGGCGCCGGCCGCGAAGGCCAGCTGGGCCGTGGAGAACTCGGGGCCGGGCTTGGACGTGGTGAAGGTGGGCAGCACCAGGCTGAGTACGGCGAGCGTCGCGACGGTGGCGAGGGCGGCGCCCGAACCCTCCGCGTTGAAGACGGCGACGCGGTTGCGCAGGGCACCGACCAGCAGCGACAGGCCCACGATGCCGTTGCACGTGATCATGACGGCTGCGAAGACGGTGTCGCGGGCGAGGGAGGCGGTCTTGTCCCCGCCGTCGGCCAGCAGGGTGACGATGAGGGCCACTTCGATGACCGTGACGGCGACTGCCAGGACGAGCGATCCGAAGGGTTCGCCGACCCGGAGCGCGACGACCTCGGCGTGGTGGACCGCCGCCAGCACCGCGCCGGCCAGACAGAGGGCCACCAGGGCCACGGCGAGCGAGGGCAGATCGCGTCCCCAGCTGAAGACGAGCGCGACGAGCGCCACCACGGGGACCACGACGGTCCAGTCGGTCAAGGGGGTTCTGTGCGTAGCCGTACTCATATCAGCCAACTTGCCAGAAGTGTTCCCTTTCTGCGGCCCAACGGCCGCCCTAAGGGCTCTGACGTGGCACTTCTCACGAAACTCCGGGCGTGGCGGGTCGGCCCCGCGGGGTGGACCCGCGGGGCCGGGCCACTTTCACATCGCGCGCGCGTGGCCCTCCCAGTACGGGTCGCGCAGCCGGCGCTTGTACAGCTTGCCGTTCGGGTCGCGCGGCATCGTCTCGATGAAGTCCACGGTCTTGGGCCGCTTGTACCCGGCCAGTTGGCGCTCGCAGTGGTTCAGGATCTCCGCCGCCAGCGCGTCGCTCGCCGCGAAGCCCTCGGCGGGCTCGATGACCGCCTTGACCTCCTCGCCCCATGAGGGGTGCGGGATGCCGAAGGCGGCGGCGTCGGCCACCGCCGGATGGGTGAGCAGCGCCGATTCGATCTCGGCGGGGTAGATGTTCACCCCGCCCGAGATGATCATGTCGATCTTGCGGTCGCGGAGGAAGAGGTAGCCCTCCTCGTCCATGAGACCGAGGTCGCCGACGGTGAAGAAGTCGCCGATGCGGTTCTTCTTCGTCTTGCCCTCGTCCTTGTGGTAGCTGAAGCCACCGGTGTTCATCTTGATGTAGACCGTGCCGAGTTCACCGGCGGGCAGCCGCTCGCCGTCGTCGTCGAAGATGGCGAGCTCGCTGATCGGCCAGGCCCTGCCCACGGTTCCCGGCTTCTTCAGCCAGTCCTCGGCCGTCGCGAAGGCGCCGCCGCCCTCACTGGCCGCGTAGTACTCCTCCACGCACCGGCCCCACCAGTCGATCATCGCCCGCTTGACGTGGTCGGGGCAGGGGGCGGCTCCGTGGATGGCGTGCCGCATCGAGGAGACGTCGTACGAGTCCTTCGTGTCCTGCGGGAGCGCGAGGAGCCGGTGGAACTGCGTGGGGACCATGTGGGTGTGCGTACAGGCGTGCCGGTCGATCAGGCGGAGCATCTCCTCGGGAGTCCACTTGTCCATCAGGACGAGCGGGTGCCCGATGTGCAGGGCGGCGGCCGCGAACTGCAGGACGGCCGTGTGGTAGAGCGGCGAGCACACGAGGTGGACGTTGCCGTCGAAAGCGCGGATCCCGAAGATCCCGAGGAAGCCGCCGAGGTACGTCTCCTCCGGGAGCTTGCCGGGCAGCGGGCGGCGGATGCCGCGCGGCCGGCCGGTGGTGCCGGAGGTGTAGTTCATGACCCAGCCGAGCGTGCGGTCCCCGGGCACGCCGTCCGGCTGCCCGTCGAGCAGCTCGCCGTACGAGCGGAAGCCCTCGACGGCTCCGACGGCGTAGCGGTGGCTCGCGGGCAGGCCCGCCTCGTCGGCCGCGGCGGTGGCGGCGTCGGCGAACCGCTCGTGGGCGATGAGGACCTTGGCGCCGGAGTCGGAGACGATCCAGGCGATCTCGGGGCCGACGAGGTGGTGGTTGACCGGGACCAGGTAGAAGCCGGCCTGGGAAGCGGCGAGGTAGGCGGTGAGGAACTCGACGCCGTTGGGCAGGACGACCGCGAAGACGTCCCCCTTCTCCAGTCCGGCGGCGCGCAGGCCGTGGACGAGTCGGTTGACGTCGGCGTGCAGCCGGGCGGCGGACCACTCCTCGCCCTCGGGGGCGACCAGGACGGTGCGGTCGGGATCGGCCGCGGCCTGGGCCCAGAAACCGTTGGGCGGCTGCGCGGTCGTGGCGGTCGGCGCGGTCGGGGCCGGCCGCTTGCTCGGTGAGTCGGTCATGTCGCTGCTCACGCCTCTCAGGCTCGGCCGGCGATGCGGGTGATGCGGGTGATGGCGCGCTCGAAGCCGCTGGTGAGGTCGTCGAAGACGGCTTGGACGCTGCGCTCGCTGTTCATCCGGCCGACGATCTGACCGACGGGCGTGCCGAGCAGTGCCTGGACCTCGTACTTCTGGATGCGGGACACGGCCTCGGCGACGAGCAGGCCCTGCAGCGGCATCGGGAGCGCGCCGGGGCCCTCCGGGTCGTCCCACGCGTCGGTCCACTCGGTGCGCAGCTGGCGGGCGGGCTTGCCGGTGAGGGCGCGGGAGCGGACGGTGTCGCCCGAACCGGCGGCGAGCAGCTTCTCGGTCAGGGCGCGGGAGTGCATCTCGGCCTCGGTGGTGGTGAGCCAGAGGGAGCCGAGCCAGGCGCCCTGGGCGCCGAGGGCGAGGCCCGCGGCGATCTGCTCGCCGCTGCCGATGCCGCCGGCGGCGAGGACCGGGAGCGGGGCGACGGCTTCGACCACTTCGGGGACCAGGACCATGGTGGCGATGTCGCCGGTGTGGCCGCCGGCTTCGTAGCCCTGGGCGACGACGATGTCGATGCCGGCCTCGGCGTGGCGGCGGGCGTGCTTGGCGCTGCCGGCGAGGGCGGCGACGAGCACCCCGTGGTCGTGGGCGCGCGCGATGACGTCGGCGGGCGGGGAACCGAGGGCGTTCGCCAGGAGTTTGATGGGGTAGTCGAAGGCGACGTCGAGCTGGTTGCGCGCGACCTGCTCCATCCAGCCGGTGATGCGCCAGCCGGAGGCCTCGCCCTCGGCGAGCTCGGGCACGTGGTGTTTGGCGAGCGTGTCACGGACGTACTCGCGGTGCGCGGCCGGGATCATCGCCTCGATGTCGGCCTCGCTGATGCCGTCGACGGCCTTCTTGGCGGGCATGACGACGTCGAGGCCGTAGGGCTTGCCGTCGGTGTGCTCCTGCATCCAGTCGAGGTCGCGCTTGAGGTCGTCGGGGGCGGTGTAGCGCACGGCTCCGAGGACCCCGAACCCGCCCGCGCGGGTGATGGCAGCGGCGACCGCCGGGAAGGGCGTGAAGCCGAAGATGGCGTGCTCGACTCCCAGTTTCTTGCTCAGCTCCGTCTCCATGGGCGGCAGGATGCCGCAGCCGGGCCGCCGAGGGAAGAGATTTTCTGATGCAGCGTCAGATTCTTTGCGGGTCGGTCACTGCGGGAGGTGTGCGACGTCCGGGCAGATACTTCGGGAGGGCGCGACGCGACGTGGACGGAAGGACCGGGCATGGAGGAACGGAAGGCAGCCGGCGACGACGGTGACGCGGAGGTCGGCGGCGCCGCGAGGGGGCCCGGCGGCCCCGTGAGGGGAGTCGGAGGCAGCGCCGTGACGGGGGTCGGCGGCAGCGGTAGCGGCGCCGGGGGCAACGGTGGCCGCTTGCGCGACGGCGGTGACAGCGGCGGGCTCAGTCGGCGCCGGCTCGGTGCGCGGCTGCTGGCGCTCGGCGGTGTGCTCGCGCTCCAGGCCGCGCTGCCCGGGTCCGCGGGAGCCGCCGGAGGGGACGCGGAACGGCGCTCGCTCCAGGGACTGCGGCTGCGCTACGGCTCCGCCCGTCAGGCCGGACTGGTGGAGAAGCACCTCGAAGGTGTCGCGGACGAGGCGCGGCGGTTCCTCGGACCCTCCCCCGAACACCCTTACTACGCCGGCGCCGTGGTCCTCGCCGGCCGGGGCCGCACCGTGGCCCTGCACCGGGCGATGGGCGACGCCGTGCGGTACGCCGACTACGACGGCCGCACCGACCGGGTGCGGGAGTTCCCGGCCTCCGAGCGCATCGCGATGGCGCAGGACACGGTCTTCGACCTGGCCTCGCTGTCGAAGCTGTTCACCTCGCTCCTGGCCGTGCAGCAGATGGAGCGCGGGCGCCTTGAACTGGAGGCGCCCGTGAACCGGTACCTGCCTGAGTTCACCGGCGGGGGCAAAGAGGTGATCACCGTCCGCCAGCTCCTCACGCACACGTCGGGGCTGCGGTCCTGGGCGCCCTTCTACCAGGAGCCCACCCGTGCGGGTCGGTTGAGGCTGCTCTGGGCGGTGAAGCCCCAGGAGACCCCGGGGACGGTCTACCGGTACTCGGACCTCAATCTCATCGCCCTCCAACTGCTCTTGGAACGGATCACCGGTCACACTCTGGACCTCCTGCTCCAAGACGAGATCACCGCTCCACTCGGGATGCACCGCACTCGTTACAACCCACCGCTCTCCTGGCGCCGGGTCACGGCCGCCACCGAAGTGCAGCGCCCGCCCTGGTCCGGGCTCGACCGCGGACTCGTCTGGGGCGAGGTCCACGACGAGAACGCGCACGCGCTGGGCGGCGTCGCCGGCCACGCCGGCGTCTTCGGCACGGCCTGGGACCTGGCCATCCTCGCCCGCACCCTCCTCGACGGCGGGGTCTACGCCGGCAAGCGCATCCTGCGGCCCGCCTCCGTCGAGCTGCTCTTCACCGACTACAACACCGCCTTCCCCGGCGACGACCACGGCCTCGGCTTCGAGCTCTACCAGCACTGGTACATGGGCGCCATGGCCACCCCGCACTCCGCCGGCCACACCGGCTTCACGGGAACCTCCCTGGTCCTGGACCCCTCCACCGACTCCTTCCTGATCCTGCTGGGCAACTCCGTCCACCCCGTACGGACCTGGCGCGCCGGCAGCGCGCCCCGCGTGGCCACCGGCAACCGCTTCGCCCGCGCCGTCCCCGTCCGCACGAAGCACGGCGGACCGGCCTGGTTCTCCGGCATGGAGACGGGCGGCTCCGGCACCCTGACCCTGCCTCCCGTCACCCCGGCCGGCGACGCCGCCCGGCTGCGCTGCGCGCTGTGGTGGGACACCGTGCCCGGCGAGGGAGCCCTGCACCTCGAGGCCTCCGCCGACGGGCAGACCTGGGAGCCCCTCCCCTTCACCACCGTCCGCAGCACGGGCGGAACCGCCGAACAGTGGCCGCGCGGCTCCCTCACCGGCTGGTCGGGCCGCATCTGGCACCGCCTCGAAGCCCCGCTCACGGCCTGGGCCGGCCGTGAGGTCCGCCTCCGCTTCCGCCACACCGCGCAGGGCCGCTACGTGGGCCGCGGCGTCTACGTCGACAGCCCGCGCGTATCGGAGTCCTCCCGCCTCCTCTTCTGCGAGGACCGCCCCGCCGACGCGTCCCGCGTCGAGGCGACCGGCTGGTCGCGCTCCTCGGACTAGGTCGTCTCTTTCGGATCTTGTCGGCCGAGTCCGCGGCGTCTGGCGCCGTGCATGGCAAGGCGGAGGGGCGCCCGTGTACTGGAGTACTCGGGCGCCCCGACAACGCGGCCAGGTGCGGTGCCGGACGCCGCGGGCCCGGCAAGATCCGAAAGAGACGGCCTAGTGCTGCGACCGGGGGAACCCGTGCCCCGGAGCGTTCGTGTTCGTTGGTGGGAGTTGTTGACCATTCAACACGACGCCGCATACGACACCGAAGACACGAAGGCGGGCAGAGCGCTATGAGCGACATCGACTGGGAGAACCCGATCGACCCCAAGCCGGGCTGGGTACTGGACCACGTCAAGAAGTACGTCGGATCGGGCGGGACCGAGGGGCAGTACTGGAACAACACCCAGACCCTGCTCCTGACCACCATCGGCCGCAAGTCGGGCAAGCCGGTGCGCACTCCGCTCATCTACGGCGAGGACGACGGCCGCTACCTCATCGTCGCGTCCAAGGGCGGCGACCCGGCCGACCCGCTCTGGTACCGCAACCTGACCGAGCACCCCGAGGTCCGGGTCCAGGTCGGCCCCAAGATCGTCCAGGGCATCGCGCGCACCGCGAACGCCGAGGAGCGCCGCGCGTTCTGGCCGCTGATGGTCAAGCACTGGCCCTCCTACGACGAGTACCAGACCAAGACGCACCGGGAGATCCCGATCGTGGTGATCGACCCGGTGGCCTGAGCGGACCGCGGGCGCGGCGCGGCGTCAGTGCCCCAGCACCGCCATCGCGGCGTTGTGGCCCGGGACGCCGCTGACGCCGCCGCCGCGCACCGCTCCGGCGCCGCACAGCAGTACGCCCGGGTGGGCCGTCTCCACTCCCCATCGGCTGCCCGAGTCGGAGTACGGCCAGGACAGGTCCTGGTGGAAGATGTGGCCGCCGGGTAGCCGCAGTTCGCGTTCGAGGTCGAGCGGGGTCTTGGCCTCGATGCACGGGCGGCCGTCGGCGTCGAAGGCCAGGCAGTCGGTGAGCGGTTCGGCCAGGTGGGCGTCGAGCTGGGCGAGGGTGGCGGTGAGCAGGGCCTCCCTCGCCGCCCGGTTGTCCTTCTCGAACAGCCGCGCCGGGGTGTGGAGTCCGAAGAGGGTGAGGGTCTGACAACCCTGTGCCGCCAGCTCCGGTCCCAGGATCGACGGGTCCGTCAGCGAGTGGCAGTAGATCTCCGAGGGCGGTACGGAGGGCAGTTCGCCCGCGCGGGCCTGCGCGTGGGCCCGCGCGAGCTGCTCGTACCCCTCCGCGATGTGGAAGGTCCCGCCGAAGGCCTCCCGGGGGTCCACGGAGGTGTCGCGCAGCCGGGGCAGTCGCCGCAGGAGCATGTTGACCTTGAGCTGGGCCCCCTCGGGGGCGGGACCACCGGGCTCCTCGCCCATCAGCTCCGCCAGCGCGCGGGGCGAGGCGTTGACGATCACCACCCGCCCCGCGACCCGGCCCTCCCCCGTCGCCGTCCGGAAGGTCACCTCGGCCGGCGCGGTCGTGCCGTCCGTGTCGATGCGCAGAGCCTCGTGCCCGGTGGCGATCTCCGCCCCGGCCGCCAGCGCGGCCGCCGCCAGGGCGTCGGTGAGCGCGCCCATGCCGCCGACCGGCACGTCCCAGTCCCCCGTGCCGCCACCGATCACGTGGTAGAGGAAGCAGCGGTTCTGCGCGAGCGAGCGGTCGTGGGCGTCGGCGAAGGTACCGATCAGGGCGTCCGTGAGGACGACCCCGCGCACCAGGTCGTCGGCGAACTCCCGCTCCACCGCCTGCCCGATGGGCTCCTCGAACAGCATCCGCCAGGCCGCCTCGTCGTCGACCCTCGCCCGGAGCCCGGCGCGGGTGGGCAGCGGCTCGGTCAGTGTCGGGAAGACCCGCTCGGCGACCCGCCCGGTGGTCCCGTAGAAGGACCGCCAGCTCTCGTACTCCCGGTCCGATCCGGTCAGCCGGGCGAAGGACTCGCGGGTGCGCGTCTCGCCGCCGCCGACCAGGAGGCCGCCGGGCCGCCCGGCGCGCTCCACGGGCGTGTACGAGGAGACCGCGCGCTTTCGCACCTCGAAGCGCAGTCCCAGATCGCGCACGATCTTCGCCGGGAGCAGCGAGACGAGGTAGGAGTACCGCGAGAGGCGGGCGTCGACCCCCGCGAACGGCCGGGTGGACACGGCGGCCCCGCCGGTGTGGCCGAGCCGCTCCAGGATCAGCACGGAGCGGCCGGCCCGCGCCAGGTAGGCGGCGGCGACCAGGCCGTTGTGGCCGCCGCCCACGATCACCGCGTCGTACACGTCCGTACCGGAGCCCCGCGAGGTCGTCATGGCTCTTGGTAGCACACCTGCCCGAGCCGCTCCAGACAGTGCGCCTCGTCGGCGTGGGCGGCGACCGTGTCGGGGTGGTCGTCGCCCAGCGAGCGTTCGCGGATGCCCGACAGTTCCCGGTAGACCGGCAGGGCCTCGTCCCAGCGGCCCAGCCGGCCGAGTCCGACGGCGAGCTCCCGGCGGCTGACCAGGGTGTCGGGGTGTTCGGCGCCGAGCGTCGCGGCCCGCGCCCCGCCCACCTGCCGGGCCTCGGCCACCGCCTCCTCCCAGCGCTCGAGCCGCCCGAGGTTGACCCCGAGGACGTGCCGGGCGCGCAGCGTCTCCGGGTCGGCGGCCCCGTACGCGCGGGTGCGGTCGCGGACCAGCTCCCGGAACAGCTCCAGGGCCTCGCCGCACCGGCCGGTCCGGCCGAGCGCGATGCCGGCCTCGTAGCGGGCGGCCAGCGTGTCGGGATGGTCGCGGCCCAGGACCTGCTCCCGGACGGCGGCGATGCGGCGGAAGCCCTCCAGTGCCTCCTCCCAGCGCTCCAGGCGGCCGAGGGCGTAGGCCACCTCGTAGCGGGTCAGCAGCGTGTCCGCGTGCTCCGCCCCCAGGGTGGCCGCCCGGTCGGCGGCGACCTCGGCGGCGACGGCGTGGGCCTCGGCGAAGCGGCCGAGGGCGCCGAGGGCGCAGGCCAGGTTGTGGCGGCAGCGCAGGGTGTCGGGATGGCGCGGCCCCATCGTCCGCTCGCGGCCGGCGAGCACCGCGCGGTAGCCCTCGTAGGCCTCCTGGTGGCGGCCGAGGAGGCCCGTCTCGTACGCCTCCTCCTGTCGCGCGGCGAGCGTGTCGGGGTGGTCGGGTCCGAGCACCCGGGCCCGGCCCTCGGCCACGGCCGTGTACCCGGCGAGGGCTTCCTCGGTGCGGCCGGCCCGGCTGAGGGCGAAGGCCCGGGCGTGCCCGGCGTCGAGGGCGTCGCGGCCCGTGGGGTCGGTGCCGGGAGCGCGCGGGACGCCGTACGCGGCGGTGAGCCGCGGGTCATCGGCGGGGTGCGGGCGGACGACGGACGCGGCGGCCGGAGCGGCCGGGCCCGCGGCGGCCGGCGCCGTCGGGGCTCCGGCGGCCGGCGGGGCCGGGGTCCCGGCGGGCCGCTCGCCGTCCGTACGGGCACCCGGGGCGGGAACGGCTCGCTCCCCGCTCGGGCGCGCGGCCGTCCAGGAGCCGGTGAGGACGGCCCACTCCCCGCTCGCGGGGCGGGCCTCGATGCCGGCCTTGCGCCCGGCGGTCATCCCGCCGGCCCACTCGGGCAGCGGCGGGTGCGCCCCGGGCGCCGCGCCGGGGCCGAGGCGGGCCTCGACGAGCCGCCGGTGCAGGTGGCGGGCGTCGCCCGGGCGGTCCTCGGGGCGCTTGGCGAGCAGGTCGAGCACCAGCCGCTCGAAGTGAACGGGCAGTTCGGGGCGGTGCTCGCGCGGGGGCACGGGTTCGGTGTCCCGATGGCCGACCAGGACGGACCAGGAGTCGCCGAGGTCGAAGGGCGGGGCGCCGGTGGCGATCTCGTACAGGACGCAGCCCAGCGAGTAGAGGTCGCTGCGGTGGTCGACCTCGCCGCCCGCGATCTGCTCGGGCGACATGTAGTGCGGAGTGCCCATGGCTATGCCGCCGCCGGTCAGCTTCGCGGTGAAGCCGATGTCGGCGGCGAGGCGGGCGATGCCGAAGTCGCAGATCTTCACCGTGCCGTCGGTGAGCCGCATGATGTTCGCGGGCTTCAGGTCCCGGTGCACGACGCCCTGGTCGTGGGTGTAGCCGAGGGCGGCGGCCATCTGCTCGGCGACGTCGACGACCACGTCCACGGGCAGCGGGCGCGCTTCGTTGTCCTCCAGCAGCTGGCTCAGGTTGCGGCCTTCGAGCAGCTCCATGACGAGGTAGAGGGGGCCGCCCGCGGCGCTGTCGTCGCCGAAGTCGTGGACGACGGTGACGCCCCGGTGCTGGAGGGACGCGGCGACGCGCGCCTCGCGGCGGAAGCGCTCGCGCAGCACCTGCGTGAAGTGCGCGTCCTGTTCGGGTCCTATGGGCTTGAGGCATTTGACGGCGACCTGCCGGCCCAGCGACTCGTCGCGGGCCCGCCACACCTCGCCCATGCCGCCGCGGCCGATGAGGTCGAGCGACCGGTAGCGGCCATGGATCAGTCTTGACTCCGCCATGTCTTGAAGTCGCCCCCGTGTGTCGCGCTACGCCCTCCCCGGCCGGTCCAGTATGGCCGCTGATGTACGCAGTGTGTACGGCGCGGGGCGGCTCCCGGGGCCCATGCGGCGCATCGCTCTCAAGATGTGACCTGGAGGCAGCTGCCAGCGCAGACCTGCGGGAATGCTGCGCAGCAGGCTACCGGTGAGACGCAGGCGGCGGGTGACGCTGCGCGGGGCCGGAGCGGGGCGGCCGTACAGCTGGTGCGCGTACGCCGGGAGGGATCCGTAGGCGAGGGCGGCGAGCGGGCGCCACACCAGATTCCGGCCAGGGACGAGGAGGGGATGGACCGGCGGGGCGCACAGGAACGCGTCGACGGCGCGCGCGTCGGAGCCGACGGCGAGTTCTGGCCGGATCCGCTCGAAGTAGGCGGCCAGCTGCGCGGTGTCGGCCGGTACGCCGGACGGGTCGAGCCCGACGAGGCGGGCATTGACGAGGTTCTCGGACACGTAGCGGTCGGCCTGGGCGGGGCTGAGGGGGATCCCGGAGCGGCGCAGGACGTGCAGGAAGCTGTCGATCTGGGCGCAATGGATCCACAGGAGCAGCTCGGGGTCGTCGACGGGAAAGCGCGTGCCGGTGGCGGGGTCGGTGGCGGACAGCGTGCTGTGGATCTTTCGGACCCGGGCGCCGGCCCGCTCGGCTGCCTCGACGGTGCCGTAGGTGACGGTGCCGACGAAGTCGGCGGTGCGCAGCAGCCGGCCCCAGGCGTCGCCCGGGCCCCGCTCGCCGCTGAACGCCGCGCTGTTCTCCATGACCCCGCGGACGGCGCGCGGGTGCAGGGCCTGGAGGTAGAGCGCGCGGACTCCGGCGATCCACATCACGGGATCACCGTGGCACTGCCAGGTGACGGACCCGGGTCCGTAGAGCCCGGGATCGGGTGCGCCGCTCTCGCCCATGGCCGTTCCTCCCGCTCGTACGCGCCCGCCGCCCCACTGCCCGCCCTTCCAGCATTCCACCGGCCGGCCGCCCCTACGCGCCACTAGGATTCACCGTCGGCGGACCGCACCCGCCTCCCCTTCGGGACGAGGAGGCACGGTCATGCGCAGGGGACTGCTCGACGGACAGGTCGCGGTGATCACGGGCGGATCGGCCGGCATCGGCCTGGCGACCGCGGAGCGCTTCGTGCGGGAAGGCGCGCGGGTCTTCATCACCGGCCGGCGGGCGGACGAACTCGCCGCGGCCGCACGGGAGCTGGGCTCGAGCGCCGTCGCCGTACCGGGTGACGCGTCCCGCGTCGAGGATCTGGACCGGCTGTACGCGGCCGTCGCGGAGGAGGGCCGCCCGATCGACGTCCTGGTGGCCAACGCGGGCGGCGGACCGGCAGGCGGTCTCGCCGAGTTCACGGAGGAACAGTTCGACTCGACCTCGGACCTGAACTTCCGGGGCACCTACTTCACCGTGCAGCGGGCCCTGCCGCTGCTGCGCGACGGCGCCTCGGTCGTCCTGCTGGGCTCGGCGGCCGGATCCTGCGGGTCCGCGCGGTTCGGCGTGTACGCCGCCGCGAAGGCGGCCGTACGGTCGCTCGCGCGCAGCCTCGCGCTGGAGCTCGCGGGGCGCGGGATCCGGGTCAACACGCTCAGCCCGGGCCCGGTCGACACCCCCTCACTGGCCCGGGCGCCGGCCGAGGTACGCCGGCGGGCGACCGCCGGGGTTCCGCTCGGCCGGGCCGGGCGCCCGGAGGAGGTGGCCGCGGCGGCGCTGTTCCTCGCCTCGCGTGAGAGCAGTTTCATCACCGGCGTCGAACTCTTCGTGGACGGTGGCGCGGCCCAGGTCTGACCCCGGGAAGGGAATCCGCCGACCAGGTCGGTCTTGGCCCCGTACGATCCGCCACCTGGTGCGGAGCGAGTGGAGCAGGCGAATGACCTCGCGCTGGGGATCCGCGTCACTGCCCGTCGGCGCGCGACCGCGGCCGCGGCCCGTTCACGGCGAGGCCGAGGAGCGCCTGCCACGGCCGTGACCGGACTCGGCTTGGTGCCCGCGCGGGTCGCCCCGGGGGCACCACCTGATCGTGTAGGCCGGGGTGAGAACCCGCCTCACCTTCCCCTTGTATCGGTACCTTGTTGCCGGCAGCGCCAAGGTGTCAAACTCCTTGGGATAGGACCGTTGGGGGGGCAATGCGCGGAACTTTACTGGCCGAGCGTTACCGACTTGAGGAGCCTTTGGGATCCGGTGGCATGGGCGTCGTATGGCGCGCTCATGACATCCGGCTGGGGCGCTTCGTAGCAGTCAAACTCCTGCATCACGACGCGAACGATCAGCTCTTCACCCGCTTCGAGCGCGAGGCCCGCATAACCGCGCAGCTCTCCGGTCATACCCACATCATCTCTGTGTTCGATTACGGGTCTTTTCGCGACCGGTCCGACCGGCGCCGGCCGTTCGTCGTCATGGAGTTGCTCGACGGCAAGCAGCTCGGTCAATTCATCAGTGAGCCCTCGACCCTGTCCGTCGCCCAGGCCGTCAACTGGTGCGCCCAGGTCTCCGACGCCCTCGCGGCGGCCCATGATGCGGGTATCGTGCACCGGGACGTGACACCAGCCAACGTCATTCTGGCCCGGACAGGCTCGGGCAGAGAGACAATCAAGGTGCTCGATTTCGGTATCGCGGCCTATACCCACGTCGAGCGCACCCGCATCACGAGCGCCGGCCAGGTCGTCGGTTCTCCGAAATACATGGCTCCCGAACAAACCCGGCCCGGCTACGCCCCGGACGAGCGCACAGATCTGTACGCCTTGGGCTGCTTGCTCTATGCGCTCCTCATCGGACGGCCTCCCTTCGACTACTCCGAGCCCAATTCGATATGGCGGGCGCATGCGGAGGAGATCCCCAGCGCTCCGAGCGCTCATCGTCCCGACATTCCTTCCGGCCTCGACGTCCTCACACTGCGGCTGCTGGCCAAGAACCCCGACGAGCGTCCGCAGACAGCGACGGAACTTCGCGACCTGCTTCGCCAGGTATTGGGACCGCAGGCCGGAATCTCGCCCCTTCCGGCCGTATTGGCCACTCATGCGGAACGCGCAGCCGCTCGTGCCGAGGTCGGTGAGCACGCCGAAGCCGCCCGCATGTATGCCAGCCTTGCCGCCGATCAAGCTCGTATTCTCGGTCCCGAGCATCCCGACACGCTCGCAAGCCGCCACCACCATGCGCACTGTCTCGGCGAAGCAGGGGAACATGCGGAGGCTGTCCGTCTGGCAGCCCGGGTGGCTTCGGAACGAGCCCGGGTCCTCG
>NZ_JBHWVV010000009.1:72309-128541 GCF_042736715.1 Streptomyces sp. NPDC060049
GCCCGGAGCATCCCGACACCCTCGCGAGCCGCCACACCCATGCCCGATGGCTCGGCAAAGCCGGAGAACACGCCGAAGCCGCCCGCCTGGCAGCCAGAGTGGCTTCGGAACAAGCCCGGATCCTCGGCCCGGAGCATCCCGACACCCTCGCGAGCCGCCACACCCATGCCCGATGGCTCGGCAAAGCCGGAGAACACGCCGAAGCCGCCCGCCTGGCAGCCGGAGTGGCTTCGGACCATGCCCGGATCCTGGGGCCTGAGCACCGCCACACCCTCACGAGCCTCAGGCTGCAAGCGGACTGCCTGGGCGTGACGGGCAAATACGCCGAGGCCGCCCATCTGGCGGCGAGGGCCGCTGCGGAACAGGCTCGCGTCCTCGGCCCGGAGCATCCCGACACCCTCGCGAGCCGCCACACCCATGCCCGGTGGCTCGGCCAGGCGGGTGAGGTGGGCGAGGCTTCCCGTCTGGCTGCCAACGTTGTGGCCGACCATGCCCGGGTCCTGGGCCCCGAGCACCCCCGCACCCTCATCAGCCGCATGCTCCAGGCAGAGTGCCTGGGTGCCGCAGGCAAATACGCCGAAGCCGCACGCCTGGCGGCCGGCGCTGCTGCTGATCACGACCGGATCCTGGGTCCGGAGCACTCCGACACCCTCGCGAGCCGCCAGACGCACGCCCGGTGGTTGGGCGAGGCGGGGGGACTCGCCGAAGCCGCTCGCCTGGCGACGGAAGTCGCTGCGGACCATGCCCGGATCCTGGGTCCCGAACACCCTTGCACCCTCACCAGTCGAAACCTTCAAGCCATCTGTCTGGGGGAGGCCGGCAAACAAGCCGAAGCCGCGCGACTGGCAGCCCGCGTAGCCGCTGACTGCATTCGGGTTCTGGGCCCCGATCATCCCGACGCCCTGAGCAGCCGCATCACCCACGCGTGGTGGCTGGGCAAGGCAGGCGAAAGTGTCGAAGCCGTCCGTCTGGCAGTCGGCGTCGCCGGTGACTGCGTCCGGGTTCTGGGTCCCGAGCACCCTCGAACCCTGAGCAGCCGGCATCTCGAAGTCGCGTGCCAAGGCTTTGCCGGTGAATTTGCCGAGGCTGCCCGCCTGGCATCCGGCGTTTTGGCCGACTGCACCCGCATTCTGGGCCCTGAACACCCGGATACGCTGCTGAGCAGGAACATCGAAGCCGTGTGTCTGGCTGCTGCCGGTGACCATGCCGAGGGTGCTCGTCTGGCAGCCGGCATCGCCGCCGACCATTCCGGAGTTTTGGGGCCCGACCACCCTCGGACCTTGAGGAGCCGGAGCTTTCAGGTCATTTGCCTGAGCGCCACTGGTGATCATGTCGAGGCTGCCCGTCTGGCAGCCAGGATCGTAGCCGACCATGCCCGGGTCCTGGGCCCCGACCACCCGGACACCCTCACGAGCCGAACCCTCCAGGCCGCCTCCCTCGGTGTCACTGGTGATCATGCCGAGGCTGCCCGTCTGGCGGCCGGCGTCGCCGCAGATCAGGCCCGCGTTCTGGGTCCCGACCACCCGGATGTGCTGAAGAGCCGCTTCCTGCACGCAGACCGTCTCGACGACGCTGGTGAACATGCCGAGGCCGCTCGTCTGGCGGGCTCCCTCGCTGCCGACCACGCCCGGCTTCTGGGACCCGACCACCCCGAGACGTTGAAAAGCCGGAATCTGCACGTCGGTTGTCTGGCGAGCAGCGGGGAACACGCGGAAGCCGGTCAGCTGGCGGCCGATCTTGTCGCTGACAGTGCCCGCGCCCTGGGCCCCGACCACTCCCTCACGCTTCTGATCCGGGCCCTCCAGGCGGCCTGCGCGGGGATGAACGGTGAGTACAGCGAAGCCGCTCGCCTCTTCGCCGGGCTCATCGTGGAAACGAGCCGGATTCTCGGCCCCGACCACCCCAGTGTGCTCAGTAACCGCTTCTTGCAGGTGGAAAGCCTCAACGAGGCCGGTGATCATGCCGAGGCCATCTCTCTGGGCGCTGGGCTCGCCGCTGACAGGGCCCGAGTTCTCGGCGCAGACCACCCCGACACCGTGAAGAGCCGACGCCAGCACATTAGCTGTCTCGTAGGCGCCGACGAGTACGGCGATGCCGGTCGTCTGGCGGCCGAGCTCGCCGCCGACAGTGCCCGAGTTCTCGGCCCCGACCACCCCGATACGCTGGAAAGCCGGAACCTGCACGCTGCTTGTGCGGGTCTCGCGGGAGATCACGCCGAAGCCGCCCGGCTGTTCGCCGGGCTGGTGGTGGACCAGAGCCGGATCCTCGGCGCCGACCATCCCAGCGTGCTCGGTAGCCGCTTCATGCACGCAGACTGCCTCGACCATGCCGGTGAGCACGCCGAGGCCGCTCGTCTGGCCGCCGGCCTCGCTGCGGACCAGAACCGGATCCTCGGCCCCGACCACCCCGACACCCTGCAGAGCCGACGCCAGCACATTCGCTGTCTCGTAGGCGCCGGCGAGTACGGCGATGCCGGTCGTCTGGCGGCCGAGCTCGCCACCGACAGTGCCCGAGTACTCGGCCCCGACCACCCCGATACGCTGGCGAGCCGGAACCTGCACGCTGCCTGTGTGGGTGTCGCGGGGGATCACGCCGAAGCCGCCCGGCTGTTCGCCGATGTGGTGGTGGACCAGAGCCGGATCCTCGGCGCCGACCATCCCAGCGTGCTCGGTAGCCGCTTCATGCACGCAGACTGCCTCGACGATGCCGGTGAGCATGTCGAGGCCGCCCGTCTGGCTGCCGGCCTCGCTGCGGACCAGAACCGGATCCTCGGCGCCGATCACCCCGACACCCTGAAGAGCCGGCACCTGCACACCGGGTGTCTTGCGAGCGCCGGCGAGTACGGCGATGCCGGTCGTCGGGCGGCCGAGCTCGCCGCCGACAGTGCCCGGGTTCTCGGCCCCGACCACCCCGATACGCTGAAGAGCCGTTTCGTCCACGCCTATTCTCTCGCGGCCGAAGGCGGATTGGCCGACGCCGCCCCGCTGGCAGCAGCTCTCGCCGCAGATACCGAGCGTGCTCTGGGACCCGACCACCCCGAGACCCACATGGTCCAGCAGCTCGTGCGGCTCCTGACGCAATGACGGCATGGGTGTACGTGCCGGTGGGCGGTGGGACGGGGGGGACGCTGAGGGAGTGCATGGACATGATTGACCGTCGGTCACGAGTGCGGCTGTAGCCGCTCCGGCTCAGCCGTGCCGAAGGCAGTCGGGCAAGTCGATGAGACGGGCAACAACAGGGCGGCACCCTTCGGGGTCCGCCCTCGCGTTCGGCCTGGTCGAGGCACTGGCCTTGCGGCCGGCGAAAGGCACGCCAGGCAGCCCAGGGGCTCTTGGTGTTCCCGCCGGCCCCGGGCAGGGGCCCCGTGGTCCCGCCTCGAGGCCGACCGGCCCAACAGGTTCAGCGGCGGACGCGCGGCATGCCGAGGCCGATCCACGAGATGATCTCGCGCTGGATCTCGTTGTTGCCGCCGCCGAAGGTGAAGATGACCGCGCTGCGGTAACCGCGCTCCAGCTCTCCGTGCAGGACCGCGCCGGCGGAGCCGTCCTTGAGGGAGCCGGCCGCGCCGACCACCTCCATCAGCCAGGCGTACGCGTCCCGGCGCGCCTCGGAGCCGTAGACCTTGACGGCGGAGGCGTCCTGCGGGGTGAGCGTGCCGTCCTGGACGGCGTTGACCATCTGCCAGTTGAGCAGCTTCATCGCGTCGAGGCGGGCGTGGGTGCGGGCGAGGCGGCCGCGGACCCAGGTCAGGTCGATGACGCGGCGGCCGTCGGCGAGCTTGGTCCCGGCGGCCCAGCGCTGGACGTCGTGCAGGGCGCGGATCGCCATCGTGCCGTGGGCGGCCAGGGTGACCCGCTCGTGGTTGAGCTGGTTGGTGATCAGGCGCCAGCCCTTGTTCTCCTGGCCGACGCGGCGGTTCGCGGGGACGCGGATGTCCTCGTAGTAGCTGGCGGTGGTGTCGTGCGAGGCGAGGGTGTTGATGAGGGTGCAGGAGTAGCCGGGGTCGGCGGTCGGCACGAGGAGCATCGTGATGCCCTTGTGCGCGGGGGCGTCCGGGTCGGTGCGGACGGCGAGCCAGACCCAGTCGGCGGTGTCGCCGTTGGTGGTCCAGATCTTCTGCCCGTTGACCACGTAGGTGCCGGTCTCCTCGTCGCCCTCGCGGACGGCCTTGCACTTGAGGGCGGCGAGGTCGGTGCCGGCGTCCGGCTCGCTGTAGCCGATGGCGAAGTCGATCTCGCCGGCCAGGATCTTGGGGAGGAAGTACGCCTTCTGCTCGTCGGTGCCGAACTGCATGATGGTCGGCCCGACGGTGTTCAGCGCCATCAGCGGCAGCGGTACGACGGCCTGCGCGGCCTCGTCGAAGAAGATGAACTGGTCCATGGGCGACATCCCGCGCCCGCCGTACTCCTTCGGCCAGCCGACCCCGAGCCAGCCGTCGGCGCCGAGCCTGCGGATGGTCTCCCGGTAGAAGCGCTTCTGCTCGGCCGGGTCCTCGTACCGGGCGTAGACGTCCTCGGGGATCAGCTCGGCGAAGTAGGCGCGCAGCTCGGTGCGCAACTGCTGCTGCTCAGGCGTGTATTCGAGGTGCACGGCCCCTCCGGGTCTCTCGTGGCTCAAGGTCTCGCGGCCGACCACCGCCACCGCGGGGGCAGACTAGAACTTGTTCCAAGAATCCGGAAGGGCCGCCGGGCCTCCACCCCGATCCCCCGTGGTCCGGGCGGATCAGGGTCTCGGCCGGCCGCGGATCACGTGTAGAGGAAGACGAAGTCGAAGTAGACGAGGTCGCGTATGCCGTCGAAGGAGAACGCGCCCGACGGGACCACGTTCAGGCCTTCCTTGAGGGCGTCCTTGTCGTAGGTCTCGCTCCGCTGCCAGGTCGCTCCGGTGGGCACGTACGGCTTCAGCACGCCGGGCATGGTGGACAGGGACGTGAGCTCGAAGCTGTGGGCGGGATCGCGCAGGATGCGCTTGGCGGTGCCCGTCTTCAGTTTGGCGAGGCCGATCAGGCGGACGCGGGAGTCCGGGCTCGGCACCGTCCGGTCGCCGGAGGTCTCGTCGATGTCGTAGCCCAGCCAGTGCGCGTCGGACACGTCGCCCAGCGCCGTCCAGAAGCGGCGGTTCAGCGGCTCCAGGTCGGTGCGGACCTTCGGGCCGTCCGGCGTCTGCGGCCACAACGCGTAGCCGAGGCCGGCTCCGCCGAGGAGCAGCGGGGCCCCCAGTCCCAGAAGTAGCCGCCGTCTGCTGGTGAGGCTCCGCTGTGCGCCCATCAAGTTCCCCCCGGTACCCGCGCCGTCAGTTCAGGGCGCTGATCATAGCGGCGGCCGTCGCCGTCATCGCCTCCCGTGCGGCAGTCAGATACGGGCGGGGATCGGCGGCGGTCAGATGGGTGCGGATGGCCTCGGTCATCGCCACGTTCAGGGCGGTGCCGATGTTGACCTTGCGGATGCCGCCGGCCACGGCCGCGGCGAGCTCCGCGTCCGGCAGGCCGGAGGACCCGTGCAGGACCAGGGGCACGTCGACGGTCTTGGCGAGCCGGGCGAGCAGGGCGTGGTCCAGGGCGGCGGTCCGGCTGGTCATGGCGTGGCTGCTGCCGATCGCCACGGCCAGCGCGTCCACCCCGGAGTCGGCGACGAAGCGCCGCGCCTCGTCCGGGTCGGTACGGGCGCCCGGTGCGTGCGGGTCCAGCGGCGCGGCCCCGCCCTTCCCGCCGACCTCGCCCAGCTCGGCTTCGATCCACAGCCCGTTGACGTGCGCCCAGTCGGCGGCGGAGCGGGTGGCTTCGAGGTTCTCGGCGTAGGGGAGGTGCGCGGCGTCGTACATGACCGAGCTGAATCCGCCGTCCACGGCCTGGCGCAGCAGTTCGGAGCTCTTGACGTGGTCCAGGTGCAGGCCGACGGGCACCGTGGCGGCCTCGGCGACGGCGGCGGCCGCGCGGGCGATGGGCAGCAGCCGGCCGGCCCGGAACTTGACGGCGTTCTCGCTGAGCTGGAGGACGACGGGCAGCCCGGCCGCCTCGGCACCCGCGACGACGGCTTCGGCGTGCTCCAGCGTGATGATGTTGAACGCGGCGACGGCGCGGCCCTGGGCGGCCGCCTCCAGGACGAGCGTGCCGGCGGAGACGAGGCTCATCGGACCGCCTCCTCGCCGGTGGTCAGGATCACCGAGCGGGTCAGGTTGCGCGGCGCGTCCGGGTCGAGCCCCTGGTGGGCGGCGACGGCGATGGCCAGGCGGTGTACGCGGACCAGTTCCGCGAGGGGGTCGAGGTGTCCGGCCACCCACTGGGCGCCGGTCCCGCGGACCTGTTCGGCGAGGCCTTCGGGCGCGGCGCCGAGCGACCAGGTGGCGGTGCCGGGCGCGGAGACGCTGATGGGGCCGTGCCGGTATTCCATGGCCGGGTAGGACTCGGCCCAGGACAGGGAAGCCTCGCGCATCTTCAGCGCGGCCTCGTGGGCCAGTCCGACGCCCCAGCCGCGGCCGAGGAAGGTGAACTGCCCCCGGGTCTCGAGCTCCGCGGGGAGCGGTTCGGCGAGCGCGGTGCGCCCGTCGGCGACGACGGAGGGGCTGTGCAGGCCGACGTGGGCGCGCAGCAGGGTGAGGGCGGTGGTGGCGAACCGGGTCTGGACGACGGACCGCTCGTCGGCGAAGTCCAGTACGACGAGCTCGTCCGCCAGGGTGATGACGGGCGTGGCCGGGTCCCCGATGACGGCGGTGGTGGGGACGCCCGCGTCCCTCAGTCCGGCCAGTAGGTCGAGCACCTCGGTGGTGGTCCCGGACCTGGTCAGCGCGATGACCCGGTCGTAGCGCCGGTGGCGGGGGAACTCCGAGGCGGGGAAGGCGTCGGTCTCGCCCGCTCCGGCCTCCTCCCGCAGGACGGCGGCGGCCTGGGCCATGTAGTACGAGGTCCCGCAGCCGACGATCGCGGTACGCTCCCCCGGCCGTGGCAGCACCGCCCGCCGCTCCGGGGCCAGTTCGGCGGCCCGTTCCCAACATGCGGGCTGCGTGCCCAGCTCGTGCGCGACATGGCTCATGGCGGCTCCCCTAGCGTGGTGTGTGCACCCTGAATGCGTGTTCCTGCAAGATACTGCGGCTTTTCGCGCAACTTCAAGCATCTGAGGGATGATCTCCTGGGTTACTGTCGACACCTAGGCCAAGAGGGCGCGCCGGGGCGAACAACCGAGCGAAGATCGAAGCACTGACCGAAGGGGCGGCCATGACCCGCAAGGAACGCTGGCAGACACTGCTGGACCTGCTGGTGGAGCGGGGAGAGCTGGAGGTGGAGCCCGCGGCGGAGGCCCTCGGCGTGTCCGCCGCCACCATCCGCCGCGACCTCGACCAGCTCGCCGAACAGCAGCTGCTCGTGCGCACCCGCGGCGGAGCCGTCCTGCAGGGGGTCTCCTACGAGCTGCCCCTGCGCTACCGCACCTCGCGCCGGGCCGCCGAGAAGAGCCGGATCAGCGGGACCGTCGCGGGACTGATCGTCCCGGGAGAGGTGATCGGCCTGACCGGCGGCACCACGACCACCGAGGTGGCCCGCGCGCTGGCCGCCCGCCCCGACCTCTCCACCGGTTCCCCCGCGCTCACCGTCGTCACCAACGCCCTCAACATCGCGAGCGAACTGGTCATCAGACCGCAGTTCAAGATCGTCCTGACGGGCGGCGTCGCCAGGCCCCAGTCCTACGAGCTCACCGGCCCGCTGGCCATGGAGGTCCTCGGGCAGCTCTCCGTGGACACCGCGGTCGTCGGCGTGGACGCCTTCGACCCGGCCGACGGGGCCGCCACGCGCCACGAGGACGAGGCGGCCATGAACCGGCTGCTGTGCGAGCGCGCCCGCCGGGTGGTGATCGCGGCCGACTCCAGCAAGCTGGGCGTCCGCGCCTTCGCGCGTATCGTCGCGACCGCCGCCGTGGACGTCCTGGTGACGGACACCGGCCTCGCACCGTCGGTCGCCGAGGCCTTCGAAGCGGCGGGCGTGGAAGTCATCCGCGCCTGAGCGGCCGGCCCGCGGGGCCCGGCCCTCAGTGCGCCGGGATCCGGCCCGCCTCGCGGGCCAATGCCGCCAGGACGGGTGCGATCAGCGGGTGCGCCTCGGCTCCGCGCCGCGTGGCGGCGAAGACCCGCCGGGTCGGCGCCGAGCCGGCGACCGGGCGCACCTGGACCTCTTTGAGGTCCGTGCCGCGCAGCGCCGAGCGCGGTACGAGGGCTACTCCGGCGCCCGCGCCGACCAGTGCGACCACGGCCCGGAAGTCGTCGGAGGAGTGCACCAACCGGGGCTGGAAGCCCGCCAGTTCACAGGCCAGTTGTGTCACGTCGTGGCAGGGGTTGCCGGGGTACTGGCCCACCCAGTCCGCGTCGCAGAGGTCGGCCAGGGACACCTCGGGCGGATCGGCGAGCGGGTGTCCGGCGGGGAGGACCGCGTCGAAGGGCTCCGCGTAGAGCGGGAGCACGGACAGCCGGCCGTCACCGGCGCCCGGGGCACCCCGGTACTCGACGGCCAGCGCGAGGTCCGCCTCGCCGTCGAGCAGCAGCGGCAGGCTCTGGTCGCCCTCGGCGTCGCGCACGCGCAGCCGGATCCCGGGGTGGTCGAGGGCCAGCCGGGCGATGGCCGGGGCCAGCACTTCGGCGATGCCGGTGGCGAAGGCGGCGACGGTTACCTCGCCCGCCGAGCCGCCCGCGTAGGCGGCGAGTTCGGCCTCGGCGCGCTCCAGCTGGGCCAGCACCTCGTGGGCGTGCCCGAGCAGGATCTCACCGGCCGCGGTGAGCCGTACGCCCCGGCCGCTGCGGGTCAGCAGCGCGTGCCCCGTCTCCTGCTCCAGCGCCGCGAGCTGCTGGGAGACGGCGGAAGGGGTCAGGTACAGGGCTGCGGCCGCGGCGGTCACCGTACGGTGGTCCGCCACGGCCCGCAGGATGCGCAGCCGGCGGGGGTCGATCACCCCACCATTCTCGCAGGCCGCAGGGGACGGCCGCCCCGGCGTCCGCCGCCCCGGCCGGGGCCGGGGGCCGGGGTCAGGACCCGGCGCCCGTCAGGGCCGCCAGCGCCGAGCGGGCGTCGATGAACGCCGCCACCGCGCGCTCCACATCGGCCGTGGAGTGGGCGGCCGAGAGCTGGACGCGGATGCGCGCCGCGCCCATCGGGACGACCGGGTACGAGAAGCCGATCACGTACACGCCTCGCTCGAGCAGGAGCTCGGCCATCTTGGCGGCCTCCGCCGCGTCGCCGATCATCACCGGGGCGATGGCGTGGTCGCCGGGCAGGATCTCGAAGCCGGCCTCGGTCATCTTCGTACGGAAGAGCGCGGTGTTCGCGGCCAGGTGCTCGCGCAGGTCGCCCGCCGACTCCAGCAGGTCGAGGACCTTCAGCGAGGCGGCCGCGATGACCGGGGCGAGGGAGTTGGAGAAGAGGTACGGGCGCGAGCGCTGGCGCAGCAGCTCGACGATCTCGGTGCGCGCGGCGACGTAGCCGCCGGAGGCTCCGCCGAGCGCCTTGCCGAGGGTGCCGGTGATGATGTCGACCCGGTCCATGACCCCGTGCAGTTCCGGGGTGCCGCGGCCGCCGGGGCCGACGAAGCCGACGGCGTGCGAGTCGTCGACCATCACCATGGCGTCGTAGCGCTCCGCGAGGTCGCAGATCTCGGCCAGCGGGGCGACGTAGCCGTCCATGGAGAACACGCCGTCGGTGACGATGAGCCGGCGGCGGGCGTCCTGCGACTCCTTGAGCCGCATCTCCAGCTCGGCCAGGTCGCGGTTGGCGTACCGCAGGCGGCGGGCCTTGGAGAGGCGGATGCCGTCGATGATCGAGGCGTGGTTGAGGGCGTCGGAGATGACCGCGTCCTCCGGGCCGAGCAGAGTCTCGAAGACTCCGCCGTTGGCGTCGAAGCAGGAGGAGTAGAGGATCGTGTCCTCCTGGCCGAGGAAGGAGGAGAGCCGCGCCTCCAGCTCCTTGTGCACCTCCTGCGTACCGCAGATGAAGCGGACGGAGGCCATGCCGTAGCCCCAGCGGTCCAGGGCCTCCTTGGCTGCCGTGACGACCTCGGGGTGGTCGGCGAGGCCGAGGTAGTTGTTGGCGCAGAAGTTGAGGACCTCACCGGCCGCGCCGCCCGAGGTCACGGCGACGGCCGCGTTCTGCGGGGTGCCGATGACGCGCTCGGGCTTGTGCAGCCCCGCGGCACGGATCTCGTCGAGGGTGGTGCGGAGGTCCGCGCGGACGGTCTCGAACATGCGGTGCTCTCTTTCTCCTGGTGCGGCGGAAGGAGGGGGGCCGGACCCCGCGGAGGGGGAGGGTGGGCGGGGCCCGGCCGGAGGGAAATGGCGTGTGGGACGTACGGACGGGCGGGAGCGGCGGGAGGCGCCGGCTACGCCTGCGTCCAGTCCAGGATGATCTTGCCGCTGCGGGCGGTGGCCGCCTCGTCGAACGCGGCCTCGAAGTCCCCGAAGGCGTACCGGCCGGTGATGACGGGGCTGAGGTCGAGCCCGCCCTCCAGCAGCACGGTCATCGCGTACCAGGTCTCGAACATCTCGCGACCGTAGATGCCCTTGATCGTGATCATCGAGGTGACGACCTTGGCCCAGTCGACCGCGAAGTCCTGCGCCGGCAGGCCCAGCATGGCGATCCGGCCACCGTGCGTCATGTTGTCGATCATGTCGCGCATCGCCTCGCCGCGGCCGGACATCTCCAGGCCGATGTCGAAGCCCTCGCGCAGGCCGAGCTGCGCCTGGGCGTCGGAGATCGTCGCCTTCGAGACGTCGAGCGCGAGCGTGGCGCCCGCCTTGCGGGCGATCTCCAGGCGCTCGGGGCTGACGTCGGTGATGACGACGTTGCGAGCGCCCGCGTGCCGGGCCACGGCCGCCGCCATGATCCCGATCGGGCCCGCGCCGGTGATCAGTACGTCCTCGCCGACCAGCGGGAAGGACAGCGCGGTGTGCACGGCGTTGCCGAACGGGTCGAAGATCGCCGCGACGTCCAGGTCGACCTTGGTCCGGTGGACCCACACGTTCTGCGCGGGCAGCACCACGTACTCGGCGAACGCCCCGTCGCGCCCCACCCCGAGCCCGACCGTGCTGCGGCACAGGTGGCGGCGCCCGGCCAGGCAGTTGCGGCACTTCCCGCACACCAGGTGGCCCTCGCCGCTGACCAGTGCGCCGATCTCGATGTCGGACACGTCCGCGCCGAGCGCCGCCACCTCGCCGACGAACTCGTGGCCGAGCACGAGCGGGGTCTTGACGGCGCCCTGCGCCCAGCCGTCCCAGGAGCGGATGTGCAGGTCCGTCCCGCAGATTCCGGTGCGCAGCACCTTGATCAGCACGTCGCCGGGGCCGTACTCGGGCTCGGGAACGTCCATGAGCCACAGCCCGGGCTCGGCCTTGTGCTTGACGAGTGCCTTCATGGGGTGGCTCCAGGCATGCGGAAGGAAGCGCTACGGGGCGTGCGGGCCGGGCAGCGTGCGGACGTCACCAATCTGCCGACCCGCGAGGTGATCAGTCCATCGAGGATTTCTTAAGCGGGTCCACAGGCCAGCTTCACGCCTATGCTCCTGGGGTGTCGGGCAGGGACCGGGGAGTGGTCCGGGGCGGGAACGGGGAGGTGAGGGGCGTGCCGAGTCTGCGCAGCAGGGCGCTTTCGGTCGCGCTGATCGCGGCGGGACGGCGAAGACGGTTCGGGAGCGCCGAGGCGGTCCGTACCCGAGTGGCCGAGTCGGCCCGGCGGCCGGCGTCCCATCTGCCGCCGCGCTCGCTGCGACGGATCGCGGAGGTCTCGCGGACCTTCGTCGGGGCCTGGCCCGTGTACGACGTCTCGCCGGTCGGGGCCGAGCCGGACGCCCAGGTGCTCTACGTCCACGGCGGCGGGTACATCAACGAGCTGGTCCGGCCGCACTGGTCGTTGATCCGGACGATGGTCACGCGGGCGCGCGCCCGGGTCGTCGTCCCGGCGTACGTACTGGCCCCGCGCGGGACCGCCGACCGGACCGTCCCCGCCGCCGCCGACCTCCTCAGCGGACTGATCGCGGGCGGCGGCGCGGGCGGCACGGTACTCGTCGGGGACTGCGCCGGCGCCGGGCTGGCACTGGCGGCGGCCCAGCGGCTGCGCGACGGCAGCGGGGCGCAGCCGTCCCGGATCGTGCTGATATCGCCCTGGCTGGACGCCTCCGTGAGCCACCCCGACCAGGCGGCCATCGAGGCGGGGGACCCTTTGCTGGCACGCCCCGGACTGCGGGAGGCCGGGAGGCTGTACGCGGGCAACCTGGCGGCCGACGATCCCCTCGTGAGCCCCCTGTACGGGTCGTTCGCGGGGCTGGCACCCCTGACGGTGTTCACGGGCACCCGGGACCTCCTGACGACCGACAGCCGCGAACTGCTGCGCCGGGCCCGGGAGGCCGGCGTCGAGGTGGAGTTCCACGAGGAGCCGGGGCTGCCGCACGCGTACCCGCTGCTCCCCGTCCCGGAGGGCAGGGCGGCCCGCGACCGGATCGTGGAGCTGATCCGCATCGCGGCGGCGGAGGCCTGAGCCTCGGCGCGGCGGGCACCGGCGGCCGCGGGGGCAAGCGGCGGCGCGGCGACCGGTCCGGCGTACCCGGTGCTCGTTGCCCCGGCCGGCGACAGCGGCGGCGTCGTCGTCCTCGCGGCGTGGCGGGGCCGTCAGGCCACGCAGTTCATCAGGGAGCCCACCGGGGCCGTGCGGTAGCGGGCCCAGTACGTCTCGTCCCGGGTCGCGCACGCCGGCGGGGTACGGGTGGGCTGCCAGGAGACGGTCGTGAAGCCGGCGTCGGCCGCGGCCTCCGCGAAGTCGGCGTGCGCCCATTCCCGGCATTCGAAGGGGACCGGCGGATCGGTCTCCAGCCGGGCCCGCAGCAGTGGGGCGTCACCGCCCGGAGTCCGCTCGACGACGCTGATCCCGTACGGCGACCAGTCCGCGTAGGGGAAGGCGCCCGGGTTCGGCACGATGGCCAGGAGCCGTCCGCCGGGGCGCAGACCCGCGCGCACGGCCCGGAACATGGCGTGCAGGGCGGTCCGGTCGTGGGCCTGGTTGAACAGGTACACGGCGGTGGCCAGGTCGAAGGGGCCCAGCTCCGCGATGTCCTCCGCCTCGGCGACGACGTACTCGACGTCTCCACCGCCCTGTTTGGCCCGTCGGATGCGTTCGGGGCAGTTGTCGACGCCCACCGTCCGGCGGGCTCCGCCGCTGGCCAGCAGCCGCGTGGTGCTGCCGTGGCCGCAGGCCGCGTCGAGGGTGTCGAGTCCGCGGACCCCTCCGAGGGCGTCCAGCGCGGTGCGCAGGGTGAAGGCGTCGGCGACCGAGAAGGCCGGCGGGGGCGTTGACGTGTCGTACTGCTGTCGCATGTTCGCAAGCCTGCCCGGACGGCGGCACCCCGGAGCGGTCCCGGGCCCGGACCTCCCCCGGACGGGCGAGGCGTTCGGCTCAGCGCGGCGCCGGGGCCGGGGCCGGGGCCGTACGAGGCTCAGCCACCGGTCGGAGCCACGGGCAGGCGGGACACGGCGCCGCCGGGGCGGGTAGCTGCCGGCGCGGGAACGCGGGGCGAAGACGCGCGGCAGCGCGGGGGCGGCAGCGCGGGAACGCGCGGCAGTGCGGCGCGCCGACACGGGCCCGGCGGTGTCCGCGTCGGCGCCGTCGGCCTCGGGCGGTGCGGCCGGGCGGGCCGCACCGCGGGACCGCTCGGTCTGCGTCGGCGGAGACCGGCGCTCCTCCCCTGTGGGGCAGCCTTGGCGTCCGGCCACCGTGCGGGTTACGGGGGGGGCGCCCGGGCTGCCGCGTCGGTCGCCCGGTCTCCGCCGATCTGCCCAGACCGGGCGCGGGCCGTGCGGTGTGTGCGGGTGGCGCAGGGCCCTGCGGCGCGGGCACAGGCAGTGCTGGCGGCCCGGGACGGTGCGACGGACCCGGTCGCATGGGCGCGCCGGCACACACGGCACAGGCGCATGCTGCGCAGGGGCGGGCTCGGTGGAGCCGATCGCATCAGCCCGCCGGCGCAGGCGGTGCAGGCGGTGCAGGCAGCGCAGACAGCACGGGCGGCCCGGGCGCAGACGACGCCGACGGCCCGGGCGACGGGCGTGGCGGGGCCGGTCGCATCAGCGCGCGGGCGCAGTCGCGCAGCCAGGCGTGGCCGGGGTCGGCGTCGTGGCGCGGGTGCCAGGCCATGCCGAGGGGCAACGGGGGGAGATCGAGGGGGATTTCGAAGACCTCCAGTCCCAGCATGGTTGCGAGCGGCTCCGCCTGACCGGTGATCAGCCCGACCAGGTCGGATTCACGGAGGACGAAGAGGGAAGCGGGGAAGGTGCCGACACTGCCCACCACCCGCCGCGTGAGCCCCTGTTGGGCGAGCGCGGCGTCCACGGGGCCTTCCAGGCGGCCGCGCCGGGAGACGATCAAATGCTGGGCGGCGGCGAACCGTGGAGCGGTGACCGGCCCCCGCAGCAACGGATGTCCGGCGCGCGCGACGCCCAGCATGCGCTCGTCGCCGAGGTGCTCGGTCCGCACTTCCGGGGAGCGGGTGTCGATCATGCCGAGCTCCAGGTCGGCGACGCCCTCGCGCAGGGCCGGTACGTCGATGTGGCTCTCGGCCAGGAAGCGCAGCCGGACTCCGGGCGCCTCCCGGGTGACCCGGCCGAGGAGCGCCGCGCCGAAGACGGCGGTGAAGGATTCGTTGGCCAGCACGGTGAACGTACGCGTCAAGGTCGCCAGGTCCACCCGGCCACCGGCCAGGAAGATCGCGCGGGCCCGCTCCACGACGGCCCGGACCTCCCCCTGGACGGCGAGTGCGTGCGGAGTGGGGACCATGGCGCGGCCGGCCCGGACCAGGACGGGGTCGCCGAGGGCCTTGCGGATCCGGCCGAGGGTGCGGCTCATGGCGGGCTCGGACAGGTGCAGCCGGGCCGCCGCCCGGGACACGCTCGACTCCTCCAGGAGGACGTCCAGGGCGACCAGGAGGTTCAGATCGAGGCCGGAGGCGCTGGATTGCGTCAAGTGCAGGGATCCCTTGCATAACTTGCACTGGAAAGCAGGTCACGCCAAGCCTACGGTGAACACGGGATCAGGGCCGCGGCCGCGAGCCCGCCCGGCCGGCTCGGCCGCACCCTCCCGTCCCCTCCCCCATCACGCCCACCGACTCCGAGGAGGAGCCGTGCTCCGCCATGCCCTCAAGCGGGAACCGACCGCGAACCCCGCTCCCGGCCCCACCCCCGGCCCGGCCCCCGCGCTCAGCCGTACCGCGCTGCTGGTCCTGTGCGCCTGCGTCCTGGTCGCCCAGGCCATGGTCGCCGCCGTGAACCTGCTGATCCCGCAGCTCGCCGCCTCCACCTTGAAGCCCACCCCCGAACAGCTGCTGTGGACCGTCGACGCCTACGTCATCGTCTTCGCCGCGCTGCTGATCCCGGCCGGAGCCCTCGGCGACCGGTACGGCCGCAAGGGCGCCCTCCTGGCCGGGCTGGCCCTCTTCGCCGCGGGCGGCGCGGTCAGCGCGCTCGCCTCCGGACCGGCCGTCCTGGTCGCCGGGCGCGGGGTGTGCGGAGCCGGGGCGGCCCTGATCATGCCCGCCACGATGTCGGTCCTGGTCCACCTGTCCCCGCCCGAGCGGCGCGGGCGGGCACTGGCCACCTGGACGCTGGCCGCGGGCCTCGGGGGCCTGGCGGGCAACGTCGGCGGCGGCCTCGCCGGGGAGTTCCTGACCTGGCGGGCCCTGTTCTGGGCGGTCGTCCCGCTCGGCGCGCTGCTCGCGCTCGCCGTCGCCCGCACGGTGCCCCGTACCCCGGCCCGGGCCGACGCGGCCGTCGATCCGGTGGGGGCGGCCCTGCTCGCGGGGGCGCTCTTCGCGGTGGTCTACGCGATCATCGAGGGGCCTTCGTACGGCTGGGGCTCGGTGCGCGTACTCGGCGCCTTCGCCGCGGGCGCGGCGCTGCTCGCCGCCTTCACCGGTCACGCGCTGCGCGCCGCCCGCCCGCTGCTGGACCCCCGGATCTTCGCCTCGCGGGGGCTGCGCGCCGGAACGCTGGGCATCGGCGCCGCGTTCTTCGGACTGTTCGCGCTGTTCTTCGTCAACGCCCAGTACCTCCAGTACGCCAAGGGCTTCTCCCCCGCCCGGACGGGCCTCGCGATCGTCCCGCTGACCATCGGCATGGCCCTGGTGCCCAGGCTCGGCGCGCGGCTCCAGGAGCGGACGGGGCCCCGGCTGCCCGTGGGGGCCGGACTCGCCCTGATCGGCGGCGGCCTGCTGCTGGTCTCCACCGCCGACGCGGGCACCCCGTACGCCCTGTACGCCCTCTACTTGCTGGTGATGTCGGTCGGCACCGGGCTGTGCGCGCCCGCGCTGACGCTGACCGTGGTGGCCGAGCTGCCCGCGCACCAGGCGGGACTGGGCTCCGGCCTGAACACCGCGGCCCGCGAGATCGGTGCGGCCCTGGGGGTCGCGGTGGTCGGAACGGTGCTGGCCTCCCGCTTCCACGGCGTGCCGCACGACGCCGCCCAGGTCACGGCCTTCACGGACGCCATGGGGGCGGGACTGCGCACGGCGGCCGCGGTGCTCCTGCTGGCGGCGGTCGCCGTGGTGGCGGGCTACCGGGACCGCGCCCCGGCCGGAGCGGGGCCGTCGGCCTGACCTGTGAGGGCGAAGCGGCCCTCCCGGGCGCATCCTGGAGGGATGACGGCGAGACCGGACAGCGGCGGCCCCTTCTCCGACGCCACGGCCCGGGTGCTCGCGCGGGCCGCTCTCGATGCCGCGGGGGCCGTCGGCGGGTACGCGGGCGGGGTCTACCTGCGCTCCGGTACGGAGGGCCTGCTGCGGATGGCCGCCCTGACGGGGATTCCGGGGCCGCTGTTCCGCGCCTGGTGGCGGATGCACGTGAACCGCCCGTACCCCGTCTCCGAGGCGTACCGCGCCGGGCAGCCGGTGTACCTGCCCGACACGGAATCGTCGATGCGGCGCTTTCCCCAGCTGATGGCCGGGCTGCCGTTCCCCTTCGGCTCGCTGTACGAGCCGGTGACCCTCGGGTCCGAGCGCTACGGCGTGCTGGTGGTCCTGCGCCCGGCGACCCCCGGGGTCCCGGTCGGGCCCGGCGACCGCGAGCGACTGCGCGCGGTGGCGCACCGGCTGGCCGGGGAGCTGTCCGCGCTCGCCGCGCGCGGGGCCCCGGTGATGTGGGAGGGCGACCCGGTGTGCGTGCCCGGCCCCGGACCCGCGGACGACCCGGCGGGCACCCCGGCGGACGGATCGCCGAGCAGCGCCCGCACTGCGGTGGACCGGCTGGACCACGCGGTCCTGTCCGTCGACCGGCGGGGCGTCATCGTGTTCGCCAACTCCGCCGCCCGCTCGGGCGCCGAGACCCTGCTCGGCGCCGAAGGGGGCGAACTGGTCGGGCGGCCGCTGTGGGAGGCGCTGCCCTGGCTTCGCCAGCCCGCCTACGACGACCATTTCCGGGCCGCGTACCTGTCCCCCGCGCCCGTCCACTTCCAGGCCCCCCGCCGCAGCGGCCTGCCGACCCCGCAGTGGCTGGCGGTGGGCCTGCACCCCGGGCCGGACGGCGTCACCGTCACCCTCGCCGGGACCGACGCACCCGCGTACGCCCCCGTGTCGATGGGGCGGCCCGGCGGGGGGATCGGTTCGGCCCGCCTCGACGCACCCGGCTTGGGCTCGCCCGCCGACCGGGCTTCGGTCCTGTACCGCCCGGTGGCCCTCGCGATCGCGCTGACCGAGGCCGTGACGGCCCGACAGGTGTCGGCGGTGGTCACGGAGGAACTGCTGCCGGCCTTCGGCGGGCGCCAGTTGGCGATCTACCTGCTCGGCGAGGGGCATCTGCACCTGGCCTGGGAGACGGGCTTCCCCAGGGGCTTCCTCAGCCGCTTCGACGGGGTCGCGCTGGACGTCCGGCTGCCGGGGGTGGAGACCCTCACCTCGGGCCGGCCGCTGTTCTTCGAGTCGATGCAGCACCTGGCCTCCGCCTACCCGGGCATCCCGCTGGACGCCGATGTCGGGGCCCGCGCGTTCCTCCCGCTGATCGCTTCGGGCAGGCCGGTCGGCTCGTGCATCCTCGGGTTCGACGCGCCCCGCGGGTTCAGCCCGGAGGAGCGTACGGTGCTCACGGCGCTGGCCGGACTGATCGCGCAGGCCCTGGAGCGGGCGCGGCGCTACGACAGCGAGGCCGCGCTGGCCCGCGGGCTCCAGGCGGCTTTGCTGCCGCACCGGCTGCCGGTGCACGAGCACGTGGTGACGGTGGGTCGGTACCTTCCCGGCACCGCCGGGATGGACGTCGGCGGCGACTGGTACGACGTCATCGAGGCGGGCGGCGGACGCCTCGCGCTGGTCATCGGCGACGTACAGGGCCACGGGGTGGCGGCCGCCGCCACGATGGGCCAACTACGCAGCGCCGTACGGGCCTTCGCGCTCAGCGGCAACACTCCGGAGCAGGTGGTGCGCGGCACGAACCAGCTGCTCATCGACCTCGACCCCGGTCAGTTCGCCAGCTGCTGCTACGTACTGCTCGACCCGGCGACGGGCCTCGTCCTCGCCGTCCGGGCCGGTCATCCCCAGCCGCTGCTGAGGCATCCGGACGGCCGGACCGAGGTGCTGGACCTGCCGGGCGGGGTGGTGCTCGGCATCGACGCCGAAGCCGAATATCCGGTGACGCGGTTGTGGATCGAGCCCGGGGCGGTGCTCGCCCTCTACACCGACGGACTGGTGGAGATCCCGGGCACGGACATCGACACGGGGGTGGAGCGGTTGCGGGCCGCGCTGGCGGCCGCCGGTCCCGTCCCGCTGACGGAGACCGCGGACCGGCTGATCGGCGAGGCGGGCAACTCCGCCGACCGGCCGGACGACATCGCCCTGCTCCTGGCGTCCCCCGGCCCGCGTCCTCCCGCAGACGGCGGCCGAGACGGGTGACCGTGGTCGACGGCCGGTGACCGGGCGCCGGCGCTGTCGGTGGCGGTTGGTAGAACTGGTGTCGCACGAGCCACACGGCAGGGATCACCGCCCGCCACACCGTCAGGAGCAGCGCACATGACCATCGGGGACCACCTGAGCGAGCTGGGAGGCCTGCCGGCCTTCGACTTCCCGGGGCCGAAGGACGTCCGCGCGCTCCCCGAGGCCGGGGCCGTGGCCTGGCGGATCTCGGCGGACGTGTACGACGCCGATGAGCAGTGGACGCAGGCCTTCGCACGGTTCGTTCATTCCGTGGACACCCGGCAGGTGCGGTCGCTGATCGTGGGCGGCTGGTCCGAGGCCTACGACAGCCCCAACGCGGACATCGTCGTGGCGCTCGTCGAGGCCGCCGAGCGGTTCCCCGCGCTGCGGGCACTGTTCGTCGGCGATGCCACGTACGAGGAGTGCGAGATCTCCTGGATCCAGCAGTCGGACGTGAGCCCGCTGCTCCGGGCGTATCCCGCGCTGGAGGAATTCGGGGTGCGCGGCGGCGAGGGCCTGGTCTTCCCGCCCGTGGAGCACGGTGCGCTGCGGGTGCTGCGCATCGAGACCGGCGGGCTCCCCAGGGAGGTCGTGCGCGGGGTCGCGCAGAGCGATTTCCCCGCCCTCACCGAGCTCGACCTGTGGCTGGGAACGCCCGACTACGGCGGGGACGCGGAAGTCACCGACCTCGAACCGTTCCTGAGCGGCGAGCGGCTGCCGGCCCTGCGCCGGCTCGCGCTGCGCAACAGCGAGATCCAGAACGCCGTCGCGGCGGCGCTCGCCAGCGCTCCGGTGGTGGAGCGGCTGGAGGTCCTGGACCTCTCCATGGGCGTCCTGGACGACGAGGGCGCCGCGGCCCTGCTGGCCGGCCGCCCGCTCACCCACCTCACCAAGCTCGACCTCCACCACCACTACGTCACCGAGCCGTTGCGGATGCGGATCCTGGATGCGCTGTCCCCGCACGGTGTGGAGGTGGACCTCGGTGACCCCCAGGCCCCGTCCGTCCACGGCGGCGACGTGCACCGCTACATCGCGGTGGCGGAGTGACGCCTACGGTGCGGCCGTCCCCGCCCGCGCGCGACGGCGCCGGATCCCCCGACACGAACCCCGAGACGAACCCCGACATGAACGAGGTCGTCGGCCGCGACGACCTGCTGCTCGTCACCCTCGACACGCTGCGCCACGACGTCGCCGCACGGCTGGCCGCCGAAGGCCGGATCCCGCACCTCGCGGCGCACCTGCCCGGCGGGGCCTGGGAGCGGCGGCACGCCCCGGGCAGCTTCACCTACGCGTCCCACCAGGCGATGTTCGCGGGGTTCCTGCCCACGCCCGAAGGGCCCGGCCCGCACCCGCGGCTGTTCGCGGCCCGGTTCCCGGGCAGCGAGACGACCGCCGGGCGCACGTGGGTGTTCGACACCCCGGACCTGGTGTCCGGGCTGGCCGGAGCCGGCTACCGGACCGTGTGCGTGGGAGGCGTCGGATTCTTCAACAAGGCTGCCGCGCTGGGCTCCGTACTGCCCGGGATGTTCCAGGAGAGCCACTGGGAGCCGGAGTTCGGGGTGGCGTCGCCGACGTCCTTCGAGGCGCAGGTGGCGTGCGCGGAGCGTGTCGTGGCCGGACTGCCGCACGACCGGCGGCTGTTCCTCTTCCTCAACGTCTCCGCGATGCACCAGCCCAACTGGTTCCACTCCCCCGGGGCGACGGCGGACGACGGGGACTCCTGGGAGACGCACGCGGCCGCGCTGGAGTACGTGGACCGGCACATCGGCCGGCTCTTCGACGTCATGCGATCACGGCGCCGCTGCTTCGCGATCGTCTGCTCCGACCACGGGACGACCTACGGGGACGACGGGTACACCGGGCACCGGCTCGCCCACGAGGCGGTCTGGACGGTCCCGTACGCGCAGTTCCCCCTGGACCACGAGGGGCCGAACCACGAGGAGCAGACCGGCTGATGGAATCCACCACCCCGTACGAGAGTTACGTGTACGCCTACCCGCACAAGACGGCGTACCGGCCGCTGCCCGACCGGCCGGCGCTGCGCGATCTGTGGGCGGACCAGCCCAAGGACGCCCTGTCGCTCTACCTCCACATCCCCTTCTGCGAGGTGCGCTGCGGATTCTGCAACCTCTTCACCCGGATCGGCGCGCCGGAGGGGCTGACCACGGCCTATCTCGACGCCCTGGAACGGCAGGCGACGGCGGTCCGCGAGGCGCTGGGCGACGAGGAGCCCGTGCGGTTCGCGTCGGCCGCCTTCGGCGGCGGGACGCCGACCTTCCTGACGGCCTCGGAGCTGGAGCGGCTCTGCGACATCGCGGAGAAGCGCGCGGGCGCCGATCTGCGGGCGGTCCCGCTGTCGGTTGAGGCCTCGCCGTCCACCGTCACGGCGGACCGGCTCGCGGTCCTCGCCGACCGGGGCACGACCCGACTGAGCCTGGGCGTGCAGAGCTTCGTCGCCGCGGAGGCCCGTTCGGCGGCCCGGCCGCAGAAGCGCGCGACGGTGGAGGCGGCGCTGTCGCTGATCCGGGACGCGGCGATACCGGTGCTCAACATCGACTTGATCTACGGCATCGACGGCCAGACCGAGGAGAGCTGGCGCCACTCGCTGGACGCGGCCCTCGCGTGGCGGCCGGAGGAGCTCTACCTCTACCCGCTGTACGTGCGCCCCCTGACGGGCCTGGGGCGCCGGCCGGGCGAGTCCTCGGCCGCAGGGTGGGACGAGCAGCGGCTGCGGCTCTACCGGGCCGGGCGCGACCACCTGCTGGCCACCGGGTACGAGCAGGTGTCGATGCGGATGTTCCGCCGGGCGGACGCTCCGGCGGAGGGCGCCGACGACCACGCCTGCCAGACGGACGGCATGATCGGCCTGGGCTGCGGGGCCCGCTCCTACACGGCCGACCTGCACTACTCCTTCGACTACGCCGTCGGCATGGGCGAGATCCGCGGCATCATCGACGCGTACGTCCGGCGCCCGGAGGCGGACTTCGCGCGGGCCGACCACGGCCGGTGGATCGACGCCGGGGAGGCCCGCCGGCGCCACCTGCTGCAGTCCCTGCTGCAGGCGCCGGGCATGCCGGTGACCGAGTACCGGGAGCGGTTCGGGAGCCACCCCCGGGAGGACTTCCCGGTCGAGCTGGCGGCCTTCGGGGAGCGCGGCTGGCTCGTGGACGACGCGGAGCTGCTGCGGCTGACCCCGGAGGGACTGGCGCACTCCGACGCGGCCGGCCCCGCGCTGTTCTCGGCCGACGTGCGGGCCGCGATGGCCGCTTACGAGCGCAAGTGACGGGCGCCCAGGGGCCGATGGACCTGACGGTCCTCTACCGGGGCCCCCTGTCCTCCTGCGACTACGACTGCCCGTACTGCCCGTTCGCCAAGCGGCGCGACAGCCGGGAGCGGCTGACGGCCGACCGGGCCGCGCTGGAGCGGTTCGCCGCCTGGGCGGCCGGCAACACCGGGGACCGGCTGTCCGTGCTGTTCACGCCGTGGGGCGAGGGCCTGGTCCGTTCCTGGTACCGGCGCGCCCTCGTGGAGCTGTCGCACCTGCCGCACGTGCGCCGGGTCGCGATCCAGACCAACCTCAGCGGCCGCACCGGCTGGACCGCCGAGGCCGACCCGGAAACGCTCGCGCTGTGGTGCACGTACCACCCGGGACAGACCCCCTACGACCGCTTCCTCGGCAAGTGTCGGGAGCTGGCGGACGCCGGGGTGCGCTTCAGCGTGGGCGTGGTGGGCCTGCCGGAGCACCTCGAGGAGGCCCGCCGGCTGCGGAGCGCCCTGCCGTCCGAGGTGTACCTGTGGATCAACGCGGCCGAGGGCCGCACCTACACCGACCCGGAGGCGGCCGACTGGACGGCCCTGGACCCGCTCTTCCCGTTCAGCCGCCACCCGCACCGCTCGGCGGGCCTGCCGTGCCGCACCGGCGCCTCCGTGATCTCGGTGGACGGCGCCGGCACGGTCCGCCGCTGCCACTTCGTGAAGGCGGAGCTCGGCAACCTCTACGACGGCTCCTACCGCCGCGCCCTGCGCCCCCGCCCGTGCCCGCTGGCGGTGTGCGACTGCCACATCGGATACGTCCACCTGGAGACCCTCCCGCTGTACGACGTCTTCGCGGGCGGTGTCCTGGAGCGCGTGCCGGCCCCCGGCCCGGACGGCGTCCCGGCCTGCGGTCCGACCCGCGGCCCTGTCGACGTCGCGATCCGCCCGTGACACGGGAGCGCGGCGGGTCGGCAAAGCGGAAGGAAATTTACCGGCGGTCACGTGCGGTTATCGCACCTCGTGATTGCACGGCATTTACGCGGTCTTAACACCGCGAAGGGCAGTCAGTAGGCAGCCGCACAACGAAATCCGCAGGTGAACGCCTATTGACCTGCGGATCTCGTGGAGATTGCATGACGCCCCGGGAGCCACCGAACCACCCTTGCCGACCACCGCCCCGGAGGCGATACCGCTCCCGCTCTCACTCACCGCACCTGCCGATCGGAACACAGCACCGATGTCTGACACGATCAGTGCCCCCCAGGCCCTCGCCCCCGCCACCGGGCCCATCCCCCCGAAGCTCAAGCGCTCCATCGGCGTCGTCGGCGGAACCCTGCTCACGCTGTCGTGCGTGACGCCGGCCTCGACGCTCTTCGTCGTCGTGCCGGACCTCTTCTCCAGCCTCGGCACCTGGGCCGCGCTCACCATCGCGATCGGCTCGCTGCTCTGCATCGGCGTCGCGTTCTGCTACTCGGAGCTGGGCACCCTCATCCCCAGCGCCGGCGGCGAATACGCGATGGTGTCGACCCTCTCCGGACGGCTCGCCGGCTGGCTGGTCTTCGTACTGTCCCTGCTGGTCGTGATGATCGTGCCGCCCGTGATCGCCATGGGCACCGCCGACTACCTCGCTCCCGTGATCGACGTGCCGGCGCCGGCCGCCGGCGCCGGCGTGATGCTCCTCGCCACCCTCGCCGGCCTGCTGGACCTGCGGGCCAACGCCTGGATCACCGGCGTCTTCCTCGTCCTGGAGGTCGTGGCGGCCGCGCTCGTCGCCGTACTCGGCTTCGCGCACAGCGAGCGGGGTGCGGACGCCCTCGTGCACGGCTCGGTGGCCGCGGAGGGCGGCGGCACGTCCACCGTCACCGCGATGATGGTCGTCTCCGGACTCGCCATCGCCCTGTTCATCACCCAGGGCTTCTCGACGGCCGTCTACCTCTCCGAGGAGCTGGAGAACCCGCGCCGCAACGTCCCGCGGACCGTGCTCGCCACCCTCGCCATCTCCACCGCCGTCATCCTCGTCCCGGTCATCGCCATCACCATGGGCGCCCCCGACCTCGACGCGCTGGCCTCCGGCGACCTCGGCGCCATGGTGAGCGCCTGGTCCAACTCGGCCGTCGGTACCTTCGTCAGCCTCTGCGTGGCCCTCGCCATCGTCAACGCCGGCATCGTCATGGTCATCCAGAACTCCCGGGTGCTCTTCGCGTCCGCCCGCGACAAGGCCTGGCCCGCGCCCGTCAACTCCGCGCTCTCGCGGCTCGGCCGGTTCGGCTCCCCCTGGGTGGCCACCCTGCTCGTCGGCGTGCCCGGTGCGGCGATGTGCTTCGTCAACCTCGACACCCTGTACGGGGTCACCGGTGTCTCGGTGACCGGGATGTACCTGCTGGTCGCGGTGGCCGCGCTGTCCAGCCGGCGCGGGGCGCACCGCGACACGGCGGCCTGGCGGATGCCGCTGTGGCCGGCCGTCCCCGTCGTGCTGGTCCTGGTGTTCGCGTACATCCTGACCCAGCAGGAAACCCAGTACCTGCTGTGGACGGGCGGGATCACCGCCGTCGCCACCCTGTACTGGGCGCTGTACCTGCGCCCGCGCAAGGACACGCGCTGGCTGGTCAGCATTCCGCGGGACGAGGAGAACGAGGAAAATCCTGCTGCACCCGCGGCCGCGGCTCTGTAGATTCACTCGCCGGCGGGATCGCGCGGTCCCGCAGGGTGCGGGGCCGTGGCAGAGCGGTCCATTGCATCGTCGGCGCCGGGGGTCCCCGGCGCCGACGACTTGCGGCCGGGCGGCGGACCCGCCCACCGGCCCCGCGGGTTCGAATCCCGTCGGCCCCGCACCCGGCCGGCGACCGGCGGCGCGGTCCGGAGCGTCCCCGCGGCGCCGTCACCCCGTCGCGCCACCGGCCCTCACGCCGCCGCCGCCCAGGGTGAGGGCGGTGTTCACCAGGCCCACGTGGCTGAAGGC
This sequence comes from Streptomyces sp. NPDC060049, assembly GCF_042736715.1. Lineage (NCBI taxonomy): Bacteria > Bacillati > Actinomycetota > Actinomycetes > Kitasatosporales > Streptomycetaceae > Streptomyces > Streptomyces sp. NPDC060049. Next base: position 97,423 of record NZ_JBHWVV010000009.1, read on the forward strand.
CTGCGGGAAGTTGCCGAGTTGGCGGCCGGAGACGGGGTCGCACTCCTCCGCGAGCAGTCCGACGTCGTTGCGTACCGCGAGCAGCCTCTCGAAGAGCTCCCGCGCCTCCTTCTCCCGGCCGGTCATGTGCAGTGCGTCCGCCAGCCAGAACGAACAGGCCAGGAAGGCCCCTTCGTCGCCGGGCAGGCCGTCCACGGACAGCCCCTCGGTGCTGTATCGCCGCACGAGCCCGCTGCTGCCGAGCTCCGCGCGCACCGCGTCGACCGTGCCGATCACGCGGGGGTCGTCGGGCGGCAGGAAGCCGACGCGGGGGATGAGGAGGGTGGCCGCGTCCAGTTCGGTGGAGCCGTAGTGCTGGGTGAAGGTCCCCCGCACGGGGTCGTAGCCCTTCTCGCACACGTCGCGGTGCACCTCGTCCCTCATGGCCCGCCAGCGTTCCGCGTCGCCGGGCAGTCGCGGATCGGCCTCCAGGCTGCGCACGGCCCGGTCGGCGGCGACCCACGCCATCACCTTGGAGTGCGTGAAGTGGCGGCGCGGGCCGCGCACTTCCCACAGCCCCTCGTCGGGCCGGCGCCAGTTGGACTCCAGGAAGTCGAGGAGCGCGAGCTGGATCTTCCAGGCGTGCCACTCGGCCGCGAGCCCCGAAGACCGCGCCAGGTAGAGGGAGTCGAGGACCTCCCCGTACACGTCGAGCTGGAGCTGGTCGACGGCCGCGTTGCCGACCCGGACCGGCGCGGAGGAGGCGTACCCCTTCAGCCACGGCAGCTCGCTCTCCGGGAGCCGCCGCTCGCCCGCGATGCCGTACATGATCTGCAGGTCGGCCGGGTCGCCCGCGATGGCCCGCAGCAGCCAGGCCCGCCACGCCCTGGCCTCGTCGAGGAAACCGGTGGCCAGCAGGGAGCCGAGGGTGAGGGTGGAGTCGCGGAGCCAGCAGTAGCGGTAGTCCCAGTTGCGGACTCCGCCGATCTCCTCGGGCAGGGAGGTCGTCGCGGCGGCGGCGATCCCGCCGGTCGGGGCGTAGGTGAGGGCCTTGAGCGTGATCAGGGAGCGGGTCACGGCCTCCCGGTAGGGGCCCTCGTACCGGCACTGGGACGCCCACTCCCGCCAGTCGGCGAGGCTCTGCTCCAGGGCGTCGTACGGGTCCAGGGCCTCGGGGCGCGGCTCGTGCGAGGGGTGCCAGGTGAGGACGAAGGCCACGCGCTCGCCGGCGGCGACGGTGAACTCGGAGCGCGTGCTGTTCTCCTCGCCCCAGGTGCGCACGGGAGGTTCGCTGCGCAGCCACACGGAGTCGGGTCCGGCGACGGCGACGCGGTCGCCGTCGCCGTCACGGCCGGGCTCGCCGCCGATTTCGCCCCGGAAGCGGCGGACCCAGGGGACCACGTGCCCGTAGTCGAAGCGCAGGCGCAGGACGCTGCTCACGGTCGACTCGCCGGTGAGGCCCTCCACGATCCGCATCACGTCGGGGGCGGTGTCGCGCTGCGGCATGAAGTCGACGACCTTGAAGGAGGCGCCGTCCCCGGTCTCCCAGAAGGACTCCAGGACGAGGGTGCCGTCGACGTAGGCGCGGCGGGTGCAGTGCGAGAACTCGGGGGAGGCGGCGGGGGCGATGCGCCAGTGGCCGTTCTCCTGGTCGCCGAGGAGGGCGGCGAAACAGGCGGCCGAATCGAAGCGCGGCAGGCACAGCCAGTCGATGGACCCGTCGCGGCCGACCAGAGCACTGGTCATCAGATCGCCGATGAGTGCGTAGTCTTCGATGGGTTGTGTCATTCATGCCCACTTCCCCCGAATGCCCCGCGGCAATCGGCCCGTTCGGGTCCGCGCGCCGGGTCAGTTCCGCACGAGGAGCAGGGCGCCCGCGATGACGGCGCCGAGGGCGACGGCGAGGACTCCGTGGGCGAGGCGGTGGCCGCGCAGGACGGGCAGGAAGCGGTCGACCGCGTAGCGGCCGGGACCGGTGAGCGCGAGGGCGCCGGCGCCCGTGGTGAGCAGGATCTCGTACTCCACGCCCTGCGGGGCGAAGAACGAGCCGGCCCCGTGGACGGCGATCGCGTTGATCATGGTGCCGACGACGGCGGCGCCGGCGAGCGGGGTGAGCAGCCCCGCGGCGAGCCCGAGGCCGCCGAGGGTCTCGGTCAGGCCGGCGAGGACGGCCATGGCGTCGCCCGCCGGATAGCCGCTGGCGGTGAAGAACCGACCGGTGCCGCTGACGCCGCCGCCACCGAACCAGCCGAAGAGCTTCTGGGCGCCGTGGGCGGCCATGGTGAGCCCGAGGACGACGCGCAGCAGGAGCAGGCCGACGTCATGGGCGGGCGTTGACGGGGCGAGCGGCGAGCTCGTCGCGGCGGGGGCGACGGGAGTGGCGGTGGCGGGGATGGTCACGAGGGGGGCCTTCCGGTCGGGCGGGAAAGGTTGTTCAAATTCAAACGACTCCCTTCGACCCTAACCACCGACCGGGGTCTGATTCAAATTGGAACGACCGGTGTAGGCTGATTCCATGGCTGAGACGAGATGGCTCGACGACCGCGAGATGCGCGCCTGGGAGGGCTTCCTGGCCGCGTCCGCACTGGTCAACCGCCGCCTCGACCAGCAGCTCAAGGACGAATCCGGCCTCTCCCACCCCCAGTACGAGATCCTCGTACGGCTCGCCAGGGCGCCGCAGGGCGAGCTGCGCATGACGGAGCTCGCGAACGGGCTGATCAACTCCAAGAGCGGCCTGACCTACCAGGTCACCCAGATGGAGAAGACCGGCCTGGTCCGCCGCCGCACCTGCCCCTCCGACGTCCGGGGGGTCTACGCCGTGCTCACCGAGACCGGCCGCTCCCGTCTGGCGCAAGCCGCACCGGGTCACGTGAGCGCGGTCCGGGAGGCCCTGGTGGACGTACTCACCCCCGAGCAGCTCGACGCGCTCGGGGACGGACTGGGCGAGGTCAGCCGACGACTGCGCGAGCAGGGGGCCTGATGGACACGACGACGCTCTGGCTCGTCGTCGCGGCGGTCGTCGCGACCGGCTTGGCGATCACCGCGGCCGTGCTCCTCGTACGGGTCTTCGCGGCGCGGAGGCTACTGCGCGGCGCGGGGATCCCGCTGCGCGACAAGGCACTGTTCTGGGCGGCCGTCGCGTACACCGTCTCGCCGGTGGACCTGATCCCGGATCCGGTCTACCTGGACGACATCGGCATCCTGCTGCTGGCGCTCCGCTCCCTGCACGCGGCCGCGACGGCGGGCCGCCCGGCGAAGGAACTCGACGCGGCGTAGCCCCGTTGCTCAGCGCACCCCGCGCGGGCGGAACTGGACACTGATGCGGGGACCCACCGCACGGGCCGTCTTGGGCACGGCGTGTTCCATCGTGCGCTGGCAGGAGCCGCCCATCACCACCAGGTCGCCGTGGCCCAGCGGGAGGCGGAGGAGGGTGGGGCCGCCGTCGCGGGGCCGCAGGACCAGGTCCCGGGGGTCGCCCACCGACAGGATGGCGACCATGGTGTCCTCGGTGGCGGAGCGGCCGACGCGGTCGCCGTGCCAGGCGACGCTGTCGCGGCCGTCGCGGTAGAGGCAGAGGCCGGCGGTGACGAAGGGTTCGCCCAGCTCGGGCGCGTAGTGGCGGGTCAGCGCCTCGCGGGCCGCGGTGAGCGCGGGGTGGGGCAGCGGGTCGTCCTCGCCGTAGAAGGCGAGCAGGCGCGGTACCTCGACCTCCCGCTCGTACATCTGCCGCCGCTCGGCGCGCCACGGCACGTCGGCCGCGAGCCGCTCGAACAGCGCGTCGGCTCCGGACAGCCAGCCGGGCCGGTGGTCCACCCAGGCGCCGGCGCCCAGGTCCGTACGCCGCAGGCCGGTCGTCGGGGCGGGGCCGATCTCGTCGCCCTGATCGAAGAGGGAGCCCTGGAGTGCGTGCATGGGTCCAGGGTAGCGCGCCACTCGAACATGTGCCCGAACGGCGGCGGCCTCGCGGCAGCCCCGGAGCAGCGGCTGCCGCGACGACCGGCGACTACTTCAGGTAGGGGCCGGCGGCGCCCACCTTGCCGGGCGCGGCGCCCGCGCCGGGGAGGTCCAGTACGTAGACCCGCAGGTTGCCCTTCCCCGGCGCCGCGACGGACAGCCTGCCGTCGGTGACGGTCCGCACGTCGCCGGTGACCGCGTCCTCGTACGTGCCGTTGGGGATTCCCGTGTACGTGGCGGCGCCGGTCACGGCGACGAGCGCGAAGCTGTCCAGGCCGGCCGCGGCGTCGGTGTAGCGGCGTTTGAAGGCCATGCCCCCCGAGATGCCCTCGGTGGAGTACTGCCCCATCTGGAGCGCCGGGACGGCCCGCCGGATCTCGTTCAGCCGCTGGAGGTGCTTGACGAGCGGGGATTCGAGGGTGGCGGCGACGGCTCCGGAGGCCGCACCGACCTTGGAGAATCCGGCGGCCGTGACCGAACCGGCGATCTTGTCCCCGTAATAGGCGCGGCCGGTGGTGGCGAGCGGGCAGGTCGGGCCGCAGTCGATCTGCTTGCCGACCTGGAACTCGATCTCGGAGCCGTAGTACAGGGTCGGGATGCCGCGGAAGGTCCACATCAGGGCCATGTTCTCGGCCCAGGCGTCGGTGCCGCCGGCGTAGCGGGTCGACGATTTGCCCGGGCCGAAGTCGTGGCTGTCGACGTAGACGACGTTGTACGTGGCGTCGTTGTAGCTGTCGTCGGAGTCCTTGCCGTTCTGGAAGGCGTTGTCCGCGTCACCGAAGTTCATGTGCATGCGCATGTCGATGACGTTCATGCCGGAGGCCATGGCGTGGTCGGGGGCGTGGAAGAGGTTGCCGCTCAGGAAGGCGTTGTTGCTGGTGGGCTGCTTCGCCGGGTCGTTGTCGCCCGTGTACTGCTGGAGGGCGGCGGTCGCGTCGTCCGCGCTGTACGTCGCGGACTCCTTCCAGGTGTAGTACTGGGCCGACTGGTTGGCCGATCCGCGGTTCCACTTGTCGTTGACGAAGGAGCCGACCTCGCCGAAGACGTAGAAGTCCTTCGCCTTCTGGGCCCCGAACTGCTGGGCGACGCGACTTTGGATGGCGGGCAGGAAGCGCCGGTTCCAGGTGACGCGGGGGATGTGCACGGCGGTGTCGACGCGGAAGCCGTCCACGCCCATGTCGATGTACTTGGCGTAGGCGCCGATCAGGTAGTCCTGCACCGCCGGGTTCTCGGTGTTGAAGTCGGCGAGGTCCTCGTGGATCCAGCAGGAACGGGCGTCCTCGCCCTCCCAGTTGCCGATCCAGCACTGGTGGAACAGGGCCTTGGGAAACATGCCCGAAGTGGGCGTCGGCCACTGGCAGTTGTAGATGGTGTAGCCCTCGGCGCTCTTGTACTGGGTGGCCACGCCCCAGTTGACGCAGGTGTTGCCGGCCGGTTCGGCGGTCGACCACAGGTCGCCGTTGTAGTACGACTTGCCGCTCTTGGGCTCGACGGTGAGCCCGTCGTACTCGAAGCCGGTCTGCTTCTCGTCGTAGTACCAGGACCACTGCGCGTCGCGGACCCCGTAGACGGTGGGGGTGGACAGGCCCTTGGCGCCCCAGCGGGAGCTGTGGTTGTAGACGACGTCCTGGTAGATCTTGACGCCCTTGGCATGGGCGGCGTTGATCAGGTCCTGGTAGGAGGCGCCGGCCGACTCCAGGCGGGGGTCGACCTTGTAGAAGTCGTAGCCGTGGTAGCCGTGGTAGTCGTAGTCGGAGCGGTTGAGGACGACCGGGGTGATCCAGATCGCGGAGAAGCCGAGCGCCTTGACGTAGTCGAGCTTCTCGACGAGCCCCTTGAAGTCGCCCCGGAACATGGGGTCGTTGCTGGCGGCGTTCCCGGACTTCACGTGCTGGCTGCCGCCGCGGTTGTTGGCCGCGTCACCGTCGTTGAAGCGGGCGGTGAGCACGAAGTAGATCGGATCCTTGCGCGGGTCGCCGCCCAGCGGCGCCGACCCGGCCGGGACCGGCGGCCGGGTACCGGTGCCGGCGACGGCCTCGTCCGAGGCGGGCGAGAGGTTGCCCGCCGCGTCGACGGCCTTGACCGTGTAGGCGTAGGCGGTGCGCTCCTCCAGGCCGGACTCGGTGAGCACGGTGGAGGTGGCGTGGGTGACGACGGCGCCCTTGGTTCCGCCGGTGCGGGTGACCTGGTAGCCGGTCACCCCCCGGTCGTCGGTGGCCGCGTCCCACGTCACGACCACGGACACGTCGGTGGCGGCGGCCTGGACCCGGGTGGGCGCGGTGGGCGCGGTGGTGTCGGGGACCACGGCGGCGCACGGGTCGGCCGCGTTCGCGGTGACCTGTGTGTTCTTCACGGTGGACAGGCCCGTACCGAGCGCGTAGTTGCGGCCGTTGTTGTTGTCCCAGGTGCCGTTGCCGTTGTTGAAGGTGGCGGCGAGTCCGGCGGCCGAGCCGAGGGCGACCGTCTTCTTCACCCAGCCCGTGCAGGCCGGGTCCATGCCGGTGCCGGGGACGGTGGTCCAGGATCCGCCGGTCGGCGCCCAGTGCAGGTTGACGGTCGGCCAGCCGACCGTGGTCGTCGAGTAGTAGACGGTGGCGGTCGCGCCGGTGCCGGTGCCCGTTCCGGGGTCCGCCGCGCACGGGTCGCTGTGCGCCACCACCCCGTCCTTGACGGTGATCACACCCGTTCCCAAGGCGTAGTTCTTGCCCCCGTTGTTGTCCCAGGTGCCCTGGCCGTTGTTGAAGGTCGCCTGGAGTCCGGCGGCCGAGCCGAGGCTGACGGTCTTCTTCACCCAGTCGGTGCAGGCGGTCTCCATGCCGGTGCCGGGCGCGGTCGTCCAACTTCCACCGTCGGGCGCCCAATGCAGGTTGTACGCAGTCCAGTTGCGGGTCTTGGTGTAGTAGAAGACCGTCGCCGTGTTGTCGGCGGCGGCCGTCGCGGCGGCTGCCGTCGTCCGCGCCCCGGAGTCGGCGGGGGCACCGGCGGCCGGCAGCGCGGCCGCCGGTATCGATGCCAGACACCCCGTGACGGCAAGGGCCAGAGCCGTCGACCGCCCCCCGAGGCGTGATCGTGTGCGTGATCTCAAGGTCTGCTCCTCGAAGCGGGGCCAACGGCCCTGCGGCGGCGCGGCGTTGAAAACTTGCCGCAAGGTTTTGCGGGGAGGCTACTGGCGGTGTGACCAGTGCGTGAAGCCCTCGTGAACCGGCAATTTCGCGGTCTGACACGTGTTGACTCCACGTCGAGCGCCCTTTTCGGGCGAAGTGGAGCAATCTCTTGCAGAAATTTTCCGGCGCGCGGCAGGGCGCACGGAGACGCCGAAGCCCGGTCCGGCGCGATGCCGGACCGGGCTTCGGTCGTCAGGCGGGCCGCTCGGCTCGCGCGATCCCCCGGCGCCGGGCTCCGTCGTCACAGTGGCGCCGGGCCCGACTTCGACGACGGGCGCTAGTGCTGTGGCCGGGAAGGTGTGCCGGGTCGCGGTGTTCGGTGCGGTGCAGCGCAAGACGGAGGGCCACGGCTCGTACTGGACGTACCGCCGTGGCCCGACAACGCGGCGAGGTGCCGTGCCGGGCGCCGCGACCCGGTGGACCTTCCCGGTCACAGCACTAGCGAATGCCGCGCAGGGTCTCGATCTCGCGGCGTTCGCGCTTGGTCGGGCGGCCGGCGCCGCGGTCGCGGATGCCGACCACCGCCGCCTCCACCGGGGTCGGCGGCGGCGGGCTGTTGTCGATCAGGCACTCGGCGGCGACCGGGGGGCCGACCCGCTTGGTCACCGGGCGCCGGACCACCACGATGCGTTCGCGCCCCGCGTGGAACAGGCGCACCTCGTCCCCGGCGCGCACCGATTGCGCGGGCTTCGCGCGCTCCCCGTTGACCCGGACGTGGCCCGCACGGCACGCCGCGGCCGCGATCGCCCGTGTTTTGGTGAGCCGGACCGACCAGATCCACACGTCGACCCGCGCCGACCCCGCACCCGCGGTTCCCTCTTCAGCCATACACCGACTCTAAGGGCTGGCCCGCCGGGGATTGCGGGGGACAGCCCTCGGGGGCGTCCCTTTCGGATCGTCCAGGTCGAGCCCGCGGCGTCCTGGCGCGGCGGCCGGTCCCGCGTCTCTTTTGGTGCTTCCAACAAGGGTTGCAGCATCTGCCATGTGCATCATCCCAAAAGAATTGCAAATGCCGGCTGGCTGCCTCTACCGTGTCGCACATGCAGTCCTACACCATCGGTCAGGCGGCGCGCTTGCTCGGCGTCAGCCCGGACACCGCGCGCCGCTGGGCCGACGCCGGCCGAGTCTCGACCCACCGCGACGAGAGCGGCCGCCGCATGATCGACGGCGGCGCGCTGGCCGCGTTCTCCATCGAGGTGGGCCAAGGGGCCCACACCGAGGACGGGGAAGCCTCCACCTCGGCGCGCAACGCCTTCCCGGGCATCGTCACCGCCGTCAAGCTCGGCGAGGTCTCCGCCCAGGTCGAGATCCAGGCGGGCCCCCACCGCCTGGTCTCCCTGCTCACGCGTGAAGCCGTCGAAGAGCTCGGGCTGGAGGTCGGCATGCGGGCCACCGCCCGCGTGAAGTCCACGAGCGTGCACATCGACCGCCCCTGAACCTCCCGCCACCCCCGCCCGCTCCGCCGTCACCGGCGCGGGTCACCGCCGCGCGGCCCGGCCCGGCCGCCGACCCGACCGAGGAGCACCAGCCCATGTCCCCGATCCTGCCCCTGAACCCCCGTCGCGGCGCCGCCGCCCTCACCCTGACCGCCGCCCTCCTCCTACCGGTGCTCGCCGCCTGCGGCAGCGGTGACGAGAAGAGCAACGACGCCGCCGGCGCCACCCCCGGCGCCCCGGCGTCCGCCGGACCCGAGGCCGCCGAGCTGACGGTGCTCGCCGCGTCCTCCCTCACCGACGTCTTCAAGACCGCCGGCGCCGCCTACGAGAAGGCGCACCCGGGCACGAAGGTGAAGTTCTCCTTCGCCGGTTCGCAGGAGCTCGCGGCCCAGGTCAAGCAGGGCGCCCCGGCGGACGCGCTGGTCACCGCCGACACCAGGACCATGGACGGCCTCGAGGCCGAGGTGAACGCCCCGGCGGTCATCGCGAAGAACCGCCTGGTCATCGCGACCGGCAAGGGCAACCCGTTCAAGGTCGCCGGCCTCAAGGACCTCGCCGACACCAAGATCAAGGTCGTGCTGGCCGCGCCCGAGGTCCCCGTAGGCCGCTACAGCAAGCAGATCCTCGACGCGCAGAAGATCGAGGTGAAGCCGGTCTCCCAGGAGCCCAACGTCCGCGCCGTGCTGAGCAAGGTCGAGCTGGGCGAGGCCGATGCGGGTCTGGTCTACCGCACCGACACCGTCAAGTCCGGTGACAAGGTCGCCGTCGTGGAGATCCCGGACGCCGAGAACGCCGTGGCCTCCTACCCGGCCGCCTCGCTCAAGGGGTCGAAGAACGCCGGGGCCGCGGCCGCGTTCGTGGCGTGGCTGAGCACTCCGGAGGCACAGAAGATCCTCCAGGACGCGGGCTTCCAGCAGGCGTGACCGGCCTTCGGCGGCGGTGACGCGGCGGCGCCGCCCGTCCGGGGGGACGGACAGCCCCGCCCGCGTGCCACGCCGCGCGGACGGCGGTGTCCGCGCGGCGGCGTACCGGCCCGGGCCGCGGCGCCCGTGGACCGCCGCACACCGCACTACGCTTCACCCGCCGCCACCGTTTCCCCAGCCAGGAACCCACATGCGCCCAGTCCGTACCCGCCGCTCCCGGCCCCCCCTGGCCCTCGCGATCCCCGCGCTGCTCGCCGTGGCGTTCCTCCTGATGCCCCTCCTCGGCATCCTCGCGCGCACCCCGTGGGGCGACCTCGCCACGCACCTCACCAGTCCCGGTGTGGTCGAGGCGCTCAGGCTCTCGCTGCTGGTCTCCCTGTGGGCGCTCGGCTTCTCCCTCGTTCTCGGGGTGCCACTGGCCTGGCTGCTGGCCCGCGTCGAGTTCAAGGGCAAGGCCCTGGTGCGTTCGCTCGTGCTGCTCCCGATGGTCCTGCCGCCGACCGTCGGTGGCGTGGCCCTGCTGCTCGGTTTCGGCAGGCGCGGGCTGCTCGGTCCCTGGCTCGAGGGCACCTTCGGCATCACGCTGCCCTTCCACACCTCCGGTGCGGTCCTCGCGGCCACCTTCGTCGCCATGCCGTTCCTGGTGATCAGCCTGGAGGGAGCGCTCGGCGGCCTCAAACAGAGCTACGAGGAGACCGCGGCATCTCTGGGCTCCACGCCGGTCCGCGTGTTCTTCACGGTGACCCTGCCGATGGTCCTGCCCGGCCTGATCGCCGGAGCCGCGCTGACCTGGGCCCGGGCACTCGGGGAGTTCGGCGCCACGATCACCTTCGCCGGCAACCTGCCCGGCACCACCCAGACCCTGCCGCTCCAGGTGTACCTGCTGCTCCAGGAGCAGCCCGAGGCCGCCACGTCCGTCTCCCTGCTGCTGCTCGCGATCGCCATGGCCGTGCTCGTCGCCCTGCGCGGCAGGTGGACGGGTGCCCCCGTGACCCGCAGCGACGCGCCGGAGCCACCCGCGGTCGCCGACGAGTTCCCCCGTCCGGGAACGGTGGGACCGGCGGCATGGCCGGCGGGTCCCGCCGGCCCGGTTTCCCCGGGCGTCTCAGCCTCATCCGACTCTCCCGACTCCCCCGCCGCTGCGGCTCCTGGCGGGCGATGGCCGCTGCACGCGACGGTCACCGGTTTCAACGAGCTCACCCTCGACGCCGGACCCGGCACCACCATCGCCGTCGTCGGCGAGAACGGCGCGGGCAAGACGACCCTCCTGCGCGCGCTCCTCGGTCTCACCCCCCGCGCCCACGCCGACCTCAGGCTCGGCGACACCGACGTGAGCGCGCTGCCCCCGCACAAGCGGCAGGTCGCGTGGGTGCCCCAGAACGGCGCGCTGTTCCCGCACCTGACGGCGCTCGCCAACACCGCCTACGGACTGCGGGCCCGCAAGGTTCCGCGCGCCGAGGCCCGCGCGCAGGCCCAGGCCTGGCTGGACCGGCTGGGCGTCGGCCACCTCGCCCACCGCAAGCCCGCCCAGCTCTCCGGCGGCCAGGCCCAGCGCGTCGCCCTCGCCCGCGCACTCGCCGCCCGGCCCCGGCTCCTGCTCCTCGACGAGCCGCTCGCGGCCCTCGACCAGACGACGCGTGCCCACGTCCGGCACACCCTGCGCACCCACCTGGCCGGCTTCGGCGGGGTCTGCCTCATCGTCACCCACGACCCCGTGGAGGCGGTCTCACTGGCCGACCGGGTCCTCGTACTCGCCGACGGCAAGACCCTCCAGGACGCACCGCCCTCCGAGGTCACCCGGCATCCGCGTTCCGCGTGGGTGGCCCGGATGCTGGGGCGCAACGCGTGGCCCGGCACGGCGTCGGCCCACGGGCTGGAGCTCGCCGGCGGCGGCAGTCTGGTGGTGGCGGAGGCGCTGCCCGAGGGGGCTCAAGCCCTCGCGATCATCGCCCCCGAGGCGGTCGGCGTGTACCGGGACCGCCCGGGCGGCAGTCCGCGCAACGTCTGGCCCGGCACCGTGCGGGAGATCACCTCGGTCGGCAGCCGGCTGCGCGTGCTGATCGGCTCGGCGCAGACGCCCGACCTGGTCGCGGAGATCACGCCCGAGGCGGCCGCCGAGCTGAACATCACCGACGGCGCCGAGGTGTGGACCAGCGTGAAGGCCACCGAGGTCACCCTCGTCCGCCTTTAGGGCAACTCCGTCCGGGCAGCGCGCCGCCCTTGCGGGCCGGGCCGGGACGGGGCGCGCGCCCTGCCGGGAAAAGCGGGTGACCACGGCTCTTACCGCCACGTAGCGTACGTTTCATGGACCCGCTCACCGACCGACAGATCCGCTCCTCCTTCGTGAACTGCACCAAGGGCGAGGCCGCGCGCCTCAAGCTGCCGACGGACTTCGCCGAACTCCCCTGGGAGGACCTCGACTTCCTCGGCTGGGTGGATCCCGCCGCGCCACTGCGCGCCCACATCGTGCGCCCCGGCCGCGACGGCGGAGCCGTCGGCATCTCGCTGCGCGTCCCCGCCGCGAACCGCGTGGGCGGCTTCAAGTCCAGCATCTGCCAGATCTGCCTGACCGGGCACACCTCCTCGGGCGTCACCCTCCTCGTCGCCCCACTCGCCGGAGCCCGCGGCCGCGAGGGCAACACGGTCGGGACGTACATCTGCTCCGACCTCGCCTGCTCCCTGTACATCAGGGGCAAGCGGCAGCCGAAGCTCAAGAACCGGGGCTACGAGGAGACGCTGACCGTGGACGAGAAGATCGAGCGCGCGCTGGGCAACCTCGACGCCTTCACCGCCAGGGTCACCGGCTAGCGCCGCGGCCGGAGCCGGTCGCCGGCGGGGGCCGGGCGGCCGCTGCGGGGGGGCGCGGACGAGGACCACCGCGACCGGTCGCGTCACCCGTCCCGGCCCCCATCGGGTACCGGGGCCGGTCCGCTCGCCGGACCTCCCGGGGCGGGCGCGCCCGGGATGGCGAACTCGCACCACACGCACTTCCCGCCGCCCCGCGGCTCGACGCCCCAGGAGTCCGCCAGCCGGTCCACCAGCATCAGGCCTCGTCCCGACACCGCCCAGTCGTCCGCCTCCCGCCGCTGCGGCAGAGCGCTGCTGGTGTCCTCCACCTCGATCCGGATCCGGCCGTCCGCGGTCAGCCGCATGCTGACGTGGCCGACCCCGTCGGTGTGCACCAGCGCGTTGGTCATGAGTTCGTCCGCGGCCAGTTCGATCCCGTCGGCCTGGTCCCGCGCGCCCCACGCAGCGACCGCCGCCCGGATCAGGTGTCTGGCCATGGCGGGGGCGTCCCGGTCACCGGGGGTCAGGGTGTGGCTCAGCGGGCCGCCGCCGCGCGGGGCCGCGGTACCCCGGCGGCGCAGCACGAGCAGGGCCATGTCGTCCCCGCCGCCCGATTCCCCGAGCAGGTCGCACAGGACGTCGGCGAGTTCCTCCACGTCGGCCGGGCCGCCCGCGACCGCTTCCATGAGCGATCGCATGCCGCTGTCGCGGTCGCCGTCGGGCCGCTCGGTCAAGCCGTCCGTGCAGAGCAGCAGGGTGTCCCCGGGGTGCAGTTCGAGGCTGGTGACGGGGTATCCCGTGCCTCCGGCGAGCCCTGGCCCCGTGCCGGCTCCGGAGCCGGCACCGGACGGTTCGTGCGCGGGCAGGCCCAGCGGCAGCCCGCCCACGACCTGGACCCGGTGGCAGCTGCCGTCGCCGCGCCGCACCACCGGTTCGAGGTGCCCGGCGCGGACCAGCCGGGCCATGCCGGTCGTGAGGTCGATGTCGGCGTACGTGCACGTGGCGAAGCGCTCCGTCTCCAGTTCCCGCAGGAAGGCCGAGGCCCGCGACATCGCGGCGCCCGGGGTGTGTCCCTCGGCGACGTAGGCGCGCAGCGCGATGCGCAGCTGCCCCATGACGGCCGCGGCGTCCGTGTCGTGCCCCTCCACGTCTCCGATCATCACACCGACACGCCCGTCGCCGAGCGGGACGACGTCGTACCAGTCGCCGCCGATGTCCCGCCCCATCCGGGCGGCCCGGTACCGCACGGCGATCCGCGCCCCCGGCACCTCCGGGATCCGGCGCGGCAGCATGGCCCGCTGGAGGCCCTCGGCGAGGTCGTGCTCCTGCTCGAAGAGCATGGCGCGCTGGAGGCTCTGCGCGATGCCGCTGCCGAGCGCCATCAGCACGTTGCGCTCCTCGGCGGTGAAGTCCTCGTCCCGCGTGTAGAGCAGTCCGAGCGCTCCGATGGCACGGCCGTGGGCGATGAGCGGCAGGTAGACCCCACTGCGGACGGCCAACGGCTCGATGTACGGCCACAGCACCGGGTAGCGGTTCTGGAACTCCTCGCGGGAGCCGAGGAACACCGGCCGCAGTGTCCGTACGGTCTCGCTCATCGGCAGTGCCGCGTCGATCCGCGTGTACTCGATCTCCGGGACGTACGAGCCGAGCCGGCCCTCCGCGACGAGGTGGATGCGGCCTCCGTCGACGACGCCGAGCATGACGCTGACCGCGCCGAGATGGCCGAGGGCCTCCGGGTCCTTGAGGATGTCGGTGACGTCGTTGACGGTGCGGGCGTGCGCGAGGATCGCCGTGGTCCGCTCGACCACCCCCGTCAGCCGGCGCCGGCCTTCGTCCCGCTCGCCGCCGGCTCCGGGCTCGCCGGGGTCGTCGGCCGCGTCGCGGATGATCCCGATGATCCGGTACGGGCGGTCGTGCGGGTCCCTCAGGATGTGGCCCTGGATGTGCGCCCAGCCCGGCGAGCCGTCCCGGGCGCGGCTGCGGACGTAGGCCCCGTAGTGACTGCGGCCGGACTTGAGCGCCTGCGCGACGCGCGCGTCGAGGCGGCCCTCCTCTCCGGGCGCGAGACGTCCGCGCAGCCCGGCGGGGGTGCCCGTGAACTCTTCGGGGCGCAGCTCGAGGACCTCGAGGGCGGTGGTGTCCAGATACATCTGCCCGCTGTCGAGGTTCCAGTCGAAGGTGCCCATGCGGTTGAGCGCGAGGCTCGTGTCCGTCCGGGCGGGCCACTCGACCTGGGGGGTCAGTCCCCTCTCCGCCACACCTTCAGAGTGCCACTCTTCGGCCGACCGCGCCGGGCCGGTGCTGTTCGCGTTGCGCGCAGGGCGCCTACGGCGTGTCGACCGGAATATTCGCACTCGATGTGCCTAATCCACCCAAATCTTCCCCGCATCGTCATGAAAGGGACCAAAGTCCTGGCTTGTAGTGACCTTCACCGAACGGGCGTCTTGCTCGATTTCGCGAAGATCGAACCATTGATGATCATCTTGGGTGGTGTCAGGAACCCGCCGACACGGGGTCGTTGACGCCCATGGCTGTGTGGGGTGTGGCTTGTCGCAAGCGCCGAGGACGACCGGAGGGCCGGGCGAGGCAGCGGAGGGAGGAACGCGGGAGGGGCCCGGGGCGACGGCCGCGGGGCGGACGGCCACCCCGCTCGGCGGCTCGGCCGCGGCCGGCACCGGCCCGAGCTCGGACACGGGCTCCCCTTGGGGTCCGGGCCTGGGCGCTCTAGGCGCGGGCTCCCCTTGGGGCCCGGGCGTCGGCACTCCGGGCTCGGGCCCCTCGGGTTCGCGAACGGGCCTTTCGGGTGCGGGAGCCGACCCCTCGGGGGCAGGAGCCGACCCTTCGGGGGCATCGGGGGCAGGCGCCGGCCGCAGCGCCGGGCACGGCGCGGGCTCCGCCGGCGACACCGGGACCGCTCTCGGCCCCGACCGCCACTCGTCCTCCGCCTCCACGCCCTCTGCCACGGGTGACGGCAGTGGCGGTGGTACCCGGACCGGTCGAGGGAGCCTCGTCGTCCGGCCGTACCGGGACCCGCTCGTCCTCGGCCCGCTCTTCCGCGACGAGGAACCGGCCGACCTGCTCCACGCGAACGCCCACGCCGCCGGCTCGAACCGGGCCGCCGGCTACGCGGAGCCCCTTGGCCACATGAGCCCCGGTGATCCCGCCAGACACATGGGACCCACTGGTTTCGACGACCCTGACCGGCACGTGGGAACCACCGGCGCCGGTCGCGCCACCGGCGTCGGCGGGCCGGCGGGTTCCGACACGATCCGGCAGGCCCCGGTACGCGGGGCGGTACCCCGGCCCGCCACCCGGGCGGAACCCGCGCCCGGACCGCGTACGCTGCCCCCCGTCCTCGACCCCGGGCTCACCGAACGCCCCGCGCGCACCTGTTCCGGCTGGTGGGCCCTGCTCACCGCCGCGCTCGCCACGGCCGGCGCCGCCGTCCTCGCGCGCCACGAGGAGCTCCGCGCCTCCTCGTCACCCGCCGAGGCCTGGCCGCTCGCCCTCGTCGCCGGATCCGCGGCCCTCACCCTGGCCGCCCTCGCCGGGCTGCGCCGGGGCCGCGCCGGCCAGGCGTGGTCGCTGACCCTCTTCGGCCGCTACCGGGGCACGATCCGGCGTACCGGTCTCCTATGGTCCAACCCGCTGCCCCGGCACACCCGGGTCGACGTCCGGCTGAGGCACTGGCGCAGCGAGCCGCTCTGCGTCGTCGACGCCGAAGGCACCGCGCTGCGGGCCGTCGTCCTCGTCGTCTGGCGGGTCAAGGACACCGCCCGCGCCCTGCTCGCCGTCGACGACCACGCCGAGTACCTGCGCGGTCAGGTGGAGTCCGCGACCGCCCGGGTGATCTCCCGGATGCCCGCCGACTCCTTCGGCCCGGAGCCGGCCGAACCGCGGACACTGCGCGACACCGAGGCCGTCGGCGACGAACTGACCCGACTGCTCACCGCCGAGTGCAAGGCCGTCGGCGTCGAGGTCTTCTCCGCCCGGCCGCTGCACGTCGAGTACGCCCCCGAGGTCGCCGCCGCGATGCAGCGGCGCCGGATCGCCTCGATCGACGCCCGGCACCGGGACTCCGTCCTCACGTCCGTGCTCGACGCGGTCGACGACACCGTTCACCGGATGTCCGACCGCGGGCTCGTGGGCCTCGACGACTACGAACGCAAGGCACTGGTCAAGGACTTGACCGTGGCCTTCTACACGGCGCGCGGCCCTGCCGCCGACGCCCGCTGATCACACACCCCCGATGGAGAGGAACCAGGCATGCGCGCCCCCGAGTTCACCGAGGAAATACCCGATAGCTGCGACTGCTCCGGCTGCGCTCGCGGCACGACGGCCGTGGCCTCCACGGACCACCGCCGTCGCTGCACCCTGCGCGGGGCCGTGGTCGCGGCTGTCGGCGCCACCCTGCTGATGGGCACCGGCGCGGCCACCGCGTCCGCCGAGCCGGCGCCGGCCCAAGCGGGCTGGGACGGCTCGAAGTACTGGTACAAGGACGCGACCGGCTGGTGGCGCTGGACCGCGCATTACAGCAAGTACGCCGCGAACAGCGGTGGTTCCGCCGCCGCGAAGCCCTCGTCGCCCGCGTCGCCCTCGTCCGCCGCCTCCTCCTCGGTACGCACCTCCGAGCCGACCTTCCGCGGCCGCGCGGGCTGGGACGCGACGGACCGCGTGTACTGGTACAAGGACGCGACGGGCTGGTGGCGCTGGACCAGCCACAAGGACAAGTACGAGCGCAACACGGGCGGCTCGGGATCCTCCGGCACAGCGGGGGCCTCGGGCGGCTCGGGCGGTGCCGCCTCCGGCTCCGGCACCCCCCTGCGCCAGGGCACGGAGGGCGCGATCTCCTTCGCCAACAGCCGCCTCGGCGACCCGTACGTCTGGGGCGGCAACGGCCCGCACGCCTGGGACTGCTCGGGCCTGGTCCAGGCCGCCTACCGCTCCGCGGGGATCCCCCTCCCCCGCGTCGCCTCCGACCAGTACCGGGCCACGACCCCGGTCTCCCGCTCCGAACTGCGCCGCGGCGACCTGGTGTTCTGGTCCTCGAACGGCAGCGCGTCCGGCGTCCACCACGTCGCCGTCTACCTCGGCGACGGCAAGTACGTCGAGGCTCCCCGCCCGGGCAAGACGGTCCGCGTGTCCAGCTTCAGCGCCTACAACCCCAACCTGTACGGCCGCGTGCGCTAAAGGCTGTCCCGCACTCCCCGGTGGATCGGCGCACGGCGTCGGATGCGGTGCATCTCCCCCAGCGGTGTCCGGCGCCGTGCAGGGCAAGGCGGAGGGGCGCCCGAGTGCTGGAGTACTCGGGCGCCCCGACAACGCGGTGACTGCTGCCGCGCGGTACTCACCGGCCGGCGGCACCCGCGTCCGTACCCGCGTCCGTACCCTCGTTCTCACCTGTCTCCGGTTCGCCCTGGGACGGCGGCGGGGGCGGCGGCTCGAGCTGGGAGGGCTCGACCTGGGAGGGCTCTTCGGGCGGCGGGGCGGACGGCTCGGGCGCGGACGGCTCGGGCGCGGACGGCTCGGGCGCGGACGGCGGAAGCTCCGTCCGCGCCGACGGCGCCGACGGCGAGGCCGGCTCGGATGACACCCTCGCGGAGGGGGAGCCCGAGGGCGACTTCGACGGGGCCTGCGAGGGCGACGCCGACGGCGAACCGGAGGCCGACACGGAGGGTGACCGGGACGGCGACTTCGACGGGGACGCGGACTTCGACGGAGACTGCGCGGGCGACTTCGACGGAGACTCGGACGGGGACTTCGAAGGCGACTCCGAGGGTGACTTGGACGGGGACTCAGACGGCGACTTCGAAGGCGACTCAGACGGCGACTTCGACGGGGACTTCGACGGCGACTCCGAGGGCGACTTCGACGGGGACTCCGACGGCGACTTCGACGGGGACTTGGACGGGGACTCCGACGGCGACTTCGACGGCGACTTCGACGGGGTCCCGGACGGCGAGACCGACGGGGACTTCGAGGACGGCGTCGGGAACGTCACCGACGGCGAGGCGATCGGCAGCGTCGGGATCACCGGCGGCGGGATCGGCTTGTCGTGCTTGCCGTGGTGGTCGCCCCGGTCGCGCTCGTACCACTGCTGGTCGAAGTGGTTGTAGATCACGAACGTGTTCACGATGGTCACCGACGGCGCGATGACCACGGACCGCGAGGGCTGGTAGGAGGTCCAGGGCTGGCCGAACCGCTTCGGATTGGCCTGCAGCGCCACCGGCGGGCTCAGCGGGTTGCCGCACGCGCAGCGCACCCTCGGCACCCCCCGGTCGTCCACGAGCACGGCCGTCCCGGCCTGGAGCACAGCCTGGTAGCTGGTGTTCCCGCCGTCCCGGAAGCCGTGGTTGGTGACCCGGGTGTCATTGCGCAGCTGGACCGGGGTGAGCGAGCGCAGGTAGCCGGGTACGGCCGCCGGCTGGATACCCAGCGACGAGGCGAAGGCGGAGTTCTTGGCGGGCGAGGCCGACAGGTCCTTGATCAGCGCCTCGACGTCGCAGCTGGCCGCGCCCTGGGTGCCCCCGTACAGGCCGGGCGTCGCCCCGCTCACGCTACGGGTGGTCGTGGGCCCCGTCTGCGTGGCGGAGGCGGAGGCGGAGGCGGAGGCCTTCGATGACGGCGACGGGCTCTCCGGTGGCGGCGTGGCCTGCTTGGCGGCGGTGGACTCGGTGAAGGGGTCGGGCCCGGACGCTGCGACGGGCTGCAGGAACACCTCGGCCTCCGCCCTGGTGCCGCTGCCGTCGCCGGACGGCCGGATCAGTACGACGGCCAGGGTCACGGCGGCGGCGAGGGCCACCACCGCGGTGGCGAGCCGGGGCATGGACCGCCACCAGGGCCCCCGGGCGGGAGGCTGCGACGACGGGCCCCCGGCGCCGCCTCCCGGGCCTCCAGGAGGCGCGGGAGGTCCTCCGGACGGGGGCGGGGGAGGCAGCGGCGGCGGGCCTTCGCGCCCGCCGGACAGTGGCCCTGAAGGCGGGCCCGTCGGGCGCTCGGACGGCGGCGGCTGTGAGGGCCGCGAAGAGGGCTGCGGCGGCGGCTGGCCGGCGGGTTCAGTGGTCACGGGCTCTTCTTCCCAGACGGAGGAGTTCCGGTCCCGACGGAGGCTCCGCGTACCTGCACGGAAATCTCCTGATTTGTTGCACTCCTGGCGACCATTGTGTGCGCCGTTCGGGTGGTGGCCGCAAGCCGAGGGTGCCTACGGTGGCAGGGTGAGCCCTGCCGAGGTGACCTCCCCAGCCACACCGACATCGGCCGCGCGAGCCTGGCGCGACGGCCTCGTCGCGGTGGTATCGGGCTTCGTGGTGATGGCCGTCGTGGCCGCCGCGGGCCTCTTCCTCGCCGGCGCCGGCGACCTCCCGGACGACGCGTTCCCCCACGTGGTCGCAGCCGTCGTCGTCATGGCCGCGGGCGGCGTGGTCGAGGTGACGGGCGGAGCCGGTTTCCTGGCGGAAGCCGACGCGCACCTGTCCGTACTGCCCCTCTCCGTCAGCCTGGCCGGCGCGCTGACCACCGGATGGCTCTTCCTGCGCCCCCTGCACAACCGGGCGGTGGCGGGGGCGCGCGAACTCCTCGCCCGCGCGGCGCCGTTGGTCCTCCTCTGGCTGGCCGCGCTGACCGGAGCCGCGCTCCTGGCACGCCACGACTTCGCGATCTCCACGGGGGATTCGCCCGTCGGAGAAATCACCGAAGTCCTCGACTCGGGCCCGACGGTGGGCTTCGAGGCGGCAGTGCCCGCCACCCTCCTGTTCGGACTGCTGTGGATCCTGGGCCTGTTGCTGATCGCCCTGCTGGTCTCGCGCCGCGCCCCCCTGCCCAGCGGCCTGGTCCGCTTCCACGCGGCGGTTCGGCCGGCGGCGTCCGCCGTGGTCGCGCTGCTCCTCGCGTACGTGGTCATCGGCGTCGGCGCCGGCGTGCTGGTGGCCCTGACCCAGGGGCACGCGGCCCGCACCATGGCGGTGGTCCTGCTGGGCCTGCCGAACCTCGTCTGGCTCGCCCTCACGCTCGGCTTCGGCGGCGCCTGGGAGGGCAAGGCCGAGGGGCCGTTCGGGCTGCCGATGCCTCGGATCCTGGACGAGGTGCTGCGCGGCACGGGATCCGGCTCCGACCTGTCCACCGTCGACGTGGCCTCGCTCGCGGAGCGCGACTCCCGGGCGTGGTGGCTGGTGGCACTCGCCGTCGTCCTGCTGCTCGGAGCGGGCGCCCTGGCCGCCGCCCGCTCCCCGGCGTACGTACGGCCCTGGCAGCACGCCCTCCACCTGGCCGTGGCCCTGGCGCTGGCGACGCTGACGGTCTGCCTGCTGACCGGGATCCAGGCCGAGTTCGGTCTCTCCCTCCTCGGCATCGGTGATGTCGACAACCTCAGCGGCACGGTGGAGCTGCGGCCGGTCCTCTGGCGCAACGTCGGTCTCGCCTTCGTCGCCGGAGGGGCGGCCGGGTTCCTCGGCGCCCTGTTCCCGCGCCGCCGGCACCGCGGCTGACCAGCCGGCTGTCTCCCACGCCGGCCATTGAGCCGTCCGGGTGAACGGACGGATATCGGTTCATCGGTGGATCGTTTCCGCATGTCACGCTCGCCTCCGTGAACATGACCAAAGGCCTGTTCCGGCCGCTTCACGCCGCTGGCCTGATCGCCCTCTCCGCGCTCGCCCTGACCCTTTCCACCGCCCTTCCCACCCAGGCGACCGGCTCGGGCGTCCGCCACCTCTCCGGGGACACCGGACGCGAGGACGCCACTGCCGAGGCGGTCTCCGTCAGCCGGGTGTTCTGCCCGCGCGGCACGATCGTGCAGTCCGGCGGGTACTCCACCGCCCACTGGGGCCGTGCCCGCGACGGCTCCCCCACGCACGCGGTCCTTGCCAGCCACCCCGTCGTCGACGGCGACGGGCGCACGGGCTGGTACACCTCGGCCTCGCACGCGGAGGTCACCGCGCACGTCGTGTGCGCGCCCTCCCCCGACGGGGAATAGGCCGTCCCGGCCTGCCCTCCCCTGTCTTGCAAGACCGGCAGCCGTCTTAGAAGACCCACAGCCGTCCTAGAAGACCGGCAGCGCCCACCGCGGCGGTGGCGGCGCGGGTTCGCCGGATGCCGGGGTCACCCGGGTGGGCTCGCGGACGGGCACGGCGGGACCGGACCCCGCCCGCCGCAGCGCCCCCGTGAAATCCAGGCAGCTGTCCCACCGGTCCTCCGGTAGCTTGGCGAGGGCACGCTCCAGCACCGCGTCCACCCCCGCCGGCAGGCCGGGCCGCCGTGAGCTCACCGGCGGCGGCGGGTCGTACTGGTGGGCCCACAGCAGGGCCAAGTCGTCATCGCGCTGGAACGGCGGCCCGCCGGTCAGCGTCTCGTAGACCACACAGGCCAGGCTGTAGACGTCGCAGCGGCCGTCGACCGGCTTTCCGGCGATCTGCTCGGGCGCGACGTAGTCCAGGGTGCCGACGAACTGCCCGACGCTCGTGAAGCCGGTCAGCGACAGCGACTTCTTCGTCAGCCCGAAGTCCGTCAGGTAGACGTGCTCGGGGTGGTCGCTGTCCGTCCCCTCCGCGACCAGGATGTTGCCGGGCTTCACGTCCCGGTGCACCAGGTCGTGGTCGTGCGCCGCGTCCAGCGCCGAGGCGACCTGGCCGGCGATCCGCGCCGCCGTGTCCACCGGCAGCGGCCCCGTCCGGTCCAGCATGGCCCGCAGGTCCTGCCCGGCCACGTACCGCATGGCGATGTACAGCAGCCCGTCCGTCTCCCCCGCCTCGAAGACCGGCACGATGTGCGGATGGTCGATGGCCGCCGCGACCTTCGACTCGTGCGCGAACCGCTGTCGGAAGGTGTCGTTGCGCGCCAGCTCGGGGGCGAGCAGTTTCAGCGCGACGGTCCGGTCGAGCCGTACGTCGTGCGCCCGGTAGACGACCGCCATCCCGCCGCGCCCGATCTCGGCCTCCACCACATAGCCGGCGATCCGTCTCCCCCGCAGGTCGGATGCGCGCCCGTGCACCGGGTCGGCGCCCGGCGCCGAGCCCATCACCCCGCCTCGGGTCCGGGCACGTCCACGATCCTGGTGGGAGCGTGCTGTACGTCGGGCACGGGCGCCGTGTCCGCCTCGCGCGGCGGCGACTCCGACCCGGGCCTGGCACCCGGTCCCGCGACGACCGCGTAGGTCGACATGCGGGTGCCGTCCGCGTACATCCACCGTCCCGCCGTCTCGTCGTAGAGCCACACGGCCTCCCCGTCGACGACGACGCCGGCGCGCAGTCCCCGTACGGTGCGCCGGAAGGTATCGGGGTCGGTCCGCCCGTCGGCGAGCTCGGCGACCGCCCGCCGGTAGCGTTCCAGCTCGCCGGCGCACCGTTCGAGCAGCGGCTGCGGGTCCTCCGTGCGCGTCAGGGGGCGTCCGCCGGTGGGCGGGGGCTGCGGCACGGCGACGAGCATGCGCCCGTCCACCCAGGCGGCCCAGCCGTTCGCGCACAGGACCTCCCCCCACTCGCCGCGCCGGGACAGCATCTGCACGGGCAGGAAGCCGTCGAGCGGCACGGTGGGGCGGGACAGGTCGGGGGTCTCCCAGGCGGGCAGGCCCTGCTGGGGGACGATGTGGGTGGGCCTGAAGTCCTCGGCCGTGCCGGGGCTGGTCATGGGCGGCTACTTCCGCATGATGGCCGGTTCGTGGCGTCGCAGCACCCGGACCACCAGTACGCCGAACAGCACGCACAGGGCGACCAGCATGCCCATCTCGATCAGCCACAGGTCGGCCTCGTGATCGAACAGCGGGTCCTGGGTGATCTTGCCGGGCACGATGGCGCCCAGGTCGATGGTGTTCGCCATCGCCCCCATGGCCCACCGGGCCGGCACGAACCAGGCGAACTGTTCGATGACGGGGACGCCGGTCAGTTTCAGCAGGGAGCCGCAGAAGACGACCTGGACGATGGTGAGGAGGACCAGCAGCGGCATGGTGACCTCCTCCTTGCTCACGAGGGCGGAGATCAGCAGTCCGAGCAGCATGGCCGTGACGGACAGCAGGGCGACGGCGAGGGTGATCTCGAACAGCGGTGGCATGTAGACGCCTTTGCCGCCCGGGGCGTTGGTCGTGACTCCGGCGAGGCCGACCAGGGTGAGGACCACGGCCTGGCCGACCGTGACCGTGCCCAGGACGACCACTTTGGACATCAGGTACGCCGATCTGGACAGGCCGACGGCGCGCTCGCGCTGGTAGATGACGCGCTCCTTGACGAGTTCGCGCACCGCGTTGGCGGCGCCGGTCAGCACTCCGCCCACGCAGAGGATGAACAGGGCGTTCAGGGCCGTCTCGGCGTTGAGGGTGCTACCGGCCAGGGCGCGGGCCATGGCGCCCATGACGAACGGCAGCGCGACCATGATGATCAGGAAGGTGCGGTCGGCGCAGAGCACGGCGGAGTAC
Organism: Streptomyces sp. NPDC060049; assembly: GCF_042736715.1. Taxonomy (NCBI): domain Bacteria; kingdom Bacillati; phylum Actinomycetota; class Actinomycetes; order Kitasatosporales; family Streptomycetaceae; genus Streptomyces; species Streptomyces sp. NPDC060049. The sequence continues at coordinate 121,064 of NZ_JBHWVV010000009.1, forward strand.
CGGCGGATCAGGGTGGAGAGCTGGGAGCCCCAGCTCTGGGCCTTGGGCGGCGGCTTGGGCGCGAGGCCGGCGGCCCGCTCGGGCTGCCCCATGAGCGGGGGCCCGCCGGCGGCGGCCTGGACGTAGCGCTGGTGCACCGGTGAGGCCCGAAATCCCCCGGCCCAGTCACGGTCGCGCTGGTTCTCGAAGGCTTCGAAGGCCTCGGGCCACTGGTCGAAGCCGAAGAATCCGAGTGCCTCGTCGGGTGGGCCGTAGAACGCGATGCGCCCGCCCGGCGCGAGGACCAGGAGGCGGTCGCAGACGCTGAGGTTGAGCACGCTGTGCGTCACGACGATGACCGTGCGGCCGTCGTCGGCGAGTCCGCGCAGCATGTGCATCACCGAGCGGTCCATGCCCGGGTCGAGCCCGGAGGTGGGTTCGTCGAGGAAGAGCAGGGAGGGCTTGGTCAGCAGTTCCAGGGCGACGGACACCCGCTTGCGCTGGCCGCCGGAAAGGCTGTGGATGGGCTGGTCGGCGCGCTGCTGGAGGCCGAGTTCGCCGATCACCTCGTCGACGCGGGCCTCTCGTTCGGCCTTGGCGGTGTCCTGAGGGAAGCGCAGCTCGGCCGCGTAGACGAGGGCGCGGCGGACGGTGAGCTGCGCGTGCAGGATGTCGTCCTGCGGGACGAGGCCGATGCGACTGCGCAGCTCCGCGTAGTCGCGGTAGAGGTCGCGGCCGTCGTAGAGGACGGTGCCGTGGTCGGCTGGGCGCAGGCCGGTCAGCGCGCCGAGCAGGGTGGACTTGCCGGCGCCGCTGGGGCCCACCACCGCGAGCAGGGTGGTGGCGCCGACGGGGAAGGAAACGTGTTCGAGGAGGGTTTTGCGGCCGTGGTCGACGGCGACGCCGAGGTCCTGGACGTCGAGGGAGACCTCGCCGGTGTCGACGTACTCCTGGAGCTGGTCGCCGACGAGGCAGAAGGCGGTGTGGCCGATGCCGACGACGTCGCCTTCGCCTATGACCACGGCCCTGGCGACGCGGGCACCGTTGAGGTAGGTGCCGTTGTGGCTGCCCAGGTCGGCGATCTCGTACGTGCCGTCGACGCGGGCGCGCAGTTCGGCGTGGTAGCGGGAGACGACGAGGTCGTCGAGGACGAGGTCGTTGTCCGGGGCGCGGCCGATGCGGACGGCGGCGGCGGGGGCCAGCGGACGGATCGACGTCGGCTGCCGGAAGGTGGTGGTGAGGTTCGGGTGGGAGACCGAGGAGGGGCGGGCGACGGCGGGCGAGGGATCGACGAAGCGCACCCGCGGGCCGTCGGCGGCGCTGCCGAAGCGCAGTTCGCTGCCGACTCCGACGGCCCATTCGTGGATCCGGTGGCCGTCGGCCCAGGTGCCGTTGGTGCTGTTGTCGTCCTGCAGCGTCCAGTGGTCGCCCTCGGGGCGCAGGACGGCGTGGTGCCAGGAGACCCGGGCGTCCTCGAGGCAGATCTCGCAGAGAGGGTCCCGGCCGACGTGGTACGTCTGGCGCGGGCTCAGCGCGGTGGAGCCCCCGTCGGTTTCCAATACGAGCTCGGGTGCGGTACCCGCACCGTGGCGCTGGACCATGAAGAGATTTTCCCACGATCCGACCGGCACGGCATAACCGCAGGTCAGGGCCGTCTTATGGGTAATGACAACGGTCCCCGTTGCAGCCTTTGCCCATAGCCGTGCGGTGCGCTTCACTTCAGGCGACGCGTTCCGCGGAACAGGAACGCGAACCGACCCACGGGGGACGCCATGAGCGCGCACGACCACGCGCCGCACGATCACGACGCCACCGGCCACGCGGCGCAGGGCGGCCACGGCCACGCGGGCCACAGCCACGGTGTCGCCGCCGACGCCGACCGCCGCTGGCTGGCCATCGCCCTCGGCCTCATCGCCGGCTTCATGGCCATCGAGGTGGTCATCGGCGTCCTGGCCCACTCCCTGGCGCTGATCTCGGACGCCGCCCACATGCTGACGGACGCCGTCTCGATCGTCCTCGCGCTGATCGCGATGCGGCTGGCCGCCCGCCCGGCGCGCGGCGGATTCACCTACGGCCTCAAGCGCGCGGAGATACTCTCCGCGCAGGCCAACGGGCTCACCCTGCTCCTGCTGGCGCTCTGGCTGGCCTACGAGGCGGTGCGGCGGCTGGCCGACCCGCCGCCCGTGGAGGGCGGTCTCGTGCTGGTGACGGCGCTCGCGGGCATCGTCGTCAACATCGCGGCGGCCTGGTGCATCTCGAAGGCGAACCGCTCCTCGCTCGCCGTGGAGGGCGCCTACCAGCACGTCCTCAACGACCTGTTCGCCTTCATCGGCACCGCCGTCGCCGGTCTGATCGTGCTCACCACCGGATTCCGGCAGGCCGACTCGATCGCCACGCTCGTCGTGGTCGCCCTGATGGTCAAGGCGGGCTACGGGCTGGTCCGGGAGTCCGGCCGGATCTTCCTGGAGGCCGCACCGGCCCACGTGGACCCGGACGCGGTCGGCGACCGCCTCGTCGGGCAGCCGCCGGTCACCGAGGTCCACGACCTGCACATCTGGACCATCACCTCCGGACAGGCCGCGCTGTCCGCGCACGTCCTGGTGGCGCCGGAGGGCGACTGCCACGCCGTGCGCCGGGACCTGGAGGCCCTGCTGGCCAAGGAGTACGGGATCACGCACACCACCCTCCAGGTGGACCACGTCCAGGACTCCCTGCTGACGGTCGGCCGCCCGGGCGAGAGCGGTTACCCGCCGCCGGACCCGCACTGCGCGGACTCCCACGGCCCGGTGCACCGGCACGGCCCGCACGACCACTGAGTCCGTCCGGCCCGGACGGGGCATACATGAGGCCATGACCGCGAAGCGCAGCGCCGGACTGCTCCTGTTCAGGCAGACGGGCACGACGGAGACCGGCGGCGGCGCCGCCGCCGAAGTACTGCTCGGCCACATGGGCGGCCCGCTCTGGGAGCGGCGCGACGCCGGCGCCTGGTCGATCCCGAAGGGCGAGTACGGGCCCGAGGAGGCTCCGCGCGACGCCGCGCGCCGGGAGTTCACGGAGGAGGTCGGGCTGCCGCCGCCCGAGGGCCCGTACCTGCCGCTGGGCGAGGTACGGATACCCGGCGGCAAACTCGTGACGGTCTGGGCGGTGCGCGCGGACCTCGATCCGGCGCTGGCCGTACACGGGACCTTCACCATGGAGTGGCCGCCGAAATCGGGGCGGACCGCGGAGTTCCCCGAGCTGGACCGGGTGGAGTGGTTCGGCCCCGAGACGGCCCGGAACAAGCTGGTGGTCTCTCAGATCCCTTTCCTGGAAAGGCTGTTGGAACTCCTCGACAACGAGGGTTGACCCGACCTTTACTTGCCAGCAAACCCCACCTGCATGGACATTGCACCTATGACGAACGTCGTGCTGGTGGGAACCCTGGACACCAAGGGTGTGGAGTACGGCTGGTTGCGCGAGAGGCTGCTGCGCGCCGGCGTCGAAGTGGTCATGGTCGACACAGGAATCATGAACGAGCCCCGTGTGCCCGCCGATGTGCCGCGTGAAGCGGTGGCGCGGGCCGCGGGAACGGAACTGTCCGAACTGCGCGCGGCCGCCGACCGGGGTGCGGCCGTGACGACGATGGCCCGGGGCGCGGAAGCGACCTTGTTACGCCTGCACGCCGAGGGCCGCCTGCACGGGGTCCTCGCCATCGGCGGCAGCGGCGGAACGTCCATCGCCACCCGGGCGATGCGCGCGCTGCCCCTGGGCGTCCCGAAGGTGATGGTCTCCTCCATGGCGTCCGGGGACGTGGCCCCGTACGTCGGATCCGCGGACCTCACCATGATGTACAGCATCGTGGACATCGCGGGGATCAACAGTGTCTCCGCACCGGTCCTGGCCAATGCCGTCGCGGCCGTCGCGGCCATGGCCAAGGCCTTCGAACGCGCCTCGACGGAACTGCGGCGGCCGGCCCGGCTGGGCGAGGGCGGCCGGCCGCTCATCGCCGCGAGCATGGCGGGGGTGACCACGACCGGCGTGGACGCGGCCCGGGAGCGACTGACGGACCTCGGCTACGAGGTACTGGTCTTCCACGTCAGCGGTACCGGCGGGCGGACCCTGGAGACCCTCGCCGGCCAGGGGATCTTCGCGGGCGTCCTCGACCTCACGCTCAGCGAGCTCGCCGACGACCTGTGCGGCGGCATCCTCACCGCCGGTCCCGACCGGCTCAGCGCGGCCGGTCGGGCCGGGATCCCGCAGGTGGTGAGCCTGGGGGCGCTGGACATGGTGAAGTTCGGCCCGATGGAGAGCCTGCCGGACCGGGTCCGCTTCCGCCGGGTCCGCGTGCACAACCCCTCGATCACGGTGATCCGTACGACCGGGGCCGAATGCGCCGAACTGGGCCGCCGGGTCGCCGCCAAACTCCGTGCGGCCACCGGCCCCACCGCCGTCTGCGTCCCACTGCGCGGACTGTCCACGCTCGGCGCGCCGGGCGGGCCCTACCATGACCCCGACGCCGACGGGGCGTTGTTCTCGGCACTGCGCGAGGGACTGCGGGGCAGCGCCGCCCGGCTCTACGACTACGACACCCACATCAACGATCCGGACTTCGGGCGGGCGGCCGCCGACCGGCTGCACGCCATGATCGGCGCGGAGGCGGAGGCGGAGGCGGCCTGACGCCGCCGCCACGCTCGCGTGACCCGGCCGGGACCAGCGCTCGGCCGGGTCCGGTGCCCTGCCGGGAACCAGCCGTGGCGAGAACGTGTCCCAGGTGGTGGCCGGTCCCTTGCGAAGACCGGTCCCGGAGCGCGGTCACGCCACGGCAGGGGGAAAGGTATGAACGGCATGTGGTCGGTTCCCGGTTACTCGGAGGTCCGTCCGCTCGGCTCGGGGGCCAGCGGCCGCGTGGTGCTCGCGGTCCACGACGGCACCGGCACGGCCGTCGCGGTGAAGTACCTGAACGACCGGATGCTCGAGAACCCGGCCTTCGTCCGCGAGTTCCGGGCGGAGGCCCAGCTGCTCGGTGATCTCAGGTCGCCGTACGTGGTCGGGCTGTACGAGTACGTGGAGGCGCCCGGCGGCGCCGGCATCGTGATGGAACTCGTGGACGGCGTCCCGCTGAACGCCCTCCTCAAACAGTGCGGGCAGACCGGTCCCGAAGCCGCACTGGTCCTGCTGAAGGGCTCCCTGCTCGGACTCGCCGACGCCCACCGTGCCGGTGTGGTCCACCGCGACTACAAGCCGGCGAACGTGCTGGTCGCGGCCGACGGCACCTCGAAACTGGTCGACTTCGGGATCGCCACGCCGCTGGGTACGACACCGGGGGCCGCCGGCACGCCCGCCTACATGGCGCCGGAGCAGTGGCAGGGCCGGCCGGCCTCGCCCGCGGCGGACGTGTACGCGGCGACGGCGACCTTCTTCGAATGCCTGACCGGCCGCAAGCCCTTCGACGGTCAGAGCTTCGCGGAGCTCGCGGTCCAGCACGTCGAGGCGCCGGTGCCCGAGACCGAGGCCCCGGAACCGGTGCGCCCGCTGATCCGGCGGGGGCTGGCGAAGGCCCCCGAGCAGCGGCCCGAAGACGCCGAGCGGTTCGTCGCGGAGCTGGAGTCGGTGGCCCTGTCCGCCTACGGCCCGCAGTGGGAGGAGCGCGGCCAGCGCAAGCTGGCCGCGCTGGCCGCGCTGCTGCCGCTGCTCTTCCCCTCGGCCGGCGCCCCGACGCAGGGCACCACCGCGCTGGCCACGACGACGCTGCCGGCTCCCGCGCCGCGCTGGACCCCGGGCCGGCGCGGCCTGGTCGCGGCCGGCGCCACCCTCGTGCTGGGGATCGTGGCCGTGCTCGGCTACCAGGCGGTCGGCGCGGAGCCGGGCGGGGCGAAGGCCCTGAACTCCTTCGCGACGTCGAGCGCGTCGGCGGCGCCCCCTGCCGCCGCCCCGTCCCCGGAGCCGTCTGCCTCGCCGAGCCAGAGCACCAGCCCGAGCCCGAGCCCGACGCCCAGTCCGACGCCGTCCGCGTCCGCCACGCCGAGCTACAGCGTCCCGCCGTCCCCGACGCCGTCCCCCACCGCGTCCCCGACACCCACGCCCAGCCCGAGCGTGGTCGTCTCCTCGGTGTCCGTCACCCTCAAAGCCGGCCCCACGGTCGGTGACGCGACCGTGAACCTCAACGCCAAAGGCGGACCCGTGACCGTCGTTCTCGAGTGGTTCCTCGGCAACGCGCCGAACGACCTCGCCGTCGCGGACGGCACCGACAGCCTCCCCGCTCCCGCCGGGGCGCCGAGCACGCTGTCGCAGAGGCACACCTTCACGCGTGGCAGCGGCTGCCACCTGACGGTGCGCGTCTCCACGAAACCCGCGGCGCCCAAGCGGTACGCGTACGCGACCACCCAGATCCCGCGCTGCGTGGTCGTGCCCCGATGAGCGATCCCCGCGCCCCGCAGGGCGAAGACGACGAGTACAGCGCCACCGTCCTCGGCAGCCACTGGATCAGCGGCCCGCCCCGGCACCCGGACGAGACCGAGCGGCCGGACCCGCCCGGCGAGAGCCCGACGCGGCGGCTCGACCCGCCGGGCGAGGACGCGACCCAACAGCTGGACATACCCGGCGGAAACGCGACCCGGCAGCTGGAGGCGCCCGCCGGTGAAGGGACCCGGCGGCTGCCCGGCGGGGCCCGGCCGGACCGCGTCGAGGGGTCCGTGCTGCGGTTCGGCCCCGGAGTGACGGCCGCTCTCCCGCTGCCCTTCCCGGTGGCCCCGGCACCCGCGCCACCCCGCCGGCCAGGCGAATGGCGGCGCTACACCCTGGCGGCGGTGATCCTGCTCGCGGTCCTCGTGTACCTGGGCTGGCAGCGCTACGGCCCGGCCCTGGAGGTCCGCGACGTGGCGGTCACCACCGCCCCCGAGGGCCCCGGCTGTGACGCGACCGCCGACGTGGTGGCCGTCGTACGGACCAACGGGCGCCCGGGAACCCTCACCTACCGCTGGGTGCGCAGCGACGGCACGCGCTCGGAACAGCTGACCGAGCGGGTGCCGAGCGGGCGGCACGAGGCCCGCCTCCACCTGCTGTGGACGTTCCAGGGCGCGGGCACCTACCCCGCGAAGGCCGAGCTCCAGCTGATCTCGCCGGCGCAGCAGACCGCCGCGGCGGAGTTCACGTACCGCTGCCGCCCGTAGCCGGCACACGGATGACGGCGCGACCGGCGTCGAGGTCCACCCGGGAGCGCGGCGGAGCGCCGTCCTCCTCGTCGTCGCGCAGGACGAGGGCGCTCTGCCGCTCCTTGAGCTCGTTCTGCGTGCCCGGCGAGAAGCCGGCGATGAAGGCCATGGCCACCCCACTAGGCCGTCTCCAGGCCCTGGCCCTGTCATCCGTTCGGCCTATCGCGGCGGCCTGGCGTCCGGGTCTTACGGCCAGGGCGATCGGGGTCGGGGGGGGGGCGGGGGCGGCCCGCGCCCCCCCGGGGGTGTGTGGTGGGAGCGCGCCTGGCCCGGGGGGCGGGGCGGGGGGGGGGCGGGCCCGCCGGGCGC
>NZ_JBHWVV010000009.1:128551-301550 GCF_042736715.1 Streptomyces sp. NPDC060049
GCCGCCGTCCCCCCGCCCGGCCCCGTCACTCCGTTCCGCCTACGGGGGGGGGCGGGGGGGGGGGTTGTCCGGCCCGGGGGGTGGGGGGGGGGGGGCCCCCCGCGCCCCCACGACCCGCGCTGATTGACTCGTATGTGCCGCCGAGAGCTCAGGGACGCTCTCGGGGGCGCTCTCGCCGCCACGTTCCAGCCGGCGATACACCCCTGACGGAACGCGGCTGCCCCGCACGGACGCCTCGTCCGCGCGGGAGGCCCGCAGCCGCTTTGGGGAGGGGCTGCGGGCCGTCTTGCCGTCCGGGATGCGGCGGGGCGCCGCCAGGGCCCGCACGGTCCGGCCTCCGCCGGGGGCCCGCACGGTCCGGCCTCCGCTCCGCCGGGGCCGTCCGTTCGGAGCCGCCCGCTCAGAACCTCGCGTGGGCGGTGATGTCCGCCGCGAACTCGCCCGTCATCGCCGGGGTCACCGTCGGCCGGCACTGTGCCACGGCCGCCAGGTAGTCCTCCGTGCCCGCCCCGAGCTGCGCCGCCCCCGCGCCCCGCGCGCCCACCGCCTCCAGGTCCCGCTCGAATGACACCTGCGCCGCGATCCGCGCCGCGTGCTCGATGTCGGCCGGTGTGAACAGCTCGGTCGCCGCGACCAGGGCCGGTACGTCGACATCGGCGCGGCCCGCCGTGTAGCGGGACCAGATCGCGGCGCGGGCGCCCGCGTCCGGGGTACCGATCGGGATCAGGTAGTCGAAGCGGCCGGGGCGCAGGAACGCCGGGTCGAGCGAGCGGACGGAGTTGGTGGCGCAGACCAGAAGCCGTTCGTCGCCCTCCCGGAAGCCCGGTATCAGTTTGAGCAGCTCGTTGGTCACCCCGTGGATCCCGCCGGGCTGCGCGGGCTCGGTGCGCACGGGCGCGATCTCCTCGACCTCGTCGATGAAGACGAGGACCCGCTCCAGCTCGCCGATCCGGGCGAAGGCGTCGCGCAGCGCGGCGGCGAGGTTCCCCTCGTCGGCGAGACGCGAGGGCAGCAGCTCCACGAAGGGCCAGCCGAGCCGGGAGGCGATGGCCCGGGCGAAGGTGGTCTTGCCGGTGCCGGGCGGACCGAAGAGGGTGATGGCGCGCGGTGGCCGCACGCCGTGCGCGGCGGCGCGCTCGGGCTCGGCGAGCGGCAGCACCACGCGCCGCTCGATGAGGTCCTTCTCCTTCTCCATGCCGGCGACCTTGGCCCACAGGTCGTTCGGCAGGAAGCGGCCGCCGAGGTCGTCGAGGAGCCCGGCGGCCGGTCCGTGCAGCGGCTCGGTCTTCTCGAAGTAGGCGACGGCGGGCTGCCGCGTGTATCCGGCGTTGAGCAGGCCCTCCCCGAGCAGGTCCTCCTCGGGCAGGACGTAGGCGATGCGGCCGACGCGGGCCGCGATGAGCCGCCGCTCCAGTTCCACGAGCAGGGCGCTCGCCAGGCCCCGGCCGCGCCAGCCGGCGGCGATGGCGATCCGCATGACCCAGGCGCGCTCGCCGGTGACGCAGGCGAGGGCGGCGCCGATCGGTACGCCCTGGTGGACGGCGACCACGCAGGGCTGCCGGTCGGTGAGGGCGCCGATGCACTCGGCCAGGGAGAAGACCGACTCCTGGCCGAGTTCGGCCGTGGTGTCGATGAGATGGACAACGGCCGCGAGATCGCTCTCGCGGTAGTCGTGAATCAGCCAGTTCACCAAGTACCGCCCCTGTCGTGCACCGTGTGCCCGCTGGGCACCTTCTGCCGCGAGGCTAGGGGCGGGCGGCCCACACGATCACGCTCCGTCGTGCACAACACCCGGTCCGGAAACCGTCCGTGGCGTCCATAGACTGGTGCTTTCCGCCCGAACAGTGCTCCGAGGATCCGAACGCCTTCATGACATCCCACATATCCACCGGCCCGCCGAGCGGTACCGCCCTGCGCGCGACGGGCCGACGGGCCATCGGCCGCAGCCGTCGGCGGCCGAATCTCGTGTGGCTGGTTCCGTTTCTCTGGACACTGGCGCTCGGCCTGTGGGGGATCTCCCGTCAGCACAGCGTGTGGCGGGACGAGGCGGCGACCTGGCAGGTGGCGCAGCGCTCGCCCGGCGAGATCTGGCACATGCTCGGCAATGTGGACGCCGTCCACGGCCTCTACTACCTGCTGGTGCACGTCCTCTTCGAGGTGTTCGGGGCGAGCACGACGACCCTGCGCCTCCCCTCGGTGCTGGCGGTGGCGCTCGCCGCCGCCTGCGTGGCGCTGATCGGGCGCCGGCTGGCGGGCCCGTGGGCGGGACTGGGCGGCGGGCTGGCCCTCGGGCTGCTGCCGGCCGTGCAGTTCCAGCTCCAGGAGGGCCGCGCGTACGCGCTGGTCGCGGGCGGCGCCGGGGTCTCGACCCTGCTGCTGGTCTCGCTGCTCACGGCCGGTTCCGGGCGGCGGACGCGGCCGCGGTGGGCGGCGTACGGGGCGGTCGTACTGGTCTGCGCGCTGCTGAACTGGTTCTCGCTGCTGATCCTGCCCGCGCACGCGGCGACCCTGTGGTGGGTCCGGGCCGGACGCGGCGCCCTGGCGTGCTGGCTGACCGCCTCGGCGGCGGCCGTGGCGGGTGCGCTCCCGCTGATCCTGTTCAGCCGGACCCAGTCCGGCCAGGTCTCGTGGATACCGCCGCTGACCTGGCACATGATGATCGGCCCGGCGGTGCTTCTGGCGATCGGCGTGCTGGGCGCCTGGGCGGACCGGTGGAACGGGCCGCACGGCGCGGGCCGCGGAGCCCGGCTGTCGGCGGCGGCGGTCGGGCTGCCGCTGCTGGCGGTGCCGCTGCTGGGGCTGGCCGCCGCCTCCCTGGTCCAGCCGCTGTTCCTGGACCGGTACGTGCTCTTCTGCATGCTGGGGCTGGCCCTGCTGATCGGCGCCGCGCTCGGTGCGGCCGTACGGGCCCTCGCGCCCCGGTGGCCGAAGACGTCGGGCGCGCTCGTCCCGGCCGTCATAGGGGTCTCGGCGCTGGCGGTGCTGCCGGTGGCGGTCGCCGACAGGTCCCCGGCCAGCAGGGTGGACGACGTCCTGGCGGTCGCCGGGGAGGTGTCCCGGCTGAAGCGTGACGGCGACGCGGTGCTCTTCGTGCCGGCGGCCCGGCGGGACACCGCGCTGGTCTCGCCCGGGGCGTTCGCGGGGCTGGCGGACGTCGCCCTGGCCCGCGGTCCCGTGGAGTCGGGCACCCTCAAGGGCGAGGAGGCGGGCCCGGCGCGGATCACGGCTGAGCTGCGCGGGCGGCGGCGCGTGCTGCTGGTGACGGACGCGACCAGGACGGCGAAGCCCCCGGGCGCCCAGGCGGACCGGGCGAAGGCGGCGGTCCTGGCGGCCGAGTTCACGGTGGTGGCGGACCGGGAGGTCCGGGGCCGCCGGGTGACGGTGTACGAGCGGCGCTAGCGCCGCGCGCGGTCGGCGTCGCGAGGCGTGCGCGTCGCGCCGGCACGGGCCCGCTCCGGCTCGGTCCGGCCCCGGCTCCCGCTCCGGCTCTGGGGCCGGCTCCCGCTCTGGGCCCGCCCCCGGTGATTCACAGCCGATTCATATGGATTCCCGGCCTCCCGCCACAGGTTCGCCCACCAGGCTCTGAGCATGATCCAGCGCCTTCCCTCCCGATCGGACCGCCGCCCCCGCGCCCGTGGCCGGCGCGCGTCACGGATCCTGGCAGCCCTGGCAGCGATGACGGCGCTGCTCGGCGTCGACGTGCCGGACGCCCTCGCCCGACCGCCCCTCGGCGTCACCACGACGGCCGCGGCCGACGCGACGGCGGGACGGGTCGGCGCCCTGTTCGCGGGCGGCATCGACGGCGGGCACTTCTGCACGGCCGCCGTGGTGCGCAGCGAGGACCGCGATGTGATCGCCACCGCCGCGCACTGCCTGGGCGACCTGGACCGCACCTACTTCGCCCCCGGCTACCGGGACGGCGAGGCACCGTACGGCCTGTGGAGGCTGACGGACATGTACGTGGCACCGGACTGGACGGACGGCCGCGACCCCGATCACGACATCGCCTTCGCGACGCTGGCCCCGCTGGGCGGCCGGGAGGTCGAGGACGTGGTCGGCGGCTTCACGGTCGCGGCGGAGCAGCCCGCCGGGGCCACGGTCTCCATCGTGGGCTATCCGAGTACCGGCGAGTCCCCGCTGTACTGCTCCAACGGCACGACGCTGATCTCCGCGACGCAGCGTCGCATCGAGTGTCCGGACCTCAGCGGCGGGACCAGCGGCAGTCCCTGGCTCGTCGACGGCGCCCTGGCGGGCGTCCTCGGCGGCTACGAGGGCGGCGGGAGCGACCCGGACGTCTCGTACAGCGCGGTCATGGGCGACCAGGCGTCGGAGCTCTACCGGGAGGCGGCCGTCGACGGCTGAGGTCCGGTCACCGCGCCGTTTCCCCGGCGCCGCGCGCCGTGCGCCTCTACGCTCCGGCCGCGGCGGGGGCCTCGAACCAGGTCGGCTCGTCCCGCAGGGCCCGGCGGATCCGGTCGACGGCGAAGGACTCCAGGGGCTCGGGCAGCGCGTCCGGCTCGAACCAGGCCACCTCCAGCGACTCGTTGTCGTTGACCCGCGCCCGACCGCCCGTGGCCCGGCAGCGGAAGGTGATGTCCTGGAACTGGCAGACGTCGCCGTTGGGATAGGTGATCGGCGGGAGCATCTGCACCAGCACCACCCGCTCCGGTACGCACCGCACCGCGGTCTCCTCGTAGACCTCGCGCACCGCCGTGTCGGCCGGCTGCTCCCCCGGCTCGGCGATCCCGCCGATCACCGACCACCGCCCGGTGTCGGCGCGCCGCCCCAGCAGCACCCGCCCGAGGTCGTCGACGACGATGGCGGTCACCCCGGGCAGCAGGAGCAGTTGGTTCCCGGCGGAGGCGCGCAGGGCGCGGATGAAGTCGGGTGTCGTCATCTCCCGAGCCTACGAGGCCTTGGCGAGGCGGCGGGCCGCCGACCAGCCGAGGCCCGCGGCCGCGAGGGCCAGCAGGGCGTACTCGACGAGCGGGCCGTAGCGGGTCGCGGGCGTCTCGCTGGAGCGCAGCGGGATCTCCGCGACCAGGGCATCGGCGGTGAACATCTTCGTCTGCTGGACGATCGCGCCGTCGGGGCGGATGACGGCGCTGACCCCGCTGGTGACCGGGACCAGGACGGTTCGGCTGTGCTCGACGGCGCGGACCCGGTCCATGGCGAGCTGCTGGTAGGTCATCTCGGTCCGGCCGAAGGTGGCGTTGTTGCTGGGCACCGCGATGACCTGGGCGCCGGCCCGGACGGTGGAACGGACGGCGTCGTCGAAGGCGGCTTCGTAGCAGGTGACCATGCCGACTCCGCTGCCCGCCATGTCGAAGACGCCGGGCTCCTTGCCGGGGCCGAAGTCGCGTCGCACGCGGTCGACGTCGGAGCTGAAGAGCCGGACGAAGGACCGCATGGGGATGCGCTCGCCGAAGGGCTGGATCTTGCGCTTGTCGTAGGTGTCGGTGGGGCCCTTGGCCGGGTCCCACAGGATCATCGTGTTGCGCAGCGGTCCGGTCTCCGGGGCCAGTACGGAGCCGATCGCGACGGGCACCCCGATGGCCTTGACCGCCTCGTCGATCACCTCGTAGGCGTCGGGCTCGGCGTACGGGTCGATGTCGGAGGAGTTCTCCGGCCAGACGACGAAGTCCGGCTTGGGGACCCGGCCGGCCTTGACGTCCTCGGCGAGCTGGACCGTGCGGTGGGCGTGGTTGTCCAGGACCTGGCGGCGCTGGGCGTTGAAGTCGAAGCCGGCGCGCGGCACGTTGCCCTGGATGACGGCGGCCACGACGGTGCCGTCCTCGGCCGTGTCGGAGATGAGCGGCCGGGCCGCGAGGGCGCCCGCGAGCGGGGCGGCCACGGCGGTGGCGGCGAGCAGCGCGGCGGTGGCCCGGCGGGTGTCGGCGCCGACGCGCAGGACCTCGTAGAGGCCGAATCCGCACAGGGCCACGGCGAAGGAGAGCAGCGGGGTGCCGCCGAGGGCCACGAGCGGCAGGAGGACGCCGTCGGGCTGTCCGAAGGCGAGCTTTCCCCAGGAGAACCCGCCGAAGGGGGCGCGGGCGCGCAGCGCCTCGCCGGCGATCCAGACGGCGGCGCCCCACAGCGGCCAGCCGGGGAGCCGGCTGACGAGGGCGATGCCCAGCGCGGCGAGGCCGATCAGGAGGGATTCGAGCGTGACGAGGGCCAGCCAGGGAACCGGGCCGACGCCCTCGCCGGTCCAGACGAGCAGCGGCAGCAGGAAGCCGAGGCCGTGCAGGACGCCCAGGCCGAAGCCCGCGCGGGCGCGGCGCCCGTACAGGCACCAGCCGAGCAGGGCGAGCGCGAGGGGGGCCAGCCACCACAGGGGGCGGGGCGGGAAGCTGAGGTAGAGCAGCACGCCGGAGAGGACGGCGAGCGCGGGACGCGCGAGGCGTTCGGACCGCCGTCGCGCGGGGGAGGCCGCCGGGACGCCCTCGGTGGAGGCCGGGACGCCCTCGGTGGAGGCCGGGACGCCCTCGGTGGAGGCCGGGGAACCGGTCGCTGGTTCCGTTTCCGTTTCGGCTCGGGTGGCGGGCTTCGGGGGCTCGTTCCCGGCCGCGCGGGTCGCACTGCTGCTCATCTGGCGGAGTGTACGTCCCTGTGCTGTGCCGGTGGACTTCCCGGCGGGGCCGTTCGGGCGGGTGAAGGGGCCCCACGGTGGGTCGGCGCGCGGGTCGGCGCGCGGATGGACAGACCGTTCGACCGGGCGGGGATCAGCGCGCGCGGGCCCGCATGTGGGCGCGGAGCACGAGGACCGCGCTCGCCGCGTCGTCCACGGTGACGGTGAAGAGCTTGCCGTCGCCGAGCCGCAGTTGCACGCCCTCGCCGCGCCGCACGATGACGCCCGTGCCCTTCTCCGGGCGCCAGCGGTAGCCCCAGCCGCCCCACTGCTGGGGGGTGATCTTGGGTACGAACTCGGCGGAGGCCATCTCGGTGAGCCTGATCTTCCGGCGCGGCAGGCCGATGAGGCCGCAGCGCACCTCCATCGCCTCCGCGTCGACGGTGACGGCGACGTGGACGAAGGCCAGGGTGCCGAAGAGGATGAGCAGCCCCACGGCGAGGCAGCCGATCACCGCCATGAGGAGCGCGACGAGGCCCGCGTCGCCGTAGTCCACGGCGAGCTCGACACCGAGCGCGAGGCAGGCCAGACCGGCGCCGGCGAGCACCCACTGCACGCGGTTGGAGGCCCGGCCCGTCCAGAGCGGACCCGGGGGGTGAACCTTCATGTGTAGCAGCGTACTCACGTTCCGCACGTACGCCACCGACCTCGCCCCCGGCACCGGAGGCGCCCCCGGGGGGCCTGGAACCCCTACCGCGAGACGGCCTGACCCGGAAGGAGTCCGAGGAGCACGTCGCCATCGGCGAGCGCGCGGCCGCCGTCACGCCCTGACCGGGGTCATCCCCGGACGGCGGCGCTCCGGTCGGCGAGGAGGCGGCCCTCGGCGTATGCGAGAGCGGGCTCGGGAAGCGTGCCGGGACGGCCGCTGAGCAGCACGGTCAGGCCGCCGGTGCGGGGCAGGCCTGGCGCGGGCCGGGCTCCGAGCCGGCGCAGCGCCTGGACGGCGACGGGCTCGGCGGAGCCGTGGTAGACGAGCTCCGCGCCACCGGTGCGCCGGTCCAGTGCGGTCCGGATGGCGGACTCGACCAGCTCGTAGTGGGTGCAGCCGAGCACCACGTCGGTGACGTCGGCCGGGGTCAGCGCGGCGGCCGCGGCGACGGCCCGTACGACGGAGGCCCCGTCGGCGGCCTCCACGGCGTCGGCCAGCCCCGGGCAGGGCACCTCGGTGACGCGTGCCCCGTCGGCGAAGTCGCGGATCAGGCCCCGCTGGTAGGGGCTGCCGGTGGTGGCCGGGGTGGCCCAGATGGCCACGCGGCCGCCCGCGGCCGCGGCGGGCTTGATCGCCGGCACGGTCCCGATGACCGGGACCACGGGTTCCAGCTCGGCGCGCAGCGCGGGCAGGGCGTGCACCGAGGCGGTGTTGCAGGCGACGATCAGTGCGTCCGGCCGGTGCTCGGCGGCGGCGCGGGCGACGGCGAGCGCCCGGCCGGTGAGGTCCTGGGGGGTCCGCGGACCCCAGGGCATCCCGTCGGGGTCGCAGGACAGCACCAGCTCGGCGTCCGGCCGCAGCCTTCGCATCGCGGCGGCCGCCGCGAGGAGGCCGATACCGGAGTCCATCAGGGCGATCTTCACTTGGTCACCTTAATCGATCGTCCGGGCGGGCCCGGGGCGGCGGGACCGCCGCCCGCTCCGAACCACCCGCCGGAGTCCGGTGTCCGGGGCCTCACGACCGGCGATTGGCGGCACACTGCCGGGAATGGGTCTCCTTCTCGTCGCCGCCTGCGCATCGCTCGCCGTCTGGCTCTGGCTCGCCCTCGGGCAGGGCATGTTCTGGCGGACCGACACACGGCTGCCGCCCCGGCACGCACCCGCCCGCTGGCCGTCCGTCGCGATCGTCGTCCCGGCCCGGGACGAGGCGCAGGTGCTGCCTCTGAGCCTGCCCTCGCTGCTCGCGCAGGACTATCCCGGCGAGGCCGAGGTCATCCTCGTCGACGACGGGAGTACGGACGGCACCGCCGCCCTCGCCCGACGCCTCGCGCTCGCCCACCCCGGGCTCCCCCTGACCGTCGTCTCCCCGGGCGACCCCGGCCCCGGCTGGACCGGCAAGCTCTGGGCGCTGCGCCACGGGATCGAGCACGCCCGTACCGCGCACACCCGCCCCGGCGGAGCGCCCGTCGAGCCCGACTACCTCCTCCTCACCGACGCCGACATCGCCCACGAGCCCGACAGCCTGCGCGAGCTGGTCGCCGCCGCGACGACGGCCGGCCTCGACCTCGTCTCCCAGATGGCCCGGCTGCGCGCCGTCGGCATGTGGGAGCGGCTCATCGTGCCGGCCTTCGTGTACTTCTTCGCGCAGCTCTACCCCTTCCGCTGGATCAACCGCCCCGCAGCCCGCACGGCGGCCGCCGCCGGCGGATGCCTCCTGCTGCGCACCGGGGCGGCCGTGCGGGCCGGGGTGCCGGACTCGATCCGACAGGCCGTCATCGACGACGTCTCGCTGGCCCGCGCGGTCCAGGGCACCGGCGGCAGGATCTGGCTCGGCCTCGCGGAGCGGGTGGACAGCGTGCGCCCGTACGCCTCCCTCGCGGACCTGTGGCGGATGGTCTCGCGCAGCGCCTACGCGCAACTGCGCCACCAGCCCGCCCTGCTCGCCGGAACGGTGGCCGGGCTGGTCCTCGTCTACCTCGTGCCGCCGGTCACCCTCCTCGCCGGCCTGGCGACGGACCGGCCCGCCGTCGCCTGGGCCGGCGGCCTGGCCTGGCTGCTCATGACCGCGACGTACCTGCCGATGCTGCGCTACTACCGTCAGCCGATCGCGCTCGCGCCGCTGCTTCCGCTCACCGCGCTGCTCTATCTCCTGATGACCGTCGATTCCGCCGTGCAGCACTACCGCGGACGCGGAGCGGCATGGAAAGGACGTACCTATGCCCGCCCCGGCGATGCCTGAAACCGGTCGTCCCCATCCGAAACCATGCCATCCGAGGTCACAGCTTTGTGACTCGCTGTCAGCATTCCGCGGGCCGTCGTCGGCTCAACACCCAACCGGCCAGTACGAGTAGGAGCAACACGGGATGGAAGTGACGAATCGTGCACGTGGAGAGGAAGTGAAACCTGTGGCCCTGACCTGCGAATATGCAGGTCAGCGCGGTGTTGACGACACCTCGCTATGGACCCGGTGAAGTCGTGGGCTTAACTTAGGTCCATGACCTCCCCCCGCTCCACTTATGGCGGCGGTTACTACTCCGCGCCCTCCTTCCCGGACACCCCTATCTACGACTCCCTCGTCGCCGAACGCGGCACTCCGCAGATCGCCCCGATCCGCGTCCCGGCCGCCTACGAGTCACCGGTTTCCGGCTACTCGAGCGGTGGGTACCTCCCGGCCCTCCCGTCCTCGCTCCCCGCGCTGCCGGCCGCGCTCCCGCCGGCCGGCTCGCAGCAGCACGCCCCTGCGTACGGGTACCCGTACCAGCAGCAGTCCGCTCCGCAGCCGATGCCGCAGATGGCCCAGATGGGTCAGATGCAGCAGCCGATGCCGCTCCAGCAGGCGCCCGCCCCCTACATCCCTCAGCAGCAGTTCGCGGCCCGCACGGGCTACGTCCCGCAGCCCCAGCCGCAGCAGCCCCGCCCGGTCGCCACGGGCACGGGGTACGAGGCGATGCGCCCGGCCGCGCCGCGTCCGATGCAGGCGCAGCCCGCGCCCGTTCCGGCCGCCTCGTACGAGGACCCGTACGGCCGTCCGTACCAGCAGCAGGGGCGTGGCTACTGACCGGGGCACTCGCCACGATCGCTCGGAGGAGGTCGCCGCGGAGGTCCTGAGGGCGACTGGCAGTATTCCCTCATGTCGATATTGCGTGTCCAGGCGCTCCACGTTCACCCCGTCAAGTCGGTAGCGGGGACAGCTCCCGACGAGGTGGCCGTGGAGCCCTGGGGCCTGTCCGGCGACCGGCGATGGGCCGTCGTGGACGGCGAGGGCATGGTCATCACCCAGCGCCAGCAGCCGAGGCTGGCTCTGGCGAGCGCCCGTCCGCTGGGGGGCGGAGGGATCGCGCTGTCGGCACCGGGCATGGCGGACCTGACGGTGGAGGTACCGGGTCCGGGGCCGCTGGAGCCGGTGGTGCTCTTCGGCAAGAGCATCGAGACCGTGAGCGCGGCACGCGCGGCGGCCGACTGGTTCACCGCGTACCTCGGGGTGCCGGCGCGCCTGGCCCACCTGGACGACCCGGCCGTTCGGCGGCCCGTGGACCCGGAGTACGCGCTGCCCGGCGAGACCGTGAGCCTGGCCGACGGCTATCCGCTGCTCATCGTCACCCTCGCCTCGCTCGACGCGCTCAACGAGCTGATCTCCCGGGGGGACCATCCGGAGGAGGGCCCCCTCCCGATGAACCGTTTCCGCCCGAACGTCGTGGTTTCCGGGGCCGAGGCGTGGGCCGAGGACGGCTGGCTGCGCGTCGCGATCGGCGACGCCGTCTTCCGCGGGGCGCGCGAGTGCGGGCGCTGCGTGGTCACGACCACCGACCAGACGACGGCCCGGCGGGGCAAGGAACCGCTCAAGGCCCTGGCCCGGCACCGGCGGATCGGGAAGTCGCTCGCCTTCGGACGACTGCTGGTCCCCGTGCGTCTGGGTACGGTTCGAGTCGGTGACGAGGTCCGCGTCCTGGAATGAGGGAAGACTGGCGCGACAGCCGCTGAGCCCACTCGGAATGACACCTTCGGGGGGCTCTGGGGAAACGGTGGAACCAACCACCGTGAACTGCCCGTTGGATCAGTCGGGACATGTGCGCCGGACCGGGTGACACACGTCTCGCGAGTCCCGGAATGCGCTCGCTGAGGGCATGCGGGAGGCTAGGACTGCAGGCAGGCGGAGACTGGCAGAAGTTGGGGGAGCCGGACCGTGTGGACAGCTATGGGTGTGTGGCGTTGGCGGCGCAATCCGCTGCGCCGCCGGACTGATCTATTCGAGGCGTGGGTGGCCTTCGCCGCCGCGGTGTGCGTGCTCGTCGTGGCCCCGGCCGTCGGCTGGGCCGCGGGCCTGCGGGTGGACGGCACGCTGCAGCGGGCAGCGAGCGAACAACGGCACGAGCGGTACCTCGTACCGGCGGTGGTGGTCCGGCCCTCGCCGGAGCAGGCCGTCGACGCGGAAGCCGACCCGGCGGCGCAGCGGCAGACCCCGCAGCGCACCAGGATCGTCGCGTCGTGGACCGCGCCCGACGGCAGCAGCCACCAGGGGACGGTGCCGGCCGCGGAGGAACCGCCGCGCCCCGGCGACCGGTTCCGGATATGGACCGACACGCACGGCCGACTGGTCGGGCAGCCCCTGGACCCGGCTTCGGCGAGCTTCCACGCGGTGGCCGCGGGCCTCGCGGCCGCGCTCGTGATCGCCGCTCTGGTGGAGACCGTTCGCCGCCTGGTCGTACGCAGGCTCATGCATCGGCGGTACATACGGCTGGACCGCGCGTGGGCCCAGGCGGGACCGGACTGGGGCCGGGCGGGCGCGGGCAGCTGACCTGGCGGCTCACCGGCCCCACGCGCGCTACGGTGGAGCGCCGGAGGAGGTGCGCAGGCCGGCACGGGCGCACGCGAACACGAGGGTGGGGGCACGACAGCACCATGGCTCAGGGCACGGTCCAGGTGACGCACGGCGGGACCTCGCGGTGGCGTCGCCGCTCCGGTGAATATCCGACGCTGACCGCCGCGCTCGCCGCGGCGGGCGACGGCGACGTCCTGTCCATCGCGCCCGGCACCTACCGGGAGAACCTGGTGCTGGAGCACGCCGTGATCCTGCGCGGGACCGAGGGCGCGCTGGGATCGGTGCGGATCGCGCCGCTCGACGGGGTCGCGCTGACCATCCGCGCCTCGGCCGTCGTCCAGGACCTGCACCTGGAGGGGCAGGACCGGGCGGCGCCCGCGCTGCTCGTCGAGGACGGCGCCCCCGAGCTCAGCGACCTGCGGGTCAGCACCCGGTCGGCGGCCGGCATCGAGGTCCGCGGCAGCGGCGCCCGGCCGCTGGTCCGGCGATGCACCGTGGAGAATCCGGCCGGGGTCGGAATCGCCGTACTGGACGGCGGCGGCGGGGTGTTCGAGGAGTGCGAGGTGGTCGCCGCCGGGCAGACCGGGGTCTCGGTGCGCGGCGGCGGCCGCCCGCGTCTGGAGCGCTGCCGGATCCACCACGCCACGGGCGCGGGCATCGGGGTGACCGGTGACGGTTCGGGACTTGAGGCGCTGGGCTGCGAGGTCTATGAGATCAAGGGCGCCGGCGTGCAGATCGCCGCGCGGGCCACGGCCGTGCTCACCGACTGCGCGGTCCACCGCACCTCGG
This sequence comes from Streptomyces sp. NPDC060049, assembly GCF_042736715.1. Classification (NCBI taxonomy): domain Bacteria; kingdom Bacillati; phylum Actinomycetota; class Actinomycetes; order Kitasatosporales; family Streptomycetaceae; genus Streptomyces; species Streptomyces sp. NPDC060049. The sequence continues at coordinate 141,439 of NZ_JBHWVV010000009.1, forward strand.
CCGACGGGGTCACGCTCGACACGGACGCCGCCTTGACCCTCGACGGGTGCGACATCCACGACATCCCGGAGAACGCAGTGGACCTGCGCTCCCGCGCGGTGCTGACCCTCAGCCGCACCACCGTCCGCCGGTTCGGCCGCAACGGGCTGTCGGTGTGGGATCCGGGCACCCGGGTCGTCGCCGACTCCTGCGAGATCCACGACAGCACCGGCGACTATCCCGCGGTCTGGATCAGCGACGGGGCCAGTGCCTCGCTGGACTCCTGCCGCGTGCACGACGTGCCCGACGCGTTGTTCGTCCTGGACCGCGGTTCGCGCGCCGACGTCGTGGACAGCGATCTCTCCCAAGTGCGCAACACCGCCGTCTCGGTGAGTGACGGGGCCACCGTGCAGCTGGACGACTGCCGGATCCGGGAAGCGGCCACCGGTGCCTGGTTCCGCGACCACGGCAGCGGAGGCACCCTGGCCAACTGCACCATCGACGCGGTCCAGACCGGCGTGATCGTCACCAAGGGTGCCGATCCCGCGCTGGAGCGGTGCACGGTCAGCTCCCCCGCCGAGGCGGGGTTCTACGTGTCGGCGGGCGGACGCGGCACCTTCACGGCGTGCCGGGTGACGGGCAGCTCCGGCTTCGGGTTCCACGTCCTCGACGGCTGCCGCACCACCTTGAACCGCTGCCACACCGAACGCTGCGCGCGCGGGGGTTACGAGTTCGCCGAGGACGGCCCGGTCGCCGAGGAGTGCACGAGCGACGAGTCGGGGCCCCGCCTCGCCGCGCAGTCGGCCTCGGGGGCGGGAGCGGGGCAGTCCGGGGAGCGCGCGGGGATCCGTACGGTCCCGGTCGCGCGGGGCCCCGTAGCGCCCCCGGCGGCGGACCGGGCGCCGCTGCCGGCGCCGCGGCCGTCCGACGGGGCGGATCCGGTCGCCGGCGCGGCTGCGGCCGGGCGCGGTTCGGGCGAGGTGCTGGGCCAGCTCGACGCCCTGGTGGGCCTGGACAGCGTCAAGCGGGAGGTCCGTGCGCTCACCGACATGATCGAGGTAGGCCGCAGGCGGCAGCGGGCGGGCCTCAAAGCGGCCTCCGTCCGGCGCCACCTGGTCTTCACCGGCTCCCCCGGTACCGGCAAGACGACCGTGGCCCGGCTGTACGGCGAGATCCTGGCGTCCCTCGGTGTGCTGGAGCGCGGCCACCTGGTGGAGGTCTCCCGGGTGGACTTGGTCGGCGAGCACATCGGGTCCACGGCGATCCGCACCCAGGAGGCCTTCGAACGGGCGCGCGGCGGGGTGCTGTTCATCGACGAGGCGTACGCGCTGGCACCCGAGGACTCCGGGCGCGACTTCGGGCGCGAGGCCATCGACACGCTGGTGAAGCTGATGGAGGACCACCGGGAGGCCGTCGTGGTCATCGTGGCCGGGTACACGGCGGAGATGGACCGCTTCCTGACCGTCAACCCCGGAGTGGCCTCGCGTTTCTCCCGGACCATCACCTTCGGGGACTACGGGCCCGAGGAGCTCCTGCGGATCGTGGAGCAACAGGCCGAGGAGCACGAGTACCTCCTCGGCGAGAAGACCTCCGAGGCGCTGCTGACGTACTTCACGGACCTGCCCAAGGGGCCGGCCTTCGGCAACGGCCGCACCGCCCGCCAGACCTTCGAGTCGATGGTCGAGCGGCACGCGGGGCGGGTGGCGCAGCTGCCGGAGCCGAGTACGGAGGACCTCACGCTGTTGTTCCCGACGGACCTGCCGGACCTGCCGGACCTTCCCGGCCTCAACGCGTCGCCCGGCCCCGCCGGACAGCAGGTCCCCGCGACGCGCTGACCTGGGGGCCCCGCTCACAGGGCCCGGGCCTACAGGTCGCGGCGCATGCACACCCGGGGCCGGCGGTCGAGGCCGTGGGCGGCCTCCCGGTCGCGGATGTCGCGCAGGCCGGGCCCCAAGTCGCTCTCGTCGAGGGCCCGGAAGCCGCAGCGGGCGTAGTAGGGGGCGTTCCACGGGACGTCGGTGAAGGTGGTGAGGGTCAGGGCGGGGGCGCCTTCCGCCCCGGCCCGCTCCGCCAGGTGCTCCAGCAGGGAGCGCCCGATGCGGCGGTGCGCGCGGTCCGGCCGCACCGACACCTGCTCGACGTGGAGGTTGCCGTCGACCCGGTCCGCGATGAGGTAGCCGACCGGGGTCCCCCTCCCCGTCCCGTCGGCCGCGACCCAGGCCAGTCCGGCCCGCCGGTAGCCGAGGAGCTCTTCCAGCGGGAGCGGTTCGTCATCGGCGATCTCCGGCATTCCGATGTCCCGGAAGCACTCCCCCGCGGCCCGCTCGATGTCCCGCAGGACGGCCAGTTCGTCGATGTGCGCTGCTCTGATCAGCATGCGGGCATTGTCCCGCCCGGAGCCGGGTCCGCGAAACGAGTTCACCACCCCACGGCGGACATCTGACGGTCCGCCAGCTATGGTGGCTGCCCGCCGGATGTCCACCCGACCCAGGGAGTACCGCCATGGCCCGCCGACTGCGCCCCGTGGGGCTGGACTTCATCGAGGACGCCCCCGTGCGCCTGGCCTTCACCACCCGCACCACGGCGGCGCCCGAGACCGTGTACCAGGCGCTGGCCGAGGAGGTGGAGGGCTGGCCGAGCTGGTTCCGGGCGGTCACGCTCGCCCGGCCGACGCACGGGGGCGCCGGGCGCGAGGTCAGGCTGATGGGCGGGGTCCGGTTCCAGGAGACGATCATGGCCGCGGAGCCGGAGCGGCGCTACGCGTACCGGGTCGACGAGACCAACGCCCCCGGCATGCGGGCCCTGCTGGAGGAATGGCGACTCGCGCCCGCCGGAACCGGAACGCAGGTCCGCTGGACCTTCGCGGCGGACGGACCCGCCCCCTTGCGGTTCGCCCTCGCCGCCGCACGCCCGGGACTGGGCCACTCCTTCCGCACGGCGGTCCGCACACTGGACCGGCGCCTGGCGGGCCGGCGCGGGGCGGAGCAGTAGGAGCCGGGATCCGGGCGGAGCAGTAGGAGCCGGGCCCGGGCGGAGCCGAGCGGAACGGTTCGGGAGGAGCCGTCCGGTCTGTGGCCGACGGCCGGGTTGGCCTCTGCCAGGTCCCCGTAGCCACCGGCCGTCCACACCCGTACGCGGAACCCCTGGAGGGTCAGGGCGGCCTGTTCGCCCTCGAAGTGGACCCTGGCGCAGCTCCCGCAGCACCAGCCCTGGAGCCAGAGCCGCTCGGCGGCGGCGAGGCCGGGCCCCGTCCGCGCGCGGTGGGCGGCGAGATCACCTCCCGGGTGACCGCCCGCCGCCGTCCGTCATCTCCGCCATGGCCCCCGCCCCCTCCGCGCCGTGCCCCCGTACCCGAAGTCCGCACAGCGTAGCCAGCGCCGTCGGGACCGGCCAGAGGAAACCTTTATGCGGCAGGCTCCCGCCACACTCCGGTCGTCAGCATGGTTTCGAGAGTCAGCGCGTACGGGGCGAGGTCGAGGCCCTGCGCCGCGACCCATTCGTCGGAGTAGTACTTGTCCAGGTAGCGGTCGCCCGGGTCGCAGAGCAGGGTGACGACGCTGCCGGTGCGACCCTCCGCCACCATCTCCGAAATGATCTTCAGCGCGCTCCACACGCCCGTACCGGTGGAACCGCCCGCCTTGCGGCCGATCGCCGTCTCCAGCGCGCGGCACGCCGCGATGCTCGCCGCGTCCGGGACCCGCATCATGCGGTCGATGGCGCCCGGTACGAAGCTCGGCTCCATCCGGGGCCGGCCGATGCCCTCGATGCGCGATCCGCAGTCGCTGCTCGCGTACGGGTCGTTGTTGGTCCAGCCGTCGAAGAAGCAGGAGTTCTCCGGGTCCGGGACGCAGATGCGGGTGTCGTGCTGCATGTAGTGCACATAGCGCGCGATGGTCGCGGACGTGCCGCCGGTGCCGGCCGTGGCCACGATCCACGCGGGCTCGGGGTAACGCTCCAGGCGCAGCTGCTGGTACATGGACTCCGCGATGTTGTTGTTCCCGCGCCAGTCGGTGGCGCGCTCCGCGTACGTGAACTGGTCCATGTAGTGGCCGCCGGTCCGGGCGGCGAGCTCGGCCGACTCCTCGTACATCTTCATCGAGTCGTCGACGAAGTGGCACGCGCCGCCGTGGAACTCGATGAGCCGGCACTTCTCCGGGCTCGTCGTCCGCGGCATCACGGCGATGAACGGAACGCCGATCAGCTTGGCGAAGTACGCCTCGGAGACCGCCGTGGAGCCGGAGGAGGCCTCGATGACCGGGCGGCCGGGGCGGATCCAGCCGTTGCACAGGGCGTAGAGGAACAGCGAGCGGGCGAGGCGGTGCTTGAGGGAGCCCGTCGGGTGGGTGGACTCGTCCTTGAGGTAGAGGTCGATGCCCCAGGCCTCGGGGAGCGGGAAGCGCAGCAGGTGGGTGTCGGCGGAGCGGTTGGCGTCCGCCTGGACCTTGCGGACGGCCTCCTTGAGCCAAGCCCGGTAGTCCGCGTCGCTGCGGTCGACGTCGATGGTCGTGGCGGTCGTACCGGTGGTGCTCATGCGCCGTGCTCCTTCGTACTTCCCGATGTCCCGAGTGCTCTTCGGGGTGCGTCTCTTTGCGGCCCGCTTTCGCAATGTACCCCGCTCACCTGCACAAACAGTCACTTTGGGTATCCATATGAATCCCTTTCGATCGCATTCGGTTGCACAGATCCGCACAGTGGGTGACCCTTGGGGGGTGTCACCGAGGGTGCAGCACCCGTAACACTGATGTCGGGGAGTCGCAGCCGTGATCAGTCATTCCCGCAGGCACTGCGTAGTCGAACTGCAGGCCCTGCCCTTGCGGATCGGACAGATCCGCCGCATCGTTTCCGCGCAACTGCGCCACTGGCAGCTCGATCCGCTCATCGACCGGGCAGCGCTCGGCGTGACGGAGCTGCTCAGCAACGTCCACCGCCACGCGCAGCCGGACAAGACCTGCACGGTCGAGATCGAGCTCCGGCTCGGCCGCCTGACGGTCTCCGTCTACGACAGCGATCCGCGCCTGCCGGTGCTCCATCCCGTCGAGGCCGACGCCCTGGAGACCTCCGGACGCGGGCTCGCGCTCGTGGAGGCCGTCAGCGAGGCGTGGGGGGCCCGGCCCCAGGCCGACTGCCCGGGCAAGGTGGTGTGGTTCTCGCTGCGCGCGGCTCCGGGCCCGGTGGCTCCGTCGGAGCACCCGGTGATCCTGGCCGACAAACCCCTACGAGCACCCGCGCCGGCCCTGCTCGTCGCGGTTCCCGCCGAGCCCGTCCCGGCGGGCCTGCCGGTGGCGGCCTCGGTCGGAGCCCGGCCCGGCTAGGGCTTCGCTCTCGGATGGTGCCGGGCCCGCGGAGCCCGGCACCGTTCCCGGCCGCGTTGTCGCCGCCCCGGCACGGCTCCGCGCCCGGCACAGCTCCGCGCCCCGCACGGCTCCGCATCCGGCAGGGCTCCGCGCCGCGCTACCCGGCGAGCGCCCGCAGGCGCCGTCAAGCGGTCAGGCCGCCGCCCCCAGGGCCCCTAGGGGGTCGTCCAGGACGGGCTGCCAGGCGAGCTCGGCGGCGCCGACCAGGCTGTTGTGGTCGAGCGTGCAGGGCAGGATCGGCACGCCTCCGCTGCGCCCCCACAGGCTGCGGTCCGCAACGACCGCGCGCAGCCGCTCGGGGTCGGCGTCGAGCAGCTCGCGGTGCAGTCCGCCGAGGATGATCCGGTCCGGATTCAGGATGTTCACCAGGCCTGCGAGACCCAGCCCGAGCCGGTCGATGAGCTCCTCGACGGCCGCCCGGACGCCCGGCTCCGCGGGCTCCTCGCGCAGCAGGTCGCGGGCCTGCTGGAGCAGCGACACCTCGGGACCGGGCGTGCGCCCGGCGGCGGTGAGGAAGGCCAGCGGATCGGCCTCCACGTCGAGGCAGCCGCGGCTGCCGCAGTGGCAGGCGCGCCCCTCCGGGTTCACGGTGAGGTGACCGACCTCCAGGGCCAGGCCCGAACTCCCGCTGTGCAGACGCCCGTCCAGGACGAGCGCCCCACCGACCCCGCGGTGCCCGGTGGCCACGCACAGCAGGTGCTGCGCGCCGCGGCCCGCTCCGTGACGGTGCTCGGCGAGCGCGGCGAGGTTGACGTCGTTGCCGGTCAGGGCCGGGCCGTCGATGCCTGCGGCCTTCACGCGCTCGGCGAAGATGTCCCGGACCGGAGAACCGGCCGGCCAGGCCAGGTGCAGCGGGTTCAGCGCCGTACCCTCCGGCTCCGCGACCGCCGAGGGCACCGCCAGCCCGGCGCCGATGCAGCGCCGGCCGGTCTGCGCGAGCAGCGCGGCGCCGGCTTCGACGACCGCGCCGAGCACCTGGGCGGGGTCCGCGGACACGGGCACCCGGCCGGGGGCGGTGGCCACGATCCGGCCGCCGAGGCCGACCAGTGCGGCCCGGAAGCCGTCCGAGTGCACCTGCGCGGCCAGCGCCACCGGGCCGTCCTCGTCCACGGAGAGCCGGTGCGAGGGCCGCCCCTGGGCTCCGCCGGCCCCGCCGGGGCGGGAGTCCACGCGGATCAGGCCCAGCGCCTCCAGCTCGGCGGCCACGGCCCCGGCGGTGGCGCGGGTGACGCCGAGCTCGGCGGTGAGGACGGCGCGGGTCGGGGCCCGGCCGGTGTGGACGAGTTCCAGCGCCGGGCCGAGGGCACCGCGGCCGCGCTCCAGCTTGCTCCGGGCGGAGCCGCCGGCGTACGCGGTGGGGGCGGTCGAGGATGCCTGGGCGTCCGGCGGTGCCGGCGCGGGGCCGTCCGCCGCCCCGGCCCCGTCGGGCCCGTCGGACCGGTCAGATGCGCCGGACCTGCCCGTGCTGCCCGTGCTGCCCGTCCCGTCGGTCCCCGCGGACACCGTGGTCACGTCCCCCACCCGCGGCGGGGCCCCGTTGCCGTTCATGACAGCGATCCTCGCACGGCCGGAGGGCCCGGGACGCCGCCTACCGGCCGAGCCCGCCGACCCGGAGTGTGATGTTCAGCCGCCCCGTCAGCCCGAGGGCGGCAGGAGCGGTGCCCGGCAGGACCTTCGGTACCCCGTGGTAGGCCCTGCGGACCGGTCCGCCGAAGACGAACAGATCCCCGCTGCGCAGCTCGACGTCCCGGTACGGACGTCCGCGCGAGGCCGTGTTTCCGAAGCGGAAGAGGCACGAGTCTCCCAGGCTGAGGGAGACCACCGGGGCCTCGGAGCGCTCCTCGGCGTCGCGGTGCATGCCCATGCGGGAGTCGCCGTCGTAGAAGTTGACCAAGGCGATGTCGTACGCGCTCCCGGGGTCCGCCGCGGCGAGGTCCGGGACGTCCGCGTAGGCGGCGGCCACGGCGTCCCGCCCCAGACGCGCGAGCCAGTCGGGCATCGGCTTGACGGGCGCCCCGTCCCCGTCCACGGCGGTGGGCGCGTACCCGTACGGATACCAGTGCAGCCCCAGGCACACCTGCCGCGCGGTCATCGTCCCGCCACCCGGCGTGCGCACGGTGCGCAGCCCCGCGGGCGGCCGGGCCCACGCGCGGCAGGCGTCCAGCAACTCCCGCTGCGCGGCGGGCTCCAGCCAGTCGGGCACGTGCACGGCGCCCGGCACGATCTCGGTCCGCTCGCGCGGGAAGAGCTCGCGCGGGAAGAGTTCCCCGTCCATGCCCTCCATTGTGCGTCCGGCTGGCAGACTCCCGGCATGGAGATCATCGACTATGTGAAGACCGTCGCGCGGGAGGGCGAGGCGCTCGCCGACGCCGCCGAACGGGCCGGTACGGACGCGATCGTGCCCGCCTGTCCCGAGTGGCGGGTAGCCGATCTGCTGCGGCACACCGGTTCGGTGCACCGCTGGGCGACCGGCTACGTCGCTGAGGGCCGCGACGAGCGCGTGCCGTTCCCGCAGGCACCCGGAGTGGCGGGCGCGGAGCTGCTGGCGTGGTTCCGCGAGGGCCACGCGGCACTGGTGCGGACGCTGACCGAGGCGCCGGCGGACGTGGAGTGCTGGACCTTCCTGCCGACGGCCCCGCCGTCGCCGCTGGCGTTCTGGGCCCGGCGCCAGGCGCACGAGACCACCATGCACCGGATCGACGCGGAGGCGGCGCTGGGCACCGCGTTCGGGGCGGTGGAGCCCGGATTCGCGCAGGACGGTGTGGACGAATTGCTGACCGGCTTCCACGCGCGGCCGCAGAGCCGGGTGCGGACGGCGGAGCCGCGGGTGCTGCGGGTCCGCGCCGACGACACCGGCGCGGTGTGGACCGTCCACCTGTCCGAGCAGCCGGCGCGGACCGTGCGCGGCGAGCCGGGGGCGGAGACGGCCGACTGCACGCTGACCGGCGGGGCGGCCTGGCTGTACGCGGCCCTGTGGAACCGGGTGCCGCTCACCGGGCCGGGCGTCTCGGGTGACGCGGAGCTGGCGCGGCTCTGGGTGGACACGGCCGGAATCTGATCCGCCGCCGGGCGCGGCCTGGCGGTGGCGGGCGAGCGCCCTGGCCGCCTCCGGCGTCCGGCCCTGGGAGAGGCCGTTTCAGCCGAGGCCGGACGCGTACGTGGTCTGGGCGCGGTACTTCCAATCCGGCTGCGCGTTCCAGGGGTTGGGCATCCGCGCGCTGGTCGCGTAGGCGTAGCCCGCCCCGCGCTCGAAGGCCGTGCGCAGGGTGGCGCGCATCGCCGTGGCGTCCGGGACGTCGTGGACGAGGTGCCAGAACGCCGTCCCGCTCGGGTCGAGTTCGGTGCCGGGGCGATAGCCGGTGAGGGCGTTGAACACGTTGCCGCCGAGCCATCCCCCGCCGGTGTACGCGGCGTAGGAGTCCTCGTAGGTGACGAAGAGGTCGGCGGTGCGGTGGCCGGGCTCCAGGTAGCAGTCGGCGATGGCCGTGCCGGGGTTGTTGACGACCAGGTCCGCTGCGCCGGGGGCGACCGCCTCCATGGTGTCCTGGACGTAGCCGCGGAGCTCCGCGTAGTGGTCGCGGGTGGCGTTGGCCGGGCCGCAGTCGCGGCTGACGACGTCGAAGAAGATGCCGTCCACGTGGAGGCGGCCGTCGGACGTCTTCAGGTAGTTGTCGACGGAGGCCTTGACGGCGGCGATGTCACGGTTGCCGTGGTCGGTGTGGACGTAGCCCAGCACCTTGGTCTTCTCGCCCGTGGCGGTGGTCCCGGTGCGCAGGGCGTCGGCGCGGGCCCGCCAGGGGGCGTCGAACGGGGAGTCTCCGTTGCCCGGGTTGAGGACGACCACGGAGGCGGCCGGACCGGTGGCGGACAGTTCGACGAGCATCGGGTCGTCGGCCCAGACGTAGGCCGGTACGGCTATCTCCAGGCCCCGTACGCCCGGTCTGCGGGGTGTCGGGGTCACCTGGGGGGCCGCGGCCGGTCCGGGAGCGCCGGCGGCGGCTGCTGCCGCGGCCCGGCCCGAGCTGGCCGAGGCGGTGACGGCGGGCGCCGGCGCGGCGAGTAAGAGGGTGGCGAGGACGGCGTAGACGGCCTTCGCGGCGCGGGTCATGACTGCTCCTCGGGCGGCGGCTGGGGGGCGACCCGAGGAACACTAGACGCGCGGCCGGTCACACCAAGGCGAAACCGTTCGCTTCGGTATGAGGAACTGACAAGCGAACTTTCCCCTGGCCGTCACACGACGGGCAGTCCCACCCCGTGGGCCAACTGCCCCGCGGCGTGCCGGAAGAAGGCGTCCCGGTCCTCGACGATCCGGGTGAACTGGCCGAAGAGTTCGAAGGAGACGAGTCCGAAGAGCTGCGCCCACGCGGCTACCAGGGCGGCGGTGACCTCCGGAGGCAGACCTTCGGCGAAGTGCCCGGTCATCCGGACGGCTTCGGGGCGCAGTTCGGCGGGGAGCGGCGGGAGGCTGACGCCGCGGCCCTCGTAGGCCGCGCGGGCGATCTCGATGAGGGCGTTGCCGACCCGGGAGGCGGGGCCGATGGTGTCGAGGGGGGCGGTGTAGCCGGGGACCGGCGAGCCGTAGATGAGGGCGTACTCGTGCGGGTGCTCCAGCGCCCAGGCGCGGACGGCCTCGCAGACCGCGATCCAGCGGGCGCGGGGCCCGGAGCCGGCGGCGAGGGTACGGGCGTCGGCCTCCTCGGCGGCGGCCCCGACGCTGTCGTAGGCGTCGACGATGAGCGCGGTGAGCAGCTCGTCGCGGCTGGGGAAGTAGCGGTAGAGGGCGGAGGAGACCATGCCCAGCTCGCGGGCGACGGCGCGCAGGGAGAGCTTGGCGGCCCCCTCGGCCGCGAGCGCGCGGCGGGCCTCGTCCTTGATGGCGGCGGTGACTTCGATGCGGGCCCGCTCGCGGGCCCCTCGCACGGGGCTCATGAGATTCAGTGTGACATGCAAGCAGAGCACTGCCCAACATAAGAAGCGGCGATCCGTTTAGAGAGCACTGCTCTTGCTTTGGAGCGCCGATCCGTGGACACTGTTCTCAAGCGAGAGCACTGCTCTCCCCACTGCCTCGGAGGCCGCCATGAACGAGCCCACGCCCTACTACGCCAAAGTCAGCCCGTTCGACTTCCGCCTCAACGCCTTCTTCGGGAAACTCGCCCGCCTCGGCATCAGCCTGGCCGGATCGGCCGAACTGTCGGTGCGCGGCCGCACATCAGGCCGGATACAGAGGATCCCCGTGAACCCGTACACGCAGCACGGCGAGCAGTACCTCGTCTCCGCCCGCGGCCACTCCCAGTGGGTGCGCAACATGCGCGCGGCGGGCAGCGGCGAGATCCGTGTGGGCCGCACGACGCGTACCTTCACCGCCACCGAGATCACCGACCCCGCCGAGAAGGCCGTCGTGCTGCGCGGCTACCTGAAGAAGTGGGGCTGGGAGGTCAACCGGTTCTTCCACGGCGTCACCGCGAAGTCCTCCGAGCCCGAGCTCCAGGCGGCCGCCGCCGACCACCCGGTCTTCCGCATCACGGTCACCCGCTGAACCCGGCCGGCCCCGGACACCCGGTGCCCGACGACGGAGGCGGCCTCGCCGGCACACCCGGCAAGACCGCCACAATCCGTACCGCGGTACCTCCGCGCCCCCGCCGGAGCGCCGGCTTCAGCCCTGATCTCCGCCCGCGCCCTCGGCCCGGCCCTCGGCCCCGCCCGCGCCCTCAGCCGGGCTCGCGCCTTCGGCCCGGCCGCGCGCCTGCCTGGCGTCGAGCAGGTGCAGGGCCTTGCGCGCCAGCGGGTACGTACGCACCATCTCGGCCAGGGTCATCGAGCCGCGCGTGATCCGGGCGAAGGCCAGCCAGGCCGGCCGGAAGCCGGTGATCACCGCGTGCAGGAGCCCCGGCTTGGCCTCGAAGAGCGTCAGCATCCGCTTGCCGACGTTCATCTCCACACCCAGGCCCGCCTTGACGGCGAAGGCGTAGTTGAGCGCCTGGCGGCGGGCGTCCACCGCGTCCTGCGCCTCGGAGACCTTCACGGCCCACTCTCCGGCGAGCCGGCCCGAGCGCAGCGCGAAGGAGATGCCCTCGCGGGTCCACGGTTCCAGCAGACCCGCCGCGTCGCCGGCGACCAGCACCCTGCCGCGCGAGAGCGGCGAGCCGGGCTTGCGGCAGCGGGTCAGGTGCCCCGAGGAGAGGGCCGGTTCGAAGCCGGCCAGCCCCAGCCGGGCGATGAAGTCCTCCAGGTACCGCTTGGTCGCGGCCCCCTCCCCCTTCGCCGAGATGACCCCGACGGTGAGGGTGTCGCCCTTGGGGAAGACCCAGCCGTAACTGCCCGGGAGCGGGCCCCAGTCGATGAGGACCCGGCCCTTCCAGTCCGCGGCGACGGTGTCCGGCACGGGGATCTCGGCTTCCAGCCCGAGGTCGACCTGGTCCATCTCGACGCCGACGTGCGCGCCGATCCGGCTCGCGCTGCCGTCCGCGCCGACCACGGCGCGCGCCAGCACGGTCTCGCCGTCGGCCAGCACCACGGCGACGGTGCGACGGTCGGGCACGGACGCGCCGTGCTGCTCGACGCGCGCCACGGCCGTACCCGTACGGACGGTGGCGCCCGCCTTCTCCGCCTCGGCGACCAGGGCCGCGTCGAACTCGGGCCGGTTGATCAGCCCGAACAACATCTGCTTCGAACGCCGCGTCCGGGGGAACTTCCCGTCCAGCGAGAAGGTGACCGCGTGGACGCGGTCTTTGAACGGCAGTACGAAACCCGGCGGCAGGGCGTCGCGCGAGGGGCCGATGATGCCTCCGCCGCAGGTCTTGTACCGGGGCAGTTCCGCCTTCTCCAACAACAGGACGCGCCGTCCCGCGGCCGCGGCCGCGTGCGCGGCCGAGGACCCGGCCGGCCCGGCCCCGACCACGACCACGTCCCACACCTCGCCGGTCCCCCCGGCCACCTCCGCGTCCGCCCCCTGAGCGGCCTGCCCTGCTGCCGCGTCGCGTACGTCGCCGCTGTCGCTCTCGTCGCTGCTCACGATGTGCTGCTGCTCCTGATCCTGCGGTTCACGCCTTGCACGATGCCGGGGAAATCCTACGGCGCCGGACCGACTGCCCCGCTGTGCGAGGATCGAGACAGTGTTCAGCCCGACCCGCACGCGCCCACCCCGCGCATGCGGGGGCGCACACCCGTACCACGTCGCACCCATACCAACGTCGCACCCAAGAGGAGCGTGCCCATGCCGTCGCACCCGATCGCCGAGACCATCGCCTCGCTGATGCCCCGCGCCAAGCAGGAGCTGGCCGAGCTGGTGGCTTTCCAGTCGGTGGCGGACTGGGCACAGTTCCCCAAGAGCGAGAGCGAGGGCGCCGCGAACTGGGTGGCCGACGCGCTGCGCGCCGAGGGCTTCCAGGACGTCGCGCTCCTCGACACCCCCGACGGCACCCAGTCGGTGTACGGCTTCCTGCCCGGCCCGGCGGGCGCGCCGACGGTCCTGCTGTACGCGCACTACGACGTGCAGCCCCCGCTGGACGACGCGGCCTGGGTCTCCCCCGCGTTCGAGCTGACCGAGCGCGACGGGCGCTGGTACGGGCGCGGTACGGCGGACTGCAAGGGCGGGTTCGTCCTGCACCTGCTCGCGCTGCGCGCCCTGAAGGCCAACGGCGGTGTGCCGGTGGGCGTGAAGGTGATCGTCGAGGGCTCCGAGGAGCAGGGCACGGGCGGGCTCCAGCAGTACGCGACGGCCCACCCCGAGCTGCTGGCCGCCGACGCCGTCGTGATCGGCGACGCGGGCAACTTCCGCAAGGGCCTGCCGACCGTGACGGCGACCCTGCGCGGCATGGCCCTGCTGAAGGTCAAGGTCGACACCATGGCGGGCAACCTGCACTCCGGCATGTTCGGCGGGGTCGCCCCCGACGCGATGGCCGCCCTGATCCAGCTGCTGGCCTCGCTGCGCTCGCCGGACGGTTCGACCACGGTGGACGGGCTGGCCTCGGACGCGGTGTGGGAGGGCCTGCAGTACCCGGAGGCCGACTTCCGTGCCGACGCGCGGGTGCTGGACGGTGTCGAGCTGATCGGCGAAGGCACGATCGCGGACCGGCTGTGGGCCCGGCCGGCCGTCACCGTGCTGGCCGTCGACTCCCCGCCGCTGGTCGGCGCGACCCCGTCGGTGCACGCGAGTGCGGGCGCGCTGGTGAGCCTGCGGGTGCCGCCGGGCGTGGACACGGCGCAGGCGATCAAGCTGTTGGAGGCGCACCTGGTGGCGCACACCCCGTGGCAGGCCCGGCTGGAGCTCGAAGTCGTCGGCCAGGGCCAGCCGTTCCAGGCGGACACGGACAGCCCGGCGTACGCGTCGATGGCGCGGGCCATGGAGACGGCGTACCCCGGCCAGGAGATGCAGATCAGCGGCATGGGCGGATCCATCCCCCTGTGCAACACGCTGACCTCGCTGTACCCGGACGCGGAGATGCTGCTGATCGGGCTGAGCGAGCCGGAGGCGCAGATCCACGCCGTCAACGAGAGCGTCTCCCCCGAGGAGCTGGAGCGCCTCTCCGTCGCGGAGGCGCTGTTCCTCGTCAACTACGCGCAGTCCAAGCGGGCCTGACCCCCGCCCGGCGGCCGAGGTCCCGCCGACCGAGGTCCCGGCGACCGAGGTCCCGGCGGCCGTGTGTACGCCCAGGGCGCAGTGCGCTCTGGGCGTACCACGCTCCCGGCGAACTCGCGTGCTCCGGGCGTCCGGTCGTGCGTACGTTCGCGGCATGGATCTCGTCGAAGTCCTTCCGGACCGTCTCCACATGCTCCGCTTCCCCATCGGCCAGGCCTATCTCTGGCAGGACGGCGGAGCCCTCACCCTGGTCGACTCGGGCAACGCCGAGTCGGCCGCCGAGATCGAGGGGGCGATACGTTCCCTCGGGCTGGATCCCGGGCGGCTGGAGCGGATCGTCCTCACGCACTGCCACGGCGACCACACCGGCGCGGCCGGTGAGCTCGCCGCCCGCTGGGGCGCGCGCGTACTGGCCCACCGGCTGGACGCGCCCGTGATCCGGGGCGCGCGGCCCGTGCCCGAACCGGTACTGCTGGACTGGGAGGTCCCGCTGTACGAGCACGCCCTGTCGGTGGTGCCGGGAGCCCCGCCCACCCCGGTCGACGGGGAGCTGGAGGACGGGGACGCCCTGGGCTTCGGGGACGGCGCCTACGTGGTCCACGCCCCGGGCCACACGGACGGCAGCATCGGCGTGCACCTCCCCCGCCACGGGGTGCTGTTCACGGGAGACTGCGTCGCCGCCGTGGGCCCGCTGATGCTGGGCGTCTTCAACGTGGACCGCGCCCGGGCGATCGCTTCCTTCCGCCGCCTGGCCGCGCTCTCCCCCTCCGTCGCCTGCTTCGGGCACGGCGACCCCCTGACGACGGACACGGCGGCGGCCCTCGCCAAGGCCGCCGCCGACACGACCTCCTGACGGGCGGTCAACCGACGGGGGTGCCCGCCTCCAGGTAGACCGCACGTCCGCGCTCGCGGGCCCGCAGGGCCCAGCGCAGGCGTTCGTAGCGCTGCTCGGGGAGGAGGTCCGCCGCCTCCTCCCGCGTCGCGAACCGCCATGCCCGCAGCTCGGGGCCCGGCAGCCGCAGCCGCTCGGCCTGGCCGGCGGACAGCCGGCCGCCGTCGAACAGCAGCCGCAGCCCTCCGTATCCCGCCGGCGGGCAGGGCGGCTCCCAGTCCACGGCCAGGAGTTCGGGGGGAAGCTCCAGTTCGAGGCCCAGTTCTTCCTGGACCTCCCGCATCCCAGCGCGCGCCGGTGCCTCGCCCGGCTCGACGACGCCCCCCGGGAACTCCCATCCGGCTTTGTACGTCGGGTCGACGAGCAGCACCCGGTCCGCGTCGTCGAAGAGCAGAACCCCGGCGGCCACCGTCTCCCGCGTCGGCTGCGGGGTCTGCACGATGTCGCAGACCCGGGCCGTGTCGGTGCGTACCGCCTCGGCGATCCGCTCCGCCGTCTCCCGTACCGTCAGGGCCCCGTTGTCGATGACGTGCGCGTCGGCCGTCAGCCAGCCCAGCGCGTGCTGGTAGGCCGGGATGTGGTCGTAGGCCCACTGCCGCACCCGCAGGTCCGCGTCCGCCGCCTCCCCCGGCTCCTCCCGCGTCGCGATCCGCTCGCGCAGGATCGTTTCCGCCGGAGCGAGCAGCACGTGCCGCACCGCGATCCTGCGCGCCGCCAGCCCGCCGAAGATCTCGTCCCGGTACTCCTGCCTCAGCAGGGTCATCGGAACCACCAGCACCCCGCCCAGCTCCGCGAGCATCGCCGCCGCTGTGTCCACGACCAGCCGCCGCCAACTCGGCAGGTCCTGGTAGTCGCCGACCTCCGCGAGGCGCTTGCGCGGCAACAGCACGCGCAGCGCGTCACCGATGAACTCCGGGTCGAACAGGGTGCTGTCCGGCAGGAGTCCGGTCAGCTCCCGGGCCGTACTGCTCTTCCCGGCGCTGACAGTGCCGTTGATCCAGACGATCACGTCTACCCCTCTCCCGATGCCCCCAGTGGCTTGCCCGCACCACCCTGCCACGGAAACCCCGCTCCCCCTCCGAGTGCTTATCCTCGAGGCCACAGGCCACGGACCCGTCCCCGCCGCAGGGCGCCCGACCCACCGGAGGTTCCCCACCGTGCCGCACACCCGCCGCCCGACCGAGGCCCGCTACGGCAACCGGCCGACCATGAAGGACGTGGCGGCCCGGGCCGGCGTGGGCCTGAAGACGGTGTCGCGCGTGGTCAACGGAGAGCCCGGAGTGACCCCGGACACCGAAAGGCGGGTCCAGGAAGCCATCGACGCGCTCGGCTTCCGCCGCAACGACGGGGCCCGCGTGCTCCGCAAGGGCCGTACCGCCAGCATCGGCCTCGTCCTGGAGGACCTCTCCGACCCTTTCTACGGTCCGCTCAACCGGGCCGTCGAGGAAGTCGCCCGCGCGCACGGCGCCCTCCTCATCAACGGCTCCAGCGCCCAGGACCCCGACCGCGAAAGGGAGTTGGCACTGGCCCTGTGCGCCCGCCGGGTGGACGGCCTCGTCGTGATCCCGGCCGGGGACGACCACCGCTACCTGGAGCCGGAGATCCGGGCCGGCGTGGCCACGGTGTTCGTGGACCGGCCGGCGGGCCGGATCGACGCGGACGTCGTCCTGTCCGACAATTTCGGCGGCGCCCGGGACGGCGCGGCCCACCTGATCGCGGGCGGACACCGCCGGATCGGCTTCATCGGCGACCACCCGCACGTCCACACGGCGACCGAGCGCCTGCGGGGCTACCGCGAGGCCATGGCGGCCGCCGGCCTGCCGGTCGCCGCGTCCTGGGTCTCCCTCGGCCCGACGGCCCCCGAGCACGTCCGGGCCGCCGCCCTGTCGATGCTGTCCGGCCCGGAGCCGGTCACCGCCCTCTTCGCCGGCAACAACCGGGTGACCGTCACCGTCGTACGGGTCCTGGCGGCGCGGCCCCGCCCGGCGGCACTGGTCGGCTTCGACGACTTCGAGCTCGCCGACCTGCTGCGCCCCGGCGTCACCGTGGTCGCCCAGGACGCGGCGGCCCTGGGCCGGGTGGCCACGGACCGCCTGTTCCAGCGCCTGGCGGGCGCCGACCTCCCCCCGTCCCGCATCGAACTCCCGACCCGCCTGATCCCCCGCGGCTCGGGCGAACTCCCGCCGGCCTGACCGGCCGCTCCGCCGCGGAGCACTGCGGCCCCGCCCGGTCGTCCGGGCGGGGCCGCAGGAGTGCGGGGCGGTGCTCAGGCGGTCGCCTTCAGGGTCGCCGAGCGGCGCGGGATGGCGAAGGCGTCGAGCTCCGCGCGGGTCAGGCCGGTCAGTGCGGTGACCTCCTCGGTGCCGACGGCACCGCAGTCGAGACCGCGGACCAGGTAGCCGGCCAGCGCCTTCGCGGTGGCGGGCTCGTCCATGACGTCGCCCTCGATCTTGGCGACGTAGGCCTTCAGGCGCGCCGCGGCCGTTTCGAGGCCCTCGCGGTAGAAGACGAAGACGGCCGCGTAACGGGTCGGCAGGTGCGCCGGGTGCATGTCCCAGCCCTGGTAGTAGGCGCGGGCCAGGGCGCGCCGGGTGAGGCCGTAGTGCAGCTTCCAGGCCTCGTGGACGTGCTCGGTGGTGCCGATCGGCAGGACGTTCGTCGAGCCGTCGGAGACGCGTACGCCGGTGCCCGCGGCCGCGACCTGCATGATCGCCTTGGCGTGGTCGGCGGCGGGGTGGTCGCTCGACTGGTAGGCGGCGGAGACGCCGACGCAGGCGCTGTAGTCGAAGGTGCCGTAGTGCAGGCCGGTGGCGCGGCCCTTGGAGGCCTCGATCATCCGGGCGACCGCGGCGGTGCCGTCGGAGGCGAGGATGGACTGGCTCGTCTCGATCTGGATCTCGAAGCCGATCCGGCCCGGCCGCAGGCCGCGGGCGGTCTCGAAGGCCTCCAGCAGCTTCACGAAGGCCGTGACCTGCTCGGGGTACGTGACCTTGGGCAGGGTCAGGACGAGGCCCTCGGGCAGGCCGCCGTGGGCCAGCAGGCCGGAGAGGAAGATGTCGGTGGTCCGGATGCCGCGGTCGCGGACGTTGGACTCCATGCACTTCATGCGGATGCCCATGTACGGGGCGTTCGTGCCGTTGGAGAAGGCTTCGGCGACGAGGCGGGCGGCGCGGGCAGCGGCCTGGTCCTCCTCCTCGTCGGAGCGGACGCCGAAGCCGTCCTCGAAGTCGACGCGGAGGTCCTCGACGGGCTCGGAGGCGAGCTTGGCGCGGACGCGCTCGTAGACGGGTACGGCCAGGTCGTCGGCGATGCCCAGTACCTTGGCGAAGGTGGCGGCGTCGGGGGCGTGCTCGTCCAGGGCCGCGAGGGCCTGGTCGCCCCAGGAGCGGATGGTGTCCTCGGCGAAGACGTCACCGGGCACGTAGACCGTGTGGATGGGCTGGCGGGTGCCGGGGTCGCCCGGGTAGTGGCGCGCGAGTTCCGCGTCCACCGGCGCGAGGGAAGCGCTGATGCCCTCGCTGACCGCGCCTGCGAGGCTCGTCGCCACCTTCTCCTGCTGACCCATCGTGCACTCTCCTCTTTTCCGCTTCACGGAAGCTTAGATCCGCATTGCAGAATTTAGTCACGGGGGTTCCGCTCAGTCAATGGTCCCTCCACGGCCTGGGACAAACGACTCGGGGCCGTGCGGTGAGAAACACCACACGGCCCCGGAGACCACTTACCCGCAGGTCAGCGCCTACTGGTCGAGGACTAGCCCTTGCGCGCCTTGATCTCGTCGGTCAGCTGCGGGACGACCGCGAAGAGGTCGCCCACGACGCCGTAGTCGACGAGGTCGAAGATCGGAGCCTCGGCGTCCTTGTTGATCGCGACGATCGTCTTCGAGGTCTGCATGCCGGCCCGGTGCTGGATCGCGCCCGAGATGCCGGAGGCGATGTACAGCTGCGGGGAGACCGACTTGCCGGTCTGGCCGACCTGGTTGGAGTGCGGGTACCAGCCGGCGTCGACGGCGGCGCGCGAGGCGCCGACGGCCGCGCCGAGGGAGTCCGCGAGCGCCTCGATGATGTG
The DNA here is from genome assembly GCF_042736715.1 of Streptomyces sp. NPDC060049. NCBI lineage: Bacteria > Bacillati > Actinomycetota > Actinomycetes > Kitasatosporales > Streptomycetaceae > Streptomyces > Streptomyces sp. NPDC060049. The sequence continues at coordinate 160,307 of NZ_JBHWVV010000009.1, forward strand.
GAAGTTCTCGGCACCGTTGACGCCGCGGCCGCCGGAGACCACGATCGCTGCCTCGGTCAGCTCGGGGCGGCCGGTCGACTCGCGCGGGGTGCGGGAGGTGACCTTGGTACCGGTGGCCAGGGCGCCGAAGGTGACGGCGAGCGCCTCGACGACGCCGGCGGCCGGAGCGGCCTCGACCGGGGCCGAGTTCGGCTTCACGGTGATGACCGGGGTGCCCTTGGAGACGCGCGACTTGGTGGTGAAGGACGCGGCGAACGCGGCCTGCGTCGCGACCGGACCCTCGTCACCCGCCTCCAGGTCGATGGCGTCGGTGATGATGCCCGAGCCGATGCGGACGGCCAGACGGGCGGCGATCTCCTTGCCCTCGGCGGAGGACGGGACGAGCACGGCCGCCGGGGAGACGGCGTCGTACGCGGCCTGGAGCGCGTCCACCTTCGGTACGACGAGGTAGTCGGAGAACTCGGGGGCGTCCGCGGTGAGGACCTTGACGGCGCCGTGCTCGGCGAGCACGGCGGCGGTGGCCTCGGCGCCGGCGCCCAGCGCCAGGGCGACGGGCTCGCCGATGCGGCGGGCCAGCGTCAGCAGTTCGAGAGTGGGCTTGCGGACGGCACCGTCGACGTGGTCGACGTAGACGAGGACTTCAGCCATGGAATGCTCCTGCGAATGCGAAGTAGTCAGGGGGACTTTCGAGGGATGACCGAAGCTCTTAGATGAACTTCTGGCCGGCCAGGAACTCGGCCAGCGCCTTGCCGCCCTCGCCCTCGTCCTTGACGATCGTGCCGGCGGTACGGACCGGGCGCTGGGCCGCGGAGTCGACCTTGGTCCAGGAGCCTTCCAGGCCGACCTCGTCGGCCTCGATCTCGAGCTCCTCGAGGTCCCAGGCCTCCACCGGCTTCTTCTTGGCGGCCATGATGCCCTTGAAGGACGGGTAGCGGGCCTCGCCCGACTGGTCCGTCACCGAGACGAGCGCCGGGAGGGAGGCCTCCAGCTGCTCGCTCGCCGAGTCGCCGTCGCGGCGGCCGGTCACGACGCCGTCCTCGACCTTGACCTCGGAGAGCAGGGTGACCTGCGGGACGCCCAGGCGCTCGGCCAGGATCGCCGGGAGGACGCCCATGGTGCCGTCGGTCGAGGCCATACCCGTGATGACCAGGTCGTAGCCGGCCTTCTCGATCGCCTTGGCGAGCACCAGCGAGGTGCCCATGACGTCGCTGCCGTGCAGGTCGTCGTCCTCGACGTGGATGGCCTTGTCGGCACCCATCGACAGCGCCTTGCGCAGCGCGTCCTTCGCGTCCTCGGGGCCCACCGTCAGGACGGTGATCTCCGCGTCGTCGGCCTCGTCGGCGATCTGCAGCGCCTGCTCGACGGCGTACTCGTCGAGCTCCGAGAGCAGGCCGTCGACGTCGTCGCGGTTGACGGTCAGGTCCTCGGTGAACTGCCGGTCGCCGGTGGCGTCGGGCACGTACTTCACACAGACAACGATCCTCAGGCTCACGCCGGCTCTCCTACCGCATCGACATTTCTGGTACCGCCTTGCCCAGGCAGCATAGGCGCCATCTCGGAGCCACCCCTTAAGGGGCGGCCCGTGCCCCATAGGGGATGTTACTCGTCAGTACACAGCGGGTTCCGCCAGGTTGCAAGGGTGGCGAACTGTGATCTGGCCAACGCCACCGCAACCCGCCCCAACAGGCACGATTCAGTCGCGCAACGCGTTGAAGCGTCCTTGGTGGTACAGCAGCGGGCGGCCCTCCCCCGCCGGATCCCCCACGGGATCCCCCGCCGGGTCCCCGGCCACCGCTTCCGCGATGATCACCCGGTGCGCTCCGGCGGGCACCCGCGCCACCACCCGGCACACCAGCCAGGCCAGGACCCCGTCCAGGACCGGGACCCCGTACGGCCCCGGCGCCCAGCCGGTTGCCGGACCGAAGCGATCGGCGCTGCTGCGCGCGAACAGCCCGGCCAGGTCGGCCTGGTGCTCCCCGAGTATGTGGACGCCGAGGTGCTCGGAGTCCCGTATCACGGGCCAGCTGGAGGATCCGGTACCGATGGTGAACGACAGGAGCGGAGGGTCGGCGGACACCGAGTTGAGCGAGGTCGCGGTGAAGCCGACCGGCCTGCCACCGCTCTCGGCGGTGATCGCGGCGACGCCCGCGGCGTGTCGGCGGAACACCGCGCGCAGCAGGTCGGGCGAGCCGGGCAGGGCGGCGCCGGAACGCGGGGACGGAGCCGTCGGGGCCGTCGGAGCCGTCATGAAGGGAGTCCCCATCGGTGAAGCAGGAGTTCGTACCGCATGTCGCCAGCCTGGCGATCAGCCGTGTACACAGTCAAGCCGTGGCGGACAGATGTAGGGCGCGTCACGCTGCGTGCGGGCGCGCGTACCGGCGCTCCGGCCACCAGCGCGCGGCACGGCGCCGGCCGGTGGTCGGTCGCGGGACCCGGCCCGCTCCGGCGCGCGGGGCCCGGCCGGTTGCGGTTCATACGGCGGCCCCGAGGGCGGCGATCACGTCCGCCTTGCGCGGCATTCCGGCGGCCCGCCGCACGATCCGGCCGGCCGCGTCCAGGACGAGCACCGTCGGAGTCTTCTCGATGCCGAGCGCCCGTACGAGGTCCAGGTTCTTCTCGGCGTCGATCTCGATGTGCGCCACGCCGTCGACCATGGCCGCGACCTCGGCCAGGATCCTGCGGGTGGCCCGGCAGGGCTGGCAGAAGGCGCTGGAGAACTGCAACAGGGTGGCCCGCTCCCCCGGTTCCGCGCCCAGTTCCGCGGCGCCCAACCGTCGCCCGTCCCCGTGCCCCTCGTGTCCGCGCACACGTGCTCCCGTCGCCGTCGTGGCCGTACCGCCGATGCGTGCCGCCCCGCGCCCGGTCCCACCGTCGTACGTGCGGCCGTCCCCGTACCCGCCCATCATCCCGGTACGTTCGTACGCTGATCCGAGCGCCCCGGGCGCGCGCCGCATTCCCGGCGTGACGAGAATCTCTCCGGGCACGGGCGTCTGGACTGGCCTGCGGCTCGCGTTTGGGGCACGATCCCCATGGCCGCGTACCTACGCTGCCGTAACTTCCGGCCGGGAGCACCTCCAGGCAGAAAGCGGGGTCTCCCCCACCATGGCTGAGCTCGTCTACCCTCCGGTGATCGGCGCCGCGCACGCCCTGTTCCGCGCCCTCGACGTCCGCATCGACATGAAGGGCACCGAGAACATCCCGCGCAAGGGCGGGGCGGTCCTGGTGTCGAACCACATCGGCTACCTCGACTTCATCTTCGCGGGGCTCACCGCGCGTCCGCAGAAGCGGCTCGTGCGGTTCATGGCGAAGGACTCGGTGTTCCGGCACAAGGTGTCCGGACCTCTGATGCGCGCGATGAAGCACATCCCGGTGGACCGCGCGCAGGGTGAGACCGCCTACCAGCACGCCCTGGAATCGCTGCGCGCCGGCGAGATCATCGGCGTGTTCCCGGAGGCGACGATCTCCCAGTCCTTCACGCTCAAGAGCTTCAAGTCCGGTGCGGCACGGATGGCTCAGGATGCCGGGGTCCCGCTGATCCCGGTGGCCCTGTGGGGCACGCAGCGCCTGTGGACCAAGGGCCGCCCCAAGGACCTCAAGCGCAGCCACATCCCGGTGACGATGCGGGTCGGCGAGCCGCTGGAGGCGCCGTCCGACCAGTACGCCGGGGCCATCACCCGCCGGCTGCGCGAGCGCGTGCAGGAGCTCCTGGATGCGGCGCAGAGCGCTTATCCGGCCAAGCCCGAGGGCACGGAGGACTCCTGGTGGCTGCCGGCCCACCTCGGCGGCACCGCGCCGACGGCGGCGCAGGTCAAGGAAGCCGGCTGACGCATCCGCGCGGGTGCGGCCCCGCCGGGTGGCGGGACCGCACCGTGCCGGTCACGGGAGTGGCCGTAGCGGTGGCCGTGGCCGTCAGTTGGGGTTCTCCGCGTGGGTCAGGGTCTCCCACGCCTCGAAGTGGTTCTCGGTTCCCGCCGGGCGCCGACTCTCCGTGAGCCTGCGGGTGTTCTCCAGCGTGACGCCGAGCCGGGTGTGCAGCGCGTTGTAGCCGACCTCGGTGGCCGGGCCCAGGCCCTTGGCCACGCTCCCGCCGCACAGCGAGGAGGGCACCGCCGCGCCGAGCTCGTACTTGGCGTGGAAGCCCAGCGCGTGCCGGAAGCGGTCCTTGAACTCCGGGTAGAGGTCCCGGCCTTGGACGCGCGAGGTTTCGGCCACGTGCATCGTCGCCGCGATGCCCATGCCGGTGTGGCCGAAGTCCCGGCAGGTCTCCTGTGCCAGGCCGTCCACGAAGGTGCTCTGGCCGTGCCAGTACTCGATCAGCTCGCTCCTGCTGTCGATGGTGGAGCGCGGCGGGTACTTGGGCTGCGGGCCGTCCGAAGCCAGGTAGAAGTAGGCGGGCACCCGCCCGAGGTAGATCGCCATCGCCTTGTCGTAGCTCGCGCGGTCGTCGAGGTGGACGGAGATGCCGACGGCGGCGTCCATCATGATCAGTTCCCAGTTGCCGTTGCTGTTCGGCCTCCCGCCGATCACCTCGGGCAGGTAGACCTCGCGCAGCATCGTCGCGAAGCGCCCCTGTCCGGCCCAGCCGCCGGTGTAGGCGTGCTTGACGATCTCGGCGGCGCGCGGCCAGGTGGAGCCGGCCCAGCCGCTCTGCAGCGGGGCGTTGCTGTTGGTGTGGTCCCGGATCGTCGCGGACCACGCGTCCATCAGCTCGATGGACTTCTTCGCGTACCGGGCGTCGCGGGTGATGTACCAGGCGAGCGCGTGGGTGTACGCGGCGATGGCGTCCTCGCGCTCGTCGGTGCAGCCGATGTTCGGGTTGGAGTAGGAACCGCATTCGACGACGGCGCGCGGCTTGGGCGTCCGCGACAGCGAGCCGTACCGGCTCGCCAGCATGTCGTCGAACGCCGCCTTCCACGGCTGTTGTCCGGCTTGGACCTTGGCGCGTACGAAGTCCAGCTGGGCGCGGCTGTTGAGGACTCCGGGATGGGCGAAGGCGGTGGGGGCGGCGGCCGGCTCCGCTGCGGAGGCGGGGGCGGCGGGGGTGGTTCCGGCGCGTGCGGCGGAGGTGGGGGTGAGGGTCAGTGCCGCGACCAGGCCCAGGGCCGTCGCGACCAGCCCGGCGGGGACTCCGTAACGCATGGGGCGACCTTCCGGTCGGAGGTGGGGGGGGCGGGGGCCCGTGGGGGGATCCCGCGGCCGAAGATACTCATGCACATGTCAGCTGACAACGATGTCAGACAGGAAAGTTTCCTATTGACCGAAAACCCGCGGCCGGGGACGTGCCGCGCGAGCGGCAAAGCCCGCTGCGCGCGAGGGACTTCGCGTGTACCGCGAACGGTATCGCCGAGGCGAACAGCCGCCGGGCCGCCCGGGATCCGGCCCCGCGGACGGCCGCGCCACGATCGTTTAGTCCTACACCCGCATGACGTAACCTCTGCTCCTCCATCACGTCACATCGCGAGAGGGGCCTGGAATGCAGGGGCTCGGACGGTACCTGGCCGCCGCGCTGGCCGCGCGGTCCGCCTCGGAGGGGATGGGCATGGCGGTGGTGCTGCTCGCCCTGGAACGCACCGGGAGCGCGGCACACGGCGCCTTCGTGCTGACCGCCTGGCTGGCTCCGCACGTACTTGCGGCTCCGCTCGCGGGCGCCGCCGCGGCCCGGTCGCGCCGGCCCCGGCTCTTCCACGTGGGCGCCCTGGCCGGATTCACCGTGGCCGTGGCGGCCCTGGCGGTCCTGCTGGGACGGGCGCCGACGCCGGTGGTGCTCGTGGTGGCGGTGCTCGGCGGATCCTGCGGGCCGATGGCGACGGGCGGGCTGTCCAGCCTGGTGGCGGGGCTGGTGCCGGCCGGTCCCGCTCGCGACCGGGCGTACGGGTGGGACGCGTCGACCTACAACGGCGCCGCGGTCACCGCCCCGGCGGCCGTCAGCCTGGTCGCGGCCTTCGGCTCGGCCGGGCCCGCGATGGGGCTCCTGGCCGCGTCCGGCGCGGTGGCGGCGGCGCTGGCGGCGACCCTTCCGTACGGGAAGCCGGACCCGGGCCCCGCGCCTGGCGGACGCCGGGCCGGGCTGGGCGCCGGGCTGGCCGCCCTGTGGCGGATCCGGGACCTTCGGGCGGTCACCTCGGCCACGACCCTGGCCTACATGGGCATCGGGGCGCTCACCACCACCTCGGTGCTGCTGGCCACCACGCTCGGCAGCCCGCGCGGCGGCGGGGTGCTGATGACGGCCTTCGCCCTGGGCGCCCTGACCGGCTCCCTGACGCTGGGCCGGATCACGGCCGTGCCGCCGGGCCGCCTGGCGCGCTGGGCCATGGCCACGACCGGGGTGGCGCTGACGGCGGCCGCCTTCACCCCGTCCCTCGCCCTCACGGCGGTGGCGTTCGCGGTCGCGGGCGTGTGCGACGGGCCGCTGCTGACGGCCACCCTGCGGATCCGCTCGGACTTCGCACCGGAGGGGGTGCGGACCCAGGTGTTCACCCTCGGCGCCGGGCTCAAGGTCACGGCCGCGTCGACGGGCGCCGCCCTCGTGGGGCTCGCGGCCGCCGCGCCGCCGTGGACCTTGGTGCTCGCGATCGCCGCGCTGCAGTTGGCCGCCGCCCTGCTGCACACGCTGGTGACGGCAGGCGGCCCGGCACGCGGACCGCAGGCCGCCACCTCCGCAGCCTGCGCCGCTACAGTGCCGTCGGCAGGTTCCGCCACAACTGCGTCCGGTCCGCGGACTCCCGGAGCGCCTTGAGCGTCGCCGGGTGCGGTGCGGCGTACAGGCCGGGGTAGTCGGCCTCGCCGAACTCGGGGCGGACGGGGAAGGCCAGTTGTTCGCGGTCGAGGGTGAACCGGGCGTCGACACCGGGCTTGTTGCCCCGTGGGTCCACCCGGGCCCAGTGGGCGCTTCCGGGCAGGCGCAGCGCGACGAGGCCGTGGACGGCCAGGTTCGATCCGTCGTCGTCGGCGAGGAGCTGGTAGCAGAGGCCGGCCGGGATGCCCCGGGCGCGCAGCAGGGCCGTGAGCGCGTGGGACTTGGCGTAGCAGATGCCGTTGCGCGTGCTCAGGACCTCGGAGGCGCGCCAGGAGACGCGGTCGTCCCCGGAGTCGGCGCTGTGCGGGATGGTGTCGCGGACGAACTCGAAGGCCGCCTCGGCGTATGAATATGCGTCCCCCGTAGCCGACCAGAGGGCGTCGGCGGTCTCTTCGACGAGGGGATGGCCGTGATCTACCGCTTCGTCGGCGGCCAGATAGGCGGAAAGCTCAGTATGCTCCTGGATCAGTTTCACGATCCAGGAGCATACTCATGCATAATTCTGCATGCCTATAGATTTATGACCGCTACGTCTCCCCGTGGGTGCGGGGCGCTGCGGGTCAGCGGGCCAGCTCTTCCTTCAGGGCCTGGAGGAAGCCGTCCACGTCCTCCTCCTGGGTGTCGTAGCTGCACATCCAGCGGACGTCGCCGGCGATCTCGTCCCAGAAGTAGAAGCGGTAGCGCTCCTGGAGCCGCCTCGTCACCTCGTGCGGGAGCCGCGCGAACACGGCGTTCGCCTGCACCGGGTAGAGGATCTCCACCCCGTCGCTCTCGCGCACCCCGGCCGCCAGCCGCTGCGCCATCGCGTTGGCGTGGCGGGCGTTGCGCAGCCACAGGTCCTTCGCGAGGAGCGCTTCGAGCTGCACCGACACGAAGCGCATCTTGGAGGCGAGCTGCATCGACATCTTGCGGATGTGCTTCATCTGCCGGACGGAGTCCGGGTTCAGCACGACGACGGCCTCGCCGGCCATCATCCCGTTCTTGGTGCCGCCGTAGGACAGCACGTCCACGCCGACCGCGTTGGTGAAGCTGCGCATCGGCACGTCGAGCGAGGCCGCGGCGTTGGCTATCCGGGCGCCGTCGAGGTGGACCTTCATGCCCTGGCCGTGCGCGTGCTCGCAGATGGCCCGGATCTCGTCGACGGTGTAGACCGTGCCGAGCTCCGTGTTCTGGGTGATCGAGACGACCTGCGGCATCGCCCGGTGCTCGTCCTCCCAGCCCCAGGCCTGCCGGTCGATGAGCTCGGGGGTGAGCTTGCCGTCCGGGGTGGGGACGGTGAGCAGCTTGAGGCCCGCCATCCGCTCGGGCGCCCCGCCCTCGTCGACGTTGATGTGCGCCGACTCCGCGCAGATCACGGCGCCCCAGCGGTCGGTGAGGGCCTGCAGGGCCGTCACGTTGGCGCCGGTGCCGTTGAAGACCGGGTAGGCCTGCGCGTCCGCGCCGAAGTGGCCGCGGAAGACCGTCTGCAGGTGCTCGGTGTACTCGTCGTCGCCGTAGGAGACCTGGTGGCCGCCGTTGGCCAGCGCGATGGCCGCCAGGATCTCGGGATGCACGCCGGCGTAGTTGTCGCTCGCGAAACCGCGCACCGCCGGGTCGTGGTGCCGGCGGGCGTCGGTCTTCGCCTCGGACTTCCTGATCGCGGTCCTCACGGCAGCGTTCTTCACGGTTGCGGAGTGAGCCACAGGCGCTGTCCGTTCACATCGGCGGCGGACCGCTCCCACACGTCGGCGATGGCCTCGGCCAGCTCCTTGACGTCGGTGAAGCCCGCGAACTTCGCAGTGGGACGCTCGGCGCGCATCGCGTCGTGCACCAGTGCCTTGATGACCAGGATCGCAGCAGCGGCCTGCGGACCGTCCTCGCCCCCCGCCTTGCGGAAGGAGTCGGCCATCGCCAGCGTCCAGGCCTCGGCGGCCGCCTTGCCGGCGTTGTACGCGGCGTTGTTGGCGACCGGCTTGTGCGCGCCGGACTGGCTGACCAGGACGTAGCGGCCGCGCTCGCTGCGCAGCAGTCCGTCGTGGAAGGCGAGCGAGGTGTGCTGGACCGTGCGGATGAGGAGCTTCTCCAGGAAGTCCCAGTCCGCGAGGTCGACGTCGGTGAAGGTCTTGCTGCCGCGCCAGCCGCCCACGAGGTGGACCAGGCCGTCGATCCGGCCGAACTCCTTCTCGGTCTGCTCGGCCCAGGCCTTGGTGGCGGCCAGGTCGAGCAGGTTCACGGTGTCGCCGGTGATGGTGGCGCCGCCGTGGGCGTAGCGCGCCGCGTCCACCGCTTCGGCGAGGCGTGCCGGATCGGCGTCGGACGCGACGACCACGGCGCCCGCCTCCGCCAGGCGGAGCAGGGTGGCGCGGCCGGCGGGCCCGCCGGCCCCGGCCACCGCCACTACCGCTCCATGGAGCTTTCCGTTGCCGTTCCCGGAGCCGTTCATCGGTGCAGCCTCCTGAGGGCGAGTGCTCACGCGGCCACTCGCTGCGCGTCGTCAGAGTTCAGAGCGGTGATGCCCTTGGTAGAGGCGATCACACCCTTGAGCTTCTTGGCGAGCGCCTCATAGAACATGCTGAGCGGAAACTCGTCCGGAAGCACGTCGTCCACGAGCTTGCGCGGCGGCTGGGTCAGGTCCAGGGCGTCGGGACCCTGGGCCCAGCGGGATCCCGGGTGGGGGGCGAGGTACTCGGAGACCAGCTCGTAGGCCTTGAACCAGTGGACGAGCTTGGGACGGTCGATGCCGGCGCGGTAGAGGTCCTCGATCTCGGCGCACAGCTGGTTGGTGACCTGCGGGGCCCGCATCCAGTCGATCTTCAGCTTGTTGTCCGTCCAGCGCACCACGTCGTGCTTGTGGAGGTACGCGAAGAGGAGCTGGCCGCCGAGGCCGTCGTAGTTGCGGTTGCGGTCGCCCGACACCGGGAAGCGGAACATCCGGTCGAAGAGGACGGCGTACTGCACGTCACGGCCGTGCTCGTTGCCCTCGGACTCCAGCTTCACGGCCTCCTTGAAGGCGGTGAGGTCACAGCGCAGCTCTTCGAGGCCGTACATCCAGAACGGCTGGCGCTGCTTGATCATGAAGGGGTCGAACGGCAGGTCGCCGTGGCTGTGGGTGCGGTCGTGGACCATGTCCCACAGGACGAAGGCCTTCTCGCAGCGCTCCTGGTCCTCGACCATGCGGGCGATGTCCTCGGGCAGCTCGATGCCCAGGATGTCGACGGCGGCCTCGGTGACCTTGCGGTAGCGGGCGGCCTCGCGGTCGCAGAAGATGCCGCCCCAGGTGAAGCGCTCGGGGGCCTCGCGGACCGCGATGGTCTCCGGGAAGAGCACTGCGGAGTGCGTGTCGTAACCCGGGGTGAAGTCCTCCAGGGCGATGCCGAGGAAGAGCGGGTTGTCGTACCGGGTGCGCTCCAGCTCCGCGAGCCACTCGGGCCAGACCATCTTCAGCACGACGGCCTCGAGGTTGCGGTCCGGGTTGCCGTTCTGCGTGTACATGGGGAAGACCACGAGGTGCTGGAGCCCGTCGGCGCGGTCGGCCGCCGGGTGGAAGGCCAGCAGGGAGTCGAGGAAGTCCGGCACGACGAAGCCGCCGACGGCCCACTTGCGCAGGTCGGCGACGAGGGCGCGGTGGTAGGCGCCCGCGTGCGGCAGCAGCGGGGACAGGGCCTCGACGGCCGTGACCACGCGCTCTACGGCGGCCTCGGCGGCGGCGCGGGACGGCGCGCCCTCCGCGTCGAAGTCGATGGAGCCGTCGGCCGACTGCCAGGGCCGGATCTCCTCCACGGCGGCCTTGAGCTCGGGCCACGCCGGGTGGTCCACCACCCGTACACCGGCGGTTATCACGGCGCCGCCGATACCCGGCACAAGAGTTTCCGTCATGTCACTTCCTCCACAGGAGAACCTCACGTCAAGGCAGCGTATGCGTGCGAGGGTCTCCTGTTCAAGTGGAGATCCGGGAAATTATCCTGCGTCACCCCCGGTGTAACCGAAATTCTTCCCGTTCTTATGCGTGGAGCCGATGACTTCACCCAGCCGCGCCAGCGTTTCGCGCGCCTGTGGGAGTACGCCGGCCAGCGCGAGGAACCCGTGGAACATCCCGGGGTGCGAGTCGAGGACCGAGGGAACCCCGCTTCCGGCCAGCCGGTGGTGGTACGCCTCGCCCTCGTCCCGCAGCGGATCGCACCCGGCGACCACCACGAACGCCGGCGGCAGTCCCCGCAGGTCGGCGGCGAGCGGCGAGGCGAGCGGATCGCCGCCGTCGCCGTCCGGGCCCAGGTACTGCTCCCAGAACCAGCGCAGGTGCGCTGCCGTGAGGAAGTAGCCCTCCCCGTTGCTCCGGTAGGACCCGCTGTCCTGCCGGGCGTCCAGACAGGGGTAGAGCAGCACCTGGAGCGCGACGGCCGGTCCCCCGCGCTCGCGGGCCAGCAGCAGCGAGGCGGCCGCGAGGTTCCCGCCGGCGCTGTCCCCGGCCACCACCAGGGCGGCTGGGTCCCCGCCCAGCTCGCCGACGTGCTCGGCCGCCCAGCACAGGGCGGCGTACGCGTCGTGGACGGCCGCGGGGAAGCGGTCCTCGGGGGCCCTGCGGTAGCCGACGGACACGAAGACGGCGCCGGAGGCCCGGCACAGGGCCCGCACGGTGGCGTCGTGACTGTCGAGGTCGCACAGGACCCAGCCGCCGCCGTGGCAGAACACCACGGTCGGCCTCGGTCCGGGCCACCGCCCGGGGTCGGGGCGGTAGACGCGCACCGGGACCGGCGGCGCCCCGTCCGGCCCGGGGACGTCCCGGTCCTCCACGGAGCCGACGGCCGGCGGGTGGACCGTCGCGCGCGCCGCGGCGAGGATCCGGCGCGCCTCTCCGGCATCGGTGACGCTCCCACCGAGGTCGGGGAAGAAGGAGGCCAGCGCGTCGGCGTAGGGCCGGGCGGCGGGGTCGAGCCGGTCGTCCGCCCCGGGGGCGGCGGCAACGTCGGCCCCGGTCCCGGTCGGCCGGGCCGCCGCGGCGCGGGACCCGTGATCCACATCGGTCACGGCGCCGGCCCTACGCGTTCCTGAAGTGCGGGATGACCTTCTCGCCCCACTGGCGCAGCGTCTCCAGACAGGCCTCCTGCGGCACCGTCCCCATCTGGATGAGGCACATGATCTCGTCGGCACCCGCCTCCCTCAGCCGCTCGACGTACGCGATGGCCTCGTCCGCGCTCCCGTAGGCGTGATCCGCGTTGAAGGTGGCCGTGGACGTGGGCCGCACCGGGATGTCCAGCTCGTTCAGCCGGGCCACGACCTGCTCGGCGGCCTCCCGCATCCGCGCTTCCTCGTCGGCGCCCGCCACCACCGCCTCGTCCGGGATGCCGGACCCGCCGTACCAGTGGCCGATGGACTGCGCGAAGAAGCGCTGCCCCCGGACGCCGATCCGGCGCGCCTCCTCGGGATCGTCGAGCACGATGGTCGGGCAGAGCACCGAGAAGTGGTCGTTGACCGCGGTGGACACGAAGCGGCCGCCGTCGCGCCCCGCGATCGCGGCGTCGTACACGGCGCGCATCCCCGCGATGGAGTCCGGCCCCGCGAATCCCATCACCAGCGCCCCGACGCCCAGCTCGGCGGCCTGCGTCAGGGTCTCGGCCCGGCTGCACGCCAGGAACAGCGGCGGGTGGGGGGTCTGGCTCGGCCTCGGCAGGATCGGGTGCGGGTCGATGTCGATGAGCTCCCCGTGGTACTCGAGCTCCTCCTCCTGCCATGCCCTCCCGATGATCCGCAGCGCCTCCTCCACCTCCGCCGTGGTGCGGTCCTTGTCGACCCCGCACAGCGAGGTCTCCTGCGCGGTCCCGCCGCGCCCGGCGCCGAGGTCGACCCGCCCGCCGGACAGCAGGTCGAGCATCGCGGCCCGCTCGGCGACCCGGACGGGGTGGTTGAAGGCGAAGGGCATGCACACGACTCCGTGCCCGATGCGTATGGTCTCGGTCCGGGCGGCCACCCACGTGAGGAAGATCTCGGGAGCGCTCATGTGGGCGTACCACTTCAAGGAGTGGTGCTCCACGGCCCAGATCCGGTCGAACCCCATCCGCTCGGCGAGTACCGCCTGTTCGACGCTGTCGCGGATGACCTGGTGCTCCCGTTCCACGGTCGGGTCGGCGAGCTGAGCTTCGAAGATCACGGAAAATTTCACGGTGCCTCCAGGGTTGCGTCCCGTGCCCGGTCTTACTTCAATGAGTAATATGACTAGTAGTCAGACGTCGAAGAAGCAAGAGCTACCGCCGACCGCTTGGGCCGTTCTTGGCCTCCTCTCCTTCCCGGGGGAGCGCACCGGCTACGAGCTGAAGAAGTGGGCCGACTCCTCCCTGCGCTTCTTCTACTGGTCCCCGGCCATCAGCCAGATCTACGCCGAACTGCGCCGCCTCGAGGAGCTGGGCTACGCGGCCTCGGTGCGCTCGGGGCCCGAGGAGGTGCGGGCCAAGCGCCGCTACGGCATCACCCCCGCCGGGCGCGAGGCGCTGGCCGGCTGGGCAGGCGACACCGCGGTGGCCGGCCCACCGGTGCTCAAGCACGGGCTGCTGCTGCGGGTCTGGCTCGGGCACCTGGCCGAGCCGGAGCGGCTGCGCACGATGGTCGGCGAGCATGCGGAGCACACCGAGCGGGAACTGACCGCCGTGCGGGAGGCCATGGCGCAGGCCTCCGCCGAACTGGACTGGGCGTTCCCGGTCCTCGCCCTGCGCTGGAGCGAGCGCCGACACCTGGCGGAACTGGAGCTGGCGCGGGCGCTCTTGGCGGACCTGGATGCCCTGGGCGACCTGGCGGTCCCCCGGCCGGGCGGCCCGCGGCCGGGCTCCGCGCGGGACCGTCAAGGCGGTGGGGGCGCGCCCACCCCCGGGTGACACGGGGAGCCCGGTCCGGGGCTCCGGGGACCCGTCTTGTCCGGCGGGATGCGGCCGGACGGCGCCCGGCGGGCCCGCGGGGAAGGTCCCATCGTCCGTGCGGCGCACTAGCATTGATCCTCGACCACGCGCGGCCGGCCGGGATACCGCGACCGCGCGGGGAGCCGCCGTCGACGGAAGCGAGAGAACCTTGACTTTCCTCACCATCGGTCACCGCGGGGTCATGGGTGTCGAACCCGAGAACACCTTGCGGTCGTTCGTCCGCGCGGAGCGTTCCGGCATGGACGTCCTCGCCCTGGACCTGCGGCTCAGCAAGGACGGCGCCCTCGTCGTCCTGCACGACGCCGAGGTGGACCGCACCACCGACGGCTCGGGAGCCGTGGCCGACCTGACCCTGGCCGAACTGCGCGGGCTGGACGCCGGGGAGGGCCAGCAGGTGCCCCTCCTGGAGGAGGTCCTGGACGCGGTCGCGGCCCCGCTGCGCGTGCAGGTCCACGACCTCCGCGCCGTCGGGGCCTTCGCGGAGCTCCTGCTGCGCCGCGACCTGACCGGGCGGGTGGAGGTGGCCTCCTTCACCGACGAGGTGCTCGTGGAGGCCGCCCGGCTGGTGCCGGGCGTCCGCACCGTGCTCTACGCGAACCAGGGCGCGGCGGACGCCGGGGCGGCCGTCGCACGGGCCGTGGCCGCGGGCGCGGAAACGATCGCCCTGAACATCCAGCACCTCACCCTGCACACCGTGGAGGCGGCGCACGAGGCGGGACTGCGCGTGACGGGCTGGACGGTCAACTCGCTGGAGCGGTTGCGCCTCGCACGGGCCCTCGAACTCGACGGCGTGCTGACCGACTTCCCGGAGATCCGCTCCACGGGCCGCTTCACCGCCTGAGGCCCCGGCGGCCCGGGGGCGCCGGACGGGTTCAGAGCGCCTTGACCAGCAGCTCGAAGGCCAGGTCGTCACGGAGCGGGACGCCGAAGCGCGCGTCCCCGTAGGGGAAGGGGCTCATCTCACCGGTGCGTTCGTATCCGCGGCGCACGTAGTAGGCGATGAGCTCCTCCCGCACGTTGATCACGGTCATCCGCATCTCCTTGGCCGCCCACTGCTCGCGGGCGCGGCGCTCGGCCTCGGCCAAGACCTGCTTGCCGAGGCCGCCGCCCTGCTGCCCGGGGCGGACGGCGAACATCCCGAAGTAGACGTGGTCCCCCCGGTGTTCGAGGTGGCAGCAGGACATGATCTCCCCGTCACGCTCCACCACGAGCAGCATGCCGTCGGGGTGCCCGACGATCCGGGCCACGTCCTCGGCGTCGGTGCGCTGCCCGTCCAGGAAGTCCGCCTCGGTGGTCCAGCCCGCGCGGCTCGAGTCGCCCCGGTACGCCGATTCGACGAGCTCGACCAGCGCCGGGACGTCGGCCGCCACGGCACTGCGGAAGTTCAGGGGCCGGGGGTCGGCGCTGTGCATCGGGGATCCGTTCTGCGGGTGTCTGCTGGACGGGGCGGGGAGCGGCGTACGGCACGCCGGTCACCCGCGCGACAGAGCCTAGCCGCGGGCGGCGTGTGGCCCGCACGACGGGGGCATCTCTTCCGGTGAAGCCGACGAACCGGGAGGTTCCGCCGTGCACGGTTCCGCCATGTCCCTCTCCACCTCCGTCTCCGCCTGGATCCTCGTCCTGCTCTGCGCGGTGAGCGGCGCGTACTGCCTGCGGCGGGCGGGAAGATCCGGCGGCGGCCCGGCCGCCGGCGAGGCCGCGATGGGGTTCGGCATGGCGCTGATGGCGCTGCCGCTCGGGACCGGCGGCGGATGGCAGGCGCCGGTGCTCGGCGCGGTCTTCTGCGGCGCGACCCTGCACGCGGTGTGGCTGCTGCGCGCCGGCCCGCACCACGCGCACCACCTGGTGGGCTCGCTGACGATGGTCTACATGGCACTGGCGCCCGGAGCCGGCCAGGGTTCCGGCCAGGGTCACGGCCACGGCGAGGGAGCCGGTCTGCCGCTGCTGACCGGGCTGCTGCTGGTCTACTACGCCGGGTACGTGGTGCTGGGCGGGGCGCGGCTGGTCACGGTGGGCGGCGCGAGCGCCCCCGCCGGGCCGGCGGAAGTGATCAAGGCCTGCCGACTGGCCATGGGGATGGGGATGTTGGCGATGCTGCTCACGATGTGACATCACGCTCGGGACCGGCGCCGGGCGGGGCCAACGTGTGCTCCGTCACCCTTCCCCCGGACCGTACCCGCAGGTAGGTGCGCGCTCATAGGCTGGGCCCATGATGGTCCCCGCCGTTCTCCTGCTGCTCGGCGCCCTGACCGCGTTGCTCGCGCCCCGCCTGCTGGCCCGGGCCGAGTGGCCCGAGCGCGAACCGGTCGTCGCCCTGTGGGCGTGGCAGTGCGTGGTGGGCGCGGTGCTCCTGTGCTTCGCGCTGTCGATGCTGCTGAGCGCGGCCGGTGCCTGGCAGGCGGTCCGGGGCAGGCTGTTCGCGCCCGCACCGCGCGGGGTCGTCGACGCCTACGCGCTCGGCGCCGGAGGCGGCCCCTGGGCCACCGGCACCGCCCTCGTGCTGGCGGGCGGCGGCCTGTGGACGGGCGCGATGCTGGCCAGGGAGGTCCTGCGGGCTCGGGCCCGCCGGCGCGCGCAGGACGCCGAACTGCTGCTGCGGGCCCCGCTGCTCCCCGGGGAGGAGGCCGCGGGGGCCAGGCTCGTCGTACTGGAGGGCGAGCGGCCCGACAGCTGGTGGCTGCCGGGTCCGGTCCCCCAGCTGGTGGTCACGACGGCGGCGCTGAGCCGACTCAAGGGGAGCCAGCTGGACGCCGTACTGGCACACGAACAGGGACACGCGGCGGCCCGGCACGACTGGCTGCTGCACTGCTCGCGCGCGCTGTCCGGGGGATTTCCGCAGGTCCCGGTCTTCGCCGCGTTCGAGGCCGAGATGCACCGGCTGGTGGAGCTGGCCGCCGACGACGTGGCCTCGCGGCGGTACGGGCGCCTGACGATCGCGCTGGCCCTCATCGGCCTGAACGAGGACCGCGGGGTGTTCGGCCCCTCCCCCACCCCGCAGGCGCACGTCCCGCAGCGGGTCCGGCGGCTCCTGTCGGCCGAGCCCCGCCTCCCGGCGGTCCGGCGGCTGCGGCTGACCGCCCTGGCGACGCTGGCTCCGGCGGTCCCCCTGCTGGTGGCGTTCGGACCCGGCCTGAGCGCGCTGGCGTAGGCGTCCCTTTCGGATCTTGCCGGGCGGTCCCGCGCGGCGGGCGCCGGGAAGGGGCGGGCCCGGGTGCGAGGATCGGCGCATGCGGAGCGATTGGCTACGGTCGCGGCGGGCTCGGCTCGGTTGCGTGCTGCTCGCCGCCGTCGCCCTTCTGACGGTCTTGGTGATGGCCCGCCGGCAGCCCCTGACGCCCTATGACGAGGGGATCGCACGGAGCCTGCACGGGTACGCGGCCTCCCACCCGGGTGTCACCCGGGTGATGCGGGTGCTCACCGACTGGTTCTGGGATCCGTGGACCATGCGGGTTCTGGCCGCCGCGGCCTGCCTCTGGCTGTGGCGCAGGGGCGAGGGCCGGTGTGCGCTGAGGGTCGGGCTGGTCGTTCTCGGCGCCTCGGCGGTTCAGATGGGTCTGAAGGCATCGGTGGGGCGGGAGCGTCCGGTGTGGCCGGATCCGGTGGACTCGGCGCACTACTCCGCCTATCCGTCCGGTCACGCGATGACGGCGACCGTGGTCTGCGGCCTGCTGCTGTGTCTGGTCCCGCGCGGTGGCCCGGGCCGCTTCGCGCGTTTCGCCCTGGCCGCGGCCGTGGCCGTGGCGACCGTCTCGGTCCTCGGAGTCGGCTTCACCCGGCTCTACCTCGGCGTCCACTGGTTCTCGGACGTCCTGGCGGGCTGGCTGCTGGGCGCGGGCCTCGTGCTGCTCGCGACAGCGGACGGTGCCTGCTCTGGGCGATCCCCCGTGTCGCCCAGAGCAGACGGTCCAGCGCGCTGAGTATACTGGCTCGGAGCCAGTCAACGCAGGAGCAAGCATGTCCCCGCGCAGCGCATCGGTCAATGAAGAATTGCGCAGGCGTTCCCGGGAGCGGCTGCTGCAGGCCACGGTCGAGCTCGTGGCCGAGCGTGGCTACGAGGCCACCAAGCTCGGCGACATCGCCGACCGGGCGGGCGCCGCCCGCGGCCTGGTCTCGTACTACTTCCCCGGGAAGCGCCAGCTGCTGCAGTCCGCCGTGCACCGGCTGATGCACCTCACGCTGGAGGCGGCCCTGGAGCGGGAGCCGCACACGGACGACGGCCGGGAGCGGATGGCACGCGCGATCGACGCGATCCTCGGGCTGGCCCGGGACCAGCCGCGCCTGATGCGGACCCACATGGCGGGCATCCTGCAGGCGGAGGGGTTCGTCCAGTGCGTGGAGCAGCAGCGGCTCGCGGAGCTGCTTCGGGACACGGTCGTGCGGTACGGCTCGGTGGACGCGGACACCGACTATCCGCTGTTGCGGGCCCTGCTGATGGGCGCGGTGGTGGCGGTGCTGCTGCCGGGCGCGCCGATGCCCGCGGCGCGGCTGCGGGCGGAGCTGTTCCAGCGGTACGGGCTGGACTGGGAGATGGGCGTCCCGCCGGACGGCGGACCGCCCGGCGGAACGTTTCCTTCTGCGCGTCAGCGGTAGTCGGGCTGGGTCTGCACGTTGAGCCGGTCCATCCGCACCCACTTGGCGCTCTCGGTGCGCCAGTCGTCGAGCCTCAGCACGTCGAAGCCCTTGGCGATGTCGTTCGAGTAGATGTGCCCGTTGTAGTAGTAGGCGGACCAGGAGCCGCCGAGGCCGAGCTTGTCGGTGGTCAGCGGCCCCCGCTCGAAGTAGCCGATCTCCTTGGGGCTGGTGGAGTCGGTGAAGTCCCAGACGGAGACGCCGCCCTGGTACCAGGCCTGGACCATGATGTCGCGGCCGCCGCCGACCGGGACCAGCGAGCCGTTGTGGGCCACGCAGTTCTCGGTGTCGGCCTGGTGGCGCGGGATCTTGAAGTAGCTCTTGAAGACGAGCTTGCGCTGGTCACCGCGGCCGGTGATGTCGTAGATGCCGTCCGCTCCCCGGGTGGGACCGGTGGCCTCGTTGCAGGTGGCGCCGCCACCGCCGCCCAGCTCGTCGGTGAACACCACCTTGTTCGCCTGCTCGTTGAAGGTGGCCGAGTGCCAGAACGCGAAGTTCACGTTGTCCTGCACCCGGTCGATGACGCGCGGCTCCTCGGGCTTGCTGATGTCGAAGAGGATGCCGTCGCCCATGCAGGCGCCGGCGGCGAGGTTCCTGGAGGGCAGCACGGTGATGTCGTGGCAGCCCGTGGTCTTGGAGACGCCCGGGTTGGTGGGCCCGCCCGGGTTGCCGCCGTCCGGGAAGAGGACCGGGAAGGCGACGACCGCGGCTTGCGCCGGGTTCTTCTTCGGTACCTTCACGATCGAGATGCCGTCGTGCGGCGGCTTGCAGTCGGGGAAGGCGTCGTTCGGGGAGTAGGAGGAGACGTAGAGGTAGACGTCCCGGCCGCCCGGCACCAGCGTGTGGGTGTGGGAGCCGCAGGCGGTCTCGACGGACTTGATGTACTTGGGGTTCTTCTTGTCCTTGATGTCGAAGATCTTGATGCCCTCCCACGAGGACTTCTCCGTGGCGGGTTGCGAGACGCTGCTGCAGGAGTCGTCGCTGCGCGAGGAGTCGGTCGAGAGGAAGAGCAGGTCCCCGTGGACCGAGATGTCGTTCTGTCCGCCGGGGCAGAGCACTTCGGTGACGGTCTTCGGCGCCTTGGGGTTGCCGATGTCGTAGATCGTGAAGCCGTTGTAGCTGCCCGCGTAGGCGTACTTGCCCTGGAACGCCAGGTCGGAGTTGATTCCGGCCGGGTCGGTGCTGGGTATGTTCGCCAGGTGCTTGATGTTCTTGCTGTGGACGATCTCGTCCTGGCCCGGGATCTCTCCGGGCGCCATTTCCCGGCCTTCACCGGCCGCGGTGGCGGCGGAGCTGTGCGGCGCGCCCGCGCCCGGGAGCAAGTCGCCCGGGTCGGGGGTGGCGGCCGCGGGTCCGGCCGCCAGGAGCGTGGTGATCAGGCCGGCCGCCGCTGCGGCCGCCCCCAGTAATCTGCGCCGCGCCCTGCTGGTCTGCATCGAGGTCACTGTGCCCTCCCATGAGTCCTGTCGGTTCCGCCCGTGGTGGGAACGGAACGCGGACCCCGGCAGTATCGTCCTTTGCATGGACATGGCGAAAGTGGTACTCGGGCGAATCGTCGGGGCGGCCCTCGCCGCCGGACTCCTGCTCGCACTCACCGGCTGCCAGGACGGCGGCGCGGCAGGGGCGGAAGGGGCCCCGGCCGCGGTGATCGCACCCGGCAAGCCCGGCGAGAAGGCGCGCACCATCTCCCCCGAACAGGCCGCCCGGGAACTGCCCGACGACAGCCCCAACGCGGCCGACCGAGCGTACGTGCGAAACATGACCGAACACCACAGGCAAGCCGTGGCCATGAGCGCCCTCGCCCCCGCCCGGGCCTCGGCCGACGGGGTCAAGCGGCTCGCCGAACGGATCACGGCCGCGCAGCAGCCCGAGATCGGCGCGATGGAGCGGTGGGCGGCCCGCTACCCGGCGCCCGCCCCGGACGCGGGCGGACACGACCACGCGGCGATGCCCGGCATGGCCACCGCACGGCAGCTCGAAGAGCTCACCGGCGCCACCGGCACCGACTTCGACCGGCTCTTCCTCACTTTGATGACCGCCCACCACGAGGGCGCGCTGAAGATGGCCGGCGAGGCGCTGGCCTCGGGCAACAACGTCGCCGTCGAGGAGATGGCCACCGAGGTGGTGGCCACCCAGACCGCCGAAATCCACCGGATGCGCTCGATGGGCTGACGGCCCCCGCACCCGGTGTCATGCTGGGAACACCTGCGTGAGGAGCTCCGCCGTGCTTCGTATCGCCGTCGTCGGATCGGGCCCCAGCGGGGTCTACGCCGCCCAGACACTCGTACAACAGCGTGAGGTCCCGGGCGTACGGGTCGACGTGCTCGACCGGCTGCCGGCTCCGTACGGGCTCGTGCGGTACGGGGTGGCCCCCGACCACGAGAAGATCAAGTCGCTGCAGGGCAGCCTGCGGACCGTGCTGGAGGACGAGCGGATCCGGTTCCTCGGCAATGTCGAGGTCGGCGGGCGCGAACTGTCCACCGCGCGCCTCCTGGAGCTGTACCACGCGGTCGTCTACTGCGTCGGCGCGGCCCGGGACCGGATGCTGGACATCCCCGGCGAGGACCTCGCCAGCGTGCACTCCGCGACCGCCTTCGTGGCCTGGTACAGCGGGCACCCGGACGCGGCCGCCGAGGCCTTCGGCCTGTCCGGGGTGGATTCGGCGATCGTGGTCGGCGCGGGGAACGTCGCCGTCGACGTGACGCGGATCCTGGCCCGCGGCGTACCGGAGCTGTCCCCCACCGACATGCCGCAGACGGCCCTCGGGGCGCTCGGCGAGAGCGGGGTGCGCGAGGTCCACATGGTCGCCAGGCGCGGGCCCTCACAAGGGAAGTTCACCACGAAGGAGCTGCGCGAACTCGGCACGCTCCCGGGCGTGGACATCGCCGCGGACCCGGCGGAGCTGGCCATCGACCCGGCCTACGCGGATCCGGGCGCGGCCCTGCCCGCGGTGAACCGGCGCAACGTGGAGGTGCTGCGCGGCTGGGCGCGGGGTCCGGCGGGCGGCGGAGGGCGGCGCATCGCGCTGCGGTTCTTCCTGCGCCCGGTGGAGGTGCTCGGCGGAGCGGACGGCCGGGTCACGGGGATGCGGTTCGAGCGGACGGCTCCCGACGGCCGGGGCGGGGTGACCGGGACCGGCGTCCACGAGGACGTTCCGGCGCAGTTGGTGCTGCGCTCGGTCGGGTACCAGGGGGTCCCGCTGCCCGGCCTGCCCTTCGACGAGCGCACCGGTACCGTCCCGCACGCGGCGGGCCGGGTCGTACGGGCGGGCCGCGCCTCGCTGGGCGAGTACGTGGCGGGCTGGATCAAGCGCGGCCCGACCGGGGTGATCGGCACCAACCGGCCGTGCGCGAAGGAGACGGCGTCCTCCCTGCTCCAGGACGCGGGGGCACTGGCCCGCCGCGAGCGGGACGCGGACCCTCTGGAAGCGATGCGGGCGGCGGGGCTGCGCCCGGTGGAGTGGCCGGGCTGGCTCGCGATCGAGACGGCGGAGGCCGAACTCGGGCGCTCCCTGGGCCGCCGCTCCGTCAAGATCCCCGACTGGGCGGGCCTGCTGGGCGCCGCGGACCGGTCCGGCTGACCGGGCCGGACGGCGAGCCCGTCCGGTCAGACGGCGAGCCGCGCCTCCTCGGCGGCGGCCGCCGTCAGGACGCTGTCGAGGAGCCCGGGGAACAGCTCCGCCAGGTCGGTGCGGCGCAGCCCGTTGAGCTTGGCGGTGCCGCGGTAGCACTGGCGCACGACGCCGCTCTCGCGCAGGACCCGGAAGTGGTGCGTGGTCGTGGACTTGGTGACCGGGAGCTCGAAGTACGAGCAGGCCAGCTCGGCGTCCGTGGCCGCGAGGTCGCGGACGATGGCCAGCCGGACCGGGTCGGAGAGAGCGTGCAGGACGTCTTCGAGCCGGATCTCGGCGGCCTCGGGGTGGGCGAGGACACGGGCCGCGTCACGTTCCGTCATGTCCGTAGCTCCACTCGCTCGGGTGATCCGGGGTCGTGGTCCATCGTACGAGAACCTTCGTAGGACCGGAGGCGATCCGGGCGGGCCGGGTGCGGCGCGGTACCGGGGACCGCGCCGCACCGGTTCACCAGGAGCGGTGGTACTGGTCGGGCGCAGGGATCCCGGCGCCGAGCTCGGCCGCCGCGCGGCGGGCCCAGTACGGGTCGCGCAGCAGCTCCCGCCCCAGCAGGACGGCGTCGGCCTCGCCGTTGGCCAGGATCTTCTCGGCCTGCTCCGGTTCGGTGATCAGGCCCACGGCGGCGACCGGGAGGGTGGTCTCGGCCTTGACCCGGGCGGCGAAGGGCACCTGGTAGCCGGGGCCGGCGGGGATCGTCACGCCGGGTGCGAGGCCCCCGGTGGAGACGTCGAGCAGGTCCACGCCGTGCTCCTGGAGCAGCGTGGCCAGCCGCACGGTCTCGTCCGCGGTCCAGCCGTCCTCCTCCAGCCAGTCGGTGGCGGAGATGCGGAAGAACAGCGGGAGTTCGTCGGGCCACACGGCCCGTACGGCGTCGACCACTTCGAGGGCGAGACGGGTGCGGTTCTCGAAGGAGCCGCCGTACTCGTCGGTGCGCTTGTTGCTGTGCGGGGAGAGGAACTGGCCGATCAGGTATCCGTGCGCGCCGTGGATCTCGATGACCTGGTAGCCGGCGGCGAGCGAGCGGCGGGCGGCGGCCGCGAACTGCTCGACGACGTCCCGGATCTCCCGGCCCGTCAGCTCGTGCGGGACCGGGTGCCCCTCGGCGAAGGGCACGGGGCTCGGGGCGCTGGGCCGCCAGCCGTGCGCGTCGGGTCCGACGGGGCGCCCGCCCTTCCAGGTGCGGTCGGTGGACGCCTTGCGGCCGGCGTGCGCCAGCTGGATGCCGGGGACCGTGCCCCGGGCCTTGAGGAAGGAGGTGATCCGGCGCAGCGCTTCCACCTGGGTGTCGTTCCAGATGCCGAGGTCGTACGGCGAGATCCGCCCCTCCGGGGAGACGGCCGTGGCCTCCTGGACGATCAGGCCGGTGCCGCCGGTGGCGCGGGCCGCGTAGTGCGCGAAGTGCCAGTCGCCGGCCACTGCGGTGTCGGGACCGGAGGCTTCGGCGCTGTACTGGCACATCGCGGCCATCCAGACCCGGTTCGGGATGGTGACCGAGCGGATGGTCCACGGCTGGAACAGGGCGGCGAAGGCAGCGGGGGCAGCACTCATGAGGGCTCTCCATGGGGGACCGGACGCGCACCGGGGATCGGCGGCTAAGTACGAGAATCACCGTACTACGAAATCTCTCGTAGTACGAGATCTACCGTACGACCAGCTCCGCCGCGCGCGTGCCGACCGGCCTCTGTCAGTGGTCGGGTGCAGACTGACGGAAAAGCTGCCGTGCAGGACAACGACGTCCGGAGGTGTCGGCCATGACCGACGTAGTGCTGCTCGCCGGAACCCGCAAGGGACTCTTCATCGGCCGCAGGAGGGACGGCGGCCCGTGGGAGTTCGACGGGCCCCACTTCAACGCCCAGGCGGTCTCCGCCGTCGCCATCGACCGGCGCGGAAGCACGCCCCGGCTCCTCGTGGGCGGGGACAGCACGCACTGGGGCCCCTCCGTCTTCAGCTCCGACGACCTGGGGGCGACCTGGCGGGAGCCCGCCGCGGCCGCCGTGAAGTTCCCCCAGGACACCGGCGCCTCCCTGGAACGGGTCTGGCAGTTGCATCCGGCCGGCCCCGAGGCCCCGGGCGTGGTCTACGCGGGGACCGAGCCGGCCGCCCTGTTCCGCTCGGCCGACGGGGGCGAGTCCTTCGAACTGGTCCGGCCGCTGTGGGAGCACCCGACCCGGGACAAGTGGGTGCCGGGCGGTGGTGGCGAGGGCCTGCACACCGTGATCACCGACCCGGGCGACCCGGACCTGCTCACCGTCGCGGTCTCCACGGCGGGGGTGTTCCGGTCCAGGGACGGCGGGGCGAGCTGGACCCCGTCCAACAGCGGGATCTCGGCGGTGTTCCTGCCCGATCCGCAGCCCGAGTTCGGCCAGTGCGTGCACAAGATCGCCCAGGACCCGGGGAACACGGACCGGCTGTACCTGCAGAACCACTGGGGCGTCTACCGCAGCGACGACGCCGGGGCCCGGTGGACGGACATCGGCGCCGGCCTGCCCTCGGACTTCGGCTTCGCGGTGGCCGCCCACCCGCACCGGCCGGACACCGCCTACATCTTCCCGCTGAACGCCGACTCCGACCGGGTCCCGGCGGAGCACCGCTGCCGGGTCTTCCGGACCCGGGACGCGGGCACCAGCTGGGAGCCCCTGTCCAAGGGACTCCCCGCAGGCGACCACTACGGCACGGTGCTGCGGGACGCGCTCTGCACGGACGACGCGGACCCGGCCGGGATCTACTTCGGCAACCGCAACGGCGAGCTGTACGCCAGCCATGACGACGGGGACAGCTGGCAGCTGCTGGCCGAGCACCTCCCCGACGTCCTGTGCGTACGGGCCGCCGTCCTGGAGTAGGCGTCCGGAGCAGCCGCCCCGCCCCGGCCGGGCGGGCGCGGGCGGGCGGGCGGGCGACACACCGGGGGGCGGCCCGGTCGCGCCGCGCCCGCGGGTATCGGTACCGGACGTAGGACTGGGCCAGTAGAGTGATCACTTGTGGCAGTACGACCGTTGAACGAGATCGTCGAGCCGGGCTGGGCCCGCGCTCTGGAGCCGGTGGCGACGCAGATCGCCGCGATGGGCGACTTCCTGCGCGCGGAGATCGCGGCGGGCAGGACCTACGTCCCGGCGGGGGCGAACGTCCTGCGCGCGTTCCAGCAGCCCTTCGACGAGGTGAAGGTGCTGATCGTCGGGCAGGACCCGTATCCCACGCCGGGGCACGCGATCGGACTGTCCTTCTCCGTGGCGCCCGAGGTCAGCCCGTGGCCCCCGAGCCTCGACAACATCTTCCGCGAACTGCACGCCGACCTCGGTACGGGCAGGCCGCGGAACGGGGACCTGACTCCGTGGACCCGGCAGGGCGTCCTGCTGCTCAACCGCTCGCTCACCACCGCCCCCCGCAAGCCCAACGCCCACCGCGGCAAGGGCTGGGAGGCCGTGACCGAGCAGGCCATCCGCGCGCTCGCGGCGCGCGGCAAGCCCCTGGTGTCGGTGCTGTGGGGGCGGGAGGCCCGCAACCTTCGGCCGCTGCTGGGCGAGCTGCCGGCCGTGGAGTCGGTACACCCCTCCCCCATGTCCGCGGACAACGGTTTCTTCGGCTCCAGGCCGTTCAGCAGGACGAACGACCTGCTGGTCCGCCAGGGCGCGCAGCCCGTGGACTGGCGACTGCCCGCCGCCGGTTGACCGTACGGGTATCCGAGGAGGGCCACCCGCTCACCAAACGGTTGAACCGTATACGACATTCCTCGGATAAATACGGACAGATGCCACCCGATAAGGCCCTGCCCGAACACCTTGTTCCGATAAGCCAGTAGCATGCGGCGCCATGAGCTCCCCCACTGGGCCCGCAAATGGCCTGCCCGTACGAATGCCGCGACCCCGCCAGACCGGGCGGCACCGCCGGCCCGAGCCCGCGGTGGCGCCCGAGGGCGCGCCCGCGCTGGTGCTCGCCGTGCCCGGTGCCCCTTCGGCCTCCTCACTGGGGCTCGCGGAAGAGATCATCAGCATCGGCCGCTCCGAGCTGCCCGGCCTGGACGCCCGCGTCGGCTTCCTCGACGGCGACGACGCCACCGAATTCCCGTCCCTGTCGGGCGTGCTGACCGCCGTCGCGCAGGACCGTGCCGCGCGCGCGGAGTTCGCCCGCGCCGCCGGGCACGAGGTGCCCGCGCCGACCGGCCCCGACGCGGTGGTTGTGCCCCTGCTGGCCGGCCCCGACGCGGACCTGCTGCGCCGCATGCGCCAGGCCCTGATGGACTCCTCGGCCGCCGCCGAGCTGGCCGACGCGCTCGGCCCGCACCCGCTGCTCGCCGAGGGGCTGCACGTACGGCTCTCCGAGGCCGGGCTCGCCCGCGCCGACCGGGCCAGGCTCTTCAGCGTGACCACGGCCGCCGACGGCATCATCCTGGCCACCACGGGCGGCGAGGAGGCCGTCAGGGCCGCCGGGATCACCGGCATGCTGCTGGCCGCACGGCTCGCGGTGCCGGTCATGGCCGCCGCGCTGGACGAGGAGGGCTCGGTGGCCGCCACGGCCGACCAGCTGCGCCGCGAGGGTTCCACCCAGCTCGCGCTGGCCCCCTACCTGATCGGCCCGGAGGCCGCCGAGGGGCTCCTCGACACCGCGTGCAAGGAGGCCGGTTGCGGCGCCGCCGAGGTGCTCGGCGCGTACTCGGCGCTCGGCAAGCTCGCCGTCACCCAGTACTCCGCGGCCCTCGGGATCCCGCAGGGCGCCGCCGCCCACTGACACCCACCCGCTCATGCCTCGATGCGAGTCGGGCCGCCCCCCCCGAGTTCCGGGGCGCGGGCCGACTCGTACGCGGGTGCGGGACGCGGGTGTCAGCCGAAGACCACACAGGTGGCGGCGGGCACGGCCACCGATCCGGCCCGGCGCGGCAGCCCGGTCAGCAGGTCCACGTCGAACCAGGTGACGTCGCCGGAGCGCTCGTTGGCCGCGTAGAGCCGCCGGCCCGAAGGGTCGACGGCGAGGTCGCGCGGCCAGTTGCCCCCGCACGGCACCTCGCCCGTGAACTCCGGCTCCTCGGGGCCGCCGGCGAGGGAGAACGTGGCGATGGTGTCCGTGCCGCGGACGGCCGCCCACACGAAGCGGCCGTCGGGCGACGCCACGATCGCCGAGGGGTAGGCCACCGCGGCCCCTGGAGCGCCCGTGGAGGCGACCGGAACCTCCGCGACCGGTCGGAGTTCGCCCGACGCCGCGTCCCAGCGGCAGACGGTCAGCTGCGGCTCCAGCTCGTGCAGTACGTAGACCACCGCGCCCCGGGGGTGGAAGGCGAGGTGCCGGGGGCCGGTGCCGGCGCGCAGCGCGGTCTCGGTGTGCAGGCGCGGGGCCCCCACGTCCGGGTCGAGCGCGCAGACCCGTACCGAGTCGGTGCCGAGGTCGACGCTGAGCACCCAGCGGCCGGTGGGGTCGGGCAGGACCTGGTGGGCGTGCGGGCCCTCCTGCCGACGGGCGACGGGTCCGGAGCCGGCGTGGGCGAGCACGGACGCGGGCCCCCCGAAGGCGCCGTCGGCGGTGAGCGGGAGGCTGCTGACGCTGCCGGAGGTGTAGTTGGCGGTCAGCAGCCGGCGCCCGGCCACGCTGAGGTGGGTGGGCCCGGCGCCGCCGACGCGGACGGAGGGGCCGAGGGCGGTGAGCCCCGCGGCGCTGGTCCGGAAGGCGCCCACGGCGCCGTCCTCGGTCTCGCTCACGGCGTAGAGCACACCGGTGCCCGGGTCGTGGGCGAGGTACGAGGGATCCGCGACGGTGGCCGTGACCGAGAGCGGGGTCAGCGCCCCGGTGGCCGGATCCACGGTCGCGGCGGTGACACCGCGGCCGCCCCCCGAGGTGAACGAGCCGATCCAGGCCCGGAGTTCGCCGCCGCCGGACGTACGGTCCGTACCGCCCGCACCACTGTTCGCGTCGCCCACGTGAGGCACCTCTCAGCCGTTCCGGATCCGTCGGGAGCGACCGTAACAGAAGGTCTAGACCATGTCTCGCCCTTGGGCGCGTTCCTGTGCTCCGGGATGGTGGACGTACGCGGTCGCGCTCGGCCGGTCCTCGAAGGTCCGGTGGAAGACGGGGGTGGCCGAACCGGAGATCGGCGGCACGATCCAGGACCAGTCCGCACCCACGTCGCGCCCCTTCCCCTCCTCCTTCTCCAGGTGGGTCAAGAACCGCCTGGACTCGGTGTGGTGGTCGGCGATGGTGACCCCGGCCCGGTCGAAGGAGTGCAGCACCGCGCGGTTGAGCTCGACGAGCGCGCGGTCCTTCCACAGCGAACGGTCGCTGGCGGTGTGGAGGCCCAGCCGGCGGGCGACGGCCGGCAGGAGGTTGTAGCGGTCGGTGTCGCCGAGGTTGCGGGCGCCGATCTCGGTGCCCATGTACCAGCCGTTGAAGGGGGCCGCCGGGTAGTGGATGCCGCCGATCTCCAGACACATGTTGGAGATCGCGGGTACCGCGTGCCACCGCAGGCCCCAGTCCGTCCAGCCGTCGCCGCCGTCCGCGCCGTCGGGGTGCTCGATGGGCACCTCCAGCACGGCGTCCTCGGGTACGTCGAACCAGCGGGGCTTGTCGTCGACCCCCTGGACGACCAGCGGGAGGAGGTCGAAGGGGGTGCCGGCGCCCCGGGACCAGCCGAGGGCGAGGAGCGCGCCGGTGAGCGGGGCGTTGCGGGCGTCGCCGACGGTTACGGAGTGGTGGTCGCCGTAGCCCGCGTACCGGACCAGCTGCTCGTTCCAGATCACCGGGCCGGGACGGTCGGGGGTGTCGGGGGCGAAGACCGTGATCGTCGGCCGGACGCGGCCGCCGTTGGTGGCCTCCCGCAGGTGCTCGAAGCACTCTGCGGCGATCTCGTCCGCGTCCGTGAGCCCGCGGCGGTCGCGGACGCGCAGCGAGTTCCAGTACAGCCTGCCTATGCAGCGGTTGCTGTTGCGCCAGGCCACGCGGGCGCCGTGCACGAGTTCCTCGGGAGTGTGCCGGTAGGTGCCCGTCGCGACGAGCT
Organism: Streptomyces sp. NPDC060049; assembly: GCF_042736715.1. Lineage (NCBI taxonomy): Bacteria > Bacillati > Actinomycetota > Actinomycetes > Kitasatosporales > Streptomycetaceae > Streptomyces > Streptomyces sp. NPDC060049. The sequence continues at coordinate 189,223 of NZ_JBHWVV010000009.1, forward strand.
CGGCCCGCACGGCGGCGAGCCGCTCGCGCGGATCGCCGGCGCCCGGATTCTCCCTGTGGAACAGTCGGATGAAATGCTCGGCGGCTTCCCACACCTGAGCGGTGGTGGAGCGCTGTTGAAGTATTTCCATTCCGGGCGATGACCCCCTGTCCGACCAGATCCACCCTGTGCGAGCCGGATGAATGTGCAATGAACAAGCACCCGTTGTACATGCCGCGGTTCAGCGCCGTGCGTCAGGCGTGCGAGGAACACTCCTCCGTGTGATCTTCATCCGTATGACTGCGGGCGGCCCGCGACGGCGCGTAGCATCCGCCCGAGCTCCCCCTCCCGGCCGAGGGTCCACGTCCTGGGATCCGCCGCGCCTCTCGGTCAGGGACCCACGAGCGGTCAGGCACCCACCAGCGGGGAGTCCGACGCGGTGCGCAGGGGCCCGTCGAGCTGGGCGAGGAGTCGCTCCAGGCCGTGCAGATGCGCCAGCGCGGGCTCGCCCGCGGGCCGCCCCTCTACGACGGCCGCCGTCGCACGGTCCTGCCCCCCGCCTTCCGCGTCGGGCGAGAGCAGCGCCTCGACGGCCGCCTCGACCCGCCAGCAGGCCGCCGCGAGCCGGGCGTCGTGGCTGGCGTCCGGGTCCGCTGCCACCGCAACCAGCCCGCGCACCTCGACGGCGCATTCGTCGAGCAGCGCGAGCACGCGGCGGGCCCGGGCCTTGCGGCCGCGGTAGGGGCTGAGCGGATGGACCAGCGGGGCCAGCGAGAGCCGTACGCGCCCCAGGTACAGCTCCAGCTGCGCGGCGTGCGGCGCGGGGTCGGCGACCGGGGAACCGGCCAGCCGCGCGGCGGCCTCCGCCGTGCAGGTGCGCACGCACCGCAGCGCGCGCTGGATCCACAAGTCGTTCGTCGCGTGGGTGGTGACCGGGAGGACGAGGACCACGGCGAGCGCGGCACACACGGCGCCGACGGCCGTCTCCTCCAGGCGCAGCACGAGGAGGCCGGGATCGAGCACCCCCAGCAGTCCGTACAGCAGGCCCGCCATCACCGTCACCGCCAGCATCATCCAGCTGTAGGAGACCGGGGCGGTGTAGAAGATCGCGAAGACGCAGACGGCCACGAGCACCGCCGTGGGCGCCGGTGCCCCGTGCAGCGGGATCGCCACCAGGAGGCCCGCCCCGATCCCGATCACCGTGCCGAGGACCCGGCGGAAACCGCGGACCAGCGTCTCGCCGCGCGACGCCGTGTTGACGAAGATCCACCAGGCGGTGCCGACCGCCCAGTACCAGCGGTCCTCCGACAGCACCTGGCCGATGGCCAGCGCGAAGGCGCAGGCCGCGGTGGCCTGGAAGGCCTGCCGGGTGGTCGGCCGGGCCAGTCCCGTACCGGGCGGAGCGGGGGGCACGGCGGCGGGCGGGACGCGCTTCTCGAGCGGCCACAGCACGAACCGCACCGCGCCGGCGGAGAGCAGCGCCAGTCCGACCGCCGCGTACAGCTCCGGCAGTTGTGCGGGCCGGGCGTGGAGGAACTGCGTGATGAAGAAGTTCATGAAGGCGAAGATGCCCAGCGCGTGCCCCCGCGCTCCCCAGCGCCGGGCGTAGACGCCGGCGAACACGACGGCCACGAAGGCCGCGTCGCGGGCCATGGGCACACCGTGCAGGGTGGTGGCCAGGGCCAGGACGGGGAAGCCTGCGGCCGGGAGCAGGGCGGTGGTCACCCGCTGGGCGCGCACGGTCGCGTCGGTCACCGTGAAGAGGGCCAGCAGGGCGGCCAGTCCGCCGGTGATCGACGCGACGAGCGAGAGCCCGCAGAGCTCGGCCAGTGCCACGGCCAGAGCGATGCCGATGACGGCCCTCGACGAGTTCCTGAGTCTTGCCCGCCCCGGATCCGGAGCCACGAACATCCTCTTCACGGCGGTGTGCCGCCCCCCTTGCGATGGAGCCCGCCGGTCCGTCCTCGGCCCGGGGGTGGTGGGCGGCGAAGGGCACGGCGAAGGCGCCCCGGTCCGGAGCGGCCTCGTTGCCGTCCGGCGCTGCGTGGCGCCGTAGATACATGGATAAGACACAGATAACCATCGGAAGGCCTACTGGCTCAACTCCGGGCTCCCGGAGTGAGCCATTGGTGCAGTGAGGTGCGCGCCCTCGCGGCCATTGGGCGCCACTGGACCAGTCGGCGGCGTCGTCGGTTCCGGCCGCCCGGCGGGCCGGGGCCTAGGATCTCGGGCCCTGCTCGGTCGGGACGCACAGGACCGGGACCGGGGAGAGGTGCAGGAGCTTGTGCGGGGTGGAACCCAGGAGGGCGCCGCGGATCGGGCTGTCGCCCCAGCTGCCGACGATGATCACCCGGGCCCGGTGCCGTTCGGCGGCGTCGAGGAGCGCCTGGGCCGGCTTCTCGTCGACCACCTCGACCGTGGACGGAACTCCCGCCTCGTCGGCGGCCTCGACCGCACGTGAGAGCGCGCTGCGGCCGGCCTCGCGGACGGCCTCGCGGTGGGCGCGGGACTCCTCACCGGTGGAGCCCGGCGCGGCCGCGCCGTAGACGAGCACGAGCGGCTCCCCGAAGGCGCCGGCCACCTCCAACGCCACGCTCAGGGCGCGCTCCGCGCCGGGCGACTCGTCGTAGCCGAGGACCACGGACATCGGGGCTCCTCTCGGGGTCAGGGCTTCTTGATCGCGTGGACGAGGTCCGGGTCGGCGACGCCGCGCCTCTCCTGCCAGAAGCGGCCGTCCCGGACCCGCCAGAAGCACATGACGAGTACGCCCACGACGGCGATCCCGATCCCGATGACCAGCGGCGGTCCGAGGCCGAGCCAGGAGACACCGCTCGCCGAGTTCCGCGGGTCCGACATGTCGGAGACCGACTGCACCAGCAGCCAGGCCAGCAGGGCGGCGCCGAGAACCGGCCCGAGCCCGATCAGCAGGAAGTTGTGCACGCTCTCCAGCAGGTGGCGGCGGTAGTAGACGGCGCAGGCCAGGCCGGTGAGCGCGTAGTAGAAGGAGATGAGCAGGGAGAGGGCGGTGAGGGAGTCCAGGAGCGCGTTCTCGCTGATCCGGTTGACCGCGAGGTACCAGCCGATGGCGATGGCCGCCACCCACCAGGTGCTCACGTCCGGGGTCCGGAACCTGGGGTGGATGTGCGAGAGGTGCGGCGGCAGCGCGTGCCGGCGGGCCATCGACAGGGCCGTGCGGGACGCGGGGATGATCGTGGTCTGGGTGGAGGCGAGGGCGGACGTGCAGACTGCGAGCAGGACCACCCAGTCCCACCCGCCCATGACCTCGTGCGCGAGGACGGCGAAGACGGCCTCCTCGTCGCCGGCGTGCTGGGCGAGGAACGCGGTCCCCGCGTAGGCGACGACCGCGAAGCCCACGGACAGGTACGTCACCAGGAGCACCACGGTGGACCAGATGCCGGCCTTGCCCGGCGCGGTGGCGGAGTCCTCGACCTCCTCGGTGAGGTTGACCGCCGATTCCCAGCCCCAGTAGATGAAGACGCCGAGCAGCAGGCCGCCGGTGAGGGCGGCTCCGCCGGCTCCGAAGGGGTTGAGCCACTCGACCGAGGGTCTGGTCCCGTCGAGGCTGCTGGTGCCGGCGTAGACGCGGTAGAGGGCGACGACGGCGAAGACCAGCAGGAAGAACACCTGGGCGAGGATCAGCACGTCCTGGAGCCGCGCCGACATCTCGGTGCCGATGACGCAGATGGCGGTCATCACCAGGATCACGACGACGGCCAGGCCCTGGCGGATCGCCTCGTTGGCCGCCCAGCCGTCGAGACCGGCGGCGAGCAGTCCGAAGTGGACGGCGACGTCCGCCAGCGAGCCGATGACGAGGACACCGGTCATCGCGATGGCCCAGCCGCCGAGCCAGCCGGCCCAGGGGCCCATGGCGCGCGTGACCCAGGAGAAGGTGGTCCCGCAGTCCTGGTCCACCTTGTTCAGGTAGTAGAAGGCGGCGGCGATCAGCAGCATCGGAACGAAGGACGCCAGCATGACTCCCGGCGCGTAGATGCCGACGAGCGCGACGATCGGCCCGATGACCGCGGCCAGGGAGTAGGCGGGCGACGTCGAGTTCAAACCGATGACGAGCGCGTCGAGGAATCCGATCGCGTCGGCTTTCAGACCCGCGTCCGCCTCCGTGTCGGCGGCCGTCCGCCCCGGCGGTCGCTGTTGCGGCGGCTGTCTCGGTGAAGGTTCCGGGTCCGGGGGCTCCGAGGGGCCGGGTCGTCCGCTCCCCGGGCCGCCGCCCGCGCCTTGGTGGGCCATGTACGCATCCTCACGCAGACGGGGCCGGGGCGCGAGCGGGGCTCAGGGCCGGCTGTTCCACCCCGCGACGACCGGGAGGCCGTGTTCCGTGGACAGCTCGCTGTAGGTGCCCGTCCGGAGCAGGAAGAGCCGGCCGTCCTCGGGCGGCAGGCCGAGGTAGCGGGCGGTCAGCACCCTCAGGAAATGGCCGTGCGCCACCAGGACGACGTTGCCCCGGTCCTCGCGCAGTACGTCGGCCGCCCGGGCCAGCACCCGGTCCGCGCGGGCGCCGACCTGGGAGGCGTTCTCGCCGGGGTGGCCCGGGGCGCCGGGCGGTACGCCGTCCGTCCAGAGCGACCAGCCGGGACGGTCCCTCAGGATCTCCGGGGTGGTGACGCCCTCGTAGCCGCCGTAGTCCCACTCGCAGAGGTCGGGGTCGCTGACGCCGCCGGTCAGTCCCGCGAGTTCGGCCGTGGCCGCGGCCCGGCGCAGCGTGCTCGTCAGGACGAGGGCGGGCCGGCGGGCCTGGAAGAAGGGGGCGAGCGAGATGGCCTGCTCGACCCCGCGCGCGGTCAGTGGCACGTCGGTGCGCCCGGTGTGCCGTCCGGTCGCGCTCCAGGCCGTCTCTCCGTGCCTCACCAGCAGCAGGTCGCTCACCCTCCGGACCCTAGTCCCTGCGGCGGGCCGTCGCCGGACGAGCGGGCCCCGACAGCCCCCGTCGTCGACGGGAGGCGGACGTGGGGCGGACGTGCGCGAAAACGATGCGCAAACGATGCAAGTTGGCCGCGCGGGCCACTCTCGCGAGGCTCGGGACATGGACGACCAGGACTTCGAACGGCCCGGTACCTCCACGGATCGCCTGCCGGGCGCACGGACCGGAACGCGAGCCGGCGTACGGACCGACGTGGCGGCGGCCGCGGCCGGCCCGGACGGCGCAGCGCTGCTCGACACACGTGTCGCCGCCGGTTTCGCGGCCGGCGACGAAGACTGCGTGGCCGCGGTCTACCGGCGCTGGCGGCCACTGGTGCACGGGCTCGCCCGGCGCTCGCTCGGCGACGAGCGGGAGGCCGAGGACGTGACCCAGCAGGTCTTCCTCGCCGCCTGGCGGGGGCGCCGCGGCTACCGGCCGGGGCCGGGTGGTTTCGGCGCCTGGCTGACCGGGATCACCCGGCACAAGGTGGCCGACGCCCTGGAGGCGCGGACCCGGCGGGCCAGGGCGGCCGCGCGCGTCTGCGCCCAGGCCCGGTCCGAAGCGGAACCGGGGCCGGAGCGGGCCGTGGAACGGGTGCTGGTGCTCGGAGAACTGGCCCGGCTCCCGTCCGCGCAGCAGCGGGTACTGCGGCTCGCCTTCTACGCGGACCTCACGCAGTCGCAGATCGCGGACCGCACCGGGCTCCCGCTCGGCACCGTCAAGAGCCATATGCGCCGGGCGCTGCGCGTCCTGCGGCGTTCGCTGGAGGCCGGCCCGCCGCGACCCCTTCGATGACCGCCAGCCCCGACCTGAGCCCGAACAGGCGCTCGGCGCGCGGGTGTGGCGGACCGGCCGGGGATCCTGCGCCCCAGCCGGGCCCGGCGAGCAGCAGCGCCGAGCGGCCCCGGGCTCCGCGCGGGCCCCATTCGATTCCGGCGACCGACCTCGCCAGCGACGCGTCGGCCGTCGTACGGGACTGCGCCCACAGGACGACGGCTCGCGGGCCGGTGCGCCGCACGGCCTCGTGCAGGGCTTCCGAAGGCAGGGACGCGCCGAACATCCGGACCGGCAGGGCCAGTTCACCGAGGGCCGCGGCCAACGCCTCCATCGGCAGGCTGTGCTGTTCCCCCGGCGCGCAGGCCAGGAGCACGGGAGGGGACGCGAACGGCCGCGGGGCGGGGCGGATCCGGTGCAGGGCCGAGGAAACGTACCAGGACAGCAGGTGCTCCACCTCGACGTAACGCTCCCCGGCCGAGGCCCACTTGCGGCCCACCGCGTGCAGGGTCGGCGCGATGACCTCCTCCCAGGCGGTGATCAGGCCCAGCTCCGCGAGGGCGGCGGCCAACAGGTCCTCCACGGCGGGTGCGTCCAGTCGTACGGCGGCCCGCGCGAGACCCCGGCACTCCGGGCGGACGTCCCCCAGGCGCAGCGCCCGGGGCCCGCCCGGTGTCGCACCCGCGACGGGCGGGCCCGCCGGGGCGGCGGCCGCCGTGCCCCGGGCGACCCGGGCCGCTTCGGACGGTGGCACGCCCTGGGCGGTGAGGCGGCACATGAGCTCCAGGCGGGCGATGTCCGCGTGGGTCCAGCGCCGGTGCCGGCCCTCTTCGCGGCGGGCCGGGCCGATGGCGTAGCGCCGCTCCCACGAGCGCAGCGTGGTCGGTGAGACCCCGAGGCGCCGGGCGACGGCGCCCGTGGCGAGCGCGACGGGCGGGGACGGCGGGGGTTCGGGCTCCACCGGTCCACCGTACGGCGGGGCGGGGCCGCGGGCCGTCACCGTGCACCGGTGCCGGGGCGGTTCCCGGCGCCGGGCCCGGCGTCACCCGCCTCGGATCCGGCGCCCGCTCCGGCATCGCGGCCCCGGCGGAAACGGTCGAGTCCCTCGGCGAGTTCGACCAGCGGGTCCGGGTAGTCGTAGCGGGCCCGCTCGAGACCCTCCAACCGCCAGGGCTCGTGCACGCTCGGTGCGGGAAGTCCGGCGAGCTCGGGGACCCAGCGGTGTACGTAGGCGCCGGTGGGGTCGTAACGCAAGCCCTGGCGGACCGGGTTGAGGACCCGGTTGGGGCGGGTGTCGGTGCCGGTGCCCGCCACCCATTGCCAGTTGAGCTGGTTGTTGGCCAGGTCCCCGTCCACGAGGAGGTCCATGAAGTGGCGGGCTCCGATCCGCCAGTCCACGTAGAGCGTCTTGGTGAGGAAGCTCGCGGCGAGCAGCCGCCCGCGATTGTGCATCCAGCCCTCGTGCCGGAGCTGGCGCATGGCCGCGTCGACCACCGGGTAGCCGGTGCGACCGTCCTTCCAGGCCTGGATCTCCTCCTCGGCGGCGGCCCCGGTGCGCCAGCGGTCGTGGCGCGTGCGGTAGTCCGAGCTCGCCGTCCGGGGCCGGGCGGCGAGCACCTGGTGGTGGAAGTCGCGCCAGCACAGCTGCCGTACGAAGGCGTCCGCGCCGGGGCCGCCGGCCGCGCGGGCGCGGTGGACGGCCTCGGTGGGCGAGAGCGTGCCGAAGTGAAGGTGCGGGGAGAGCCTGGAGGTGGCGTCGCCGGCCAGGTCGTCGTGGGTCTCGGGGTAGCGGGAGATGCCGGAGCGCAGCCAGCCGGACAGCAGGCGGCGCGCCTCGCGCTCGCCGCCGCGGGCGAGTCCCGGGGAGGTACCGGTGACGGCGGCGCGCTCGGGCAGCGGCTCCGAAGGGACGGCGTCGGGGACCGGGACGGCGCGGGGTGCGGGGGCGGCCGCGCGCAGCGGGCGCTCCGCCCAGCGGCGGTGGTAAGGGGTGAAGACGGCGAAGTGGTCGGAGCGGCCCGCCGGGAGGACCTCTCCGGGGGCCACGACGGTGATCACGGCGTCGTGCACGTAGAGCCGCCGGCCGTCGGCTTCGAGGGCGGCCCGCAGCCGCTCCTCACGGGCGTGGGCGTACGCGCTGACACCGGCGGCCATGTGCACCTCGTCGGCGTCGGTCTCCCGTACGACGGCGAGTGCCTCGGCGACGGCGTCGCCGGAGCGGACGACGAGGCGGCCGCCCCGGGCGCGCAGCTCGGCGTCCAGGCCGGCCAGGCAGTCGGCGAGGAAGGCCAGCCGGTTGGGCGGCGCGGCAACCGCCCGGTCGCGCACGAAGAGCGGGACCACCTGCCCGCAGGATGACAGGGCGGCGCGCATCGGCGGATGGTCGTGCAGGCGCAGGTCGGAGGTGTAGAGGACCACCGCGACGTTCATGGGGTTCGCTCCGTGTGGAGGGGGTGGTGGGGTGGGTCGTCAGTGGTGCTTCGCGCAGAACCCCCGGCCCGGATGCGCCGGGTCGCCGCTCTTCTCGCGATGCCGGACGGACGGACGGAGGAGGGAGGACGGAGAACGGAGGTACCCGAGGCCGCCCACGGCTTTACGGCTCCACGGCTCCACGGCTCCACGGCTCCCGGCGACGCTCTAGCGCGGCGCGTCGGCGAGCCGCTCCGCCGCGCGGGCGATGTTGCGGGCCATGCCGCCGAAGACGACGGCGTGGAACGGCGACACGCTCCACCAGTACAGGTGGCCGAGCAGGCCGTGCGGGTGGAACAGGGCCCGCTGCCGGTAGCGGACGCCCTCGCTCCCCGGGGACGGCGGGTCCGCGTGGAGCTCGAGCCAGGCCAGTCCGGGTAGCCGCATCTCCGCGCGCAGGCGCAGCAGCCGGCCGGGCACGATCTCCTCCACCCGCCAGAAGTCGAGGGAGTCCCCCACGCGCAGCCGGTCCTTGTCACGGCGCCCGCGGCGGATCCCGACTCCGCCGATGAGCCGGTCCAACCAGCCCCGTACGGCCCAGGCCAGGGGGAAGGAGTACCAGCCGTTCTCCCCGCCGATGCCCTCGACCACCCGCCACAGCGCTTCGGGCGTGGCCTCGACGGAACGTTCCCGCTCGTCGGCGTAGAGGCTGCCGCCCGCCCAGTCGGGGTCGGTGGGCAGCGGGTCGCTGGGCGCACCCGGCAGCGCGGCCGAGGACCAGCGGGTCGTCACCCGGGCCTCCCGGATCCGCTGGAGTGCCAGCGTGAGCGCCTCGTCGAGGCCGATGGGGGAACCCGGAGGGTCCGGGACGTGGTCCGCGATGTCGTGCTCCGCGCAGACCACCTCGTGCCGCAGGGATTCGGCGAGCGGCCGGGCCAGCGCCCTCGGCACGGGCGTGACGAGGCCGATCCAGTGACTGGACAGTCTCGGCGTCAGCATCGGGACCCGCAGGATGAGGCGCGGGGGCAGCCCGGCGACGGCGGCGTAGCGGCGCATCATCTCCTCGTACGTGACCACGTCGGGCCCGCCGATGTCGAAGGCCCGGTCGACGTCGGGCGGCATGCCCGCGCTGCCGACGAGGTAGCGCAGCACGTCGCGGACGGCGATGGGCTGGCAGCGGGTGCCGACCCAGCTGGGGGTGACCATGACGGGCAGGCGCTCGGTCAGGTAGCGCAGCATCTCGAAGGAGGCCGAGCCGGATCCGATGACCACGGCGGCGCGCAGCACGGTCGCCGGGACGGGGCCGGCGAGGAAGATCCCGCCGACTTCGGCGCGGGAGCGCAGGTGCGGGGAGAGGGCCCGCCCGGGGATGCCGGCGGGGGTGAGGCCGCCGAGGTAGACGACACGGCGGACCCCGGCGGTGTGGGCCTGCTCAGCGAAGGTCCGGGCGGCGGCGCGGTCGCGTTCCTCGAAGCCCCGTCCGGCGCCCAGGGCGTGGACGAGGTAGTAGGCGACGTCGATGCCGGCCATCGCGGCGGCCACCGATTCCGGGTCGGTGACGTCGCCCCGGACCACCTCGGCCCGTCCGGCCCAGGGGTGGTCGCGCAGCTTCTCCGGGGAGCGTGCCAGGCAGCGCACGCGGTGTCCGGCATCGAGGAGCTCCGGCACCAGTCGGCCGCCGATGTAGCCGGTGGCCCCGGTGACCAGGCAATTCTTGCCCGTCATTGCTTTCTCCGCTCCTCGTGGCCCGCCCCCGCGCCGATTGCGTTCCCGCACCTCCCCTTCCCCGAAGGGCGCCGCGTCGGATGCAAAATCCCCCGGACGGCCCATGCCGGCCCCTCTTCGGCGTCGCCGTAGCGGTCCACCTGCCCGTTGATAGGGTCGCGGCATGGCGGTGGACGAGCTCGACACACGGATCCTGCGCCTGCTGATCGAGCAGCCGCGCACCAGCGTCCGGGAGTACGCCCGGATCCTCGGCGTCGCGCGCGGCACCCTCCAGGCCCGGATCGACCGGCTGGAGCGCACCGGAGTGATCACCGGGACCGGGCCCGTCCTCTCCCCCGCCGCTCTGGGGCACCCGGTGCTGGCCTTCGTGCACATCGAGGTCACGCAGGGGCACCTGGACGAGGTCGGCGACGCGCTGGCCTCCGTTCCGGAGATCATCGAAGCCTTCTCCATCACCGGGGGCGGGGACCTGCTGACGCGGGTGGCCGCCCGGGACAACGCGCACCTGGAGGACGTCATCCAGCGGCTGATCCAGCTCCCGGGGGTGGTCCGCACCCGGACCGAGGTCGCGCTGCGCGAGCGCGTGCCGCACCGGCTGCTCCCGCTGGTCGAATCCGTGGGACGGGCGGCGCGCACATCCTGACAGGATGGCCCAAACAGGCGCAGGACCGGCACGGGCAGGACGGGCACTTCGGATGATCTCCGTCATATTCGATCTCGACGGCACCCTCGTGGACAGCGAGCCCAATTACTACGAGTCCGGGCGCCGCACCCTGGAGCGGCACGGCGTCCGCAGTTTCACGTGGGAGGAGCACTCCCGGTACATCGGCATCGGCACCCTGGAGACGCTGGAGATCCTCCGGGAGTCCTACGGGATCGCGGCGCCGGTCGGGCAGCTGCTCGCCGAGCAGAACGCCGCCTACCTGGAGCTCGCCCGCACCCACACCGAGGCCTACCCCGAGATGCGCAAGTTCGTCGAGCGGCTGCACGCCGGCGGCGTCCCCATGGCGGTGGCCTCCGGGTCCTCGCTGGAGGCGATCGACGCGGTCCTGGCCGGCACCGGACTGAACGCGCTGCTGACCACGGTGGTCTCCGCCGAGGAGGTGGCGCGGGGCAAGCCCGCGCCGGACGTGTTCCTGGAGGCGGCGCGGCGCCTGGGCGCGGAACCCGCCGACTGCGTGGTCGTCGAGGACGCGGCGCCCGGCGCGCTGGCCGCCCGCGCGGCGGGCATGCGGTGCGTGGCGATCCCGTATGTGGCGGCCACCGCCGACGACCCTGCCTTCGCGTCGGCCGGACTCCTCTTCCGCTCCGGACAGCAGGCGTTCAGCGCGGACGCGGCGTACGGCTGGCTGGCGGAGCGCGGGGCGCTCCGGCGCCCCTGACGCTCCGGCGCCGCCGGCGTTCCGGGCGGCCGGCGTTCCGGGCGGCCGGCGTTCCGGGCGGCCGGCGTTCCGGGCGGCCGACGTTCCCGGTGGCCGGCGCCTTCGAGGCTCTGGCGCCCTGGAGGCGGCGCTGTCACCATGCCGGGGTGACCGCCACCCAGCTGCCTCCGGGCGCCGAGCGCGGACCGCGCCGGTGGCCCCTGGTCGGGAACCTCCCCGCCTTCGCCCGCGATCCACTGGCCTTCTTCGAGTCCCTGCGCGACGACTACGGCGACTGGGTGCCCTGGGCGCTCGGCCCCCAGCGCAATGTGCTGGTCTCGTTGCCCGAGCACGCCGGCGAGCTGCTCGAAGCTGTCGAGTCCACTTTCAGGCCGACCGAACTGGGCTGGGCCTTCCGCCAGTTGCTGGGCAACGGAGTGGTCGTGGCCACCGGCGAGGACTGGCGGCGCAAGCGCGCGCTGGTCCAGCCGTCCGTGCGCCCGCGCCAAGTGCGCTCGTACGCGGCCACGATGGTGGAGTGCGCCGACGCGCTGGCCTCCGGCTGGACCGGGGGCGAGCGGGTCGACGTGCACAAGGAGATGGCCGGGCTGACCCAGCGGATCGCGGTGCGCACCCTGTTCGGGAGCGACGCCGCCGGGCGGGAGGCGCCGATCAGCGCGGCCATGGCCACCGCACAGCGGGAACTGAGCGCCGAGTTCCGGGGGTTGACGCTCTTCCTGCCGCCGTGGGTGCGGACTCCGGGCCGGCGGCGGATGCGCAGGGCAGTGGCCGTCCTCGACCGGGAGATCGAGCACGTCATACGGGAGCACGAGGCGGCCTCGGCGGCCGGCGAGGAGCGGGACGACCTACTGAGCCGGCTTCTCGCCGCCCGGGACGAGAACGGCGCGCCGCTGTCGCGCACCGAGCTGCGCGACGAGTCGATCACCCTCTACATAGGCGGTCACGAGACCACCTCGACGACCCTGACCTGGGCCTGGCAGCTGCTGTCGGGAGCGCCCGCGGCGCGCGAACGGCTCACGGAGGAGCTGGACCGGGTTCTGGGCGACCGGCTGCCGACGTACGAGGACTACGCACGGCTCCCCTGGACCCAGCAGGTGGTCAAGGAGGCTCTGCGGATCTATCCGCCGATCTGGCTGATCTCCGCGGTGGCGAAGGAGGGGGCGACGCTGGGCGGGCGGCCGGTCCCGGCCGGCCTGTCGGTGTGGACGAGCCCGTGGTCGATGCACCGGGACGAGCGCTGGTTCCCGCAGCCGGAGGCGTTCCTCCCAGAACGGTGGGACGCGAACGCCCCGCACCCGGTGCCGGAGCACGCCTGGTTCCCGTTCGGCGGCGGCCCCCGCGCCTGCCTGGGTGCCCGCTTCGCCCTCGTCGAGGCCGCCCTCGTACTGGCCGTCCTGGCCCGGCGCTTCCACCTGGACAGCGGCCCCGGCCGCGCGAAGGTCCTCCCGGGCCTGACCCTCCAGCCGGTCGGCCCGGTCCTGGCGACGCTCCGCGCCACCGGGAAGTGATCCGGTCGACCGGGGAAGATCTCACCGCCACCCCCGGTTGGTAGAACCGTGAACGAATTCGCGGAGCAGGGCGCGCCCACGGACGGCCGGACGGACGTGCGGCCGGACGGAGCGACGGCCGGACGGACGGACGTGGACGTGGTGGTCGTGGGCGCCGGGCAGGCGGGTCTGTCCAGCGCCCACCACCTGGCGCGGGCCGGCATCGCCCACGTGGTCCTGGACCACACCTCCCGCCCGGGTGGCGCCTGGCAGTTCCGCTGGCCCTCGCTCACCTACGGCAAGGTCCACGGCATGCACGCGCTGCCCGGCATGGAGCTCACCGGAGCCGATCCGCTGCGGCCGTCCGCCGAGGTGATCAGCGAGTATTTCGCCGCCTACGAGGACCGCTTCGGCCTGCACGTGCGCCGCCCCGTGGACGTCACGGCCGTACGCGACGGGGCGGACGGGCGCCTGCTGGTGGAATCCGGGTCCGGCACCTGGTCGGCGCGGGCGCTGATCAACGCCACGGGGACCTGGGACCGGCCCTTCTGGCCGCGCTACCCAGGACAGGAGACCTTTCGGGGCCGCCAGCTGCACACGGCGGACTACCCCGGGCCGGGCGCGTTCTCCGGAGCCCGGATCATCGTGGTGGGCGGTGGCACCTCGGCGGTGCAGCACCTCCTGGAGTTGGCCGAGGTCGCGGAGCAGACCACCTGGGTCACCCGTCGGCCCCCCTCGTTCCGCGACGGAGGCTTCGGCGAGGCCGAGGGCCGCGCGGCGGTGGCCCTGGTGGAGGACCGCGTACGGCGGGGGCTGCCCCCGCAGAGCGTGGTCAGCGTCACCGGGCTGCCGCTGAACGAGGCCGTCCGCGCCGGACTCGCGTCGGGGGTGCTCGAGCGGCTGCCCGTGTTCGAGCGCCTCACGGCCACCGGGGCCGCCTGGGCGGACGGGCGACGGGTGGACGCGGACGTGATCCTGTGGGCCACCGGCTTCCGCCCGGCCATCGACCACCTGGCTCCGCTGCGCCTGCGGGAACCGGGCGGCGGCATCCGGCTCGACGGCACCCGAGCGGTCCGCGACGAGCGGGTCCACCTCGTGGGCTACGGGCCTTCGGCGTCGACCATCGGCGCCAACCGCGCGGGCGGCGCCGCGGTCCGCGAGATCCACCGCCTCCTCACCCGCACTCCGTCGGGCGTCCGCGCATCCGTCGGCGCGGGCGTCGGCGCGGGCGTCGGGTCGCCCTAGGTCTTGCGGGCAGCCGCGTCCGCCCGGAGGCGGTTGAACTCGGCCACGTGCCGTTTGTGTTCCTCGTACGTCGCCGAGAAGCGGGTGTCCCCTCGCTTGACGGTGACGAAGTAGAGCCAGTCGCCGGGCGTCGGCGCGACCGCCGCCGTCATGGCCTCCAGGCCGGGGCTGTCGATCGGCGTGGGCGGAAGGCCCTGGCGTTCGTACGTGTTGAAGGGGCTGTCGATCTTCGTCTCGCTCAGCTTGGTGTCCACCGTGGTGCGGTTCAGCGCGTAGTTGATGGTGGAGTCCATCTGGAGCGGCATCGATTTCGCCAGCCGGTTGTGCACCACCCGGGCCACCTTGCCCATGTCGGCGCGGGTGTCGGCCTCCGCCTCGATGATGCTGGCGAGGGTGGCCGTCTGGTACGGGGTCATCCCGTGGGCGCGGCCGCCGTCGGAGACGGCTTTGGTGGCGAGCTTCTGGTTGGCCGTCTCGACCATGTAGGTCAGCAGCGCGGCCGGGGTGCTCTGGGGGGTCACCGGATAGGTGGCCGGGAAGAGGTACCCCTCCGGATTGCCCTTCGCCTCGGCGGGCAGCGGCAGGGCGGCCGTCGCGACGGCCGCCTTGGCGGAGCCGGGCGGGAGTTTCAGCTCGCGGTCGATGGCGGCGTAGACCTGCGAGGCCCGCCAGCCTTCGGGGATCAGCAACCGGCGCGGTTTCTCGGGCGCTTCCTGGCGCGGCTGCAGGGTCATCAGGACGGCTGCCCCGAGGCCGAGGAGCATGACGAAGAAGAGCGCCAGCCGGCCCCGGCGGGTGAGCCGGGAACGGCGCGGTGTCGGCGGCCGGTTCTCATGACGCATACGGGAACGCTAACCCGCGAAGCATCATATTTCTGACATCCGGCCCGTGCGCCGGTCATACGATCACACATTCACCGGGGTCGGTCCGGTCCCGCGCAGCGTCTCGGGCTCGAGGCCCCCTGACGTACGACCGCCGACTTCGAGGCCCTCCGATGTGAGGCCCTCCGACCTGAGCGCGGCCTCCGGATCGAGCGCGGGTTCCGGCTTGAGCGCGGTTTCCGGATCGAGCGCCGGTTCCGGCTTGAGCGCCGTCTCCCGGTCCCGCCGCACGAGGGCCGCGTACCGGCCGCCGGCCTCCAGCAGCTCCTCATGGGTCCCGCGCTCGGCGATCCGGCCCGCGTCGAGCACC
Organism: Streptomyces sp. NPDC060049; assembly: GCF_042736715.1. Classification (NCBI taxonomy): domain Bacteria; kingdom Bacillati; phylum Actinomycetota; class Actinomycetes; order Kitasatosporales; family Streptomycetaceae; genus Streptomyces; species Streptomyces sp. NPDC060049. Next base: position 204,351 of record NZ_JBHWVV010000009.1, read on the forward strand.
ACGATCTGGTCGGCGTCGCGCACGGTGGAGAGCCGGTGGGCGATGGTGATGGTGGTACGCCCCTGGGAGAGGTTGTCGATGGCGCGCTGCACGGCGTGCTCCGTACGGGTGTCCAGGGCACTGGTGGCCTCGTCGAGGATCAGCACCGGCGGGTCGCGGAGGATGGTGCGCGCGATGGCCAGGCGCTGCTTCTCGCCCCCGGAGAACCGGTATCCGCGCTCGCCCACCAGGGTGTCGTACCCGTCGGGCAGGGAGGCGATGTGCTCGTGGATCTGGGCGGCGCGGGCCGCCTCCTCTATCTCCTCGTCGGTGGCGTCCGGCTTGGCGAAGCGCAGGTTGTCGGCCACGGAGGCGTGGAAGAGGTAGGTCTCCTGGCTGACCACGCCGATGGAGCGGGCCAGCGAGTCGAAGTCGAGGTCGCGCACGTCAACGCCGTCGAGGGCGACCCGGCCGCCGGTGACGTCGTAGAGCCGGGGCACGAGATAGCTCAGCGTGCTCTTGCCGGAGCCGGTCGGGCCGACCACGGCGAGGGAGCCGCCCGCGGGGACGGTGATGTCGATGCCCGTCAGAGTGGGGCCGCTCTTGGCGTCGTACTCGAAGTGCACGTCCTCGAGCCGGACCTCTCCCTTCGCGCGGTCGAGGCGGACGGGCTCCTCGCGCTCGGTGATGTCCACCGGCAGGTCGAGGTACTCGAAGATGCGGGCGAACAGCGCGAGGGAGGTCTGTATCTGAACGCCGGTGGACAGGAGGCTCACGGCGGGCCGGAACAGGCCCTGCTGCAAGGAGACGAAGGCGACGAGCGTGCCGACGGAGAGGGAGGGTGCGCCGGTCTGCAGGGCCACGCCCGCCGCCCAGTAGACGATCGCCGGCATGGCGGCCATGACGATGCCGATGGTGGACATACGCCAGCGCCCGGCCATGCTGGAGCGCACTTCGAGATCGACGAGTTGCTCGGATTCCTCGGCGAAGGACTTGGTGAGCGAGTCGGCGCGGCCCATCGTGCGGCCGAGCAGGATGCCGCTGACCGACAGGGATTCGGTCACCGTGGCGGCCATGGTGGCCATCTGCTTCTGGCGCTGCGCGGTGATCTTCTTGCGCTCGCGGCCGACCCGGCGGCTGATCCACACGAAGACGGGCAGCAGGAGCAGCGAGACGATCGTGAGCCGCCAGTCGAGCGCGAGCATCGCGACGACGGAGGCTATGACAGCCGTGGCGTTGGAGACGAGGGAGGTGGCCGTGGACGTGACCGTGGCCTGCATGCCGCCGATGTCGTTGGCGATGCGGGACTGCACCTCACCGGTGCGCGTGCGGGTGAAGAAGGCCAGCGGCATCCGCTGGAGCTGTGCGTAGACGGCGGTGCGCAGGTCGTGCATGACCCGCTGGCCGACCGTGGTGGATATCAGGGTCTGGAGCACGCCGAAGACGCTGGTGACGACGGCGGTGACGATCATGCCGAGGGCGAGCAGGCTGAGCAGCCCGGTGCGTCCCTGCGGGATCGCGACGTCGAGGATCGCCTTGAGCAGGAACGGCGAAGCGACGCCGACCAGCGAGGACGCGGCGACCAGCAGGCCGACGACGGCGAGACGGCCGCGGTAGGGCCGGAAGAGGCCGACGATGCGGCGCAGCTCCCGCGGCCGCTCGGCCGGCGAAGGGCCCCTGGGGTCCAGGGATTCCTTCGATGGGGTCCACTCGGGTTCTTTCGGGCGCATGGGCCTCCTTCATGACAGCGGACGAGACTCGCATGAGCATAGCTCATTGTTACCTATACTCACAATGAATCTGGTCCTGCTACTGTTCCCATTATGAGGACCGCATCATGAGCACCGCTTCCGAGACCGACAGCACCGACGGCATCCTGGCCGAGCAGCTGCTGCGCCTGACGCGGCGCCTCCACCGCATTCAGAAACGCCACCTGGAGCCGCTCGGGATCACCCCGGCCCAGTCCCGCCTGCTGCGGACGGTCGCCCACCTCTCCGCCGGGCAGCCGCCCCGGATGGCCGACCTCGCCACCCGCCTGGAGGTCGTGCCCCGTGCCGTGACCACGCTGGTCGACGGGCTGGAGGGCGCCGACTGCGTGCGCCGCGTGCCCGACCCCGCGAACCGGCGCGTCATAAGGATCGAGCTCACCGACACCGGCCGCGCCACGCTGCGCCGGCTGCGCAACGCGCGGACCGGCGCCGCGGAGGAGATCCTGGCCCCATTGACCGCCGATCAGCGCGAGGTGCTCGGCGGTCTGCTGAACGCCCTGGCGGACGCCCCGGCGGAGCCGGGCTGCTGACCGGGCACAGGGCCGGCCGCGAGAAGGCGGGCACTGCGCCGAACGGGTGAGCACGCCGGGTCAGCGCGAGTCCGAGCCCGGCCGAGCCCGTCGAAGGGGACGCACATGCCGTTGCTGGAACCGAAGCCCGGGGCCCTGCGCCCGCGCGGCACCAGCGGTCCCGCCCCCGACCGGGTGCCCGACCGCCGGGCAGGGGGGACCCCCGAGCCGCTGCGCCGGGAGCTGGCCGAGCTGCTCGGCGCCGACAAAGTGCTGTGGAAGGTCTCCGACCTCGTCCGCTACGCCTCGGACGCCTCCCCGTACCGGTTCGTGCCCCAGGTCGTCGTGATCGCCGAGGACATCGACGACGTCTCCGCCGTCCTCTCCTACGCCCACGGCAGGCAGCGCGAGGTCGTCTTCCGCGCCGCCGGGACCTCGCTCAACGGCCAGGCCCAGGGCGAGGACATCCTGGTCGACGTCCGCCGCCACTGGACCGGCGTCGAAGTGCTGGACGGGGGCCTCCGCGCCAGGATCCGGCCCGGCACCACCGTCCTGCGCGCCAATGCCGCGCTCGCCCGTCACGGCCGCGTGCTCGGCCCCGACCCGGCCAGTGCCATCGCCTGCACCCTCGGCGGGGTCGTCGCGAACAACGCCTCCGGCATGACGGCGGGGACCACGAGGAACTCGTACCGCACCCTGTCCTCGCTCACGTTCGTGCTGCCGAGCGGGACCGTCGTCGACACCGCCGACCCGCTCGCCGACGAGGAGCTGGCGCGGGCCGAGCCCGCCCTGTGCCACGGCCTCCTGGAGATCAAGAAGGAGATCGAGGCCGACCCCGAGCTCGCCGCCCGCATCCGGGCCAAGTACGAGATCAAGAACACCACCGGCTACCGCCTCGACGCCTACCTCGACGGCAACACCCCCGTGGAGATCCTGCGCGGACTGATGGTCGGCTCCGAGGGCACGCTCGGCTTCATCTCCGAGGTCGTCTTCGACACCCTGGCGCTGGACCGCGAGCTGACGAGCGGGCTCCTCTTCTTCCCCTCGCTGCCCGCCGCGGCCGCCGCCGTGCCGCTCTTCAACGCGGCGGGGGCGCTGGCCGTCGAGCTGATGGACGGCAACACCCTGCGCGCCTCGGTGAGCGTCGCCGGCGTTCCCGCCGACTGGGCCGGGCTGCCCCGGCGGACCACCGCCCTCCTGGTGGAGTTCCGGGCCCCGGACGAGGCCGGCCGCGCGGAGTACGAGCGGCGCGCCGCCGACGTGGTCGCCGGGTTGGACCTGGTGGCGCCGGTGGCCTCGGTGACCAATGCCTTCACCCGCGACCCGAGGACCATCTCCGGCTTCTGGAAGGCCCGCAAGGCCTTCGTCACGGCCGTCGGCGGCGCCCGCGCCCCCGGCACCACCCTGATCACCGAGGACTTCGCGGTCCCCCCGTCCCGGCTCGCCGAGGCCTGCGAGGCACTCCTCGCACTGCAGGCGGAGCACGGGTTCGACGCCGCCGTCGCCGGCCACGCCGCCCACGGCAACCTGCACTTCCTGCTCGCCTTCGACGCCGCCGAGCCCGCCGACGTCGCACGGTACGCCGCCTTCATGGAAGCCTTCTGCCGGCTCACCGTGGAGCGCTTCGACGGCTCCCTGAAGGCCGAGCACTCCACCGGCCGCAACATGGCCCCCTTCCTGGAACTGGAGTGGGGTCCCCGGGCCACCGAACTGATGTGGCGCACCAAGCGGATCATCGACCCGGACCTCGTGCTCGCCCCGCGGATCCTCCTCGACCGCGACCCGCAGGCACACCTGCGCGGCCTGAAGACCATCCCGCGGGTGGAGGCGGTCGCCGACCCGTGCATCGAGTGCGGTTTTTGCGAACCGACGTGCCCCAGCCAGGACCTGACGACCACTCCGCGCCAGCGGATCGTGCTGCGCCGCGAGATGACGCGCCAGCAGCCCGGCTCCCCCGTGCTGGACGGGCTCCTCGACGCCTACGGCTACGACGCCGTGGACACCTGCGCGGGCGACTCCACCTGCAAGCTCGCCTGCCCCGTCGGCATCGACACCGGCGCCCTCATGAGGGACTTCCGCCACCGTCGGCACAGCCCGCGCGAGGAGCGCGCCGCCGCGCTGGCCGCCCGGCGGTTCCGGACGGTCGAAGCCGCCGCCCGGCTCGCCGTGGCCGCCGCCGACAAGATCACCGACAGGGTCGGGGACCGGGTGCTCCAGGCCGTGACAGGGGTCGCGCGCAGGGCCGTACGACCGGACCTGGTCCCGCAGTGGCTGCCGCAGATCCCCGGCGCCGCGGCCCGCGAGCTGCCCGCGACCCGGCGCGTGGGCGCCGCCGCCGTGTACTACCCGGCCTGCGTCAACCGGATCTTCGGCGGACCCCACGGCATGAGCGGCCCCTCCCTGCCGGAAGCCGTCGTGGCCGTGTCGGAGCGGGCCGGGAAGCCGGTGTGGATCCCCGGGGACGTGACCGGCACCTGCTGCGCGACGATCTGGCACTCCAAGGGGTACGACGCCGGCAACCGCTTGATGGCCAACCGCATCGTGGCGGCCGCGTGGGGCTGGACGGCCGGCGGGCGGCTCCCGCTCGTGGTCGACGCCTCCTCCTGCACCCTCGGCATCGCGCACGAGGTGGTCCCCTTCCTGACCGACGACAACCGGGCGCTCCACGCCGGGCTGCGGATCGTCGACTCCGTCGTCTGGGCGGCCGAAGAGCTACTGGCGCACCTGGAGATCCGGCGGACGGTCGGCTCGGCGGTGCTCCATCCCACCTGCTCGACGGGCCACTTGGACGACGAGGCGCAACTGCGTGCCGTGGCCGGGGCCTGCGCGGACGAGGTGGTCGTCCCGGACGACGCCGGGTGCTGCGCCTTCGCGGGCGACCGCGGGATGCTGCACCCGGAGCTGACGGAGTCGGCGACGGCGCGCGAGGCGGCCGAGGTGACGGCGCGGGAGTTCGACGCGCACCTCTCGGCGAACCGGATGTGCGAGGTCGCCATGGAACGGGCCACCGGCCGCGGCTACTACTCCGCCCTGCTGGAACTGGAGCGCGCCACCCGCCCCTGAACCCCCGGGTGCCCGCACGGCTTCGGCGGATGGAAAATCAATTGCCCTCGACCGGTCCGGAACGCGAACCTTGCACGGTTTGAACCACTCGACCAGTCATGGGGCGTCATGCAGATCAGCGATCTTCCGTATCCGGACCCAGGGGTACCCGACGCTCGCTCCGGCCCCCGCTTCCTCTGGTGGCTGGGGCGGGGCCAACTCGGCGGACAGGCCAAAAGCCTGTGCTGGGGGCTCCTCCACTTCGGCGGCGTGGCAGGACTGCCGTACGCCGTGGGCCTGGGCGTCGACGCGGTCGTGGACCGCGACGGCGCCCGCCTGTTGTGGGTCGGCGGCCTGATCGCGCTGCTCGGTGCCGCGATCTCCCTCGGCGAGGCGATGCTGCACCGGACCGCCGTCACCAACTGGATCACCGCCGCCGCGCGGGTCCAGCAGCTGCTCGCCCGCAAGACCGCCGAACTGGGCTCGGCCCTGACCCAGCGGGTCGCCGCGGGCGAGGTGGTGGCGGTGTCCACGGGCGACGTGGAGAAGATCGGCTGGTTCGTCGAGGCGGTCTCCCGCTTCGCCGCCGCCGCTCTCACCCTGGTCATCGGCTGCGTCGTCCTGCTCTTCTACGCGCCCACGATCGGCGTGGTCGTGGCCGTCGGCATGCCGGTGCTCGCGCTGGCCGTACTGCCGCTGCTGCCGCGCGCCACGCAGCGCGCCGACATCCAGCGGGAGAAGGCGGGCCGGGCCACCGAGTTGGCTTCCGACACCGTGGCGGGCCTGCGGGTGCTGCGCGGCATCGGCGGCGAGGAGCTCTTCCTCGGCCGCTACCGCGAGGCCTCGCAGGAGGTCCGCGAGGCGGCCGTGCGCAGCGCCCGGATGTGGGCGCTGATCTCCGCGATCCAGGTACTGCTGCCGGGCACGCTCCTGATCACGGTGGTCTGGTACGGCTCCACCCTGGTGCTCGACGGCCGGCTGGCGGTCGGTGAACTCGTCGCGGCCTTCAGTGCGGTGGCGACCATGCTCTATCCGCTGCGGCACTTCGAGGAGATCGCGATGGCGTACTCCTTCTCGCGCCCCTCCGCCAAGCGGGCCGCCCGGGTGCTGTCGCTGACGCGGACGAACGCGGACGCGCCAGAGGGCTCCGGCGCGCCGGTGTCGGCCGTGGCGCAGGCCCCCGCCCCGGGCGGCGACCTGTACGACCCCGAGACGGGAGTGCTCGCCCCCGCGGGCCGGTTCACCGCCGTGGTCTGCGGTGACCCCGACCTGGCGGGCCGGCTCGCGGAGCGCCTGGGAGGGCATCCGATGGACGCCGCGGCCGGGCCCTCCGTCCTGCTGGGCGGGGTCGCGCTGGACGAACTCGCGCTGGACACGGCGCGCACGCTGGTCCTCGTACAGGACAAGGACCCGATCCTGCTGTCCGGGACGCTGCGGGAGCTGTTCGACGTACCGGCTTCAGGCTCGGTCACCCCCGCGGAGGCGCTCGGGGCGGCCCAGTGCGCGGACGTACTGGACGCCCTGCTGCAGTCCGCCCCGGACGGGGTGGGCGACCCGATGGACGCCCGGATCACCGAGCGCGGCCGGTCGCTGTCCGGCGGTCAGCGCCAACGGCTCGCGCTGGCCCGATCCCTGGTCACCGACCCGGAGGTGCTCGTGCTGGACGAGCCGACCTCAGCCGTCGACTCGCACACCGAGGCGCGCGTCGCCGAGGGGATCGCGGCCCTGCGCACCGGACGCACGACGGTGGTGCTGGCGTCCTCGCCGCTGCTGCTGGACCGCGCCGACCGCGTCATCCTCGTCCACGAGGGCGCGGTGGCGGCGAGCGGCACGCACCGCGAGCTGCTGCACGGCGATCCGCGCTACCGCGCTGTCGTCACCCGCGAGACCGAGGACGAACAGCGGCTCTCGCGACTCGAATCCGTACTGACAGAGATCGAGGAATCCGCATGATCGGCGTGGCGCCGCCGCAATACGATCCGGCGGCCCCCGAAACGGCCGCGACCCTGCCCGTGGGCACGTCACAGACCGTACGGGGCTACGTGCGCGGCCTGTTCCGCCGCCACCGGCGGGCCTTCGCCGTGCTGGTGGGGGTGAACACGGTCGCGGTCATCGCCTCCATGGTGGGCCCGTACCTGCTGGGCCAGGTGGTGGACCAGCTCACGGCGGGGGCGCGCGAGCTCCATCTGGGGCGCGTGGGACTGCTGTTCGCGCTGGCACTGGGCATCCAGACCGTGTTCGTCCGGCTGGTCCGGCTGCGCGGGGCGATGCTCGGCGAGGAGATGCTGGCCGATCTGCGCGAGGACTTCCTCGTACGGTCGGTGGGCCTGCCCCCGGGCGTTCTGGAGCGCGCCGGAACCGGCGACCTGCTCTCGCGGATCACCACCGACATCGACCGGCTGGCCAACGCGATGCGCGAGGCCGTGCCCCAGCTGGCCATCGGCGTGGTCTGGGCGAGTCTGCTCTACGGGGCGCTCGCCGTGACCGCGCCGCCGCTGGCACTGGCGGCGCTGGCGGCACTGCCGATCCTGGTGATCGGCTGCCGCTGGTACTTCAAGCGGGCGCCCCGGGCCTACCGTTCGGAGGCGGCCGGGTACGCGGCGGTGGCGGCCGTGCTCACCGAGACGGTGGACGCGGGCCGCACCATCGAGGCGCACCGCCTCGGCGCGCGCAGGATCGAGCTGTCGGAGCGGCGGATCAAGGAGTGGACCGCCTGGGAGCGCTACACGCTGTTCCTGAGGACGGTCCTGTTCCCGGTGGTCAGCGTCTCGTACGTGACGATCCTCGGCTCCGTGCTGATGATCGGCGGGTACTGCGTGCTCCAGGGCTGGATGTCGTTGGGGCAGCTGACCACGGGCGCGCTGCTCGCGCAGATGATGGTCGACCCGATCGGCCTGGTCCTTCGCTGGTACGACGAGCTGCAGGTCGCACAGGTCTCGCTGGCCCGGCTGGTGGGCGTGCGGGAGATCGAGCCGGACGCGGGCGACGCGGGCGTCGCCCCGGACGGCCGGGACGTCCGGGCGGACCAGGTGCACTTCGGCTACCGCGAGGGCGTCGACGTGCTGCACCAGGTCTCGATGTCCGTTCCGCCGGGCACCCGGATGGCCCTGGTCGGGCCCTCGGGCGCGGGCAAGTCCACGCTGGGCCGACTGCTCGCGGGCATCTACGCGCCCCGGACCGGCGAGATCACGCTCGGCGGGGCGAGGCTGTCGCGGATGTCGGCCGAGCGGGTGCGCGAGCACGTGGCCCTGGTCAATCAGGAGCACCACGTGTTCGTGGGCTCGCTGCGCGACAATCTGCGCCTCGCGCGTACGCAGGCCGGTGACGACGAGCTGTGGGCGGCGCTCGGCGCGGTCGACGCGCAGGACTGGGCGCGGGCGCTGGACGCCGGTCTGGACACCGAGGTCGGCTCGGGATCCGCGGCGCTGACGCCGGCGCAGGCACAGCAGATCGCGCTGGCCCGGCTCGTACTGGCGGACCCGCACACGCTGGTACTGGACGAGGCCACCTCGCTGCTGGACCCGCGCGCGGCCCGGCACTTGGAGCGCTCGCTGGCCAGGGTGCTGGAGGGCCGCACGGTGATCGCGATCGCGCACCGGCTGCACACCGCGCACGACGCGGATGTGATCGCGGTGGTCGAGGGCGGCCGGATCAGCGAGCTCGGCTCGCACGACGCCCTGGTCGCGGCCGACGGCGCGTACGCCGCCCTGTGGCGCTCCTGGCACGGGTGACGCGCACGCACGTAAGCCGTACGAGGGCCCCGTGTCCCCCTGCGGAGGGCGCGGGGCCCTCGTCGTCCACCGGCCGGTCCGCTGCGGCCCGGCCCGGCGGCCCGGGCGCGGCAAGTTCCGAAAGAGACGGCCTAGAAGAACCCGAGGGCCGAGGCCCCGCCGACGCCGCCGAGCAGCATGAACACCGGCATGAGGACCTTGAGCTCGACCCAGCTGCCCGCGCGGAAGCGCATCAGCTTGGGCGGGCCGATCGGGTACCAGCGCTTGCCCCGGATGGGCAGGGGCCACAGGATCGGGCAGCCGGAGACGGTCAGGGCGTCGCCGATGTCGTGGACCAGGGCGCCGAGCACGACCGGCAGGCCGAGCCACAGGTACTCCTGGCCGGTTCCGGTGAAGAGCCAGCCGGCGCCGTTGCCGGGCTGGTCGAGCACGCCGGCCAGGATCCAGGCGCTGGTCGCGCCGAGCAGCCAGACCAGAACGTCGCTGGACATGCGGGCGGCCCGCCACAGCAGGCCTTCGACGGCGAGGACCAGATGGACGAAGAGGATGGCGAGCACGCCCCACCGGTCGGCGGTGACGGCGATCGCGGAGGAGCCGGCGCCGATCAGGACGGCCCAGACCCAGGTGTGCGTCAGGGTGCGGTGGCCCCCGGTGCGGCGCGCGTCGCGCGGGGCCCGCGTGGCCTTGTAGACGCCGTAGGAGATCTTGTCGACCACCTCGCACAGGCCCCGGGAGAGCGGGCCGAAGGCCCGGGAGATCGTCGCCGACTTGTGGTCGAGGTCGGGAGCGAGGGCGGCTCCGGCGCAGATGAGCGCGCCGACGACGAGGACGGGCCAGGGCATCGGGTGCCCGGCGGCGGCGGCCGCCGCGCCCACCCCCAGCCAGGCCGCTGCCCCCGACAGTGAGTGCGCCGGACCCATCATGGTCGTTCCCCGCCCCGGTGGTGTGCTGGCCGACCCTGTCGACGGTGTCGTTCGGGCCGCATCGACGGCACAGCGTACCGTCGATGATCTTCCGTCTTTCCGCCGGTTCCCTCATCCGGGGCGAAGCCAGGCAAGATGGGGGGTGTGACCCTCATTGATCAGCTGCCGCCGAACGCCGACCCCGATGCCCTCTTCGAGGCTTTCTCCTCGTGGGCGGAGGACCAGGGCATCACCCTGTACCCGGCTCAGGAGGAAGCGCTGATCGAGGTCGTCTCGGGTGCGAACGTGATCCTTTCCACGCCGACCGGCTCCGGCAAGAGCCTGGTCGCGGCGGGCGCGCACTTCACCGCGCTGGCCCAGGACAAGGTCACCTTCTACACCGCCCCCATCAAGGCGCTGGTCTCCGAGAAGTTCTTCGACCTCTGCAAGCTCTTCGGCACCGAGAACGTCGGCATGCTGACCGGCGACGCCTCCGTGAACGCGGACGCCCCGGTGATCTGCTGCACCGCCGAGGTGCTGGCCTCGATCGCCCTGCGCGACGGCAAGTACGCCGACATCGGCCAGGTCGTGATGGACGAGTTCCACTTCTACGCGGAGCCGGACCGCGGCTGGGCCTGGCAGATCCCGCTGCTGGAGCTGCCGCAGGCGCAGTTCGTCCTGATGTCCGCGACGCTCGGCGACATGAAGCGGTTCGAGGAGGACCTGACCCGGCGCACGGGCCGGCCCACATCGATGGTCCGCTCCGCGACCCGGCCCGTCCCGCTGTCGTACGAGTACGTCACGACGCCGATCACCGACACGATCACCGAGCTGCTGGAGACCCGGCAGGCGCCGGTCTACATCGTGCACTTCACCCAGGCGCAGGCCGTCGAGCGGGCGCAGTCGCTGATGAGCATCAACATGTGCACCCGCGAGGAGAAGGACAAGATCGCCGAGCTGATCGGCAACTTCCGCTTCACCACGAAGTTCGGCCAGAACCTCTCGCGCTACGTCCGCCACGGCATCGGCGTGCACCACGCGGGCATGCTGCCCAAGTACCGCCGCCTGGTGGAGAAGCTGGCCCAGGCCGGTCTGCTGAAGGTCATCTGCGGCACCGACACCCTCGGCGTCGGCGTCAACGTCCCGATCCGCACGGTGCTGTTCACCGCGCTGACCAAGTACGACGGCACCCGCGTCCGCACGCTGCGCGCCCGCGAGTTCCACCAGATCGCCGGCCGCGCCGGCCGGGCCGGCTTCGACACCGCCGGCTATGTGGTGGCGCAGGCTCCCGAGCACGTCATCGAGAACGAGAAGGCCCTGGCGAAGGCGGGCGACGACCCGAAGAAGCGCCGCAAGGTGGTCCGCAAGAAGGCCCCCGAGGGCTTCGTGGCCTGGTCGGACACCACCTTCGAGAAGCTCATCGCCGCCGACCCGGAGGCGCTGACCTCGCGCTTCAAGGTCACCAACATCATGCTCCTGTCGGTCATCGCGCGGCCCGGCGACGCCTTCAAGGCGATGCGCCACCTGCTCGAGGACAACCACGAGCCGCGCAAGGCACAGCTGCGCCACATCCGCCGGGCCATCGCCATCTACCGATCGCTGCTGGACGGCGGCGTCGTCGAGAAGCTCGACACTCCCGACGCCGAGGGCCGCACGATCCGCCTCACCGTCGACCTCCAGCAGGACTTCGCGCTGAACCAGCCGCTGTCCACCTTCGCGCTCGCCTCCTTCGACCTGCTGGACCCGGAGTCCCCTTCCTACGCCCTGGACATGGTCTCGGTCGTCGAGTCCACGCTGGACGACCCGCGCCAGATCCTCGCCGCCCAGCAGAACAAGGAACGCGGCACGGCCGTGGGCGCGATGAAGGCCGACGGTGTCGAGTACGAGGAGAGGATGGAGCGGCTCCAGGGCATCACCTATCCCAAGCCCCTCGAAGAGCTGCTCCTGCACGCCTACGACGTGTACAGCAAGAGCCACCCGTGGGTCCGCGACCACCCGGTGTCCCCTAAGTCGATCATCCGTGACATGTACGAACGCGCGATGACCTTCACGGAGTTCACGTCGTACTACGAACTCGCCCGTACCGAGGGCATCGTGCTGCGCTATCTGGCGAGCGCCTTCAAGGCGCTGGACCACACCATCCCCGACGACCTCAAGTCCGAGGACCTCGAGGACCTGATCGCCTGGCTCGGCGAGCTGGTCCGCCAGGTCGACTCCAGCCTGCTCGACGAGTGGGAGCAGCTGGCGAACCCGGAGGTGGAGACGGCGGAGCAGGCCCAGGAGAAGGCCGACCAGGTCAAGCCGGTCACCGCGAACGCCCGCGCCTTCCGCGTCCTGGTCCGCAACGCCATGTTCCGCCGGGTGGAGCTGGCCGCCCTCGACCACGTCAACGTGCTGGGAGAGCTGGACGGCGACTCCGGCTGGGACGCCGACGCCTGGGGCGACGCCATGGACGGCTACTGGGACGAGTACGACGATCTGGGCACCGGCCCCGACGCGCGCGGCCCCAAGCTGCTCCAGATCGAAGAGGACGCGGCGCACGGCCTGTGGCGCGTCCGCCAGACCTTCGCCGACCCCAACGGGGACCATGGCTGGGGCATCAGCGCCGAGGTCGACCTCGCCGCCTCCGACGAGGAGGCCCGGGCCGTCATCCGCGTCACCTCGGTGGGCGAGCTCGGGCAGCTCTGACCGTCCCCGGGCCTCGTCCGAGCGGGGGCCCCGCCAGCAACCGACCGGCGCCACCGCGGCCGCCGGCCCCGACAGTGGAGATCCTCTGATGACGAACCCCGCCGAGAAGCTGGTCGATCTGCTCGATCTGGAGCAGATCGAGGTCAACATCTTCCGGGGCGCGAGCCCCCAGGAGTCCCTCCAGCGCGTCTTCGGCGGCCAGGTCGCCGGCCAGGCACTGGTGGCGGCCGGCCGCACCACGGAGAGCGACCGGCCCGTCCACTCCCTCCACGCGTACTTCCTGCGCCCCGGTATCCCGGGGGTGCCGATCGTGTACCAGGTGGAGCGGGTGCGCGACGGGCGCTCCTTCACCACGCGCCGGGTCACCGCGGTCCAGCAGGGCAAGACCATCTTCAATCTGACCGCCTCCTTCCATCACCCGGAGGAGGGCAGCATCGAACACCAGCTGCCTCCCCGCCTCGATTTCCCCCACCCGGACACGCTCCCGAAGGTCGTGGACGAGATCCGCGAACACCTGGGCGCGCTGCCGGAGGCGCTGGAGCGGATGGCCCGCCGCCAGCCCTTCGACATCCGTTACGTCGACCGGCTCCGTTGGACCCCCGAGGAACTCAAGGACGCCGATCCGCGCAGCGCGGTGTGGATGCGCGCCGTCGGCCCGCTCGGCGACGACCCGCTCGTGCACACCTGCGCGCTCACCTACGCCAGTGACATGACACTCCTCGACGCCGTGCGCATCCCCGTCGAACCCCTGTGGGGCATGCGCGGTTTCGACATGGCCTCCCTCGACCACGCCATGTGGTTCCACCGGCCCTTCCGGACGGACGAGTGGTTCCTGTACGACCAGGAGTCGCCCATCGCCCACGGCGGCCGGGGCCTGGCCCGTGGCCGCATCTACGACCTCGAGGGCAGACTGCTGGTTTCGGTGGTCCAAGAAGGGCTCTTCCGCCCGTACGGCGCCAAGGCGGCCTTCAAGCCGGCCGTGTCACCGCAGTAGTCCCGTCCCTCCCCCGAGAACCGAGTGCGCCCATGCCCACCCCCGCCCTCCCCTGCCCCTGCGGGCTGCCCGCCGCCTACCCGGAGTGCTGCGGCCGCTTCCACTCCGGTGAGCGGCGGGCGTCCACCGCCGAGCTGCTGATGCGCTCCCGGTTCAGTGCCTTCGCCGTCGGAGACACCGCCTATCTCTTGCGGTCCTGGCACTCTTCGACCCGGCCGGGCGACCTCGACCTCGACCCCGGGCAGCGCTGGGAGCGGCTGGAGGTCCTGGCGACCGAGCGCGGCGGGATGTTCGAGACGGAGGGCGCGGTGGAGTTCCGGGCGCACTACCGCGAGGGCCGGCACCAGGGCTCCTTGCACGAGCACAGCGCCTTCTCCCGCGAGGACGGGGCCTGGGTCTACGTCGGCCCCCTCTCACCCGTCGACTTCGACTGACCTCGGGCGCCGGTCAGCGCGAACTCCAGGCTGACGCGGTACAGGCCGCTTTCCTGCGGCGGCTCCGCCCGCAGCAGCCGGGTCGCCACGGCCGCAGCCGCCGGGACCTGTGGGTGCCCGTACGGCGCGGGCGGGGCGAGCGCGGCGAGCACGATCCGCTCGGCCGGATCGGGCACGGCCTCCCGGAGGTCCTCCTCCGGCAGTACCGAGGCCAGTACGGCCGCTCGCTCCCACGGATCCGCGGTGCGGCCCAGCAGGAGCCCGACGTGGCGCTCGCGCCACTTCTCCGGGCGCAGGTCGGCCTTGGCCGCCATCAGCTCCCGGTCCGCCGGCGGCGCGCTCCCGCGGAGCATCCCGGGCTCCCGGGCAGCGAAGTCCCGTAGTTCCGCTGCCAGATAGAGCCACACCACCGCCCGGTACCGGTTGATCCGGTATGCCACCGGGGTGATGTGCCCACAGCGCGCGAGCCGGGTGAAGCGACTCGGGCCCACTCCCAGGGCCGCGGCCGCGGCCGCCGCGCCCGCCACGGTCTCCACGCGCTCGCGCAGCGCGTGCGGGAACCCCGCGGCCGAGCGGACCCGGTCGAGCTCGGTCCGGGTGAAGCGGGCGGCCCCGCCGGGGCCGGCCGGTCCGGCGCGCACGATGCCCAAATGGACGGCGCGGGCGAACTCGACCCGGCTCAGCGCCAGTTCCTCCGCGGCCTGTCCGCCACCGAGCGATCCGTCCGCGGCTTCCGTGCGCGCGACCGCAGCGTCACCCTCGGGGGCACCCGGCGGATGAGTCGGCCCCGGCTTCGCCGCGCGCTCCGCACCCACCGTCCGCACCGCTCGCCCCGTGCGTGCCGCTTGCGCCGTGCGCACCCGCTCCGCCGCCCGCACCGCCGGCGTCGCCTGTGTCATCCGCGTCAACTGCGTCGTCCCTGCCATCACGCTCTCCCCACCAGAAGTGATTACTGTGTGTGAAGACCGTAACGGAGCGCGACGACATCGCGCGGGGCCTGTGGACAACCCGCCGAACCCCAGGTCAGCCGCCCGTGATCCGCCGCTCCGCGACGCCCAGGTGTTCCCCCACCCGGTTCACGAGCAGGGTCATCTCGTACGCCACGTGCCCGATGTCGGCCTCGGCGGCGCTCAGCACGCACAGACAGCTACCCGGGCCCGCCGCCATGACGAAGAGGACGCCGTCGTCGAACTCGACCATCGTCTGGCGCACCTCACCCGCCCGGAAGTGCCGTCCCGATCCCTTCGCAAGGCTCTGCAGCCCCGCCGCCACGGCCGCCAGGTGCTCCGCGTCCTCCCGCGCCAGGCCAGCGCTCGCCCCTGTCACCAGGCCGTCGTTCGAGAGCACCACCGCGTGCCGGACCTGCTGCACCCGCCGCGTCAGATCGTCCAGCAGCCAGTCGAGCTGCTTGTCCAGCGCCATATCAAGTCCCTCCCCGTCGACGCGGCCGACACGGCCGCGCCCCACCCCGCGTAGTCGTGTCGCCAGCCTTCCCCACCAGGTGCTTTCCGGCAAGGAGGATGGACCCATGGTGAAGAAGATGACTCAAGAGGAATGGCGGGAGTTCGTCTCCCATGCCACCCGTACCGGCAAGCTCTCCACCGTCCGCGAGGACGGAAGCCCCCACATCACTCCCATCTGGTTCGTTCTCGACGGTGATTCCTTCGTGTTCACCACGGGGAAGGACACCGTCAAGGGGCGCAATCTGGCCCGCGACGGCCGGGTCGCGCTCTGTGTGGACGACGACCGGCCGCCCTTCTCCTACGTCGTCCTCCAGGGCCGCGCCGGGATCGGTGAACACGCGGACGGACCCGAGGAGATGCTCGCCTGGGCGACGAGGATCGGCGCCCGCTACATGGGCCCGGAACGCGCCGAGGCCTTCGGCCGCCGCAACGCCGTCCCCGGGGAGCTCCTCGTCCGCGTCAGCGTCGACAAGGTGGTCTCGGCAGCGGGCGTCACCGACTGAGCGCGTCCCGCAGGCCGGTTCACACGGAATCGGCCTGCGGCTCCACCGAATCCAGCAGTCGCGCCGTGTGCACCCGGCCCGCGTACTCCACCAGCCGGATCAGAACTTCCTTCCCCGAGTCCTTGTCCCGCGCGTCGCACAGCACCACCGGTGTTCCCTGGTCCAGGTCCAGCGCCCGCGACACCTCGTGAGCCCCGTACCGCGTGGCCGTGGTGAAGCAGTTCACGGCCACCACGAAGGGGATCCGCCGGTGCTCGAAGTAGTCCACCGCGGGGAAGCAGTCCTCCAGCCGCCGCGTGTCGGCGAGCACCACCGCGCCGAGCGCGCCCTGCGACAACTCGTCCCACAGGAACCAGAACCGGTCCTGCCCCGGCGTCCCGAACAGGTACAGCGACAGCCCCGACCGGATGGTGATGCGCCCGAAGTCCATGGCCACGGTCGTCGTCGTCTTCTGGTCGACGCCGCCCGTGTCGTCGACGAGCTCGCCCGCCTCGCTGAGCAGTTCCTCCGTCCGCAGCGGCCGGATCTCGCTGACCGCGCCGACCAGGGTGGTCTTGCCCACGCCGAAGCCGCCGGCCACGAGTATCTTCAGCGCGAGCGCGGTCAGTTCCTCGCCGTCCCCGGCGTCCGGCGCCGGCCCGTCGTCGTGCAGTCCCATCACAGCGCTCGCAATCCCTCGATGACTTCCCGCAGAATCCGCTCGTCCGGCAGTTGCGCGGGCGGCACCGGCCGGCTGACCTTGACGTGGCCGGCCTCCAGCAGGTCCCCGAGCAGCACCCGCACCACACCCACGGGCAGGTCCGCGTCCGCCGCGAGCTCCGCCACCGACTGGGTCTCGTCCCGGCACAAGCCGAGCAGCGCCCGGTGTTCGGGGCCCAGCAGCGACTCGGCCGCCGCGTCCGACCCCGACGGGTCGACGGCGACCAGCGCGATCAGGTCGAAGCGGACTCCGTGGGGTCCCGGCTTCGTACGCCCGCCGGTCATGGCGTACGGACGGACGAGCGGGCCCGCGTCGGCGTCGTACCACTGGCCGTTCGTGCTCAAGGCCGCCGCCCTCAACCGGCGGCCGGCGGGCGTGCCGCGAACCGGGGCGGGGTGTACAGGTGCTCGCCGACCCGCTTCACCAGCCGGGCCATCTCGTAGGCGATCAGCCCCATGTCCGCTCCGGCCCCGCTGAGCACGGCCAGGCAGGAGCCGTCACCGGCGGCGGCCACGAAGAGGAAGCCCTCGTCCATCTCCACCATCGTCTGGCGCACGCCCCCGGCGTGGAAGTGCCGGCCCGCACCCTTGGCCAGGCTGTGGAATCCGGAGGCCACGGCCGCCAGGTGTTCGGCGTCCTCACGGGTGAGTGCGCTGGAAGCGCCCACCGCCAGGCCGTCGTTGGACAGGACCACCGCGTGCCGGACCTCGCGGACGCGGACCACCAGGTCGTCCAGCAGCCAGTCCAGCTCGCCGGACCCGCGGACGCCGCCGAGGTCGGTCCTCTGATGCTCGATCATCACCGTTCTCCTTCGCCTTCGCTGCCTGCGTGAGGGGAGTTCTCGTGGGCCCCGGCCCGGGTGCCGCGCGCCCAACCCGCCCGGTACGCCGCCATCCGGTCCCGCGCCTGCTCGGGGCTGCGCCCGGGCGGATCCCCGGGCCCCCGCGCACCGGCCGGGTCCTCGGGGGCGGGTGCCTCGCGCAGCTGCGGCACCAGGCTCGCCTGGCGGACCCGGCGCGGCAGTTCGGTGACGGATCCGGACGGGCCGGACGAGGCTCCCGGCGCCGCGGCCGCCGGTCCGGGCGCCACCGCCGGGACGGGCGTACGGGGAAGGCCCTCGCCGGGTCCCCGCGGTCGCAGCGGGGCCACCGGGGCGGCGGCGCGGGGCTCCTCCCGGGCCGGGCTCCGCTCCGGGAGCGGGATCCCGCGCGCGTCGTCCCGTACGACGCTCATGGCCGGGGGCTGCGCCGGGGACCGGGGCTCTGCCCGCGTCCGGAAGTAGGCCTCGGAGTGGGCCGGAGGCTGCCCGGGAGCCGCTTCGCGGGCCTGTTCCGATTCCAGCGCGGGGGCCCGTTCCGGGGCGGCCGTGATGGCGCCCTGGAGCAGGGAGTTCGGGAGCAGCACCACGGCGGTGGTGCCGCCGTACGGTGACGTGCGCAGGTGCACTTTCACACCGTGGCGGGCGGAGAGCCGGCTGACCACGAAGAGTCCGAGCCGGTCGCTGTCGAAGAGGTCGAGCGCCTCGGACTGCTCGATGCGCCGGTTGGCCTCGTCGAGGGACGCGCGGCCCATGCCGAGCCCGCGGTCCTCCACCTCCAGGACGTAGCCGGCGCCGACGGGTTCACCGCTGACCCGCACCTTGGTGTGGGGCGGCGAGAACTGGGTGGCGTTCTCGATCAGTTCGGCGAGCAGGTGGGTGAGGTCGGCGACCGCGCCGCCGACGACGGCGGCCTCGGCGAGCTGGCGGACCTCGACGCGCGGGTAGTCCTCGATCTCGGAGACGGCGGCCCGTACGACGTTCGTCAGTGGGATCGGCATCCGCCAGGCGCGCCCCGGGGCCGCGCCCGACAGGATGATCAGACTTTCCGCGTGCCGCCGCATCCGGGTGGTGAGGTGGTCGAGACGGAAGAGGTCGCCGAGCTCGTTCGGATCGTCGGCGCGCCGCTCCATCGAGTCGAGCAGGGTGAGCTGCTTGTGCACCAGGACCTGGCTGCGCCGGGCGAGGTTGACGAAGACGCCGCTCACCCCGCTGGCCAGCTCGGCCCGTTCGACCGCGGCGCTGAGCGCGGCCCGGTGGACGGTGGCCAGCGCCTCCCCGACCTGTGCGATCTCGTCCTCGGCGGGCGGGCCCGGCGGGCTCTCGGCGGCCACGTCGACGTCCTGGCCGGCCCGCAGCCGGTCCATGGCCCGCGGGAGTTCGCGGTGCGCGATCTCCAGCGCGGTGTTGCGCAGCGAGACCAGCTCGACGACCAGGACCCGGCCGATGCGGACCGAGATGACGAGCGAGGCGGCCACGGCGGCCAGGCCCAGTACGACGGCTGCTCCGGCGGGGCTGAGCGCTCCCGTGCCGAACGGGTCGGCGCGGTCGGCGGCCTCGGTGTGGGCGGCGTTCTCGAGCTCGCGCATCGAGGCGGCGACGGAAGCGTAGGCGGCCTCCCAGCCGGCGGGTGCCACGGCGGCGCGGGGGTCCTTCGTCGCGGCGGCCTCCGCGGCCGCCCCGGCGGTGGCGGACAGCGCCCGGTCCTCGGCCCCGGTGAGCTCGGCGTAGGCGGCGCTCTTGGCCACCGCCTGCCAGGCGTCCCGCTGTGCGGCGGGCAGGTCCCGGGCGGCGGAGTCGGTCAGGGACCGGCGGGTCTCGACCGCGCCGGCCAGGCGGCGAAGCGATTCGCCGGCACGTGGCCCCGGAACCGCCAGCAGCGCGTCCTCCCGGGAGAGCTGCTCGCCCGCTCGCGCGAACTCCAGCAGGACCCGGGCGTCGGGGCCGAGTTCGGCGTCCTCGCCGCCGCCGGAGAGGGCGCCGCCGAACTCCAGCGCCGCGTCGATCACCCGGGTGTACGACTCGTAGGCGGCTTCGGGCGTCGCGCGGCGCCCGGCCACGTCCGCGCGCACCGGGCCGAGCCCTTCGGCGGCGGCGACGAAGACGCGCAGCCGCACGACGATGTCACTGCGGTATCCGCCGGAGTCGGCGACCGTGTTGCGGTCACCGAGCCGCAGAGCCCGTACGGCGGTGTCGGTGCGGCGCACCTGCTGGTCGAGGGCTTCTGCCTGGCCGGGGGCTTGGGCGGCCGCCGCCCGGCCGTCGGTGGGCTCGGCCAGCAGCCGCAGGGCCGTGCGCCGTTCTGCCTGCAGCTGGGTGATGGCGGCGGTGACCGGGACCCGCAGTTCCCGGTCGACCTGCTGGGCACGGCCGAGGCGGGCCATGTCCTGGGCCGCGTCGACGGTGGCGAAGGCCCAGAGGGCGAGCAGGGAGACCACCGGCACCATCAGCAGCGAGACGATCTTCGCGCGGACGGTGGCGGGGCGCAGTCGCAGCCGAAGCCCGCCGCCGCCGAGGCCCCCGGCGGCCGGCGCGCCCAGTGGGGCGTCGTGGTGGTGCAACGGCTCCTCGGCGGGCGGTCCGGCGTGCGCCCTGCGGCCCGTCCCCTTGCCGCGGGCGCCCGCAGGAGCGGGCGGGTGCGGCGGCGCCGCTTCCGGTGTTCTGCGGGGTCTGCGCATGGGCTCCTCGTTCCGGGCGGTGCGTACGTGCGGGGCGGTGACGGTGGCGGCGTGCGGGGAGGGGCGGGCGGCGGTGACGGCGGCCGCGGCGGGCGGCCGTGCCGCGGACCGCGCGGCCTCAGCGGGTCGGGGCCGGTGCGGGGGTGGAAGCCGCGCCCGTCCCGCCCCGACCACCCAGCCGCCGGTCGGCCGACGCGGCGGCGGAGGCCTCGCGCTCGTCCGCGGTCGGGGAGAGCGCGACGAACGCGGAGGTGATGAAGAGGTAGGAGCCGAGGCCGACGGCGAGCGGGAAGATGAACTGCATGGCGCTCGCGCCCGGCAGCGCCTGGTCCGAGGGGACGACGTTCACCGCGACGGCGAGCATTCCGGTGTAGTGCATGCTGCTGACGGCGGCGCCCATGAGGAGCGAGGCGACGGCGACGGCGACCGGGGACTTGATGTTGAGCGCGGCCCACAGGGCAGCGGTGGCGGCGACCACGGCGATGGCGATGGAGAGCCCGACCGTCAACGGCTCGTAGGAGACCGAGCCGTGCAGGCGAAGGGCGGCCATGCCCAGGTAGTGCATGCTGGCGACGCCGAGGCCGGTGGTGAGGCCGCCGAGGACCAGGGCGCGGCCGCGGTCCTTGCCGTAGCCCACGGCGAAGACTCCGGCGCCGACGACGGTCATGGCGACGAGGAGACTGAGGATGGTCAGCGGCACGTTGTAGTGGATCTCGGTCCCGTTGACGTGGAAGCCGAGCATCGCGACGAAGTGCATCGTCCAGATGCCGGTCCCGATGGCCGAGGCCGCCGTGAGGAGCCAGTTACGGCGCGAGGCTCCGGTCGGGGCGGCGAGTGCGCGAACGGTGCAGCGCAGCCCGAGGGCGGCGCCGATGGAAGCCATCACGTATGACAGCGCGGGGGTAAGCCAGCCATAGGCGGCGTGGTCCAGGTGTCCCATGGCCACGGGACGCTAGTGCGGGTGAGGGCGCGAACAAGGGGAGCATTTCGAAAGCCACTGGAACTGCTGGAATATGACAGAGATACCTTCATCTCCGATCACCCCGCGTACCACCTTGCACACGTTCCGCAGGCATGTGCGCATGTGCCGGTGCCCCGGTGGGGAATCATGGGCGCATGAGCGAAGACCGCACACAGGATCCCACCCGCGTCCAGGAGTTCTTCGGGGCCCGCGCGGCCGGCTGGGACCGCAAGTTCCCCGGGGACGGGCCCGCCTTCGCGGCCGCGGTGGCCGAATTCGGACTGCGGCCCGGAGAGCGGGTGCTCGACGCGGGCTGCGGCACCGGCCGGGCGCTGCCGGAGCTGCGCGCGGCCGTGGGCCCCTCGGGGACCGTCATCGGCGCGGACCTCACCCCGCAGATGCTCGCCGCCGCGCGGGACGCCGGCCGGGGCGCGGCGGGCGTACTGCTGCTCGCGGACGCGGCGCGGCTGCCGCTGCGCGACGGGGCACTGGACGCCGTCTTCGCCGCCGGCCTCATCGCGCACCTGCCCGACCCGGGGGCCAACCTGCGCGAGCTCGCCCGCGTGGTCCGCCCCGGCGGCCGGCTCGCACTGTTCCACCCGATCGGGCGGGAGGCCCTGGCGGCGCGCCACGGCCGCGAACTGACCGCGGACGACCTGCGGGCGGAGCACAACCTCGGTCCGCTGCTGGCCGGTTCGGGCTGGCGGATGACCTCGTACGCCGACGAGGAGGCGCGGTTCCTCGCGCTGGCCGTCCGCACACCCTGAAGGGGCGACCTCGTACGCCGCCTCCTTGCGCGGGGTCCGGGGAGGCGGTCCGAATCAAGCCGGAGGTTCGGCTTCCGCTTCGGTCGCGCGCCGTGGCCGCGGTACGGGACACCCGCCGGGGCCGGCCACCGGGAACGTGCCGAGCTCGCCCACGTCATAGCCGCGGGGGTAGCCCTTGATCTCCGGATTCTGGCGGGCGTAGTGCGGGGCCCGGCGCGGGGGCAGCAGCCGGACCGCGCGCCCGCGCAGCCGCAGGGCTCCGCGGACCAGCCGCAGCAGACCGGGGTGCGGGGCCTCGTAGCGGAAGGCGCGCAGCAGCGGCTCGTCGAGGAGGGCGAGAGCACCGCGGCGGACGGCGGGGGCCAGCCGCGCCGGGTACCAGGAGGCCATCAGCTCGATGGTGGCGTCGGCGACCTCGCGGCCGCCCTCGTCCCATCCGAAGTGGGCTTCCTCGTAGGCGTCCAGAGCCGTTTCGAACTCCTCGTAGGAGCCCGGGACGTCCGTGATGCCCAGATGGCCGCCGAGGGTGGCGTAGTAGTTCGCGCAGGCACGGCGCTCGTGGTGGGTCAGGGAGCGCCAGCCGTACGCGTCGATCCAGCGCGCCGGAATCACCACGAACGTACACAGGACGTAGCGCATGTCCTCGTTGGTGATGTCGTAGCCGCGGTGCATCTGGTTGACGCGGCGGATCGCCGTGCGCGCGGTGTCCGACCCGAAGCCGTGCTCGACGACGGCGTCGAGGAGCAGCGCGGTGTCGTCGTAGCGCTTCTGCGAGCGGTCGGTGAACTCGCCGGTCTCGGCGAGGAGCCTGCCGATGCTCGGGACGGCGTAGGTGCGAAAGAGGGCCAGTTCCAGGGCGCGGGCGAAGTCCCAGGGGAATTCGAAGGTGGCGGTGAGCCGGTAGATGGCCAGGAAGTCCTCGTCCGGATCGAGCCGGAGGATCTCCCTCAGCCGGTCGTAGCGCTGCACCGGGGCCCCTTTCTGTGGCGGGTGGCCAACTCTACGTGCAGGTAGCAGGCTTGGAAATCGACTCCCTCGAGCCCTCGACGCGGCGGTTACCCGCTGGTTAGGGTGCGCCGACGAGAGAACGACCGGGAGGCCACGTGTCCGACGAGGAGGACGGCGGTTCGCTGTACGTGCTGACTGCCGTACTGCTGACCCCCGCGCAGTTCCCGAGCATCCTGGGAGACGACTTCCCCGAGGCCTGCTCGCTGCTGGGCGTGCCGCCGGCGGCCGCCGGGTACGGGCTGGTGCTCGGCCAGGACGAGGAGGGCGCGCGCTGGACGGTCGTGATCGACGACGTCTCGCTCGTGGCCATGGCCATCGCCTCGTGGGACTGCGGGATGGAGTACGACCTGTCCCCCGACGAACGGTCCATCGTGGTCTCGCTGGCGGGCTGGCCGCTGGAGCTCGCGGTGGCGACGGCGGGCATCCCGGAGCCGCACGATCCGGAGCAGGGCGCGGACGGCACGGGGCGGGTGCCGCTGGCGCCGCCGTCGGCCGAGGCCTGGGGGCCGGTGCAGCGGCGGATGGGCGCCGACCAGATCGCCCGGGAGTGGGCGGACTGGAGCGGGCGCGTGGCCTCGGACGGCGGGGCCGCGGCCGCCTCGCACCCGGGGCTGGCGCGGGCCCTGAAGGAGGCGCTGGGCTACACCCGGACCGCGCCGCCGCCCGGCCGGGTCCGGTCGTCCTTCGCGGGCGAGGAGGCGCGCACCCTGCGCGTGGACGGCCCCGGCTGGTCATTGGTGGCCCGTACGGGCGGGGCGGCCTTCGTCCTGCTGGACGAGGAGCCGAGCGAGGTACTGGCGGTTCCGCCCGAGGCGGACGGGGACATCCCGGAGCTGACGGAGCTGTTGGCGGCACTGGACCGCGTCGCGGTGCGGCCGGCGTGAACACGAGGGGGGTGCTGTGACGGTGGGTCCGGTGGACATGCGCCCCGTCGGTGTGGTGGTGGGCGGCCGCGAGGAGGTCGTCGACGACGACTGGGGGCGGGAGACGGCGGTGATCCGCCTGGACGGGGAGCGGTTCGGGCCCGAGGCGCTGTACGGGCTGGAGGACTTCTCGCACGTCGAGGTGGTCTACCACTTCGACCGGGTACCGCCGGAGAAGATCGAGACGGGCGCCCGGCACCCCCGGGGCAATCCGGACTGGCCCCTCGTCGGCATCTTCGCGCAGCGCGGCAAGAACCGGCCGAACCGGTTGGGCGTCTCGCGCTGCCGCGTCGTGAAGGTCGACGCCCAGGCGGTCGGGGGTCCGCAGGTGCACGTGGAGGGCCTGGACGCGGTGGCGGGCACCCCGGTGCTCGACCTCAAGCCGTACATGGCGGAGTTCGGCCCGCGCGGCGACCACCGCCAGCCGCAGTGGGCGACCGTGCTGATGCGGGACTACTACTGAGCCGCAGGCTAGCGGCGGCGCGCACGAGCGAATTCGCCGAGGCGGCCGCCTGGTCGCCGTCGACGTCCGCCAGCGGGTCTGAGGTGAGGTGGCGGGTGTGGTCCCCCTCGACCTCGGCCCGTCGCATGAAGCCGACGAGTTCGTCGATGCCGCGGATCTCGCGCGAGCGGGGATGAGCCCGGACCGACTGTCGCCGAGGCTGTCCGGTCGCGGAATCCGGAGCCGGGATCAGACCCGGCCGAGCGGGACGTGCGGGGCCGGCGGAAGGGTGACGCCGATGGTGTCGCCGGGCCGGATGGTGCCGCCCCGGCGGACCACGCCCATGATTCCGGCCTTGCGGAGCAGCTTGCCCTCCTCGTCCCGGCTCACGACCCGCTTGAGCAGCCCGTGCTGGAAGGCATCGATCTGCACGCACGGATTGCGCAGACCGGTGACCTCGACGACGGCCTCCTCACCGAGGCGCAGCAGGGTGCCCGCCGGGAGGCCGAGCAGGTCTATGCCCTCGGTCGTCACGTTCTCCCCGAGCTGTCCCGGCTCGACCTGGTGGCCCGCCCGCGCCACCTCCTCGAAGAGCTCCCGGTGGATGAGGTGCACCTGCCGCAGATTCGGCTGCGTCGGGTCCTGGGCCACACGGGAACGGTGCTTGACCGTGACCCCCGCGTGCACGTCGCCCTCGACCCCCAGCCCCTCGAGGAGCGTGATGCTCTCCCTCGGGGGCTTCGTGAACGAATAGACGCCGTTGCTGCTGACCGCCGCGACCCGTGGCGCACGTGCCGTACTCATGAACCACCGCCCCCTTGCCGCCCTCAGCGGCCGATCTGTTTCCTGGACATGCCCCGGAGCCTACGACGCTGAGAGGAGTCCAACAGCAGGTAGGCGGCCGTCGGCACTC
Organism: Streptomyces sp. NPDC060049; assembly: GCF_042736715.1. Taxonomy (NCBI): domain Bacteria; kingdom Bacillati; phylum Actinomycetota; class Actinomycetes; order Kitasatosporales; family Streptomycetaceae; genus Streptomyces; species Streptomyces sp. NPDC060049. The sequence continues at coordinate 229,574 of NZ_JBHWVV010000009.1, forward strand.
CGATCAGGACCAGCAGTCCCGCCCAGAACCCGACCAACCAGAACAGCACGATGGCTGCCACGACTCCGGCAACCGCGACCTTTCCGCTCGCTGACATCTGCGGACACCTCTTTCTCCGTCGGCCACTACCCCGCTCAACGCCTGCCCCCGCTCCCGCGTTCCCGGTCCGGAGGCCGATCGGTGAAGTGGCCCGGGCGCCGCGGCGCCGGGGCCTCACTCGCCCGGGTCTCAAGCGGGTACCGGGTCTCAAGCGGGTACCGGGGCGAAGGGGTGCAACGCGTCGTCGCCGGACTGGACGACGCCGTAGGTGCTCTCCGGGACTTCGTTCCAGGCTCCGGGCAGGTCGCCGAGGGGTTCGGACACGATGAGGCGGGTCTCCTCCCCGATGTCCTTCAGGAACGCGACATCGGGGTGCAGCCTGCGCAGTGCGTCCACCCGGCTGCTGTAGAACAGCGACCGGGAGTCATGGCCGCTGGAGTAGCGGAAGGCCCAGACGCGTTCGCCGTCGGTGATGGCGAGGGTCATCTGGAGCGGGAACTCGATGCCGTGGTCGTGCCCGGCACGCTCCACGACTCCCGCCATCCGGGCCACGGCGGCCGGCGGGTCTTGGTCCAGTCCGAAGGTGAGGGCGAGGTAGAACATCACCTCGGAGTCCGTCGTTCCCCCGATGTCGGCATACAGGGCGGGATCGACGAGCAGGGTGAGGTCGCGGCGCATCAGGTGAAAACCGGTGATGGCCCCGTTGTGCATGAACATCCAACGGCCGTGCCGGAAGGGGTGGCAGTTCGACTGCTGCACCGCGGTGCCGGTCGACGCCCGGATGTGGGCGAAGAAGAGCCGCGAACGGACATGGTCCGCCATCTCCCGCAGGTTGCGGTTGTTCCAGGCGGGACCGACGTCCCTGAGGAGCGCCGGGGATTCGACGTCCTCCGCGTACCAGCCCACACCGAACCCGTCGCCGTTCGTGGTCTCCACACCGAGCTTGGAGTGCAGGCTCTGGTCGATCAGCGAATGGGCGGGTTTGTAGAGAATGGTGTCGAGCAGCATGGGTGTCCCCGAATAGGCGAGCCATCGGCACATGTGCGATCACCTGAGTCCTTGACAGCATGCGGGGGAAGAAGGGTGCCTCCCCGTCCCGTAGTGGCGCTGCCCGACGTGCTCGCGCGCCACCCTCTTCGGTGCGGCCGCCATCGTGAGTCGGAGCGGCCGGCACGGTCGTGCGGAGCCGCCGGTATGGATCTTGTCGGCCATCTCATTCTCGGTCGCCTCCGCGTGGCGCGCCACGCGGGGCGGGAACGCGGGGCGGGAACGCGGGGCGGGAACGCGGGGCGGGAACGCGGGGCGGGAACGCGGGGCGGTTCGACGCCACGCCTCCGGACCCGGAGCTATCCGTCGTCGGCAGCGGTCCAGACGAGCGGGAACTCCCCGCTGCCGGTCCGTTCGACCCACCGCAGCCGGTCGTGCACCACGGCGCGCCGGCACTCGGGGATCCCCTCCACCAGCCTTCGCAACAGGTCGCGCACCCTGCGCAGGGCCATCGGGGACCGGGCGGCGGCGAAGATCACGTCGTCGACGGCGGTCCGGACGTACTGGTCCCAGCGAGGTACCGGAATGCTCACCCGCAACGGTCCGTCGGGGTCGTGGAACCGGCCGATGTCCAAGTCGCGGTCGGCGAGTCGGGTCAGCAGGTCCTCGAGGCGGTCCAAGGCCTCCACCGCCGTGGCCGGATCGTTCACCGCCGCGGACAGGGCGCGCAGGGCGATGTCGGCGAGGAGCCTGAAGGGCAGTTCGGGATCCTGGTCGAAGGTCCGCTCCACCCCCGTCGACATGACCGCGGACAAGGCGGCCTCCGCCGGCCCGCCCACCGTCACCTCGGCGATCACCATGCCCCGCGACAGGGTCGCACCCGGCGCGACGCGGAAGGCGACGGAGGAGTCGTGCACCCGCGCGAGGTCCATGAGGGCGGGCACGTCGATCCCCTGCAGAACGGCAGGCCGTCCCGTCCAGCGGACCGTGACGCTCGCACCGGCCGCCGCCGGGGACTGTGCGGCGCCGGCCCTGTCCGGGGCGTGCGCCCGTGGGTAGAGGCCGTCGTACGAGCGGTGCGCGCGGGCGGTGATCGACGTCAGCGAGTGGCCGAGCTGGATCGAGTCGAACGCCTTCATCTGGAGCGTCCGCATCAGGCCGAGCGCGACCAGCGTGAGGAGCATGGCGACGCAGGGGACGAAAGCGGAGACGCTCTCGCGGGAGCCGATGGCCAGGCCCGAGGTGATGCAGAAGACGAACACGCCGACGGTGAAGGCGAACGCCCGCCAGACGATCGGCTCGTCGCGGAACAGGCCGAGACGCGGTGTGAACGTGCTCGCCGAGAACTGCACGACCAGGAACAGCATCGAGTAGATGATGCTCACGAGGCTGACGACGCCGAATCCCAGGGTGAACAGCACGCTGGCCACCCGCCCCGCGGCCACCTGGGGTCCCGCCGCGACCAGGGGGGTCAACAGGCCCAGCAGCAGCCCGGCGACCGCGCAGAACAGTTGGGACAGGTCTCTGCGCAGGGCCCGCGTGGGCTCCGGGAACAGCGCGCCGTGACGGTGCCCTTCCCAGGCCTCGGGGCGGGCGGAGCCGTCAGCGGAGCCGGTCATCCGGCCTCCCTCCAAGGTCGTGGCCGCGCAAGGTCGTCTCCGCGGTGGTCTCGCCCGCCTGCCGGCGCCCGCCCCGGAGCCGCGGCCGCCGCACCGGGCCTACGGGCTGTCCGCGCGCCGTGCCCGGGCGGCGGCGCGGTCTCCGGCGACTCCCGGGCCCCCCGTCACGGCGCCACGTCCGTGGCGACCTGGGTGCCGTGATCCGGTGGACGGTGGCGGCGTGGCCGCCCCGGTCCGAGGCGGGCGGGCGGACCGTCGGCGCGAACCGCCCCGGGTCGAGGACCCTGCCGTACGCCGGGGCCGTGAGGGGGGACACCGGCACGACGCTGCGCGATCGTGTGGTCAACAGGGTCGAAACGGCGCTCGCGACCAGCCTCCGCGAACACGGAGCACCTGTCCGAGCCGGTCCGGGCGCCTTGGGCGGGTGGCTCGGACGGCAGGCTCATAGCGCTCCCTGGGGACGGCCCGGGTGAAAGCCGGTTCCCCGTCATTGGACCCGCGGCGCCGCCGTTCCGCGCGTTCGGTTGGGCTCACCGTGTGAAGGCCTGCGCGGTTGCTGCCCGTACCGACCCGGCGCAGGGGCGTGGTCCGGCTCGCCGCCGTGAGCCCCCGCCCGTCACCGCGACCCCGCCGACGCCGGCCGCGCCCACCCGGGCGACCGCCGGGCGTAGGCTTCGCTCAGCGGATCAGCGGGGGGCGGAGCGCATGACGGCAGAGACAGCACAGCGGTGGGGGTCGACCCTCGATTCGGTCGTGGTGTACGCGCGGGGTGCGGTCTGCCGCCGCCTGGCGCGGGGCACCGTGCCGCCCGACGGTCGGGTGCGGGTCACGGGGCTGCCGCCCTCCATGGACCCCGGATCGCTGCGTGCCCGGGTCCTGGGCACGCCCGGGGTGCGCGTCACCGAGGCCCGGGTGGAGGTCGAGGCGGAGCCGCTGGGCCCGGTCACTCCCGACGGGTCGCGGCGCGAGTTCGAGCGGCTGAGCGAGGAGTACGCGGCCGCGCGGGGACGCCGGGACCGGCAGCTGGGCCTGATCGAGGAGGTTCGGGCCCTGGGCCCGATCCCACCGGCCCGCCTGCCGGAGGATCCGCACCGCCGCACTCCCGTCGACGCGTGGCTGGATCTCGCCGACTTCGTCCAGGAGCGGCTGGCGGGACTGCACGCCCGCCTCGTCGAGCTGGACGAGGAGCTGCGGGACGTCGAGCACGCGCTCGCCGTCGCTGCGGACCGCTTCGCCCGCGCCTCCACCGACGCACCGTCAGCGCACGTGGAGAGCACGGTCTGCGCGGTCCTGACCCTCGACGTCACCGGCACCGGCACCGACTCCGGTGACGCGCAGGTGGAGCTGGAACTGGAGCTGGAGTACGGGGTGCCGGGCGCCGTCTGGGTGCCGGCCTACCGGCTCACCCACCGCCAGGGCGACGGCAGCGGCCGCCTGCTGCTGCGCGCCTCGGTCGCCCAGCGGACCGGCGAGGACTGGACCGGTGTGCGCATCGCCCTGGCCACCGCCGATCTGCGGCGCCGCACCGACCTGCCGAGGCTCCGCTCGATCCGGATCGGACGCCGTCAGCCCGCCGCCGCGCCTTCCGGCTGGCGCGAGCCTCCGGCCGGCCTCGCCGGCCTGTTCGCCGGGTACGAGGCTGCCGGTCCGCGCCCTGGCACGGCCGCCGGGGTGGGCTCGCCACCGGGGGTCGCCGTGCGCGGCGCAGCGTCGGGCCCCGTTCCCCCGCCGCCGCCTCCCCCACCGCCGGCGCCGCAGGGCTACGGCGGTCCCGGCACCGGGCTCCCCGTGCCGGGCGGCCCTCCCCCGCAGGCCTTCGGCGGTGCGCTACCCGCCCCGGCGCAGCCGGCTCCCCGGCCTCGGGGTGGCGGGCCGCACGTCGGCGCGTCCTTCGCGGGTGCCCCCGCCGCCCTGGCCCCCGCGGCTGCCGGACCGGCCGCGCCGCCGCCGCCCGTGGCACCGGTGTCCGGTCCGCCGCGGCCGAGCGGCGCCGAGCTGGACTACGCCGCCCTCGTCCTGAGCGGCCCCGAGGAGCAGGGCGGTCGCAGGGGCCGGCTGTTCCCCGGCTCCGGCGTCGACCCTGTGGCGGCCGAGTACCGTCGCCGGGCCGAAGCGGTGGCCGCGCTGCCGCTGCCCGGACAGGCCGTGCGCCCCCGCGAGTCGGCGGGCTCCTTCGACCACCGCTTCGACGCCTCCGCCCGCGCCGACGTCCCCTCGGACGGCACGTGGCACACCGTCACCGTGGCCGAGGTCCCGGTCGGCCTGCGCACCGAATACCTCTGCGTGCCGTCCGTGGAGTCGACGGTGTACGCGACGCTGGTGCTCTCCAACGCCACCGACCAGGCGCTGTTGGCGGGCCCCGTGGAGGTCGTCGTCGACGACGAGTTCCTGCTGACCGCCGCCCTGCCCACGCTCGCCCCCGGCGGTGTCCGCCGGGTGGGCCTCGGGGCCGCCGAAGGCATCCGGGTCACCCGCCGTACGAACCTGCGCGAGTCGACGTCGGGCCTGCGCAACAACACCACCGTGCTCGACCACCGCGTCCACGTGGAGCTGGCCAACCGGCTCGCGAGGCCCGTCACCCTCGAAGTCCGCGAGCGGGTGCCGGTCACTTCCGATCCTGACGTCCGGATCGAGGAACGGGCCGACTGGACGGCACCGGAGGAAGGTCCCGGGGAAGGCGCGGGGCCCGAACACCATGCCCCGGGCACCCGTGTCTGGCGCCTGGAGCTGCCCGCAGGCGCCACCGCCGCCCTCGACGGCGGTTATGAGATCCGCATCCCGACCGGCAAGGCCCTGGTCGGCGGAAACCGCAGGAGCTGACACCCGCCATGTCCACGGCACCGAAGCCGATCGCCCTCCCCGTCACCGCCGTCACGTGCCTCGAGGACCGCGCCCATGTCGAGCGCGCCGTCGTGCTCGACCTGGAGGCCGGCGTCCAGCAGCTGCGTCTCGGGCCGGTCAGCGCGCTGGCCCTCGACCGGACCCTCCATGCCGAGCTGACCGCCGGATTCCGCGCGACCGTGCTCGACGTACGGATCGTCCGCAGCTGGACGCCGCGCGGGCCGCTGCCTCCCACCGAAGACGACTCCGCCCTGCGCCACCGCGTGCACGCCCTCGAGGAGGAGCGGCTGACGCTGGGGCAGCGGCGCGACCGCCTGCACGCCCGCCTCGACCTGCTCGGGCGCCTGGCCGCCGATCTGCTGCGGGAGATCGGCGAGGGCGCGGGCTCCGGGGAGAGCGAACGGCCCCGCTGGGTCCGCGAACTGGACCGGGTGGACGGGGAGCGCGACACGTACGCGGAGCAACTGCGCACGGTGGAGGCCCGGCTGGCCGCACTCGACGGCGAGCTGGTGGACGTCCAGCGGGCCGTCCAGCTCTCCGAGGAGGAGCCCTCGGAGCTCGTCGGTCACATCGAGCTGACCGTGGAGACCGAGGCCGCCGGGCCGGTCGGACTGCGCCTGAGCCACCTCACCCCCTGCGCGCTGTGGCGGCCCGCCTACCGGGCCGTGCTCGACGGGGACACCCTGACGCTGGAGACCGACGCGGTGGTCTGGCAGCGGACCGGTGAGGACTGGTCGGACGTACGGCTGACCTTGTCGACCGCCCGCTCGGCGCTGGCCACCGATCCGCCCCGGCTGGTCGAGGACCGGCTGACGCTGGCGGACCGCTCCGCGGCGGAGCGCCGCAGGGTCGACGTCGAGCTGCGCGAGGAGGAGATCGCGGACCTCGGCCCGGCCCCGGTGCTCGGCCTGCCGGGGGTGGACGACGGCGGCGAGGCGCGCGTGCTGCACTCCCCGGCGCCGGTCTCCGTGCCCGCGGACGGCCGCGCCCACCGCGTGCCGCTCTCGGTCTTCACCACGGCCGCGAGCAGCGAGTACGCCTGCTCACCCGAGGTGTCGCCGCTCGTCACCCAGGTGGCGCGGTTCGACAACCTGTCGGGGCACGCACTGCTCGCCGGGCCCGTGGACCTGGTCCGCGGCAGCGGATTCAGCGGTCGCGGCACCCTGGAGTTCACCGCCCCCGGCGCCCCCGTCGAGCTGGCCTTCGGCAGCCGCGACGACCACGGGGTGGTCCGGTACGCCGAGGAATCCCGCGACGGCGCCGGAATCATGCGCAAGACCGTGGTCACCCGCACGGTCCGGCTGCACCTGTCGCGGTTCTCCGCTCCCGGGGAGCAGGGCGACCGGGTGGTCGTCCTGCGGGAGAGGATCCCGGTTTCCGAGGTCTCGGCGGTGGAGGTACGCCTGCGGAAGGACGCCTGCTCCCCGGCGCCGGAGGTGGTCGACGCCGAGGGCATCGTCCGCTGGGACGTCGCCCTGCCGCCCGGTGGCCGCCGTACGGTCACCCTGGTCTACGAGCTGTCGGCGGCCGCCGAAGTCGCCGGGCTCTGAGCCCGCGGTCCGCCGCACGGCCGCTCACGGCAGGGCGGTGGCGCAGGTGGGGCACAGGCCGCGGTAGGTGATCTCCACCTCGGACACGGTGAAGCCGAACCGTTCCGCCGCCGGGAGGCCGGCCAGTGGATCGCCGGTCGGACGGACGTCGCGGATGGTGCCGCAGCCGGAGCACACCAGGTGCTGGTGGGGCTGGTGCGCGTTGGGGTCGTAGCGTTTCGCGCGGCCCTGGGCGGAGACCTCCACCAGCTCGCCGAGCGACACCAGCTCGCCCAAGGTGTTGTAGACGGTCGCCCGGGAGATCTCGGGGAGCCGCCGTGCCGCCAGGGCGTGCACCTCGTCGGCGGTGAGGTGCACGTGCTCGCCGTCGAGTACCTCCGCGACGGCCCGCCGCTGGGACGTCATGCGCCAGCCACGGCCCCGCAGCCGCTCCAGCAGGTCGCTCATTTCGGTCACCTCTCCCCTACGTTCCGGGCGGGCAAAGAATTCCACTTCCGATTCTCATACCAGCAGGGTGATCGCGTTGATCGGAAGATGTCACCTTTGGATTCCGACTATTTGTTGCACGGGGCCCTCTGCGTGTTCCCGTAGCGGTGCGCTCCACGGTGCGCGACCATACGGACGCCGATACGCGCTCGATTATCGGCGCCGTTCGTGAGGTTGTGGTCCCGTCGGCGGCTTGGGTCGCAGTGCTCGACTCGTAAGGACCAGACGGCGTCAGGAGCGAGAAGCGCGGCCGGCAGAGGAAAACACCGAGACAGGAAGAAGGACGGACGTGTCCGGCAGCGAAAGCGAGAACCCGGTAATCCCCACCCCGACCCCGACGCCGACCCGCCCCAGGGCGAACCGGGACTGGTGGCCGAATCAGCTGGACCTCCAGGTTCTCCACCAGCATTCGCCTCGGTCCAATCCGATGGGCGAGGATTTCGACTACGCGGCAGAGTTCGCGACCCTGGACCTCGACGCGCTGAAGCGGGACGTCTTCGGGGTGATGACCGCGTCGCAGGAGTGGTGGCCCGCCGACTACGGCCACTACGGGCCGCTCTTCATCCGGATGAGCTGGCACGCCGCCGGCACCTACCGCATCGCGGACGGCCGGGGCGGTGGCGGATCCGGTGCCCAGCGCTTCGCTCCCCTCAACAGCTGGCCGGACAACGCGAGCCTCGACAAGGCGCGCCGTCTGCTCTGGCCGGTCAAGCAGAAGTACGGCCACAAGGTCTCATGGGCGGACCTTCTGATTTTCGCCGGCAACTGCGCCATGGAATCGATGGGCTTCAAGACGTTCGGGTTCGGTTTCGGACGCGAGGACATCTGGGAACCCGAGGAGATCTTCTGGGGTCCCGAGGACATCTGGCTCGGAGATGAGCGCTACAGCGGGGACCGGGAACTCACCGGACCTTTCGGTGCCGTGCAGATGGGACTGATCTACGTCAATCCGGAAGGACCCAACGGAAATCCCGATCCCCTCGCATCCGCTCGGGACATCCGAGAGACGTTCCGCCGCATGGCGATGAACGACGAGGAGACGGCCGCGCTGATCATCGGCGGCCACACCTTCGGAAAATGCCACGGCGCCGTCGGCGCCGAGTACATCGGCCCGGAACCCGAGGCCTGCCCCGTCGAGCAGCAGGGAATCGGCTGGCGGAATTCCTACGGCAGCGGCACGGGCGCCGACGCGCTCACCAGTGGGCTCGAGGGCGCTTGGACGTCCGAGCCGACGAAATGGGACAACGGCTACCTGGACAACCTGTTCCGGTACGACTGGGAGCTGACGACGAGCCCGGCCGGTGCGCAGCAGTGGACCCCCACTGACGCCTCGGCCCAGGGCACGGTGCCCGATGCCCACGATCCGTCGAAGCGGCACGCTCCGATGATGCTGACGACGGACCTGGCGCTGAAGCTGGATCCGGTCTACGGGCCGATCTCGAAGGGCTTCCACGAGAACCCGGACAGGCTCGCGGACGCCTTCGCCAAGGCCTGGTACAAGCTGTTGCACCGCGACATGGGCCCCCTCTCGCGCTACCTCGGTCCGTGGATCGCCGAGCCGCAGCTGTGGCAGGACCCCGTTCCCGAGGTCGATCACGAACTGGTCGGGGACGCGGAGACCGCCGACCTCAAGGCCCGGATCCTCGCCTCGGGGCTGTCCGTCTCCCAACTGGTCACCACCGCCTGGGCGTCCGCGGCGAGCTTCCGCGGCACCGACAAGCGGGGCGGCGCCAACGGGGCGCGGATCCGGCTCGCGCCGCAGAAGGACTGGGAGATCAACGACCAGCCCGAGGTGGCCGAGGTGGTGCGGGCCCTCGAGCAGATCCGGCAGGACTTCAACGGCTCCCAGGACGGCGGCCTGAAGGTTTCGCTGGCCGACCTGATCGTCCTGGGCGGATGCGCGGCCGTCGAGCAGGCCGCGAAGAACGCCGGGCACGAGATCACGGTCCCGTTCGCACCGGGGCGCACGGACGCCTCGCAGGAGCAGACCGACGTGGAGTCGTTCGCCGTGCTCGAACCCCGGGCGGACGGGTTCTGCAACTACCTCCGGGCGGGAGAGAAGCTGTCTCCGGAGACCCTCATGCTGGACCGGGCCAACCTCTTGACCCTGACCGCTCCCGAGATGACGGTCCTGACCGGCGGGATGCGCGCCCTCGGCACCGGCTTCGCGCGGTCCCCGCACGGCGTCTTCACGGACCGGCCCGGGACGTTGACCAACGACTTCTTCGTCAACCTGCTCGACATGGGTACGGAGTGGAAGGCGTCGGCCTCGGCGGAGAACGTGTTCGAAGGCCGGGACCGGGCCACGGGCAAGGCCAGGTGGACCGCCACCGCGGTCGACCTCGTCTTCGGCTCGCACTCCCAGCTCCGAGCCGTCTCGGAGGTCTACGCGTCGCAGGACGCGGGAGGCAAGTTCGTACGTGACTTCGTGGCGGCGTGGGACAAGGTGATGAACCTCGACCGGTTCGACCTCGCCTGAGCCCGGTGCCCCGGTCGGCCCTCACGGGCCGGCCGGGCGTTCCCGGCCGGCGGGCGGCGCACAGCCCCGCGACCGCCTGGTTCAGGCGATGCCCACGGTGTACGCGGCCCGGTGCCCGCCGCCGTCGGGGACGGGGGCCAGTGTCATCGCCGCACCGGAGTCCCGGTAGCGGCTGTCGCGGGTGTTGGGGTGCTTCGGCGCGGAGCGGCGGGCGTAGGGCTGGAGGGCGTAGACCTTCAGCAGGAGTTCCTCGGGGAAGAAGAACTGCGAGGTCGTCTCGGTGCTCCGGTCGGGGCGCACCTTGAAGTGGATGTGCGGCGCCAGCCCGGCGTACCAGCCGGGCACGATCGTGCGGAACGCGCACCGCCCGGCGGCGTCCGTGACCTGGGTGCCGCGCAGGAAGCTGCCCCCGCCGGTGGAGTAGGTGCCCGAGGAATCGGCGTGCCACACGTCGACGGTGGCGCCCGCGACCGGGCGGCAGCCGGCCGATACCCGTACGACGGTCAACTCCAGCCGGAAAGGCACGCCGCCGCGGCCCTCCGTGATGTCGGAGCGGACCCGGTCCAGGTCGAGGTAGTAGGGGCCCGCGCCCGACTCCGCGGTGAGCACGCAGAGCGGCGTGCTCCTGCCGGGCGCGGACGTCGAGGGCGTCGTCGGTGTCGCGGGCGGGGGCGAGGGGGCCGTGGGCCGACCTGCCTCCCCCCGGCTCCCGGCCGGGCCCGAGCAGGCCGCCGCCAGCGCGGCCGCCCCGGCCGATCCGGCGGCCAGCAGTACCGCGCGCCGGCTGGTGTGGGAGATGGCGTCCTCGGTCATACGAACCCCTCGCGCGCTCCTGGGGCCGCCGTACCGGACGGCCACCGACCGCGCCCACCGTGCCGGACGGCGGGGGTCGCGACCAGCACCGACACGCCCCCGGTCCCACTCGTGCCGCGTCCTGCCGCCGGTCGCTTCCGCCCGTCCGAGCGGCGTGGTCCGGGGCCCGACGGCGACGCCGGGGCCTACGCTCGACGCATGGCACTGGAGTGGGAGCAGACCGTCGTCGACGCCGCGGACCCGGCCGCCCTGGGCCGTTGGTGGGCGCGGGCCCTGGGGTGGGTCGTCGTGAACGACTCCCCGGACGAGTACGAGATCCGCCCTGACGCCGAGCGGCTGCCGGGGCTGGTCTTCGTCCCGGTGCCGGACGCCAAGACGTCGAAGAACCGCCTCCACCTCGACTTCCGCCCCGACGACCAGGAGGCGGAGGTGCGGCGCCTGCTGGCACAGGGCGCGCGCCGCGCCGACGTCGGGCAGGACGCCGACGTGACGTGGGTCGTGCTGGCCGACCCGGAGGACAACGAGTTCTGCGTACTGGCCTCGCGGCGGGCCTGATCCGGACGACGGACCGCTGCCCGAAGTCCGCCCCGGGTCGGGCACCGGGCCCGCTCGCGGTCGTCTGAGGTTCCCCAAGGGATGGCGCCCTTGTCAACCCTCACGGTTAGGAAACTTTCCGATTGAGGTCACCAACTTCCTGTTGGTCCAGACCTGTTGACGGCAGCCGGTGCGGACGATTAGGTTCCCGGCCACGAAGCGGTCACGAAGCCAACTCCCCCCACCTGAACCGGCGTACGGCCCTGCGGCGGGCCAGGTCTCCGCCGCTCCCTCCCCATGCCCTCTCCGGCCGCACGCCCGGGCTTCGCGTTCCCCGCCGTCCCCCCATTCCCACTGGAGGCACTTCCTTGCGTACCCCCTCCCGAACCCGAACCCGGCTGGCCTGCGGCCTCGGCGCCACCCTGCTCGGCGCGGCCGCCGTGCTCACCTCACCCGGTGCGGCGTTCGGCGCCAACCTGCTCGCGAACGGCGATTTCGAGGCCGGCACCACGACCGGCTGGTCCTGCTCCGGTGGCCTGGGCTCCGTCGTGGGCTCCCCCGTGCACGGCGGCGGCAAGGCGCTCGCCGGGGCGGCCACCGCATCCGACAACGCCAAGTGCACGCAGACCGTCGCCGTGCAGCCCAACACCACGTACACGCTCTCCGCGTGGGTCCGCGGCAGCTACGTCTACCTCGGGGTCGACGGCGGATCCTCCACCTGGACCACCTCGACCGGCGCCTACACCAAGCTGACCGTCGGTTTCACCACCGGCGCCTCCCAGACCAGCGCCCAGGTCTACCTCAACGGCTGGTACGGACAGGGCACCTACTACGCCGACGACGTCACCCTGGACGGCCCCGGCGGCACGGCCGACACCCAGGCCCCCACCACGCCGGGAAGCCTCACCTCCACCGGCAAGACCTCCACCACCGCTTCCCTGGCATGGACCGCGTCCACCGACAACGTCGGCGTCAGCGGCTACGACGTCTACCGAGGCGGCACCAAGGTCACCACCTCGACCACGAACAGCGCGACCGTGACCGGCCTGACCCCCGGCACGGCCTACACCTTCAGCGTCCGCGCCCGCGACCTCGCCGGCAACGCCTCGCCCGCCTCCAACACCCTCAACGTCACCACCGACAACGGGACGACGCCGACCGGCTTCAAGCAGGCCGCGCCCTACCTCTACCTCGGCTGGGGCAACCCGCCGAGCGCGACGGCCGTGATGAACGCGACCGGCGCGAAGTGGTTCACGATGGCGTTCATCCTCTCCTCCGGCGGCTGCAACCCGTCCTGGGACGGCCAGCGCCCGCTGACCGGCGGCGTGGACCAGAGCACCATCGCCTCCATCCGCGCGGCGGGCGGCGACATCGTGCCCTCCATCGGCGGCTGGCAGGGCAACAAGCTCGGACCCAACTGCTCCACCCCCGAGGCCCTGGCCGGTGCCTACCAGAAGGTCATCGACGCCTACGGCCTCAAGGCCATCGACGTGGACATCGAGAACACCGACGAGTTCGAGAACGCCGTGGTCCAGGACCGCATCCTCGGGGCGCTCAAGATCGTCAAGCAGAACAACCCCGGCCTGAAGACCATCCTGACCTTCGGGACCAGCACCACCGGCCCGACCAGCTGGGGCAACCGCCTCATAGAGCAGGCGAAGGCGCTGAACGCCGGCATCGACGTCTTCACCATCATGCCGTTCGACTTCGGCAACGCCTCGACCGACATGTACGCCAGCACCGTCAGCGCGACCGAGGGCCTCAAGTCCAAGCTCAAGTCCACCTTCGGCTGGGACGACGCGACCGCCTACGCGCACATCGGCATCTCCGGAATGAACGGCGTCAGCGACACGCAGGAGACCACGACCGTCCAGAACTGGACGGACATCCGCAACTGGGCCAACTCCCACCACATCGCGCGCCTCGCCTTCTGGTCGGTGAACCGCGACCGCGGCTGCCCCGGCGGCGGCCTGCAGGAAACCTGCTCCGGCATCGCCCAGAGCGACTGGCAGTTCACCTCCATCACGGCCGGCTTCACCGGCTGACACACCCGGCTACCCGAACGGGGGCCGTCGCCGCACACCGGCGACGGCCCCCGCTCGGCGTCGGTTTCCATGTGAGGCGGCCTAGGCGGGCAGCGGCGGGAGGGCGCTCTCGTAGAGCCACGCCGTGAGCAGGTCGTCCAGCGGCTCGGCCGCGAAGCGGGCCACATGGGCGGTGAAACCGGCGGTGGTCACCACGCCGTGGCGGTGGACGGCGGCCCACTCGCGCAGCATCCGGAAGAACGCCTCGTCGCCCAGGGCGCGGCGGATCGCGTGCACGGCGAGGCCCCCGCGCTGGTAGAGGCGGTCGTCGAACATCAGCTTGCGGCCCGGGTCCGCCAGTCGCAGGTCTTGCGGCTGCGAGACCAGCAACCGGTGTGCGGTCGCGGCGAGCTCGTGGGCGCCGCGACCGCCGGAGCGCTCCGACCAGAGCCATTCGGCGTACTTCGCGAAGCCCTCGTTCAACCAGATGTGCCGCCAGTCGGCGATGGTGACGCTGTTGCCGAACCACTGGTGCGCCAGCTCGTGGGCGATCAAGCGCTCCGAACCGCGTACGCCGTCCACGTGGTTGGCGCCGAACAGGGAGAGGCCCTGGGCCTCCACCGGCACGTCCAGTTCCTCGTCGGCCACGACGACGGCGTACTCCCCGAAGGGATAGGGCCCGAACAGTTCCTCGAACAGCCGCATCATGGCGGGCTGCCGGGCGAAGTCGCGGGAGAACCGCGGCAGCAGGTGCGCCGGCACGTGGGCGCTCTGCGGGACACCGCCGAGCCCCGGGTCGCCGAGCAGCACCGTCTGGTACATGCCGATGGAGAGCCCGACCAGGTAGCTGGACGTCGGCGCGGACTGCTCGTACACCCAGGTGGTGGTGCTCGCCTTCGTCGTCCGCGTCAGCAGCCGGCCGCCGGCCACCACCGTGTAGGCGGACGGCGTGTTGACCGAGAGGTGGTACGAGGCCTTGTCGGCGGGCCGGTCGTTGCAGGGGTACCAGGAGGGCGCGCCGACCGGCTGGCTGGCCACGAGCGCGCCGTCGGTCAGCTCCTCCCAACCGAGGCCGCCCCAAGGGCTGCGCACCGGCTTGGGGTTGCCCGCCCAGTGGACCTCGATGGTGAAGGCGGCACCGGCGGGCAGCGGCTTGGCCGGCCGGACGCGGAGCTTGCCGCCCCGGTGGCCGTAGTGCGGCGCCCGGCCGTTCACCAGGACCCGGCCCACTTTGAACTCGGCCAGGTTCAGGTCGAATTCGGTGAGCGGTGCCCGCCCGGCGATCGCGCTGAGCCGGGCTGTCCCGGCCAGCCGGTTGGGGCCGGGCCGGTATTCCAGGGCGAGTTCGTACCGGTGCACGCGGTAGCGGTGGTCGCCGTTGGCCGGAAAGTACGGGTCCGATGCCGATGCCCTCTGGCCGCTCACTGCCGCTTCCGCTCCCTGCGCTGTGCCTGTTCGTACGACGTGCCGGAACCGGGGCCCTTCGGGCGGCGTACCCGGGCCGCCCCTTCAGGACCGCCAGGCCTCGATCGGGTTGCCCAGCCAGCGGGTGTCGGCGGGGACGGTTTCCCCGGCCATCACGAGCGAGGCGGGACCCAGCGTGCTGCGTGCCCCGACCGTGCTCCCGGGCAGGACGATTCCGCCCGGTCCCAGGGTGGCGCCCTCGCCGAGGACCACAGTATCCGTCCTCAAGATCCGGTCGTGGAAGAGGTGGGTCTGCAGTACACAGCCGCGGTTCACGCTGACCGCGTCGCCGAGCACCACCAGGTCCGTCTCGGGCAGCCAGTAGCTCTCGCACCACACCCCCCGGCCGATCCGGGCCCCGAGCGCGCGCAGCCACAGGGCCAGCAGCGGCGTCCCGGGCACCGATCCGGCCAGCCACGGCACGGCCAGCACCTCGACGAAGGTGTCGGCCAGCTCGTTGCGCCACACGAAGCCGCTCCACAAGGGGTGCTCCCCCGCCCGGTGCCGCCCGACCAGCAGCCACTTCGCGGCCACCGAGACCGCGCACGCGGCCACCCCGGCCGCGAGCAGGACCGCTCCGGACAGCAGCGCGGTCACACCGATCCCCGGGCCGCCCGCGCGGACCGGCGCACAGAGCGCCGCTACCGTCAGTACGGCGAGCGCGGCCGAGCAGAACACCGGGAGGAGCCGGCACAGCTCCACCAGGCCCCGCGCCCACAGCAGGCGTGCGGGCGGGTCGTACGTCCGGCTCTGGTCGGCGTCAGCGGCGGAGCGCGGCAGCCGGACCGGCGGCAGCCCCAGGTACGAGCTGCCCTTCTTGGCCTTCTTCGGAGTCGCGGACAGTACGCCGACCAGCCCGCCCTCCGGCACGGTACGGCCCGGCGCGGTCATGCCGGAGTTGCCGAGGAACGCCCGGCGGCCGATCTCGGAGTGCCCGATCCGCATCCAGCCGCCGCCCAGTTCGTAGGGGGCGGTCAGGGTGTCGTCGGCGAGGAACGCGCCCTCGCCCACGGTGGTGAGGCTCGGCAGCGCGAGCACGGTGGACACCTCCGCGCCCCGGCCGATCTTCATGCCGAGCAGCCGCAGCCACACCGGTGTGATCAGCCCCGCGTACAGGGGGAAGAGCGTTTCCCGGGACCGGTCCATCAGCTGGGTGACCGTCCAGGCCTGCCAGCCGATCCGGCTGTGCGTCGGATGGATTCCCGTACGCAGCCCGAGGCTGAGCAGGCGTACCGAGACCAGCAGGAGCAGCGCGTACGCGAAGCCGAAGGCGAGCGCTCCGGGCACGACGGCGAGCAGCGCTCCGCGCAGGGCCCGGGCGAGCCCGGCGTCGGCGGGCACGAAGGAGCTCACCACGAGCAGGGCGGGCAGGGTGGCGAGCACGGGCAGGGCCGTGAGGACGAAGCCGGACACCCCGTACGCCGCCCTCCAGGGGAGTCCGCGCGGTGGACGGTCCTTCGGCCAGTTCCGCTTGGCCTTGCCGAGCTTGACGGCGGGAGCTCCGGCCCAGCGCTGACCGGTCGGCACCTGCCCGACGACGGCGGAGCCCGGGGCCACCTCGGCCCGCTTGCCGACCCGCGCGCCCGGGAAGAGGATGCTGCGGGTACCGACCACGGCGCCCGCACCGACCCTGACCGGGCCGATCTCGAGCCGGTCGCCGTCCAGCCAGTGCCCGGAGAGGTCCACCTCGGACTCGACGGCGCAGCCGCGGCCGAGCTTGAGCATGCCCGTGACCGGAGGCAGCGAGTGCAGGTCCACCTCGGGGCCGGTCTTCGCGCCGAGGGCCCGCGCGTAGCGCTCCAGCCAGGAGCCGGTGAGCGAGGTCGCGCCGGAGTACTCCGCCAGCCGCTCGGCCGTCCACAGCCTCATGTGCACGCTGCCGCCGCGCGGGTGGCGTCCGGCCTTCACCCCGCGCAGCAGCAGGCGAGCGCCGCCGGCCGCGATCGCGAGGCGGCCCGGCGGGCTGAAGAGCAGGGCCGCCCCCGCGGCGACGAGCCACCAGGAGGCGGCCGGCGCCCACGGATAGGGCCCGAACCAGTGGAGTACGTTGCCCAGGGCCAGCAGCGCCACGGTCCAGCG
Organism: Streptomyces sp. NPDC060049; assembly: GCF_042736715.1. NCBI lineage: Bacteria > Bacillati > Actinomycetota > Actinomycetes > Kitasatosporales > Streptomycetaceae > Streptomyces > Streptomyces sp. NPDC060049. Next base: position 246,489 of record NZ_JBHWVV010000009.1, read on the forward strand.
CAGTCCGACCAGCGTGAACAGCGGGAGCAGCAGCAGTGACTGGACCACCTTGGTCCGGAGCGGAACGGGCGCGACGGTCCGGGTCGCGCCGTCGTCCTGTGCGGACTTCTCCAGGTGCCGGGCCAGCTTGCGCAGGGTGGGCCGCTGGTAGATGTCGAGTACGGCCGCGCTGGGGTAGCGGGTGCGCAGTCGGGTGGTGAGCTGGGCGGCGGCGAGGCTGCTGCCGCCGATCGCGAAGAAGTCGTCGGCCGCACGGGTGACGGCCACTCCGAGGATCTCGCTCCACTGCTCGGCGAGCCAGGCCTCGGTGCCGTACAGCTGCTCGGCCGGGCCGGCGCCCTCCAGTTCGGGCAGCGGCCAGGGCAGCGCGTCGCGGTCCACCTTGCCGGAGGTGCGGGTGGGCAGCTCCGCGACGGGTGCGAGCAGGGGTACCAGGGCGGCGGGCAGTTCGGCGCGCAGCCGTGTCACCGCCGCCGCGTGGTCCCAGCCCTCCTGGGTGACCAGGTAGCCGACGAGCAGTTGGTTGCCGCCTCGGGCCGTGCGTACGGCGGCGGCCGCGCCGGCGACGCCGGGCAGGGCCTGCAGCGCGGCGTCGACCTCGCCCAGTTCGATGCGCCGGCCGCCGAGCTTGATCTGCTCGTCGCCGCGGCCGAGGAAGACCAGTCCCTCCGGTTCCGCGCGGACCAGGTCGCCGCTGCGGTAGGCGCGCTCCCAGCCGAGAGATTCCAGCGGGGCGTACTTCTCGGCGTCCTTGTCCGGGTCGAGGTAGCGGGCGAGGCCGACGCCGCCGATGACGAGCTGGCCGCTGCCGCCCAGGGGAACGGGCTCGCCGGACTCGTCGACGACGGCCAGTTCCCAGCCGTTCAGCGGGAGGCCGATCCGGATCGGTTCCTCCCCGGTCAGCAGGGCGGCGCAAGCGACGACGGTGGCCTCGGTGGGGCCGTAGGTGTTCCAGACCTCGCGGCCCTCGGTGACCAGGCGCTGGGTCAGCTCGGGCGGGCAGGCCTCGCCGCCGAAGATCAGCAGCCGGACCTCGCCCAGGGCCTCGGGCTCCCACAGCGCGGCCAGGGTCGGCACGGTGGAGACCACGGTGATCTCCTGTTCCACGAGCCAGGGCCCGAGGTCGGCCCCGCTGCGGACCTGGGAGCGCGGGACGGGCACGAGGCAGGCCCCGTAGCGCCAGGCGAGCCACATCTCCTCACAGGAGGCGTCGAAGGCGACGGACAGTCCGGCCATGACCCGGTCGCCGGGGCCGATCGGGTCCTCCGCGAGGAACAGCTCGGCCTCGGCGTCCACGAAGGCGGCGGCGCTGCGGTGGCTGACGGCGACGCCCTTCGGCTTGCCGGTGGAGCCGGAGGTGAAGATGATCCAGGCGTCGTGCTCGGGCCCGGGCCGCCCCGCGGATACCGGGGCTGCGGCGGGGCCGGTGACGTCGATGCGGGCTCCGGCGCCCAGGACGGCCCGTACCCCGGCCTCGCCGAAGACCAGTTCGGCCCGCTCGTCCGGGTCCTCCGCGTCGACCGGCACGTAGGCCGCGCCCGCGGCGAGCACGGCGAGTACGGCCGCGTACAGCTCGTTGGTCCCGGACGGCACGCGTACGCCGACCCGGTCGCCGAGCCCCACCCCGGCGGCCGCGAGGGCGCGCCGGCGGCGCTCGACCTCCGCGGCCAGTGCCCGGTAGGTCAGCCGGGTGGTGCCGTCGTCCAGGGCGGGGTCGTCGGGGTAGGCCCGTACGGAGGCCTCGAAGACGTCGACGAGGGTGCGCGGCGGGGCGGCGGGCCCGGCGCGGAACCGGGCGGACTTGCCGGACTCCTCGGACCGCTCGCCGTCACCGGGTCCGGTGCCGCCGTCGAGCCCGGTCCCGTCGTCGAGCAGAGTGACTTCACCGCGCTCAGGTGTGGCTGCCATCGGCCCTCGCGTCTCGCTCCCGGGAACGTCCGGGTCGCCGGTGGAGCCCGGGTTCGCCCGGGTTGTTCCGGTCCAGCGCCAAACAGCCCGTCAGTCTAGTGCGACGGCAAGGATTTTTCCGCAGAAGACTTGCGCATGGCCGGGAGGGAACGGTATGGAGGCCACGAGGTTACGGGAGCCCTTTCCGGCGTCCGCGCGCCGTCCGGCCCGCCCCCGTCCGCCCTGGGTGACGAGGCGCACCGGGAGCTCGTGCAGGCACCAAGTACCCTCGTCCCGACCGACTTTGGCTGACCACCGACGAGCAGGGACGGCAAGGGGCGCACATGTGGGGACGGGGGACGGTCCTCGGGGACCGGTACACACTGGCCGAGCGGATCGGCGGGGGTGGCATGGGGGAGGTCTGGCGTGCCGACGACGGCGTGCTCAGACGGCAGGTCGCGGTGAAGGTGCTGCTGCCGGCACTGCTCGACGACATGGGTTTCGCGGCGCGGTTCCGCCGGGAGGCCATGGTCCTCGCCTCGCTCAGCCACCCGGGCATCGTCGACGTGCACGACTACGGCGAGAGCCGGATCGAATCCGGCGAGCTGATCGCGTACATCGTCATGGAACTCGTCGAGGGGAGACCGCTCAACGAGGTGCGCGCGCAGGGCGGGCCACTCCCTGCCGAACAGGTGCTCGACATCGCCGGGCAGGCCCTGGACGCGCTGCACGCCGCGCACCTGCAGGGCGTGACGCACCGCGACATCAAGCCGTCGAACCTGATGCTCGGGGACGACGGCCGGGTCACGGTCACCGATTTCGGCATCGCCCGTTCCAGCGCGGCCAGCATCGGGATCACCGACTCGCACGCGGTGCTCGGCACGGCGCTCTACATGGCTCCCGAGCAGGCGGAGGGGCTCGGTGCCGTCGCGGCGTCCGACCTCTACTCCACGGGCGTGGTCTGCTACGAACTGCTCACCGGTGAGCCGCCGTTCACCGGCGATTCGGTCGTCGAGATCGCGCTCAAGCACATCAGGGAGCCGGTCCCGTCCCTTCCCGAGGAATTTCCGGCGCCGGTGCGCGCCTTCGTCGCCAGGGCCCTGGCCAAGCAGCCCGAGGAGCGCTACGCCGACGCCTCGGTGATGGCGGCGGCGGCGCGGCGCGCGGCGGCCGGCCGGCCGCTCGGCGAGCTCGACGCGCCGGCGGGACCGACCGTCCCCCGGACCGGCCCGGCGGTGCCCGCGGCCGCGCCGTCCGTGGCCGGCGGCCCGCGGCGGAACCGGCCGGACTGGCCGGACTGGCTGCGCCTCCCCGCGAGCATCGCCGTACCGATCGCGGTCACCGTGACGGTCACGGCCTCGGTGGCCGTCACCGTCCTGTACATCGACCCCCGGGGCCGGCAGTCCGACGCGCCGACGGCGGGAGGGCAGCCGTCCGCCTCGGTGTCCGCCCCGGTGACCGTCGGCGGGAGCCCGAGCCCCGGCGCGTCCCCCACGGGGACACCGGGCGACGCCCCGCCCGGCGCCTCGGTCCCGCCGCCGGGAGCGGACCCCATCGGGAACCCCGGCGGCCAGGGCGGCGGCGACGGCGCCGCGCCCCCTCCGGCAGCGAACACGGCGCAGGGGGCGGGCGGTTCCGCCGGCGCCGGCGGGCGGACCAGTACGGGACCGAGCGGGGGCGCGAGCACGCCCGGCGGGGCCTCCTCCCCCGGCGGCGCGGGCAACGGCGGCTCGGGAGGCGGGTCCACCCCGCCGAAGGGGTGCGGCGGCGCGAGCTGGGGCGCCATCACGAACGTCGGGAGCGGCCTCAAGATCGGCCTGAGCACCGCCGGCCCCGAAGGCGGCGCCAAGGTGATCATGGGCGGCACCACGGCCTTCGGCTGGGTGCACGAGAAGGGCAACTACGACACCCTCAAGGCGTGCAGCACGTCCGGCGCCGGGATGAGCCGGGCGCTGACGCAATTCAACGACACCGTTCGCGTCGAACTCGCCGGCCAGTTCTCCGGGGACGTGTGGTGGAACCTGGAGGCGGCCCCGACGTCGGGCGCCCACTACATCAAGGACATCCACTTCCAGGGCGGCTGCCTGACGTCCAACGGCGCGGGCAACCAGCTGACGGTGGTCGCCTGCGTCTCCGGGAACAAGGCCCAGCAGTGGCGGATCCCCTGAGACCCGGAGCCGGCGGCGGCCCCGGAGCCGGGACCGCCGCCGGCTCCGGGCCGGGTCGGGCGTAGGGGCCTGGACACGGTCCGGAGTACGGGGCGCGCGGCGGAGCCCCACCCGCGCCGCCCCGCCCCTCCACCGCGTTCAGGAGTGCATGCGGGCTCCCTTGAGGACCTTGTCCACCGCGTTGCGCGCCCCGTACACGGCGAGCCCGACCAGGTCGAGCCGGTCCGTGGCCACCGCCGCCACGGCCGCGCGGTTGGCCCGGTCGTCGCCGGTGGCGAAGAGGTCCGACGTGAACACCGCGGCGGGCAGCCCGCGCCGCACCGCCCGCTCGTGCGCCGCGGTCACCGTCTCCTTCCCGCCCTCGAAGACCAGTACGGGCTGGCGGAACATCGGCAGGTACGCGGTCCCGTCGGCGTCCTCGTACGGCTCGCCGACCACCTCGGGAGAGCGCGTACCGAGCCCGCTGACGAGGAACGCCGTCACGTTCAGCCGCTGCCAGGCCTCGAGGTCGTCGCGCAGCAGTACCGCGATCTTGGTGTCGAAGCGGACGGGTGCCTGCGCGTCCGCTTCGACAGCGGCGCCGCCGATGTCGATCTTCTTGTCGTCGTCCATGGCACGAGACTGCCGGGCCCGGGGTTTCACGATCTTGTACGTTCTTTGCGTGAAGCCCCAGCAGGAGGTATCCGCCTGGCGCCCCCGGGTCGCGGGGGTGGTCGAGGTCTTCCACGCCCACTTCACCGCGCACGCCTACCCCATGCACGTCCACGACGCGTGGGCGCTGGTGATCGTCGACGACGGAGTCATCCGCTACGACCTCGACCGCCACGAGCGCGGCACCCCGCGCGACACGGTGAGCCTGCTCCCGCCCCAGGTCCCGCACAACGGGTCGCCCGCCACCCCGCACGGTTTCCGCAAGCGCGTGCTCTACCTCGACACGACACAGCTGGACGAGCGTCTCATCGGGGCCGCCGTGGACGGGCCCGATTTCGCCGATCCCGTACTGCGCGACCGCGTCGGCCACCTCCACCGGGTCCTGGCGACCGCGGGCGACGAGTTCGAGGCGGAGAGCCGACTGGCCCTGATCGGCGACCGGCTGCGCACCCTCCTGCGGCCCGGCCTGATCCTTCCGGACGCGCCCGCCGCACCGCTCGGCGCCGGCGTCGCCCGGAGCCTGCGCGAACTCCTCGACGAACGGACGGTCGAGGGCGTCTCCCTGGAGGAAGCGGCGGGCCTGCTCCGGGCACACCCCGCCCATCTCGTGCGCGCCTTCAGCGGCACCTTCGGCATCGCCCCGCACCAGTACGTCGTCTCGCGCCGCGTCGCCCTGGCCCGCCGACTGCTCCTCGACGGCCGGCCGCCTGCCGAGACGGCGGTCGAGGCGGGCTTCTACGACCAATCCCATTTCACCCGGCACTTCAAGCGCATGGTGGGCACCACCCCGGGGCGCTACGCCCGTTCCGCGGCGGCCCGCTGACCGGGCGCGCGGCCCGCGTCGAAAGCTCCCCGCAAGGCGCCCGGGAGGCGTAGGGTGACGAACCATCAGGTCATTTGACCCGGACTCTTGACTCTGTACCCGGCAGTAGCGATTCTCGACGCAACGATTGCGCGGGACATGACAATCGACCACCGGGCGGATGTCCCGGGGGTCGTGTCCTCGACCGCGCCCTGTGCCGACCGAGGACGTGAGTAGTGGCCATGAGCCGAGAGACGCAATCACCACCACAGCGAAGGCGCGGGCCCGCCAGGCCCCTCGCGATACTTTCGATGCTCTTCGGCCTTCTGGCCATGGCGCTCGGCCCCGTCCCGGGCGCGGCCGCCGACGAGGGCTGGTGGAACCCCTCCGCACGCCCCGCGCCCGATTCCCAGGTCAACGTGAGCGGCGAGCCCTTCAAGGGCACCGACGCCCAGGGCAACGTACGGGGCTTCGTGGACGCCCACGACCACATCATGTCCAACGAGGGCTTCGGCGGCCGGCTGATCTGCGGCAAGCCGTTCTCCGACCTCGGGGTGGCCGACGCGCTCAAGGACTGCCCGGAGCACTACCCCGACGGCAGCCTGGCGATCTTCGACTTCGTCACCAAGGGCGGTGACGGCAAGCACGACCCCGACGGCTGGCCCACCTTCAAGGACTGGCCCGCCCACGACTCGCTGACCCACCAGCAGAACTACTACGCCTGGATCGAGCGGGCCTGGCGCGGCGGCCAGCGCGTCCTCGTCAACGACCTCGTCACCAACGGCGTGATCTGCTCGGTCTACTTCTTCAAGGACCGCAGCTGCGACGAGATGACCGCCATCCGTCTGGAGGCGAAGAAGAGCTACGACATGCAGGCCTTCGTCGACAAGATGTACGGCGGCCCCGGCAAGGGGTGGTTCCGCATCGTCACCGACTCCGCGCAGGCCCGTGAGGTCGTCAAGCAGGGCAAGCTCGCCGTGGTCCTCGGCGTCGAGACCTCCGAGCCCTTCGGCTGCAAGCAGATCCTGGACATCGGGCAGTGCAGCAAGCAGGACATCGACCGCGGCCTCGACGAGCTGTACGGGCTCGGCGTGCGCAGCATGTTCCTGTGCCACAAGTTCGACAACGCCCTGTGCGGGGTCCGCTTCGATCAGGGCGCCCTGGGAACGGCCATCAACGTCGGGCAGTTCCTGTCGACCGGCACCTTCTGGAAGACCGAGGAGTGCGCCGGCCCGCAGCACGACAACCCCATCGGCCTGGCCCCGGCGGTCTCGGCGGAGAAGGAGCTGCCGGCCGGAGTGACGGTGCCCTCCTACGCCGCGGGCGCCCAGTGCAACACCCGCGGCCTCACCGAACTCGGCGACTACGCGGTGCGCGGCATGATGAAGCGCAAGATGATGCTCGAGCTCGACCACATGAGCGTGAAGGCCGCCGGCCAGGCCTTCGACATCCTGGAGTCCGAGTCGTACCCGGGCGTGATCTCCTCGCACAGCTGGATGGACCTCGGCTGGACCGAGCGGCTCTACAAGCTCGGCGGTTTCGCGGCCCAGTACATGAGCGGCTCCGAGGGGTTCAGCGCGGAGGCCAAGCGGACGGACGCGCTGCGCGAGAAGTACAACGTCGGCTACGGCTACGGCACCGACATGAACGGCGTCGGCGGCTGGCCCGGCCCGCGCGGCGCGGGAGCGCCGACCCCGGTCACCTACCCCTTCCGCAGCACCGACGGCGGATCCGTCATCGACAAGCAGACCACCGGCCAGCGCACGTGGGACCTCAACACCGACGGCGCCTCGCACTACGGCCTGGTCCCGGACTGGATCGAGGACATCCGGCTCGTCGGCGGGCAGGGCGTGGTCGACGACCTGTTCAAGGGCGCCGAGTCCTACCTGCGCACCTGGGGCTCCTCCGAGCAGCACAAGGCCGGAGTGAACCTCGCGGCGCGCACCGCCGCCTCCGCGAGCGCCTCCGAGTGGAACCCGTTCGTCAGCTACGCGCCCGGTCAGGCCGTGGACGGCGACAAGGGCAGCCGCTGGGCGAGCGACTGGAGCGACGACCAGTGGGTCCAGTTCGACCTCGGTTCCGAGAACCTGGTCAAGAGGGTCACGCTCGACTGGGAACGCGCGTACGGCAAGGCGTACCGCATCGAGGTCTCCACGGACGGGGCGGCCTGGCAGACGGCCTGGTCCACGACCACCGGTGACGGGGGTCTGGACACGGCGCGGTTCGCGGGGGTCCCGGCCCGGTACGTGCGCGTCCACGGAACGGGACGCGGGACGCAATGGGGTTACTCCCTGTACGAAGTCGGCGTATACAGCAGCTGACGGCGCCGAGGGGGCGTCCGGGAGGATTCGTCTCCCGCACGCCCCCTCGGGGCAGCACCAGAGCGAAGGGGAACCCGTACATGGCACGGATGCCGCTGACCGACCGGCGTGCGCAGCTGACGGAGGCGGCCATCCGCGCGATGGCCCGCGACGGGGTGCCGCGGACCACGACCCGGTCCATCGCCGCCGAGGCGGGCGTGTCCCTGAGCGTCTTCCACTACTGCTTCGACTCCAAGCAGGCGCTGCTGGAGTCGGTCATCGAAACGATCACCGCCCACTACGTCACGATCGTGAAGGCGGCGATCCAGCCCAAGGCGACGCTGCGGGAGACCATCCGGGCCGGCTTCCAGGCCTACTGGGACCACGTGGCGGCCAGCCCCGGCGCGCACATGCTCACCTACGAGCTCACCCAGTACGCGCTGCGCCAGCCCGAGTTCGGACATCTGGCGCGCCGGCAGTACGAGTTGTACTGCGAGACCTACGCCGAGCTGATCGAGGAGCTGCGCCGGATCTCGCCGTTCGAGCTGAGCGTGCCGGTGAGCGTGCTGGCCCGCTACCTGGCGGCCATGACCGACGGGGTGACGCTGAACTTCCTGGTCCTGGGCGACGACAAGGCCGCCGCCGAGATCCTCGACATGGTGACCGACCACGTGGCGGGACTCGTCCGGCCGAGCTGACCGTCCCGCATGTCGACACGCGACAAATCCTGTTGGCGGCCGGCGGCGCGAGGCGGTCAGTCCAGGGCCGGGTGGACTTCCGGGTGCTCGTCCCACCAGGCCCGGTGGAAGGGGTTGTTGTCCACGTTGGCCAGGTACGCGCAGGCCGCCGAGCGGTAGAAGAGGTCCGCCTGCCGGGCCGAGACCGTCGAGCGGTTCCAGGCGAGGCGGATCCGCCCCATGATGGGCGCGCCGATCAGGGGGCGGATCACCGTGCCCGCCACGGCCGGCGCGGTGGGCTGGCACAGGGAGACGGCCCGGCCGGCGGAGATCAGGTCGTACTGCATCATCCGGTCGGTGATCCGGTAGCGCAGCGAGGGGGCGAAGCCGGCTTTGGCACAGGCCTCGATCAGCGCCTCGGGACCGCCGTCGTCGTCCTCCACCAGCGTCATCCACGGGTCCGCGGCGAGGTCGGCGAGGTCCAGGGCCTCCAGCCGGGCCAGCGGGTGGCGTGCGGACATCCGGATGCAGAACGGTTCCTTCGGGACCAGGGTCCGGGCCAGCACCCCTCCGGGCAGCGGGACCTCGTGGTCGTTGACCTCGCCGTACACGATGACGTCGTAGCGGCCTGCGCCGAGCATCCGCACCAGGGCCGTCACCGAGTCCTCCAGGTCCACGGTGATCTCCCTGCCGGACAGGACCAGGTCCTGCTGCGCGATCAGGCCGTCGACGAGCACGAGCAGGATGCAGCCCAGGCGCAGCGGGGCGCCTGCCGTCCGGGCGCGGGTCTCGGCGCCCAGGTCGTCCATCTCGCTGAGCACGCGGCGGGCTTTCGCGAGGACGAACTGGCCCAGGGGGGTGGGCTCGACCCCTCGCCGGCCCCGGACGAAGAGTTCGCCGCCGGTGACCCGCTCGATCCTGCGCAGTTGCGCGGAGAGCGCCGGCTGTGAGACCCCGAGCCTCCGCGCCGCACCACCCAGGCTGCCCGTTTCCGCTATCTGGCAGACGGCTTGCAGATGTCTCAACTCCAGCTGCATTCCAGCAGCTTACGCAGCGTCATGCGGCGACACCATAACGCCGGTCTTATGCGTGCAGAGATGTCCCGATCTCGTCATGGACACGTCCATACTCGGCCGCGAACAGCCAGATCTCCGCGCCTCATCCCCACCCCCCACAGACGATCGGAGTGGACTCTTGCAGCCCACCAGATGGATGGCCGCCATCGCGGCCATGGTGCTGACCACGGGCCTCGCGGGCACGCTGGCCGGCACGGCCTCCGCCACGCAGCAGGCGGATCCCGCCCCCGGCCAGAGCAAGTCCGCCGAACGGGCGGTCGCCGCGGCGGACGCCGCCGTGCGCAGCGGACTCGACACCCTGGTCAACTCTCCCGAGCAGCAGTACGACCGGCGCCTCGTCACCCCCTGGGTGCAGGACCTGTACTCGGTCGCCTACGAGCGCAGCTACCGCGGCCTGCCGGTCGTCGGCGGCGACGCGGTCGTCCTCGCCGACGGCGAAGGGCGGGTACGCGCCCTCCAGTCGGCTTCCTCCACGGTGATCGACGTGGCGACCACGCCCACCGTGAGCGCCAAGACCGCCGAGACCACCTCGCGGGGCGAGCTGGTCAAGACCGACCAGGTACAGAGCAGCCGGCTCGTGGTCAGGCTCAAGGACGACAAGCCGGTGCTGTCCTGGGAGACCGTGCTCATCGGCAGGACCGCTACGGCGCCCAGCAAGCTCCACGTGTTCGTGGACGCCCGCACCGGCAAGGTCGTCGACCGCTTCGACGAGGTGGTCGCGGGCACCGGCAACAGCAAGTGGAACGGCCCGAACCCGCTGACCATCGACACCACCGCGTCCGGTTCCACGTACTCCCTGCGCGACCCCAACCGCACCGGTCTGAGCTGCGCCGACTACAGCTCGGGCACCGTCTTCTCGAAGTCCTCGGACTCCTGGGGCACCGGCAACCCGACCTCCAAGGAGACCGGTTGCACGGACCTCATGTTCGCCGCGCAGAAGCAGTGGGACATGCTGAGCCAGTGGCTCGGCCGCAACGGCGTCAACGGCAGCGGCCGCAGCTTCCCGGGCAAGGTCGGGCTCGGCGACCTCAACGCCTACTGGGACGGCAGCTCGGTCACCATCGGGCACAACCAGGCCAACGAGTGGATCGCGTCCGTGGACGTGGTGGCCCACGAGTACGGGCACGCCATCGACTCCAACACCCCCGGCGGCACCAGCGGCCAGGAGTCCGGGCTCGGCGAGGCCACCGGTGACATCTTCGGCGCGCTGACCGAGGCCTACATCAACCAGCCGTCCCCCTACGACACCCCGGACTACCTCGTCGGCGAGACGGTCAACCTCGTGGGAACCGGTCCGATCCGCAACATGTACAACCCGGCGGCCGTCAACAACGACCCTTCCTGCTACAGCTCCTCGATACCTGGCACCGAGGTGCACGCCGCGGCCGGCCCGCTGAACCACTGGTTCTACCTGCTCGCCGAGGGCACCAGCCCGGGCGGCGGCAAGCCGAACAGCAGCACCTGCAACCAGACCTCGCTGACCGGTGTGGGCGCGCAGAACGCCGGCAAGATCTTCTACGGCGGCATGCTGCTGAAGACCTCCAGCATGTCCTACAAGAAGTACCGGACGGCGACACTGAGTTCCGCCAAGTCGCTGGACCCCACGACCTGCAACCTCTTCACCAAGACCAAGGCCGCCTGGGACGCCATCAGCGTGCCCGCGCAGTCCGGTGACCCGACCTGTACCCCGAGCGGCCAGAACAACGACTTCTCCCTCGCGCTGAACCCGGCCTCGGGAACCGTCCAGCAGGGCGCGTCGGTGACCACCACCGTGGCCACCGCGGTCTCCACCGGCACGGCCCAGCAGGTGACCCTCACCGCGTCCGGCCTGCCGGCCGGGGTCACCGCCTCCTTCAGCCCGGCCACCGTCACGGCCGGCCAGTCCTCGACGCTGACCCTCTCGGCCTCGGCCAACGCGGCTCCCGGGCCGTCCACGGTCGTCGTCAAGGGCCAGGGCACCAGCCTCTCGCACACGGTCGACTACTCGCTGACCGTCGGCGGCACCACGCCCAACCCCGGCGCACCGAACATCGACGTTGCGGCCGTCCAGGCGCACCTGACCCAGCTGAACACGATCGCCTCGCAGAACGGCGGCCACCGCCGTGCGGGCAGCGCCGGTTACACCCAGTCCGTGGCGTACGTCAAGGGCAAGCTGCAGGCCGCCGGCTACACGGTCACCGAGCAGAACTGCACCTCGTGCACCTACCCGTCGAACAACCTGATCGCGGACTGGCCCGGCGGCCCCGCCGACCAGACGGTCATGTTCGGCGCACACCTCGACAGCGTCTCGGCGGGCCCGGGCATCAACGACAACGGCTCCGGCTCCTCGACCCTGCTGGAGAACGCGCTGGTCCTCGCCCAAAAGAACCCGACGATGACCAAGCACGTGCGCTTCGCCTGGTGGACGGACGAGGAGCAGGGCCTCAACGGCTCCGAGTTCTACGTCAACCAGCTCAGCAGCACTCAGAAGTCGGCCATCAAGGCCTACTACAACTTCGACATGGTCGGCTCGACCAACGGCGGCTACTTCATCAACAACGTCAACTCCACCGCCGCCGCTCCGCTCAAGGCCTACTGGACCTCGCTGAACCTCGCTCCCGAGGAGAACACCGAGGGCCAGGGCCGCAGTGACGACTACTCCTTCCAGCAGGGCGGCATCCCCACCTCCGGCTACGCGGCCGGTGCCAGCGCCCGCAAGACCTCGGCGCAGGCCGCGAAGTGGGGCGGCACCGCGAACGCGGCGTACGACTCCTGCTACCACAGCTCCTGCGACACCACGAACAACATCAGCCCGACGGTCCTGGACCGCAGCGCCGACGGCGTCGCCTACACGATCTGGAACCAGGCCGTCGGCGGGACCACCCCGGCGCAGGACTTCTCGATCAGCACCTCCCCGGCCTCGGGCACTGCGAACCCGGGCGGCAGCGTCACCTCCACCGTCAACACCGCCACCGTGAGCGGCGCCGCCCAGAACGTCGCCCTGTCGGTCACCGGCGCGCCCACCGGCGTGACCGCGACGCTCAGCCCCACCTCCGTCCAGTCGGGCAGCTCCTCCACGCTCTCCGTACAGGTAGGCGCCGGCGCCGCGCCCGGCACCTACACCCTGACGGTCACCGGCACCGGCACGGTCAGCCACGCCACCACCTACACCCTGACCGTCGGGGGCGGCGGCGGCACCTGCACCGCCCGCCAGCTCATCGCCAACGGCGGCTTCGAAAGCGGCAGCAGCCCGTGGACGGCCACCTCGGGCGTCATCACCAACCAGGCCGGCCAGACCCCGCACGGGGGCTCGTACAAGGCCTGGCTGGACGGCTACGGCCAGACCCACACGGACAGTGCCTCGCAGTCGGTGACCATCCCGACCGGCTGCACCTCCTACCAGCTCGGCTTCTACCTGCACATCGACACCGACGAGACCGAGAACACCGTCTACGACAAGTTCACGGTCTCGGTGGGCGGCCAGACGCTGGAGACCCTGTCCAACGTGAACGCGGCCTCCGGCTACCAGCTCAAGACGTACGACGTCTCCCGGTTCGCCGGCCAGACGGTCACGCTGAAGTTCCAGGGCGTGGAGGACCCCTCCCTCCAGACGTCCTTCGTCGTGGACGACGTCACCCTCCAGGTGAGCTGACGCCCCCGGCACCCCCGTCCCACCCGGGCGGCGCGGCTCAGCCGCCGTCGCGGACCGCGACGATGCCGTTGAAGACGCCGACGTAGGCGGTCCCGTCGGGCCCGAGGGTGATCGGCGCCCAGTTGTTGTCGTACAGCGGACCCGTGCCGGTCAGCTGCCGCCAGCGGCGCTCGCCGGTGCGGAAGTCGACCGCCGTGAGGTACCAGGCGTCGATGCCCCAGGCGCTGGGCTCCTTCTCGTAGAAGTAGAGCAGCCCGTTGGCGGTGGAGAGCTTCGGGACGACGGACGGCGAGCGGATCGCGCTCTGCCAGACCGTGTCGCAGCCGCTGCCGTCGGCGCGGACGTCGATCCGGGCGACCCCACCGACGACCGACTTGCCCAGGACCAGCGAAGTGACGTTCTCGTAGCCGTAGTTGTTCTCCACGACGATGCTGTTGCCCCAGGTGATCAGCGAGTTGTCGGTGGTCGAGGCTCCCGGACCGAAGACGGGGACCTTGCACACCAGGCGCCGGTCGGCGGGCACGTCCGCACCCCGCCTGTAGACCAGGACGTTCATCCGGTCGTCGGCGTTGTCGGTGATCGCGACGTAGCCGTCGCCGAAGAGGTCCGGGGTCGTGCCCGAACCCTGGTTCACGGAGCCGGGCTTGGTGCCCGTCCCCCGGTCGTACGTCTGGCGCCACTGGGCGACGGGGGTGCCGTCGGCGGCGGCACGGAAGCCGTAGAGCGCGTGGTCGGTGACGATGGAGACGCCGTCCTCGGCGACCGAGAAGGAGTTCTGGATCTCCTCGCCCGCCAGCCGGACCGAGCGGACCACCGAGGTCGCCGGGTCCACGGTGCCGACGCGGCCCTGCCGGGTGACCCACCAGATGCGGCCCTCCCAGTCGGGCATCACCGAGGTGACCGGGTCACAGGTCCCGCTGGGCCACAGGTTGGTCCAGTCGACGCAGTCGTGCGGGACCAGTCCGGTCAGGTCCCAGTCGTCGTCGACCTCGAACCGCCAGCCGCCGTCCGGGCTCCGGACGTGCGAGAGGCGCAGGATGTGCTGGCGGGAGTCGGCCAGCACCGCCCGGTCCTGGTCGTCCAGGTAGAAGTAGGCGCCGCCCGACGTGTCCTTGAAGATCTTCGAGAAGTCCAGCGAGGTGATCGCCTGGACCGTCGAGGAACGCTGCGGGAGCTGGTATTCCGCGAGCGTGGCGAGCGTACGGGGTTCGAGGAGCTTGACCTTGAAGCCGCCGAAGGTGCCGCACACGGTGACCAGCCGGCCGGCCGAGTCGAAGGTGGCGGTGGCGCACTCGCCGCCGAGGGCGGCGATCTTCCGGCTGGTCACTCGCGGGTCCTTGCCGAGCGGCCCGGACCAGGGCGAGGTGGCGCTGCCGGCCGCGTCGGAGTGCATGCCGCTGCGGCCGTTGGGCGCGAGGAACGGGTGCTGCGGCGGGGCCTCGCCGGGCAGCGGCAGGGCCACGGCGGGTCCGCCCTCGTAGTGGCCGACCAGGCGGTGGCCCGGGGCCAGGGGTATCTCCTCGGCGGCGGCCGGGGTGATCCCGTGCACCGCCGCGAAGGCGACGAGGGCCGGCACCACGGCGCAGTTCAACGCTCTTCGGAACATCCGGACTTCCTCCTTCGTCCTCGGTTCTCTTGACATCGCGCATCACGTCGCGCCGCCGCCAGACGCTAGGTCGCGCCGCCCGAGGAGTCCATGGAGGAGCCGGATGATTCACGAAGGCGCAACAGCCGCTCACCGTGCGCCGGTCGGTACGCCTACGGCGTGAACCCTCCGACCACGTTCGCCGTGGCCGAGACGCCGTTGTGGATGGTCGTCGCCAGGCTGCTGCTCGCGAGGTAGAAGCCGAGCAGGACGCAGACGAGCGCGTGGGACACCTTGAGGCCGCCGCCGCGCATGAAGATCCACGCGAGGACGAGGAGCAGGACGACGACGGAGAGGGAGATCACCATCGGAACACCTCCTTACGCGGCGCCATGGTGGCGCAGGAGGAGGGCCCTTCGAGCGAAACAGGCGTCCGCCAAACGGGTGTTGACCGTCCGTGACCGGTGTCCGGTCCTTGACGATCTCCCCCCGGCGGACCGTCCGTCCGCTCCAGAGGTCCGTGCGCGGCTCTTGCCCGCCCGCCCCACGGCATGCCATATATGTCTAGACCTTTCCGAGCAGCCGAAAAGAGGGGCTCCGCCGTGCACGATCCCGCACCGGGCCCCGCGCCCCGCCCCGTCCGCCCGCCGTCCGGCCGCCGGGCGGCGCCCGCCCTGGCCTTCGCCCTCGCGGTGGCCACCCTGGCCGCGTGCTCCGCGGCCGACACCACGCCCCCACCGGCTCCCGGTGGGCTCACCGCCCAGGCGTCCAGCGCCTCATCGGTCCACGTCATGTGGCAGTCGCCCGCGCCCGACGACGGGGTGGCCGCGTTCGTGGTCTTCCAGTCGGACCACCTGGTCCGCGAACTCCCCGCGGACAAGACGATGGTGGACATCACCGGACTCACCCCGCTGACGGCTTACGCCTTCACGGTCCGGGCCCGGGACACCGCCGGGAACACCTCCGCGCCCAGCACGGCCGTCTCGGCGACCACCCCCGCCGCCGGGGCCGAGGACCACCGGGCGCCCACCGCCCCGACGGGCACGGCCGGCCGCGCGCTGGGACCCACGACCGCCGATCTGACGTGGGGCCCGGCGACCGACGACACCGGGGTCACCGCGTACGACGTCTACCAGGGCGACGCCCGGATCCACACGGCCGGCCCGGGCAGCACCGGGACCACCCTGGCGGGCCTCCAGCCCGACACCGCCTACACCTTCACGGTCCGGGCCCGGGACGGCGCGGACAACTCCTCCCCCGACGGCCCGGCGGTGGACGTGACGACCCCGGCCGGACCCGGGCAGCGCCCGGACACCGCTCCCGCCGAGCTCACGGCGGCCGCCTCGCCGGGCGCGGTCAACCTCTCCTGGACCGCTCCGCGGACCGGCCGGGACACCACCGAGTACGAGCTCTACGTCAACGGACGCCCCACCACCGTCATCCAGTTCGGCGCGGGGGCCGTCCCTGCCGGCCGGGCCGAGCACCGGCTCGCGGTCGCCGAACCGCCCGGCACCGTATGGACGGTGAAACTGCGGGCACGACTGCCCGACGGCAACTGGGGGGCCTTCTCCGCCGAGCGGCGCGTGGTCCTCACCCCCTGAACTCCCGTCCACGGCCGCACCCTCCGACCGGAACCCATCCCTTCGATCTGACCTGAACGGCACTGCGCGGAAAGAAGATCACGCACAATACATTCGTGTTCGGTGAGTACTCGGTCAACAACAATCAGGCAGATCCCGCGGGCGGCGCCCCTGAGCCAGACTCTGGCGCCGTGCCGGGAAACCTGCCGCCGGAGACGGCGAGCTTCGTGGGCCGCGAGCGTGAACTCGCCCTGTTGAACGACATGCTGCGCGCGCAGCGGCTCGTCACGCTCACCGGCGTCGGAGGCGTCGGCAAGTCCAGGGTGGCCCTGCGCGCCACCGCGGATCCCCACCAGGGCCGGCGCGACGGAATCTGGTGGGTGCCCCTCTCCCCGCTGCGGGACGCCGAGTTGCTCACCGCGACCGTCGCGCACGCCGTCGGGCTCGCCTACCAGTCCCGGCAGCCCCTCGACGAGGAACTCTGCGCGTGGATGGCCGACAAGGAACTGCTGATCGTCCTCGACACCTGCGAGCACCTGGTGGCCGCCTGCCGCCACCTCGTGGGTGAACTCCTGCAGTCCGCGCCCGGGTTGACGGTACTGATCACCTCCCGCGAGCCGCTCGGCTGCCCCGGCGAGAACGTGGTCGAGATCAGTCCGCTGCCCTGCGACGGGCCCGACAGCGACGCCCTCGCCCTCTTCCGGGCCCGCGCGCTGGCCGCCACCCCGTACGCCGACGCCGCCTTCGCCGACCCGGACCGGGTGGCCGTGGCCGCCGAGGTCTGCCGCCGTCTGGACGGGATCCCCCTCGCCCTCGAACTGGCCGGCGCCCGGATGCGGCTCTGGACCCTGGAGCAGATGGCGAGGCGGCTCGACGTCAGCTTCGACCTCCTCTCGGACACCGCCGCCGACCGGCTGCCCCGGCACCAGACCATGCGCACGGCGATCGGCTGGAGCCACGAACTGTGCGAGCCGCTCGAGCGGCTGCTGTGGGCCCGGCTCTCGGTGTTCACGGGGGACTTCGACGCCGCCGCCGCACGCGCGGTGTGCTCGGGCGGCCCGCTGCCCGCGTCACGGGTGGAGCGGGTGCTCGCGGGACTGGTCTCCAAGTCGGTCGTCCGGTGCACGCACGAGCGGGGCACGGGCGCCCGCTACCGGCTGCTGGACACGATCCGCGAGTACGGCCAGGACTGGCTGGCGGAGCTCGGGGAGGTTCGGGTCCTCGCCGACCGGCACGCCCACTGGTACGCGGCGCTCTCGCACGCCGCCGAGCGGGGCTGGCTGGGGCCCGGCCAGGTGGACTGGTACCGCAGGATGACCACCGAGCACGCGCAGCTTCGTACCGCCCTGGAGCACCTGCTCGGCTCGGATCCCACGGCGGCCCTGGAGACCGCCGGCGACCTGTGGTTCTTCTGGTTCTCGTGCGGGCACGTCCACGAGGGCCGGGCCTTCCTGGAACGGGCCCTGCGCGGAGCCCCGCACGCGGGTGCCGCGCACGCCCGGGCCCTGTGGGCCCTCGGCCTCACCGCGCTGCTCCAGGGCGATCTGGACACGGCCGAGGTACTCGGCGAGCGGTGCACCACCGCGGCGGCCGCGCTGGCCGACCCGGAGCCGGAGCTGCGGGCGGCGTACCTGCACGCGGTGGCGGTGCTGATGCCGGGCGATCCCGTACGCGCGCTCGTGCTCGCAGGACCCCGGGCACGCGGCGGCCACGGCGGTCGGCCGACCGGCACCGGCTGGCTCCTGTGCCGGCTGGCCAGCGGCTACGCCCTGTGCGACCTCGGACGCTTCGAAGAGGCCGAGCTGGAGGCACGGGGCCTGCGCGAGGCGTGCGAGGAGCTCGGCGAGCGGTGGCTGCGGGCCTACGCGGACTACATCCTGGCCGTCGCGGCCTTCGGGCTCGGCCACCACGGGGAGGCGGCGCGGCACGCGCGGGCGATGCTGTCGGGCAAACGGCTGCTGGGCGACCGCTTCGGGATCGCGCTCGGCCTCGACCTGCTGGCGGCGGCGGTGGCGGCCATGGGCGACGGCGAACTGGCGGCACGCCTGCTGGGCACGGGGCACGCCTGGTGGCGCACGGTGGGCCGGCCGCAGATGGGCTCGCCTTCGCTGACGGCCCTGCGCGACGAGGGCGAGCGCCAGGCCAGGGCGGCGATCGGCGACGCGGCGTACGAGAGCGCGTTCCTGGGCGGCGCGGCGGCGCCCACCGGCTGACGCTCGGCCGGTGGCGCCGTGGCGCGACTGCGGGGCCCCGTCAGTACGGGAGGGGTCTGCCCGACGGTGTGCGCAGGTCCAGGTCGCGGGGTGCGGGCTTGGGAACGGGCTTGCGGATCAGCTGCTGGCGCATGCTGCCTCCTCGCTCAGACCAGGGCCGGGCGGCGGGGTTCCACCGTGCGGCCGTCGGGGAGCAGTTCGCCGGTGTCGTCGAAGACCACGGCTCCGTTGCACAGCAGATTCCAGCCTTGTTCAGGGTGGAAGGCCACGGTGCGGGCGGCGTCGTGGTCGGCGCTTTCGGCAGTCGGGCAGGGGGGCTGGTGGGAGCACATGGCGCACCTCCTCGCAGAGTGGGGCGGGAGGGCCGGTGGTCACCCGGTCGAATCCGCGATCCACAGTGGCGGTGAGTATTGCTGATCGCCACCCCCGGACGGAAGCCATATTCGCCGTCCAGTTCAGGGTGTGTATGCCCGATTACCATGCGCTCATGCCCGCTATCCGGATCATTCGCCGTGCGGCTCTCACCCCCGCCCAGGCGTGGCTGAGACTGACGGACTGGGAACGGCACGGCGCCGAGGTTCCGCTCACTCGGACGATCATCGAGACGCCGCCTCCCACGCGCGTCGGAACGCGCTTCACGGCGCGCACGGGAGTGGGCAGGATCACCTTCGACGACCCGATGGAGGTCACCCTCTGGCAGCCCCCTCGGGGCGTCGCGCCGGGGCTGGTCAGGCTGGTCAAGCGCGGCCGCGCGATCACCGGCGGTGCGGAGATCGAGGTCCGTCCCGCTCCGGTCGGAGGCTGCGAGGTCGAGTGGCGCGAGGAACTGCGCGTCCGCGGCCTGGGAGCCCCCCTGGACCCCGTGGTCGCGGCGGCGGCCCGCTTCCTCTTCTCCCGCGCCCTGGACGCCCTCCTGCGCCCCTGAGGCCGCGGGAGGGCGGTCCGGCCCGCGCGGAAGGGCCCCGGACCGCCTCGCGGCGGGCACGGGGCCCTGATGCTGCTCGAGCCGCGCCCTAGCGGATCGGCATGCCCGAGATCGTCCGGGCGATCACCAGACGCTGGATCTCGCTGGTGCCCTCGAAGATCGTGTAAATCGCGCTGTCGCGGTGCATGCGCTCCACCGGGTACTCGCGGGTGAAGCCGTTGCCGCCGAGGATCTGCACGGCCTGCGCGGTGACCTTCTTGGCGGCCTCGCTCGCGAACAGCTTCGACATCGAGCCCTCCGCCGAGGTGAAGGGCTTGCCGGCGACCGCCATCCACGAGGCCCGCCACACCAGCAGCCGGGCCGCGTCGATGGAGGTGCGCATGTCGGCGAGCTGGAAGGCGACGCCCTGGTTGTCGATGATCGGCCGGCCGAACTGCGTACGGGTCTTCGCGTAGTCCAGCGCCACCTCGTACGCGGCGCGCGCCGTGCCGACCGCCATGGCGCCGACGGCCGGCCGGGAGGCCTCGAAGGTGGCCATGGCCGCGTTCTTCACGCGCTCGCCGCCGCCCGCCTTGGCCCGCTCGTGGGCCCGGGCGAGGCGCTCGTCGAGCTTCTCCTTGCCGCCGAGCAGGCAGGACCCGGGCACGCGCACGTCCTCCAGGACCACCTCGGCGGTGTGGGAGGCGCGGATGCCGTGCTTCTTGAACTTCTGGCCCTGGGAGAGGCCGGGGGTGTTCGGCGGCACGATGAAGGAGGCGTGGCCCTTGGTGCCGAGCTCGGGGTCGACGACGGCCACGACGATGTGGACGTTGGCGATGCCGCCGTTGGTCGCCCAGGTCTTGGTGCCGTTCAGCACCCATTCGTCCTTGGCCTGGTCGTAGACGGCGCGGGTGCGCATCGAGCCGACGTCGGAGCCGGCGTCGGGCTCGGAGGAGCAGAAGGCGGCGACCTTGACGTCGTCGGGGGTCCCGTACATCTGCGGGATCCAGGTGCCGATCTGCTCCTCGGTGCCGTTGGCGACGACGCCGATGGCGGCGAGGCCGGTGCCGACGATGGACAGCGCGATGCCCGCGTCGCCCCAGAACAGCTCCTCCATGGCCATCGGGATGCCGAGGCCGGTCGGGTCGAAGAACTGCTGGGCGTAGAAGTCGAGCGAGTAGATCCCGACCTTGGCGGCCTCCTGGATGACGGGCCACGGAGTCTCTTCGCGCTCGTCCCATTCCGCGGCGGCGGGACGGATCACGTCGGCGGCGAAGCCGTGGATCCAGTCCCGCACCTGCTTCTGGTCGTCGTTGAGCTCCATGGTGAACTCCGCCATGTCCCCTCCAGCTTTCGTACAGATTGGTTACTGCTGGTAACCCGAACAGCCACACAGTCTGTTACCGGCCGGTAAGCACTGTCAAGCAGCGCAGATACCGGCCTCCGTGAGATCGCCACGGTGTGCGGAGTGTTACGTTGCGTGGGCGTCAGGACATCGCAAGGGCGGGGAGTGAGACACGTCATGGAGACCACACAGCAGGCGGGCGAGCCGGGAGCGGCCGAGCGCCGGCGGCGCGAGCTGCTGGAGGCGGCCGACCGGGTCGTGCTCAGGGACGGCCCCAAGGCGTCCATGAACGCCATCGCGGCCGAAGCCGGCATCACCAAGCCGATCCTCTACCGGCACTTCGGCGACAAGGCCGGGCTCTACCAGGCCCTCGCCGTACGGCACACGGACGCCCTGCTCGACTCGCTGCGCGCGGCGCTCGACGCCCCCGCCGAGCGGCGCAGCCGGGTGGAGGCCACCCTCGACACCTATCTCGCCGCCATCGAGGCCCGGCCGCAGGTCTACCGCTTCCTCATGCACCCCGCCGAGGACTCCCAGGCCGCCGAGCGCGGTTTCGACGTCGGCCTGCACTCGGCCCCGCTGCTGCGCCGCCTCGGCGAGGAGCTGGCTCAGGTGATCGCGGAGCGCGTGGACCTCGGTCCCGGCGGCGAGCGCCTGGCCCGCGTGTGGGGCCACGGCATCGTCGGCATGATGCACGCGGCGGGCGACTGGTGGCTCGGCGAACGCCCCTGCGAGCGCGCCGAACTCGTCAGCGACCTGACCGACCTGCTGTGGGGCCGCCTGGCCACCGCCGGCAACCGCTTGGACGGCCCCGGCTTCTAATTCAGCCCCGTCGGCGATCGAGGCGCGGGGTCTGGGGCGGAGCCCCGGGATACCCGGCTCCGCCGGGCTGCCCGCGCAGGCCCCGTACCTCCGGACTCACTCACCCAGCGCGTGCATCCCCGCGGCGCCCCACTCCGTCTTGCGGATCTGCCGCCGCAGACGACGCGCCCGCAGCCCGGTCACCCGCTCCGCGTAGACCCCGCCGGCCAGGTGGTCGCACTCGTGCTGGAGGCAGCGGGCGAAGAACCCGCTCCCGCCGACCCGCACCGGCGCCCCGTCCGAGGTGACGCCCTCGACGACGGCCTCGTCGAAGCGGACCGTGGACGCCTCCAGCCCCGGCAGGGACAGGCATCCCTCCGGGCCGGCGAACTCGTCCCCGCCGGTGAGGACCAGCCGCGGGTTGACGATGTGTCCGACGTGGCGGACGTCCTCGTCGTCGGGACAGTCGTAGACGAACACCCGCTGCCCGACGCCGATCTGGTTCGCGGCGAGGCCGACCCCCTGGGCGGCGTACATCGTCGCGAACATGTCCTCGATGAGCCGGCCGAGGGCGGGGCCGAAGTCGGTGACCTCCGCGCATGCGGAGTGGAGCACCGGGTCGCCCAGCAGGCTCATGGTGCGGACGATGCCGGAGGTGCCGGGGAGGGGGCGATGTCGCATGGCCGTAAGGGTACGACGGGCGACTATATGAGGAGATCTTCGGCGGACCGGGGGCGCCGCGGTCGGGGCGCGGGCGGGTACTGGATAGGCTGGGGGCGACCGACGCAAGGAGGACAAGGGACGATGGCAGGCAACACAGAGCCGCTTTCGCCGCGGGCCAAGCTGGCCGTGACGGCGGGCAAGGCCGCGGCGGCGGTGTCGCGGGCCGCGGGACGCGGAAGCGGATCGGTGATCGGAGGCAAGGTCGCGCTCAAGCTCGACCCCGATCTTCTCGGCGCGCTGGCGCAGCATCTCGACGTCGTCCTCGTCTCGGCGACGAACGGCAAGACCACGACGACCCGGCTGATCGCGGAGGCCCTGCGGGCCAGCGGTCCGGTCGTCTCCAACGCGCTGGGCGCGAACATGCCGGCGGGCATCACCTCCGCCCTGGCGGGCGGCTCGGACGCCCGCTACGGCGTCATCGAGGTGGACGAGAAGTACCTGGCCGGAGTGGCCCGGGACGTCACGCCCAAGGTGATCGCCCTGCTCAACCTCTCCCGCGACCAGCTGGACCGCGCCGCCGAGACCCGCATGCTCGCGGAGAAGTGGCGCGAGGGCCTCTCGGGCTCCAAGGCCGTGGTCGTCGCGAACGCGGACGACCCGCTGATCGTCTGGGCCGCCTCGTCCTCGCAGAACGTGGTGTGGGTCGCGGCCGGCCAGGAGTGGAAGGACGACGCCTGGTCGTGCCCCTCCTGCGGTGGCGTCATGCAGCGTCCGGGCGACGACTGGTACTGCGGCGAGTGCGGTTTCCGGCGTCCCACCCCCAGCTGGGTGCTCTCCGGCGACCACGTGCTCGACCCGCACGGCAGCGCCTGGCCGATCAACCTCCAGCTGCCGGGCCGTGCCAACAAGGCGAACGCCGCCACCTCGGCCGCCGTGGCCGCCGTCTTCGGCGTTCCGCCGCAGGTCGCGCTGGAGCGGATGTACCAGGTCCAGGCCGTGGCCGGGCGCTACGACGTGGTGAGCTTCCAGGGCCGCGAACTGCGCCTGCTGCTCGCGAAGAACCCGGCGGGCTGGCTCGAGACGTTCTCGCTGATCGACCCGCCGCCGACGCCGGTCATCCTCTCGGTGAACGCGCGGGGCGCGGACGGCACCGACACCTCCTGGCTGTGGGACGTGGACTACCCGCGCCTGGCCGGCCACCCGATCTTCGTGATCGGCGACCGCAAGCTGGACCTCGCGGTCCGCCTCGAGGTCGCGGGCCTGGACTTCCGGGTGTGCGAGAGCCTCGACGAGGCCGTGCAGCTGGCGCCGCCCGGACAGATCGAGCTGATCGCCAACTACACCGCCTTCCAGGACGTGCGCCGCCGCGTCGGCAACTAGCCCCCGTCAGAAACGCAGAGGACAAGAGCATGAGCGACAACAGCCTGCGTCTGGTGTGGGTCTACCCCGACCTGCTCAGCACGTACGGAGACCAGGGCAACGCCCTCGTCGTGGAGCGCCGGGCCCGCCGGCGCGGCCTCGACGTGCAGCGCGTGGACGTGCGCAGCGACCAGCCGATCCCCACCTCGGGCGACATCTACCTGATCGGCGGCGGCGAGGACCGGCCGCAGCGCCTGGCCGCGGAGCGGCTGCTGCGCGACGGCGGTCTGGAGCGTGCCGTCTCGAACGGGGCGATCGTCTTCTCCGTCTGCGCCGGCTACCAGATCCTGGGCCAGGAGTTCGTCAACGACGTCGGCCAGCGCCAGGAGGGCCTCGGCCTGCTCGACGTGGTGACCGTGCGCGGCGAGGGCGAGCGGTGCGTCGGCGACGTCCTCGGGGACATCGACCCGCAGCTCGGCCTGCCGCAGCTCACGGGCTTCGAGAACCACCAGGGCATCACGCACCTCGGCCCGACGGCGAAGCCGTTCGCCCGGGTCACGATGGGGCGCGGCAACGGCACCGGAGACGGCACCGAAGGCGCGTACAACGACACGGTGTTCGGCACGTACATGCACGGTCCCGTGATGGCGCGCAACCCGCAGATCGCGGACCTGCTGCTCAAGCTGGCCCTCGACGTGAACGCGCTGCCGCCCGTCGACGACCGCTGGTACGAGGCGCTGCGCGCCGAGCGGATCGCGGCGGCGACGCAGCCCGCGTAACCTTCGCGACGCC
The DNA here is from genome assembly GCF_042736715.1 of Streptomyces sp. NPDC060049. NCBI lineage: Bacteria > Bacillati > Actinomycetota > Actinomycetes > Kitasatosporales > Streptomycetaceae > Streptomyces > Streptomyces sp. NPDC060049. The sequence continues at coordinate 270,923 of NZ_JBHWVV010000009.1, forward strand.
TGCCGTCCGGCCCGGATTCCCCGAGGGGATCCGGGCCGGCCTCTTTTCCTACGACCGAGCCGACCAGCATGTGGAGGATGGTTCAGTCCACCGGGGATCGACTTGTAGGGTGCAGGGTAGTTCCAACCGGACGACGTGGTCCGGTCGTCGGCCCACGTTGCAAAGGTCCTTCCTGCCATGCGCATAGGTGTGCTCACTTCCGGAGGCGACTGCCCCGGCCTCAATGCGGTCATCCGCTCCGTCGTGCACCGCGCCGTCGTCGACCACGGGGACGAGGTCATCGGCTTCCACGACGGCTGGCGCGGCCTGCTGGAGTGCGACTACCGCAAGCTCGACCTGGACGCCGTGAGCGGCATCCTGGCCCGGGGCGGAACCATTCTGGGATCCTCCCGGGTCCAGCCCGCCCATCTGCGCGACGGCGTGGAGCGGGCCCGCGGCCACGTCGCCGATCTCGGCCTCGACGCCATCATCCCGATCGGCGGCGAAGGCACCCTGAAGGCCGCCAACCTGCTCTCGCAGGGCGGTCTGCCGATCGTCGGCGTCCCGAAGACCATCGACAACGACATCGCCTCGACGGACGTCACCTTCGGCTTCGACACGGCCGTCGGCGTCGCCACCGAGGCGCTGGACCGGCTGAAGACCACCGCCGAGTCCCACCAGCGCGTGATGGTGGTGGAGGTCATGGGCCGCCACACCGGCTGGATCGCCCTGCACTCGGGCATGGCGGCCGGCGCGCACGCGATCGTCGTACCGGAGCGCCCCTTCGACATCGACGAGCTGACGACGATCGTCGGCGAGCGCTTCTCGCAGGGCAAGCGGTTCGCGATCGTCGTGGTCGCCGAGGGCGCCAAGCCCGCCGAGGGCAGCTCGATGGCCCTGGAGGCGGGCGGCACCGACATGTACGGGCACGAGCGGTTCGCCGGCATCGGCAACCGGCTCGCCGTCGAGCTGGAGGACCGGCTCGGCAAGGAGGCCCGGCCGGTCATCCTGGGCCACGTCCAGCGCGGCGGTACGCCCACCGCGTACGACCGGGTCCTCGCCACCCGCTTCGGCTGGCACGCGGTGGAGGCGGCGCACCGCGGCGAGTTCGGGATGCTGACGGCGCTGCGCGGCACGGACATCGAGATGGTGCCGCTCGCCGAGGCGGTGCAGACGCTGAAGACCGTTCCGGCCGAGCGCTACTCCGAGGCGCAGAACGTTCTGTGATCTTTCCCCCCTTTTACGTGTCACTCCTGTAATGGGCGCCCCCGGTCGATTTGCCGTCCGGGGGCGGCATTACTGTGGTGGGGCACCACAGGTCAAGGGAGTGAAGAGATTGAGTTACCTCGCGCACGACGGCATGGACATGGACATGGACCTGCCGCCCTTCACCCTCGGGCGCGGGCTGGAGTTCTCCTTCGACGCCTTCTTCCTGATCGGCTCGCTCGCGGGTCTCGCCCTGTACGCGTGGGGCGTGCTGCGGCTGCGCCGGCGCGGGGACTCCTGGCCGGTCGGCCGGACGGTCGCCTTCACCGTCGGCGTGCTGAGCGTGGCCCTGGCGATGTGCACCAAGCTGAACGACTACGGCATGGTCATGTTCAGCGTGCACATGGTCCAGCACATGGTGATCAGCATGCTCAGCCCGATCCTGCTGCTGCTGGGCGCGCCCGTGACGCTGGCGCTGCGCGCGCTGCCGCCGGCGGCCCGCGGCCACAAGGGGCCGCGCGAGCTGCTGCTGATGCTGCTCCACAGCCGCTACATGAAGGTGGTCACCCATCCGGTGTTCACCATTCCGATGTTCATCGCGAGCCTGTACGGCCTGTACTTCACCCCGCTCTTCGACTTCCTGATGGGGTCCAAGACCGGGCACACCGCGATGATGGTGCACTTCCTGGCCGTCGGCCTCTTCTTCTTCTGGCCGATCATGGGCGTGGACCCGGGTCCGCACCGCCCCGGCTACGTGATGCGCATGCTGGAGCTGTTCGCCGGGATGCCCTTCCACGCCTTCTTCGGCATCGCGCTGATGATGGCGAGCGAGCCGATGGTCACGACGTACGCGAACCCGCCGGCCTCGCTCGGCATCGACCCGCTGCTCGACCAGCAGTGGGGCGGCGGCATCGCCTGGGCCTTCAGCGAGATCCCCTCGGTGCTGGTGCTGATCGCGCTCGTCTACCAGTGGTACCACTCGGAGCAGCGGGCCGCGAAGCGCTCCGACCGGGCGGAGGACCGCAACGGAGACCAGGAGCTGGCGGCCTACAACGCGTATCTCGCCTCGCTGCAGGCGCGTGGCCAGTAGCGCCGGACCCCCTTCGCGGGCCACCATGGGGTATGACCGGATCCGTGAAGGCAATGGCAGTGATGACCTTCGCCGCTCTGGTGGCGATCGCCACGTACTCGGTGGCTCTCGGCAGTAACGGCTGGCTGTGGTTCGGCTGGGTCGTGCTGGGGCTGCTGACCGCCGCGATGGCGGCTTCGCGCAGCGTCTGACCGCGGAACGCCCCCCGGGCCTGACCGTCCGTAAGATGTCCGTGACAACGGGATGTCGACGGGAGCGGCCTGGTGTTCTACCACTTGCTCAAACACGTGATCCTGGGGCCGCTGCTGCGGCTGCTGTTCCGGCCCCGGATCGAAGGACTGGAGAACATCCCGGCAGAGGGGGCCGCGATCGTCGCGGGCAACCACCTGTCCTTCTCCGACCATTTCCTCATGCCCGCGATCCTCAAGCGGCGCATCACCTTCCTCGCCAAGGCCGAGTACTTCACCGGGCCCGGCGTGAAGGGTCGCCTCACCGCCGCCTTCTTCCGCAGCGCCGGGCAGATCCCCGTGGACCGCTCCGGCAAGGACGCGGGGCAGGCCGCGCTCCGCGAGGGGCTCGGGGTGCTGGCCAAGGGCGAGCTGCTCGGCATCTACCCGGAGGGCACCCGCTCGCACGACGGCCGGCTGTACAAGGGGAAGGTGGGGGTGGCCGCCATGGCGCTGGGCGCGAAGGCGCCCGTCGTGCCGTGCGCGATGGTCGGGACCTTCGAGATCCAGCCTCCCGGCCAGAAGATCCCCAGCATCCGCCGGGTCACGATCCGCTTCGGCCGGCCGCTGGACTTCTCCCGGTACGAGGGGATGGAGGGCGATCGGTCCGTGCTGCGGGCCGTCACCGACGAGATCATGTACGAGGTGCTCGCGCTGTCCGGCCAGGAGTACGTGGACCGGTACGCGGGCGAGGTCAAGGCGGAGGAGGAGGAAGCACGGAAGAAGGCCCGGCGCAGGTCGCGCTGAGCCTCCTCCCGTGCGGTGCGCGGCGCGGCGATCAGCCGGCCCGGAGTCCTAGCGGATGGCCGGGAGCTCGTCGGCCGCCCGCAGGGCGTCGGCCGGAGCCTGGCCCGTGGACTTCGCGGTGACCGGGGCCGGCGCCACCGGAGTGGCGTGCGGAGCGCACTTCACGTCCTGGGCGTCGACCTTCCCCGTGAGCAGGTAGGCGTCCACCCGGGTGTTGACGCAGGGGTTCACCAGGTTGGTGACACCGTGCGAGCCGGCGTTCTGCTCGGTGATCAGACGCGAGCCGGCGAGGCGGTTGTGCAGGGAGACCCCGCCCTTGTACGGCGTGGCGGCGTCACGCTCGGACTGGACGATCAGGACAGGCGGCAGACCGCGCTTGGGGCCGACACCGACCTCTATCGGGTTGCTCTGCTTGGACTTCCAGGTCGCGCAGGGCAGGTTCATCCACGCGTTGGACCAGGTCAGGAACGGGTACTTGGCGTGCAGCTTGCTGTTGTCCCGGTCCCACTTGGACCAGCTGGTCGGCCACTTGGCATCGGCGCACTCGACGGCGGTGTAGACCGCGTTGCCGTTCTCCGAGGCGATGTTGCCCTGGATGTCGCCCATGTCCGGGGCGATGGCGTCGATCAGCGCCTGCTCGTCGCCGGCCAGGTACGCGCTCCACGTCTGGGCTACGGGCACCCAGGAGGAGTCGTAGTACGGGGCGCCCTGGAAGAAGCCGATGAGCTCGGCCGGGCCGACGACCCCGCCGAGCGGGTTGGCCTTGGCCTTGGCGCGCAGTTCCAGCCACTTGGCCTCGACCTTTGCGCGCGTGTCGCCGATGTGGAAGACGGCGTCGTTCTTGGCGACCCAGTCCTGCCAGTCGTTCCAGCGGGTCTGGAACGCCACGTCCTGGCCGAGGTTGGCCTCGTACCAGATGTTGTCGCGGTCCGGGTCGACCACGCTGTCGACGATCATGCGGCGCACGTGGTTCGGGAACAGGGTCGCGTAGACCCCGCCGATGTAGGTGCCGTAGGAGACGCCGAGGAAGTTCAGCTTCTGCTCGCCGAGCGCGGCACGGATGACGTCCAGGTCACGCGCGATGTTCGGCGTGGTCATGAACGGCAGCATCTCGCCGCTGCGGTCCTTGCAGCCGTCCGCGTACTCGGCGGCCAGCTTGCGCTGGGCGCGCTTGTCGGCCTCGCTGTCCGGAACCGGGTCGGCCTTGGGGGCCTTGACGTACTCCTGCGGGTCGATGCAGGAGATCGGCGCGGAGTGGCCGACGCCGCGCGGATCGAAGCCCACGAAGTCGTAGGCCTTGGCGGTGTTGACCCACAGCGGGCTCTGGGTCGTGATGCGGCGCGGGAAGCGCATGCCGGAGCCGCCGGGGCCGCCGGGGTTGTAGATGAGCGCGCCCTGGCGCTCCTCCTTGGTGCCGGTGCTGACGGCGCGGTCGAGCGCGAGGTCGATCGTCTTGCCGAACGGCTTGCTGTAGTCCAGCGGGACCTTCACGTAGCCGCACTGGATGGGCGGGGCGAAGCCCCAGTCGGCCGGGCAGTCCTTCCAGTCGATCCCGCTGCGCGCCGCGCGGGCGGCGGCGATCTGCGTGCCGATCGCCTCGGCGGCCCCGTTGTCGCGGCCGGACGGGAAGGCCTGCGAGGCCGACGCGGACGGGGCGAGCAGCAGGCTCGCCGCCAGCGTGCCGGTGATCAGTGTTGCGGCGCTCCCCAGCGCCGCGTTGCGTATCACGTGGTTGTTCCCCCTGCGTCGTCTGCCGCCATGGGCGGCTCGGTTCCTGCGAGTTGGGTTCGTCGGCGTGCAGGGGGATACTTCCGCCTGACCAGGAGCGGGCGACAGAGCGCGGAGCGGTTCTTTGCCAACCCGATATCCGGAAACGGGTGTACCGCTGAGCGGTGCCTGGTTCGTCCCGGGTTCGGGCTTCCCCGGCCGGAGCGTCACCAGCCGTAGGCGCGCCACGCCTCGTCGAGCAGTTCGCGCAGCCGCAGGGCGTCCGGGGCCAGGGCCGTGACCAGGACCGCCGGCCCCGCCAGCGGCGTGGCCGACGCGAACGGTCCCAGTGTCCGGGCCGGGGGCGGGGCCGCCTCGAACCGCGGGTCCACCACCAGGAGCTGACCGACCGCCCGGTGGCCCGCGAGCCCTGCCGGGCCGTCCCAGCCGCCGGGAGCTCCGGGTCCGCAGGCCAGTTCCTGGTCCAGCAGCGGCCGCCCCTCCCGGGTCACGGTGAGGCGGCTGCGCAGCAGGCCCGGTGCCTCGCCGCTGCGGCCGAGGACCTGCTCCTCGCGCAGCACGAGCCGTGCGGTGGTGGCGAGTTCGGCCCGGGTCAGGACGCGCAGGTCGCTGCCGCGCACGCACACGAGCTGCTCCGGCAGCCAGCGCACCGCCGACCCGGCGGCCAGGGTGAGCCGTACGTCGTACCGCGCGGGCTCCCCGTGGCGGCCGGGCAGGGCGAGGGTGGCCGCCGCCGAGCGCAGCACCAGCCGGGCGCCGGGGCCCGCCTCGGCTTCGACCGTGAGGTGGTCTCCACCGAGGGGCGCGCTCATGGCTCCGACGAGCATGACCCCGGCCTCGGCTCCCCCTGCCCGGGTGCGGCGCAGGGCGAGCGGGCCCTCACCGGCGAGCAGCGGCAGGGCGGTCGAGCCGCGCCCGTCGGCGGCGGCGCGGATCCGGGCGGTGGCGCGCAGTCCGGCCGGGCTCGTCGCCGGAGCCCGGGCCGGGGGGTCGGTGGGGGCCGCGCTGATCACCGTAGGGCTCATGCGACGGCCCAGGCGGCGATCCGCTCGCGCACCCAGGCCGCCACGGGGGCCACGCCCTCCCCGCCGCGCAGGGACTGGAAGGCGACGGGCAGGTCGCCGCGCTGCTCGGCGGCGTCGCGGGCCATCCGGCCGAGGTCGGAGCCGACGTAGGGAGCGAGGTCGGTCTTGTTGACGACGAGGAGGTCGGCGGTGGTGACGCCGGGGCCGCCCTTGCGCGGGATGTCGTCGCCGCCGGCCACGTCGATGACGAAGATCTGGGCGTCGACGAGGCCCCGGGAGAAGGTCGCGGTGAGGTTGTCGCCGCCGGACTCGACCAGGATGAGGTCGAGCGGGCCGCTCTCCCGGAAGGCCTCCTCCAGCTCCTCCACGGCCTCCAGGTTGGCGGAGATGTCGTCGCGGATCGCGGTGTGCGGGCAGGCTCCGGTCTCGACGGCGCTGATGCGCTCGGGCGGCAGGACGGCCTCGCGGAGGAGGAACTCGGCGTCCTCGCGGGTGTAGATGTCGTTGGTGACGACGGCCATGGACAGCTCGGAGCGCAGGGCCCGGCACAGCGCGGCGACGGTGGCGGTCTTCCCGGAGCCGACGGGGCCGCCGAGGCCGATGCGCAGGGCGCGGCGGGTGCCGTCCGGCCGCGCGGGCTCGGCGCTGCGGGTGTGGCGGTGCGGGTAGGTCACGCCGTGGTCGAGGTGCATGGATTTCTCCTTGGCGGGGGGGGTGGGTGCGGGGGATGCCGCGGAGGCGGCTGCGAGGGGACTCAGGAGGCGAAGAGCCGCACCGGCCAGTCGGCATGGGCCTGCGCCATGATGTCCAGGAGGGGCGAGGAGGCCGCGGGCAGGACTCCCGGCCCGTCCAGGAGGGCCCGCTCGGCGCCGCGCAGCGCGTCCGCGGCGACGGAGTCGAGCTCGGGGGCGAGGCGGGCCAGCACCCCGCTCGCTTCGAAGGGGTCCAGGCCGAGCAGCCGTACGGTGGCGCTCGCCGGCCCGCTCACACTCTCGTACACCGCCACCTGCGCGGCCTCGCGCGCCCCGAGTCCCGCCGCCCTGGCGGTGACGCCGAGCACCACGGGCTGGTGCGCCCCGCGCGGGAACGCCGCGGCCAGCGAGTCCAGTCCGGCGTCGGGCCAGGTGGCCCGGGCGGCCCGCATCAGCTGTCGGCCGAGCCTTCGCCCGGCGGTGCGCAGCGCCGGCACCGGCGTCCGGGCGTCGGCGGCCTCGTCGAGGGCCGCCGGGTCGATCCCGAGGGCGGCCGCCGCGGCGAGGCCGGCCGCGACGAGGCCGGCGGTGTGCAGCCGGCCCCGGCAGAACTCCTCCAGGCCGGCGGCGTCGTGGATCCGGCCCGCGGCGCAGGCGGCTTCGGCCCCGCCGGAGTGCGCGTGGCCTCCGGCGGGGAAGCGTCCGTCGGCGAGGACGAGCAGGGTGGCGAGGCTCATCGGCGCGTGCCCATCACGAAAGGCCCCTCATCAGAAGAGGAAGTAACGCTGGGCCATGGGCAGTTCGCTCGCCGGCGCGGGTTCGACCACTTCTCCGTCGATGGTGACGGTGAAGGTGTCGGCGTCGACCTCGACCCTCGGCATGGCGTCGTTGCACCGCATGTCCGCCTTGGTCACCTTGCGGGTGCTCTCGATGGCGACGAACTCCTTTCCCAGTCCGAGCCGTTCGGGCAGGCCGTCCTCGAGGGCCGCCTGCGAGGTGAAGTTGACCGAGTTGAGGCCGGGCGCACGGCCGAGGGCCCCGAACATCGGGCGGGGCAGCACCGGTTGCGGGGTGGGGATGGAGGCGTTGGCATCGCCCATCTGCGCGTAGGCGATCTGGCCGCCCTTGATGACGAGTTCGGGCTTGACACCGAAGAACGCGGGGTTCCACAGCACCAGGTCGGCGAGTTTGCCGGTCTCCACCGAGCCGATCTCCCGGGCCAGGCCCTGGGCCACGGCGGGGTTGATCGTGTACTTGGCGACGTAGCGGCGGACCCGGTGGTTGTCGGCGGGGCCGTCCCCGGGCAGGGAGCCGCGCCGCTTCTTCATGACGTGGGCGGTCTGCCAGGTGCGCAGGATCACCTCGCCGACCCGGCCCATGGCCTGGGAGTCGGAGGAGATGATCGAGATGGCGCCGAGGTCGTGCAGGACGTCCTCGGCGGCGATGGTGGAGGGCCGGATCCGGGACTCGGCGAAGGCGAGGTCCTCGGGTACGGCGGGGTTGAGGTGGTGGCAGACCATCAGCATGTCGAGGTGTTCCTCGACGGTGTTGACGGTGTGCGGCCGGGTCGGGTTGGTGGAGCTGGGCAGGATGTTCGGCTCGGAGACCACGGTGATGATGTCGGGGGCGTGCCCGCCGCCCGCGCCTTCGGTGTGGTACGAGTGGATGGTCCGCCCCGCGATCGCGGCGAGCGTGTCGGCGACGAACCCGGCCTCGTTGAGGGTGTCGGTGTGGATGGCTGCCTGGACGCCGGTCTCCTCACAGACGCCGAGGCACGCGTCGATGACGGCGGGGGTGGACCCCCAGTCCTCGTGCAGCTTGAAACCGAGTGCGCCGCCGCGCAGTTGGGAGTACATGCCGTCGCGCGACATGGTGTTGCCCTTGCCGAGCAGGCCGATGTTGACGGGGTGGGCCTCCAGCGCGGCGAACATCCGGGCCAGGTGCCAGGGTCCGGGGGTGACGGTGGTGGCCTTGGTGCCCTCGGCGGGCCCGGTGCCGCCGCCGACGAGGGTGGTGATGCCGCAGGCGAGGGCTTCGTCGATCACGGTCGGGGAGATGAAGTGCACGTGGGCGTCGACGGCGCCGGCGGTGACGATCTTCCCGTTGCCCGCGATGATCTCGGTCTCGGGGCCGATGACGAGGGCGGGCTCCACACCGTCCATGGTGTCCGGGTTGCCGGCCTTGCCGATGCCGCAGATCCGGCCGTCGCGGATGCCGAGGTCGGCCTTGACGATGCCCCAGTGGTCGAGGATCACCACGCCGGTGATGACCGTGTCGGGGGCCCCCTCGGCCCGGGTGGTGCGGGCCTGCCCCATGGATTCGCGGATGACCTTGCCGCCGCCGAAGACCGCCTCGTCCCCGGCCCGGCCGGGGCCGCCGGCGAGGTCCCGCTCGATCTCCACGAAGAGGTCGGTGTCGGCGAGGCGGATGCGGTCACCGGTGGTGGGCCCGAAGAGGTCGGCGTAGACCTGGCGCGACAGCTCAGCCATCGAGCGGTCCCCCGGTCTGTCCGCGCAGGCCGGGTACGGCGCGCAGTCCGCCCAGCGGTACGAGTTCCACGGCGACGGGGATGCCCGGCTCGAAGCGGACGGCGGTGCCCGCGGCGATGTCGAGGCGCAGCCCGTGGGCGGCGGCCCGGTCGAAGCCGAGACCGGGGTTGGCCTCGGCGAAGTGGTAGTGCGAGCCGACCTGGACGGGCCGGTCGGCGGCGTTGAGCACGGTGAGACGGGTGACGGGCCGGCCTTCGTTGAGGCGCACCGGCCCGTCCCCGTAGACGATTTCGCCGGGGATCACGGGGTACCCACTCTCAGACGATCGGGTCGTGGACGGTGACGAGTTTGGTGCCGTCCGGGAAGGTCGCCTCGACCTGGACGTCGTGGATCATCTCGGGTACCCCCTCCATGACCTCCCCGCGGGAGAGCACGGTGCGGCCGGAGGCCATCAGCTCGGCCACGGTCCGGCCGTCGCGGGCGCCTTCGAGGATGTGGCAGGTGATCAGGGCGATCGACTCGGGGTGGTTGAGGAGGACCCCGCGCGCCCTGCGTCTCTCGGCCACGTCGGCGGCCACGTGGATGAGCAGTCTCTCCTGCTCGTGGGGTGTCAACTGCACGGGAATCACCAAGCTTCCGGGACATGACCGACAGCGCGCCGGGCCGGGCCGACCCTACGGCCCGTCAACGCTTTGTTGACCTGCGCTTATCCGGGCCAAGCGTGTCTTGCCCGACGCAGAGAAGGGCTTGCCGTCCCGACCACCATCGCTTTACCGGCTCATGGGTGATCATTGATGGAGGGAACGTGGCCGCTACGCTATGTGCCGCGCTTTTCCACCGAGTTAACCCATGTTTCGGGGAGGTACCCGGTTCGACTCCGGGCGGTCCCCAGCCCGGTTCCGTATACGGAGCCGCTCACGAGGAGCCTCATGTTTCTGAACCCCGTTCACCACATCACCTTCGACGCCCTGGAGCCGTACGAGCTCGCGCGGTTCTGGTCCGCCGTGACCGGTTTCCCGATCCACCCGGACGACCTGGAGGACGACCCCGAGATCTCCCTGGTGCCGGGCCAGCCGGGCGTGACCGGAATCCTGTTCATCCGGGTACCGGAGGGCAAGTCGGTCAAGAACCGGGTCCATTTGGACATCATCCCGACGACCGGCACGCGGGACGAGAACGTGGAGCGGCTCATCGGACTCGGCGCGAAGCTCCTGGACGACCGCCGCCGGGAGGACGGCACCGGCTGGGTCGTGCTCGCCGACCCGGAGGGCAACGAGCTGTGCATCGAGCGCAGCGTCTCGGAGCGCGCCGCCTCCTGATCGGGGATCAGCAGCCCGTGGACGCCTTCGCCGGCGCTCCGACCGTCCAGGGCAGCGCGATCCACACCGTCTTGCCGCCGTCCTCGGTCGGGCTGACGGAGAGGCGGCCGCCCGCCTCGGCCGTGAGCCAGCGGATGATGACCATCCCCCGGCCGTTGTCCTGCTGGACCGCGGCCGGGAGGCGCTTGGGCCACCGCGGGTGGCTGTCGGTGACGCCGACGCGGAGCCACTCCTCGCGCTCCAGGCGGATGTCCACGGTGAAGGTGGGCGACTGGCCGAAGGTGTGCTGCACGGCGTTGGTGGCGAGCTCCGAGACGATCAGCCGGACGCTGTCGGCGGTGTCGGTCCCCTCGGTCAGTCCCCACTCGTCCAGCACCTGCGCGACGTAGCGCCGGGCGGCCGCGACCGAGGCGGGATCGCTCGGCAGAGTGAGGGAGGCTTCCTGGTGATCTGCCATGGCGACGGTCCCTTTCCCACCGGGGCGAATCGTCCCGGATCTGTGCTGGACGCCAGAGTGGCACCCATCGTCCCGTCGTTTCTGCCGATCCCTCAACATATGCATATATCTGTCGCTCGATGCGGTGAACTCTGCTACGGAAGAGCGTATTTGGACGGCAGACTGGTGCGAGCTGTGCCGGTGGAAGGAGGCGGGTGTGCATCACGGTCCCGCGGTGCGCCGACGCAAGCTCGGCGAGGAACTGCGTGCCCTTCGCGACCGGACCGGACTCACCAGCGGTGAGGCGGCCCGGCTCGTGGGATGGCACCAGTCGAAGATCAGCCGCATCGAGACGGGGCGCAGTGGCGTCAAGGTGGAGGACATCCGGCTGCTGCTCGACGCCTACGGGGACGTCGTGCGTCCGCAGCAGCGCGCCCTGCTGGAGGCCCTCTCGGCCTCGGCGGCCGGTCCCGCGCCGGGGGCGGACACCGGGCGCGGGCGCGAATGGTGGCACGACTACCGCGGGCTGCTGCCGCAGGAGTACCGCGACTTCATCAGTCTGGAGGCCGGAGCCCGCTCCGCCCGCACGGTCGAACTCTCCGTGGTGCCCGGACTGTTGCAGACCCCCGAGTACGCGCGCGCGGTGACCCGGGCCGCGCTGGGAGGGCTGCCGGAGCCGAAGGTGGACGCGCTGGTAGACGTTCGGCTGGCGCGTCAGTGCGTCCTGCGGACGGATCCGCCGCTGGAGCTGAGCGCCGTACTGGACGAGGCGGTGCTGCGGCGGAAGATCGGCGGGCCGGGGGTGATGACGGAGCAGCTGCGGTACCTCGTGGAGGCGGCCCGGCTGCCACAAGTGCGTTTGCAGGTATTGCCGTTCAGCGTCGGAGGGCATCTCGGCCTGACCGGACCGTTCGTTATTTTCTCATTTCCGAACATCGCCGATCTGGATGTGGTGGTACTCGACCATTTGACGAGTAGCCTCTATCTGGAGCGGAAGGAAGACCTAGAGGCGTACAGCGCCGCGTTCCGTACCATCCAGGCGCACGCCCTCCCGCCCCGCGACTCGTCGGATCTGATCAGCGCCCTCGCTGACGACGCGTAAGGAGGCACCCCCCGTGTCCGCAACCCCCTTATCCACCGGCGGACTTCTGAACAGCGCGCGGTGGCTGCGGAGCAGCCGCAGTACCGGAATGAACAACTGTGTCGAAACGGCCGTCCTCGGTGGCGGCCTGCTGGCCGTCCGCGATTCCAAACGGGCGGACGGCCCGGCCGTGCTCTTCACCGGGCCGGCCTGGGAAGGCTTCCTCGGCTGCGTACGGGCGGACGTGGGCGCCTAGCAGCGGGAACCGGGGCGGACGTACGGGCGCACCCGCGCCCGCGGCTCCGTCCAGCGGTCCGTGGAAGGAGACGGCCTAGCGGTCCGTGGCTCCGGCCGGAGCGGTCCGCAGGATCGTCTCCACGGCACGGCTGATCTCGTCCCCCGTGAGATCGGCCCGCGCGGTCAGCCGCAGCCGGGAGATGCCGTCCGGCACCGACGGCGGACGGAAGCACCCCACGGACAGACCTGCCTCGCGGCAGTCGGCGGCCCAGCGCAGTGCCGCCGAAGCCGACGGGGCCCGTACCGACACCACGGCCGCGTCCGGCCGGGCCGCGGTCAGGCCGGACGCGGTGAGCCGCCCGTACAGGTCGGCGGCCACCTGGCGGGCCCGGTCAGCGCGTTCCGGCTCCCGTTGCAGCAGGCGCAGGGCCGCCAGGGCGGCGCCCGTCGCGGCCGGGGCGAGCCCGGTGTCGAAGATGAAGGTCCGGGCCGTGTTGACCAGGTGGCGGATCACCTTGGCCGGGCCGAGCACGGCCCCGCCCTGACTGCCCAGCGACTTCGAGAGGGTCATCGTCGCGACCACCCCGGGGGCGCCCGCGAGCCCGGCGCCACTCAGCGCGCCCCGGCCCCCCTCGCCGAGGACGCCGAGCCCGTGCGCGTCGTCCACGAGCAGGGCCGCGCCCGCCGTCCGGCAGACCGCGGCGTAGCCGGCGAGCGGGGCGGCGTCGCCGTCGACCGAGAACACCGAGTCGGTGACCAGCAGCGCCCGGCCCTCGTGGGCGGCGAGCGTCTTCGCGGCCGTGTCGGGGTCGGAGTGCGGGACGACGGCGGTCTCGGCGCGCGAGAGCCTGCAGCCGTCCACGATCGAGGCGTGGTTGCCCGCGTCGGAGACGACCAGGGTGCCCCGGTCGCTGAGCGCGGTGACGGCGGCGAGGTTGGCCGCGTACCCGGAGGAGAGCACCAGCGCGGCCTCGAACCCGCAGAAGGCGGCCAGCTCGCGCTCCAGCTCCGCGTGCAGCTCGGTCGTCCCGGTGACCAGGCGCGAGCCGGTCGCCCCGGCGCCCCAGCGCTCGGCGGCCTCCCGCGCGCCCCTGACGGTCTCGGGGTGCCGGGACAGGCCGAGGTAGTCGTTGCTCGCGAGATCGAGGAGCGGCGAGGAGGCCGGGCGCGGACGCAGTGTCCGGACGAGTCCGGCCTGTTCCCGGGCCCGCTCCGCGTCGTCGATCCAGGCGAAGACGTCCACGGCGGCGGGGGTGTTCTGGGGCATCGGCGGTCCTCGCGTTTGTCGGCAGTCCACAGACCTGCCCGACCCTAGCCGCCGTGACTCGAGTGCCAGGTGTGGCGATACACACACTCCGTTCCGGCCATGTTGTTCGATCCCTCCTTGGCCGGGAGTGGTCACGTGGTCCAGGATCGGCGTCATGGACCTGCTGAACACCCTCGTGGACAAGGGGCTGCGGCGCGAGCTGCCGACCCGCGAAGAGGCACTCGCCGTGCTGGCGACCTCTGACGACGAACTGCTCGACGTGGTGGCCGCGGCCGGCAAGGTGCGCCGCCAGTGGTTCGGGCGCCGGGTCAAGCTGAACTACCTGGTCAACCTGAAATCGGGGCTCTGCCCCGAGGACTGCTCGTACTGCTCCCAGCGGCTGGGGTCGAAGGCCGAGATCCTCAAGTACACGTGGCTCAAGCCCGAGGAGGCCTCCCAGGCCGCGGCCGCCGGCGTCGCCGGCGGGGCGAAGCGGGTCTGCCTGGTGGCGAGCGGACGCGGTCCGACGGACCGGGACGTGGACCGCGTCGGCAAGACCATCGAGGCCATCAAGGAGCAGAACGAGGGCGTCGAGGTGTGCGCGTGCCTCGGTCTGCTGTCGGACGGCCAGGCGGAGCGGCTCAAGGACGCCGGCGCGGACGCCTACAACCACAACCTCAACACCTCCGAGGCCACCTACGGCCAGATCACCAAGACGCACACCTACGCGGACCGGGTCGACACGGTGCAGAAGGCGCACGCCGCCGGCCTGTCCGCCTGCTCCGGCCTGATCGCCGGCATGGGCGAGAGCGACGAGGACCTCGTCGACGTCGTCTACTCGCTGCGCGAGCTGGACCCCGACTCGGTGCCGGTCAACTTCCTGATCCCCTTCGAGGGCACCCCGCTGGCCAAGGAGTGGAACCTCACCCCGCAGCGCGCCCTGCGCATCCTCGCGATGGTCCGCTTCGTCTGCCCCGACGTCGAGGTCCGCCTCGCGGGCGGCCGCGAGGTGCACCTGCGCACCATGCAGCCCCTCGCCCTGCACCTGGTCAACTCCATCTTCCTGGGCGACTACCTGACCAGCGAGGGCCAGGCCGGACAGGCCGACCTCGACATGATCGCGGACGCCGGTTTCGAGGTGGAGGGAGCCGGAACGCCGACCCTCCCCACGCACCGCTCCGAGGTCGAGGCGGCCACCGGGGGCTGCGGCTCCCAGGGCGGCGGCGCCCCGGTCTGCGGTTCCTCCGCCCCGGCGGACGAGGCCGGCTGCGGCTCGGCGTGCAGCGGCTGCTCGGGACACGCCGACCACGAGGCCCCCGTACCGGCCCAGGCGGAGGCCGGCGACGTCCGGCCCGGCCTGGTGGCCGTACGCCGCCGCGGCGCGGGAACGGATCTCGCTCCCAATGCCTGACCGGCCCCACTCGCCCGACCCGCTGCCGGCCGCCGAACTGCTCGCGCTGGACCGGCAGCACGTCTGGCACCCCTACGGACCGATGCCCGGACGGCAGGATCCGCTGGTCGTCGCGTCCGCCTCGGGGGTGCGGCTGCGGCTCGCCGAGCCGTCCCAGGGCCAGGACGAGCTGGTCGACGGCATGTCCTCGTGGTGGTCGGCGATCCACGGGTACAACCACCCCGCCCTCAACGAGGCGGTGACCGGACAGCTCGGCCGCATGGCGCACGTGATGTTCGGCGGGCTCACCCACGAGCCCGCCGTCCGGCTGGCCGCGAAGCTCGTCGAGATCACCCCGGCCGGCCTGCAGCACGTCTTCCTCGCCGACTCGGGCTCGGTCTCGGTGGAGGTCGCGGTGAAGATGTGCCTCCAGTACTGGCGTTCGGTGGGCCGTCCCGCGAAGACCCGCCTGCTCACGTGGCGCGGCGGCTACCACGGCGACACCTGGCAGCCGATGGCCGTCTGCGACCCCGAGGGCGGCATGCACGAGCTGTGGTCGGGCGTCCTGCCGCGCCAGCTCTTCGCGGACGCCCCGCCGAGCGGGTTCCACGCAGCGCTCGACCCCGCCTACGTCGCCCACCTGCGCTCCCTGATCGAGGCGCACGCGGAGGAACTGGCGGCGGTCATCGTCGAACCGGTGGTCCAGGGCGCGGGGGGCATGCGCTTCCACAACCCGGGCTACCTGCGCGTCCTGCGCGAGCTGTGCGACGAGTTCGGGGTCCTGCTGATCCTCGACGAGATCGCCACCGGCTTCGGCCGTACGGGCGCGCTGTTCGCGGCGGACCACGCGGGGATCACCCCGGACGTGCTGTGCCTGGGCAAGTCGCTGACGGGCGGGTACCTGACGCTCTCCGCCACGCTCTGCACGGCGCGCGTGGCGGAGGGCATCTCCCAGGGCGAAGTGCCCGTCCTGGCCCACGGACCGACCTTCATGGGCAACCCGCTCGCCACGGCGGTGGCGCTGGCCTCGATCGACCTGCTCCTCGGCCAGGACTGGCAGCGCGAGGTCAAGCGCATCGAGGCGGGGCTGCTCGAAGGCCTGGCTCCGGCGGCTTCCCTGCCCGGAGTCAAGGAGGTCCGCGTGCTGGGCGCGATCGGCGTGATCCAGCTCGATCGCCAAGTCGACATGTCGAGCGCCACCCGGGCTGCGGTCCGGGAGGGCGTCTGGCTGCGCCCGTTCCGGGACCTGATCTACACGATGCCGCCGTTCGTCACCGGCGACGGCGACCTCGCCCGCATCTGCCGCGGTGTCGTCGCGGCCGCGAAGGAGGCTTGACGTGCCCCACCCCTCGGTACTCGTGATCTCGGGGACGGGCACGGAGATCGGCAAGACGGTCGTCACCTCGGCCGTCGCGGCGGCGGCCCTCGCCGCCGGCCGTTCGGTGGCCGTCCTCAAACCGGCCCAGACGGGCGTCGGCCCGGCCGAGCCCGGGGACGCCGCGGAGGCAGTCCGGCTGGCCGGCTCCGCCGTCACCGCGGTGGAACTGGCCCGCTACCCCGAACCGTTGGCCCCGGACACGGCGGCCCGCCGCGCAGGCTCGGCGACGCTCTCCCCCGAGCAGATCGCGGAAGCCGCGCAGCGCCTGGCCCTCTCGCACGACCTGGTCCTGGTCGAGGGGGCGGGCGGTCTGCTGGTCCGCTTCGACGAGGCCGGCCACACCCTGGCCGACGCCGCCCGGCTCCTCGGCGCCCCGACGCTGATCGTGGCCCCGGCGGGCCTGGGCACGCTCAACTCCACGGCCCTGACCGCGGAAGCCCTCCGGGCCCGGGACCTCGACGCCCTCGGCGTGGTGATCGGCAGCTGGCCCGCCGACCCCGACCTGGCCGCCCGTTGCAACCTGGCCGACCTGCCCTCGGTCTCCGCGCTCCCCCTCCTGGGCGCGATCCCCTCCGGCGCGGGCTCGTGGGACCCCGCCGCCTTCCGGGCGGCGGCCCCCTCCTGGCTGGCCGCGCCTCTGGCGGGCACCTGGTCCGCCGGTTCCTTCCTGAACCGCTGGCCGGCGTAGGCGGGACCGCGGGGCGGGCGGCCGGTCCGGCGGCCCGCCCGGCGGCCCGCCCGGCGCGCCGGACCGCGGGATCACCCGCCCAGCGGCTTGACCCAGCGCGTCCAGTGGCCCTCGGGGTGGTAGCCGGCGGCCTCCCAGGCCCGCCGCCCCCGCTCGTTGCGGTCGAGGACCATCGCGTCGGACCGCCGCCCGCCCAGCGCCGAGAACCGCTCTTCGGCGGCCGCCAGCAGCGCCGACCCGATCCCCTGGCGGCGGTGGTCCGGGTGCACCGCGAGGCGGTACAGATGGCACCGCCAGCCGTCGAACCCGGCTATGACCGTGCCCACCAGTTCGCCGCCCCGGCGGGCGAGCAGCAGTGCCTGCGGGTCGCGGGCGTGGAGGCGCTCGACGCCGTCGAGGTCGTCGCTGATACTCGTGCCCTCGGCGGCCGCCTTCCAGAAGTCGAGGACGGTGGCGAGGTCGGCCGCCGCGGCGGGTTGGATGCGAAGATCGTTCATGGGCGGATCCCATCACGCACGGTTCGCTCCGCCACAAGGATGCCCCGACCACTTTGCCTGTCCTTTACCATGGGGCGAACGGTCCCCGACGGTCCTCTCGAAACGAAAGGTGTGAGCGTCCGCCCATGGGCGAGCCTCCCAATGCCCTTCATCCCCGTGCGCGACACCGCGCGACCCACCGCCTCCTGGCTGATCATGGGACGGAGGTGAACAACCGATGACCGAAGTGCTCCTGCTCCTCTTGGCCCTGCTGCTCTGCGTCGTCTGCGGGATCTTCGTCGCGGCCGAGTTCTCGCTGACCACCATCGAGCGCAGCGAGCTGGAGGGGGCCGTCGAGCGCGGCGAGCGCGGCGCCGACAGCGCCCTGGCCGCCGTCCGCAGCCTGACGTTCCAGCTGTCCGGCGCCCAGCTGGGCATCACCGTGACCGGGCTGGTCATCGGCATGATCTCCAAGCCCTCGATCGCCGCCCTGCTCAAGGGCCCCTTCGAAGCCATGGGGCTGTCCGCCGGCGTCGCGTCCTCCACCGCCCTGGTCCTCGGCACCGTGCTGTCGACCGTCGTGCTGATGGTCGTCGGCGAGCTGGTGCCCAAGAACTGGGCGATCTCCTCACCGCTGGCCGTCGCCAAGCGCGTAGCAACCACGCAGCGGGTCTTCAGCCGCACCTTCAAGCCCCTGATCAGCCATCTGAACACCACGGCGAACCACATGGTCCGCCGGTTCGGCATGGAGCCGGCCGAGGAGCTCGCCTCCGCTCGCACCCCGCAGGAGTTGGTGGCCCTGGCCCGGCACTCCGCGAAGGCCGGCGCCCTGGAGAAGGACACCGCCGAGCTGTTCGTGCGCACCTTGAACCTCGCCGACCTGACCGCGGAGAACGTCATGACCCCGCGCGTCCAGGTGACCGCCCTCGACGTGCAGACCACCGCCGAGGACGTGGCCAACGCGACGCGCGCCACGGGTCTGTCCCGCTTCCCCGTCTACCGGGGCAGCCTCGACACCGTCGTGGGGACCGTCCACATCAAGGACGTACTGACCCTGCCCGCCGAGGAGCGCCACCGCCATCCGGTGTCGCAGCTGCTGCGCGAACCGCTCCTCGTCCCGGAGTCGCTGACCGTGGACCGGCTGCTGGACCGGCTGTCCGGCAAGCAGACGATGGCCGTCGTCATCGACGAGTACGGCGGCACGGCCGGTGTGGCCACGCTGGAGGACATCGTCGAGGAGGTCGTCGGCGAGGTCCGCGACGAGCACGACCCGCACGAGACCTCCGACCTGGCGCCGGCCGGGGAGGACACCGCCGGGCGCGCGCTGTACTCCGCGGAGGGCTCCGCGCGCACCGACCAGCTCCAGCGGATCGGACTGCGCGTGCCGGACGGTCCGTACGAGACCCTGGCCGGACTGATAGCGACCCGACTGGGGCGGATCCCGGTGGTCGGCGACAGCCTGGAGCTCGACGGCTGGCGCTTGGACGTGGTGGACGCGAGCGGGCGGCGGGCGGCGCGGGTGCTGCTGCGCGTGCCGGCCGAGCCCACCGGCGACCACGGTGCGGAGGAGACCCGATGACCGTCGTCCAGTTGCTGATCGGCCTGGCGACCCTCGTCGTCAACGCCTTCTTCGTCGGCGCGGAATTCGCGCTGATCTCGGTCCGCCGAAGCCAGATCGAGCCCTATGCCGAAAACGGCGACCGCAGGGCGCGCGCCGTACTGTGGGGCCTGGAGCACGTGTCGGCTCTGATGGCTGCCGCCCAGTTGGGCATCACGCTGTGCACCCTGGTGCTGGGCGTGGTGGCCGAGCCGGCCATCGCGCACCTGCTGACCCCGGTGTTCGACTTCTTCGGGGTACCGGACGGGTTGACGCACGCGATCTCCTTCGTGGTGGCGCTGGCGCTGGCCACGTACCTGCACATGCTCTTCGGCGAGATGCTGCCGAAGAACGTGGCTCTGGCCGAACCGGTTCGGACCGCGCTGGCGCTGGGCCCGCCGCTGGTGACCCTGACCCGGGCACTGAAGCCGGTGATCTTCGCGATCAACGCCTTCGCCAGCGCCCTGCTGCGCCTGCTGCGGGTGGAGGTCAAGGACGAGGTCGGGGCGACCTTCTCCGACGACGAGCTGGCCCGGATCGTCAAGGACTCCAGTGAGGCCGGCCTCATCGACGACCGGGCGAGCGAGCGGCTGCACGACGCCCTGGAGCTGGGGCGGCGCCCGGTGACCGATGTGGTGCTGCCGGCGGACCGGGTCGTTCCGGCCTACGAGGGCATTACGCCGGCCGGGCTGGAGCAGCTGTCGGCTGAGTCCGGGTACTCCCGTTTCCCGATGATCGACGCACGGCACCGGATCCTGGGATACCTGCACGTCAAGGACGTCCTGGACGTGGTGGAGCGGGACGAGCCGTTCCCGGTCGCCGCGCTGCGGCCGATCGCCCAGGTGCGGGCGGAGACCCCGCTGGACGACGTGCTGACCGCGATGCGGCGCAGCCGTACGCACCTGGCGGCAGTACTCGGGCCCGACGGCGTGATGACGGGGCTCGTCACGATGGAGGACGTCCTGCGGGAACTGTTCGGCCGGCCCGCCTCCCCGTAGCCGGGCGCGCTTCCCAGTATCCCGGTATCCCCGTATCGCCTGGTATCCCGGTCCCAGCCTGCGGGACCGGGATACCGCGCGGTAGCATCGCTCCCGCCATGGAGATGAATGCGTCCTACACCAGTTTCGTCGCGGTCGGCGACTCCTTCACCGAGGGCATGTCGGACCTGCTTCCCGACGGCTCCTACCGGGGCTGGGCCGATCTGCTGGCCGATCGCCTGGCCGCGCGCGAGCCCGGCTTCCGCTACGCCAACCTCGCGGTCCGCGGCAAGCTCATCGGGCAGATCGCCGAGGAGCAGGCGCCGGCGGCCGCCGCGATGGGCGCGGACCTCGTGACCCTGGTCGGCGGCCTGAACGACGCTCTGCGACCCAAGGTCGACATGGGCCGGGTCCGCGAGCACCTGGAGGAGGCAGTCGGCTTGCTGGCGCCCGCCTGCGGGACGCTGGTCCTGATGCGCTCGCCGGGACGCGACGGGCCCGTGATGGATCGCTTCCGCCCGCGCATGGAGGAGGTCTTCGTCATCATCGAGGAGCTCGCCGCGCGGCACGGCGCCGTCGTGGTGGACCTGTACGGGGCCCCCGTGCTCGCCGATCCCCGGATGTGGGACGTGGACCGGCTGCACCTGACGGCCGAAGGCCACCGCAGGGTCGCCGAGGCGGTCTGGCGGGCGCTGGGCCTGCCGCCCGGGGAGGACTGGCGCGCCGAGCTGCCCTCGGCCGTCCCGGCGGGGTGGGCCGTACGGCGGGCACAGGACCTCAGCTTCGCGCGTGAGCACCTGCTGCCGTGGCTCGGCCGCCGCCTGACGGGCCGCTCCAGCGGGGACGGCCGCCCGGCCAAGCGCCCCGAGCTGCTGCCCTACGGGGCTCCGGCCGGAGAACGGCTCCCGTAAGCCCGGGGCCACCACCCGCACCCGCCGGTCGCCGTCCTCGTCCTCTCCTCGCCCTCTCCTCGCCCCTTTCCTCGCCCTTTCCTCGCCCTCGTAGCAAGCCACAATCCCCGGTGGGGTTCCCACCTGCGTGAACGCACAGCCGCGACCCAAGTAGAATCCCTCCACGTGACTGCCAAGCCCCGCATCCCCAATGTCCTGGCCGGCCGCTACGCCTCCGCGGAGCTCGCCGTCCTGTGGTCCCCCGAATACAAGGTGACGCTGGAGCGGCGGCTGTGGCTCGCCGTGCTCCGCGCCCAGAAGGACCTCGGTATCGAGGTCCCGGACGAGGCCCTCGCCGACTACGAGCGCGTCCTGGAGACCGTCGACCTCGCCTCCATCGCGGAGCGCGAGAAGGTCACCCGCCACGACGTGAAGGCCCGCATCGAGGAGTTCAACGCCCTCGCCGGCCACGAGCACGTCCACAAGGGCATGACCTCGCGCGACCTCACCGAGAACGTCGAGCAGCTCCAGATCCGGCTCTCCCTGGAGCTGGCCCGCGACCGCACGGTCGCCGTCCTCGCCCGTCTGGGCAAGCTGGCCGGCGAGCACGCCGAGCTGGTCATGGCCGGCCGCTCCCACAACGTCGCCGCGCAGGCGACGACCCTGGGCAAGCGCTTCGCCACGGCCGCCGACGAGCTGCTCGTCGCCTACGGCCGCCTGGAGGACCTGCTGGGCCGCTACCCACTGCGCGGCATCAAGGGTCCCGTCGGCACCTCGCAGGACATGCTCGACCTGTTGGGCGGCGACACCTCGAAGCTCGCCGACCTCGAGCAGCGCATCGCCGCCCACCTCGGCTTCGGCCAGGCCTTCACCTCCGTCGGCCAGGTCTACCCGCGCTCGCTCGACTACGACGTGGTCACCGCCCTGGTGCAGCTGGCCGCCGCCCCGTCGTCGATCGCCAAGACGATCCGCCTGATGGCCGGCCACGAGCTGGTCACCGAGGGCTTCAAGCCCGGTCAGGTCGGCTCCTCCGCGATGCCGCACAAGATGAACACCCGCTCCTGCGAGCGCGTGAACGGTCTGATGGTCATCCTGCGCGGCTACGCGTCGATGACCGGCGAGCTGGCCGGCGACCAGTGGAACGAGGGCGACGTCTCCTGCTCCGTGGTCCGCCGTGTCGCCCTGCCCGACGCGTTCTTCGCGCTCGACGGCCTGATGGAGACCTTCCTGACCGTCCTCGACGAGTTCGGCGCCTTCCCCGCCGTCGTGGCCCGCGAGCTGGACCGCTACCTCCCCTTCCTCGCCACCACCAAGGTCCTCATGGGCGCGGTGCGGGCCGGGGTGGGCCGCGAGGCCGCCCACGAGGTCATCAAGGAGCACGCGGTGGCCTCCGCCCTCGCCATGCGCGAGCAGGGCGCCGAGCGCAACGAGCTGCTCGACAAGCTGGCCGCCGACGAGCGGATGCCGCTGGACCGGACCCAGCTCGACGCCCTGATGGCCGACAAGCTGTCCTTCACCGGCGCCGCGGGCGATCAGGTCGCCGTGGTGCTCTCGCGCATCGAAGCGATCACCAAGGAGCACCCGGAGGCCGCCGGCTACACCCCGGGGTCGATCCTCTGACCCCCGACGAGCTGAACGCCGCCCGTGACCGCGTCCTCCCGGACGTGGTCGCGGGCGGGCTTCGTGTCCTCTTCTGCGGCATCAACCCTGGTCTCCTCTCCGCCGCGACGGGCCACCACTTCGCCCGCCCCGGCAACCGCTTCTGGCCGGTCCTGCACCTGTCCGGTTTCACCCCGCGACGCCTCGCCCCGGCGGAGCAGGAGGAGTTGCTGAGCTACCGCCTCGGCATCACCAACGTCGTGGCCCGGGCCACCGCGCGCGCCGACGAACTGAGCTCCGAGGAGTTCCGCGAGGGCGGCCGCATCCTGACCGCCAAGGTCGAACTCCTGCGCCCCCAGTGGTTGGCCGTCGTCGGAGTCACCGCCTACCGCACCGCCTTCGCAAGCCGTAGCAACCTGCATGTGATGCTGGCTGCCTGACCTGCGGACACGCAAAAGCCCCCACCATGACGGTGGGGGCGTCATGCTCAGCAGGACGAACACGGACGGGAACGTTCAACCGCTGTCCGTGCCACCGACTCAAAACGCGTGAGGATTTCGGGGTTCAGGCTCCGCTGTTCTGGCGCTGCCCCGGTTCAGTGTCGGCATGCCCTGCCGGCGTCTGATGTACGACAGTTCACATGCCGGAGGGAATTTCCTTCATGTAGCTGATCATTTCGTCGTACCTTTCTGCCTGGTCACTCACCTTCGCCAGGAAGATGTTCTTCTGGCGTGCTTGCACCACATGAACCACCGACAGCTCTGCCGGAACGTACTTTCCGCCGCTGACGACGATGACGGGCTTACCGCCCCGATCCTCAATTGACAGTGTGCCGATGTCCTCGGGCTTGACCTGTTCTGCCGGGATCAAGCTGGAGCGGCCACTTTCGTAGTGCGACCAGTTGGTGTAGAAGCCGGTGAGGTGCGGTTTCACGGCGTTGACGGCAGCCGCCCGAGTGGCTTCGGGAGCATCCTTCAGTTGTTCAAGCGACTTCGCGAGTTCGGCTGCCTGAGCGTCGATCCGCTTCAGTGTGTCGTCATAGTTCGCAGCGGGTTCTGTCGCTGTGGGCTTGTACTGAGCCGGCGCGGGGCCCTTGGAGTTGGGCGTGGTCTCGGACATGGCGTCTCCTCGCTGGCCGGCTCACTGCCTGCCTGGTCAGAGCGTGTCAGTACGGAGCGTTACGGATCAACGACTCTCGGCGGAACGGCTGAGAACCGACAGAGTGGCGCGAAGGTCACCGTCAGCGCCAATCTGTCCGCCGTTCGGCGAGCGAAAGGCACAGATCGGTCCTCAGGACCGCACCATCGGTGCCACTCGTATCTGGGCCCTGCCCAACCCGAGTGGTCTCAACGCGCACTGGACCGCCGAATCCATGGCCCACGAATACGCCCGCCTCCGCGCTGCCGCCGAGGGCGCCGGTCCGCACGAGGCTGATTCTTCCGCCTTTCACTCCCGGGGTGACCGCCAGCCCCCGGGGTGACCGCTAGCCCCCTGGGTGACTGCTAACCCGTGATCATGGAGCATTTATGCTTCCGGGATGACCAAGCCGATCGAACTCGTGATATTCGACTGCGACGGGGTGCTGGTCGACAGCGAACGGATCGCCGCCCGTGTGCAGGTCGCCCTGGGAGCAGAGCTCGGCTGGCCGCTGACCGAGGACGAGGTCGTCGACCGGTTCATCGGACGCTCCAATGCCTCCATCGGCGAACAGGTCGCCGCCCGGCTGGGCCCCGAGACGGCCGCCCTCTGGTCGAAGCGGTTCGAACAGCTCCACCGGGAGGCCGTGGACACCGGTCTGTCCCCTGTCGACGGGCTGCCCGAGGCGCTCGACGCGATCAACCTGCCCACCTGTGTCGCCTCCAGCGGCTCGCACGAGAAGATGCGCCACACCCTCGGCCGCACCGGCCTCTACGAACGGTTCGAGGGCCGCATTCACAGCGCCACCGAGGTCCCCCGCGGGAAGCCCGCCCCGGACCTGTTCCTGTACGCCGCCCGGCAGATGGGCGTCGACCCCGCCGCTTGCGTGGTCGTCGAGGACAGCAGGCCCGGCGTCCAGGCGGCCCGCGCCGCCGGGATGCGGGCCTTCGGCTATGCCGGCGGGTTGACCCGGGCCGACCAGCTCGAAGGCCCTGGCACCATCGTCTTCCACGACATGCGCGAACTCCCCCTCCTCATAGCCGAGCAGTGACAGCCGCTCGCCCGCCGCGCTCCTCCGCACGTACCTGAGGCGGTCCCGGACGGTGCCGCCGCTCGGGCGATCCGGGGAGCCCGCGGCGGCCGGCTCGGCGTCAGGCGTCCCGGCGCCGCACCGCCAGCCCTCCGCCGACCACCGCGACCAGCGCCCACAGGGCAAGGATTCCGATGCCGGTCCACGGGCCGAGGCCCTCCGGCGACTCCATCCGCATGACCATCTGGCCGGCACGGTCCGGCAGGAACCGGGCGACGCCTTCGGAGGCCGCGCCTAGCACGAACGACACCATCAGGACGAAGGGTATGAGCAGACTCAGGACTGCCGTCGCACTGCGCAGTACCGCGGTCAGCCCGGCGGCGAGCAGGGCCATCAGCGTGAGGTACAGGCCGCATCCGAAGATCGCGCGGTAGGTACCCGGGCTGCCGAGTTCCAGGGCGTAGGGCCCCATGAACGCCTGCCCGCCGATGAAGGCGGCCAGGGCGGCGAGCTGTCCGGCCAGGAACGCGAGTCCTCCCACCACGGTCATCTTCGACAGGTAGAACCTCGCGCGGCTCGGCACCGCGGTCAACGACGTGCGCAGGGCGCCGTTGTGGAATTCGCAGGAGAGCGCCGTCGCGCCGAAGGCGAAGGCGGCTATCTGGCCGAAGTTGACTCCGTAGAAGGCCGCGAGGAGCGGATCGTCCCCCAGGTTGCCGGCCTCGGCCTCGCCGATCAGCGCGGCCGCCAGGGTCTGAATTCCGGCGGTGACGACGAACACGGCCATCAGCGCTCCGAAGGTGCCGCGCAGGGAGCGTATCTTGATCCATTCCGAGTGCAGGACAGGGACCGTGGGCAGAGCGGTGCTCATGGGAAGCCTCCTTGAGGGTTGCGTCAGCGGGTGGCGGAGAACTGGGCGTGCTCGGCGGTCAGATCGAGGTAGGCCTGTTCCAGCGAGGCCCGCTCGTCGACCAGTTCCAGCATCGGGATGCCTTCGCGGGCTGCCATGGCACCGAGTTGCTCGGCCTGTATGCCTTCCACGGTCCACCGCCCGCCGTCGGAAGTGACCAGTTCGAGGCCGTCGCGGGCGAGGGCGGAGCGCAGCCGGATCGGGTCGGTGGTGCGCAGCCTTACCCTCGGGGTGCTGCGGGCGTCGATGAAATCCTCCATCGAGGTGTCGGCCAGCAGCCTGCCCTGCCCCAGTACGACGAGGTGATCGGCGAGGGCGGCGGTCTCGGTCATCAGGTGGCTGGAGACGAGGACGGTGCGCCCCTCGGCGGCCAGGGCGCGCATGAGTTCGCGGATCCAGATGATGCCCTCGGGGTCGAGCCCGTTCGTCGGCTCGTCCAGGAGCAGCACACCGGGGTCTGCGAGCAGCGCGGCCGCTATACCGAGGCGCTGGCGCATGCCCAGGGAGAAGGTCTTGATCCGCCGCTTGGCCGCCGAGGCGATCCCCGCCTGCTCCAAGACCGCTTCCACGCGGCTCATCGGGACGCGGTTGGCCGCCGCGAGGAAGCGGAGGTGGTCCATGGCCGTCCGGCCGCCGTGCGCCGACTGCGCGTCGAGCAGGGCGCCCACCCGGTGGAGGGGGTCGGGAAACTCGGTGAACCGCCGACCCCCGATGGTGGCCGTTCCGGAGGTGATCCGGTCCAGCCCCAGCAGGAGCCGCATCGTGGTGGACTTCCCGGCGCCGTTGGGCCCGAGGAATCCGGTGACGCGGCCGGGCATGACATCGAAGGTGAGGTGGTCCACGGCCCGGGTCCGGCCGAACTCCTTGGTCAGTTCTCGGATCTCGATGCTGTTCATGCCTCAAGATTCGCTGCCGGCCCCACCCCTCTTCCTCCCCCGCGAGTGGATTCCCCCTCCCCCACGTGGGGGAGCCTCCGCACCACCGTGAACTGCCACGATGAGGAGATGTACCGACTGTTCCGCGCCGCTCTTCGACCCGTGACCTACTCGCGCTGGGTACACCTGTGCGTGCCCGTGCTCATGCTCGCCGTGTGGATGTTCATAGAGCCCGAAGCTCCGTGGATGCCGCTGCTCCTCGTCATACCGCTCGGGCTGCTGCCCTGGATGCGGCTTGCCGAGGGGCTCCAGGCGCAGTTCCTGCTGGCGCCCCACGACCAGGACACCGGAGGCGGAAGCTTCAGCACGGTCGCGTCCAAGCGGTGGACGGACCGCTGGCGGACCCTGCTGTGGCTGGAGATACGGCTCGTGCTCGCGCTGGCCACCATGTACGCGAGTGTGTGGCTTCCCGTATTGACGGTCGAGCTCATCGTCACCGCGCTCGGCGGCACGGTCACGAAGGACAACGTCATGCCCTTCACTCCTGCGCCCTGGGCGGCGTGGGTGCTGGCACCGCTGCCCCTGGTGGTGCTGCTCGTCGTCGTGGTGCTGCTCGGCAAGCTGGTCACCGCCATCGCCCGCCGGCTGCTGGGCCCTTCGGCCGCGGAGCGGCTCACCGTCCTCGAAGCGCGTACCGAACAACTGCTGGAGCGCACCCGTATCGCACGGGAGCTGCACGATTCCATCGGCCACGCCCTGACCGTGGCGGTCGTCCAGGCGGGGGCTGCCCGGGCGGCCGGCGACCCGGAGTTCACCGACCGCGCGCTGAGCGCGATCGAGGAGACGGGCCGAGCCGCGCTGGAGGACCTGGAGCGGGTTCTGCTCGTCCTGCGGGAGTCCGGTCAGCGGCCGTCCCAGCGGCCGACGCTGGCGGAGGCGGACCGGCTCCTCGAATCCGCACGGGCTTCCGGCGCCGCCGTCGACGCGGAACTGCTCGGACCCCTCGAGCAATTGCCGGGTCCTGTCGCCCGGGAGGCGTACCGGATCCTCCAGGAGGCGCTCACCAATGTGCTGCGCCACTGCGGCCCCGTGCCGGTGCGGGTCCGGATCGGCATGGCCGCCGACCGCCTGGACCTGGAGGTGACGAATCCGCTGCCGGCCCGGCCCACCGTGATGGCCGGCAGCGGCAGCGGGCTGCGGGGAATGCGGGAGCGGGCCGCACTGCTCGGCGGGGAGGTCGATACCGGTCCGTACAAGGGGGGTTGGAGGGTGCGCGCGCGGCTGCCGCTGGAGCGAATACGCTGACCGGATGCCGGTTACCGTACTGCTCGTCGACGACGAACCCCTGGTGCGCGTGGGTTTGCGTGCCGTCCTGGACGCCCAGCCCGACATCGAGGTCGTCGGTGAGGCCGCCGACGGCGCCTCGGTGGTACCGCTCGTGCGGCAACTGCGCCCGGATGTGGTGGCGATGGACGTGCGGATGCCGCTGCTCGACGGGATCGAGGCGACCAAGGCGGTCCTGCGGACGGTGGACTCGCCGCCGAAGATCCTCGTGGTCACCACCTTCGAGAACGACGAGTACGTCTACCAGGCGCTGCGGGCCGGCGCGGACGGGTTCCTGCTGAAGCGGGCCCGCCCCTCGGAGATCGTGCACGCGGTCCGGCTGGTGGCGGAGGGCGAGACCCTGCTGTTTCCCGCGGCGGTACGGGCGCTCGCAGCCGAGTACGGGAACCGCACGGCACGCAAGACGCTGGAGCGCGCCGCCCTGACCGAGCGCGAGGAGGCCGTCCTGCGGCTGATGACGAAGGGCCTGACCAACATCGAGATCGCCCGCGAGCTGATCGTCGGGACGGAGACGGTGAAATCCCACGTGAGCGCGATCCTCGCCAAGCTGGGCGCACGGGACCGGACCCAGGCCGTTATCACCGCCTACGAGTCGGGATTCGTCGCCCCGGCCTGACCTCCGCGAACCCGCGGGGGAGGAAGGGCGGATTCCGGACGTTGGGGGGCTGCTTCTCGCCGTTGCGGCGGGTGCGCAGTACCATCCGGCTGACAAGCTCGCTCGCTGGGAGGAATCACGTTGGGGCAGCTGACCGGCGGGGACCCCTCTCTGCTCCGGCGGATCAACTCCGCCGTCGTCCTGCGGGCACTGCGCGCGGCCGAAGCACCGACCCTCACCGACCTCACGCGGGTGACCGGGCTCTCACGACCGACGGTCGAGGGCGTCGTCGAGGGACTCATCGGCACGGGGCTCGTCGTCGAAGCCGGCGCGGAGGAGGGCGCCCGGCGCCAGGGGCGCCCCGCGAGACGGTTCCGGTTCCGCGCGGAAGCGGGGCACTTGCTCGGTGTGGAGATCGGCTCCCACCGGATCGCGGTGCTGCTGTCCGGCCTGGACGGGCGGATCATCGGCGCCGGCACCAAGGAGGTCGCCGAGACGGCGTCCGCCGACGAACGGCTGGAGCGGGTCCGCGGTGCGGTGGCCGACCTGCTGCGCAAGGCCGGCGTACCCCGGGACTCCCTGCGGGCGGTCGGAGTGGGCAGCCCGGGGATCGTCGAGGCGGACGGCACCGTCCGGCTCGGTACGGCCCTGCCCGGCTGGACGGGGCTGCCCCTCGGCGACCGGCTGCGGCGCTCCTTCCGCTGCCCGGTCCAGGTGGAGAACGACGCCAACGCGGCGGCGGTCGCCGAGCACTGGAAGGGCGCGGCGACGGACACCGACGACATGGTCTTCGTGATGGCGGGACTCAGCCCCGGCGCGGGTTCGCTGATCGGCGGCCGCCTGCACCGCGGCTTCGGCGGGGCGGCCGGTGAGATCGGCGCGCTGCATCTGCTGGGTCGAGAGGTCACGCCCGAGAGGCTGCTGTCGACGACCGGTGAGCCGCTGCACCCCCTGGACGAGCGGGCGGTCGCGGAGGTCTTCGCGATGGCCAAACGCGGAGACGCGAGGGCGGTGGCCGCGGTGGACCGGTTCATCCAACGGCTGGTCCACGACGTGGCGGCGCTGGTCCTGGCGATGGATCCGGAGCTGGTGGTGGTGGGGGGCTGGGCGGCCGGGATGGACGGGGTGCTGGACCCCCTGCGCCGCGAACTGCAGCGGTACTGTCTGCGCCCGCCGCGCGTGGCGCTCTCCCTGCTGGGCGAGGCGGCCGTGGCCACGGGAGCGCTGCGGCTGGCTCTGGACCACGTGGAGGAAGAGCTGTTCGCCGTGGAGAAGACCGTCACGACCCGCCGCCGCTGATCCTCACGGCCCGCCAGGCAGGCCCCGGGCCTCGGTCACGCCCCTCCGGCCCCGGCCACGCCCGCCTCCGGCCCTGGTCACACCAGTCACCGGCCCTGGTCACACCCGCCCTCGGGCCTGGCCACGCCCGCCTCCGGCCCTGGTCACACCAGTCACCGGTCACGCCCGGTCGCTCCGACTCGGCCCGGACCCGCGGCAAGGGCCGGAGCCGGGCGCCCGGGCCCTGGTCGGCCCCCGTCGCAAGGTGGTCCGGCGGGGGGCCGGGACCGCGCGGATCCCGTTCCTCGCGTGGGCCATCGGGCTTCGGCTCGGGAAGAGACCCGCGGGCCACCGCCCGGGGGCGCCGCACTGCCCCCAGCGGCCCGCGGCTCAGCCGGTCGGTCGGTCAACCGGGCAGCCAGGCGGTATGGCCCAGAGGGCCGGGCAGGCGCAGCGGAAGCAGGCTGCCCCACGGGACCGGTAAGCCAGCCCGCGGGGCAGCTGGCCAACCGCCCCGCCCGTCAGCACCAGCCCAACCGCCCGACCAGCAGGACAACCGGGGCGGCGGCCCACAGGCAGCCGCAGCGGAAGCAGGCTGCCCCACAGGACCGGGAAGTCAGCCCGCGGGGCAGCTGGCCAACCGCCCCGCCCGTCAGCACCGGCCCAACCGCCCGACCAGCAGGACAACCGATCGACGGCCTGCAGGCAGCCGCAGCAGGAGCGGGCGGAAGCAGGCAGCCCCACAGGGCCGGGAAGCCAGCCTGCAGGGCAGCTGGCCAACCGCCCCGCCCGTCAGCACCGGCCCAACCGGCCGACCAGCAGGACAACCGATCGGCGGCCCGCAGGCAGCCGCAGCGGAAGCAGGCAGCCCCACAGGACCGGGAAGTCAGCCCGCGGGGCAGCTGGCCAACCGCCCCGCCCGTCAGCACCGGCCCAACCGCCCGACCAGCAGGACAACCGAT
>NZ_JBHWVV010000009.1:301648-383219 GCF_042736715.1 Streptomyces sp. NPDC060049
ATCGACGGCCTGCAGGCAGCCGCAGCAGGAGCGGGCAGCCTGGCCCACAGGGTGGAGCAGCCGGTCACCGGTCCGCCGGTCAGCGCCAGCCGGCCTGCCGGCCTGTTGGTCGGCAGGCCTTCCGGGGGCGACCCGTCAGTCGGTCAGCCCGGCAGCGGGCAGCCAGGCTCACGACCAGCCAGTCCGCCCGGCCACAGCACTAGCCCGTCCGTCCGTCCGTCCGTCAGGACGCGACGCGGGTGTCGTGCGTGATCTGGACGTCGCCCGTGTCGCCGAAGGTGAGACGGCAGGTGTCCGCGCGGTAGGTGGCCACCGAGAGGGCCGCCGTGCCCTGCGCCGTGAAGTAGCGGGTGGTGACCAGGAGGACCGGGGCGCCCGGGAGGCGGTCCAGTTCCTTCGCGTCGTCGGCGCGGGCCGAGCCGAGCTCCACCGAGCGGTCCTGGCCCTCGAGGGGAAGCCGCTGCAGCTCGCGCATGACGGCCCGGGCGCGCGCCGGGCCGGCCGGGGTGTCGATGGCGGAAAGGCCGGGCACCGAGGAGGCGGGCACGTAGAGCATCTCGGCGGCGACGACCTGCCCCTGCTCGACGCGGGTCCGGCGCACCGCGAGGACGATCTCGCCGGCGGCGGTGCCCAGCAGCTTCAGGACGGCGGCGGCCGGCGCGGCCTCGGCCGCGTCCACGGGTTCCCAGCAGTCGACGCTCTCGCCGGGCCAGCTGTGCTGCGCGGTGCCGACGGCGACGCCCACGCGGGGCGGGGCGACGGTCGTGCCGACTCCGCGCCGCCGCTGCAGGCGGCCTTCGAGCTCCAGCTGCTCCAGGGCCTGGCGCAGGGTCGCGCGGGCCACGCCGAAGCGGGCTGCGAGGTCACGCTCGTTGGGCAGGATCTCGCCCACGGCGAAGTCCTGGTCGAGCGCCTCACTGAGGACGGTCTTCAGGTGCCAGTACTTCGGCTCCGGCACCGATTCGAGCTGCGTGGTCCCCACCCTGACTCCTCCTGCAATCGCCGCAATCGCCGTGTTCCAGCGGCAGTTCCGCGCCCTTGTTTATTAAAGGTTCCTGCACTATCCCAGCGACGATAGGACGGCGCACCCCCTTGGTCAAGACCAATCCTCACCCCTTTGTCGGGCAGATCGGGCATATGCAGCAAGCCGTTCACGGGATGTTCGCGGGGCGCGGGAAAGACGAAGGTCTTGGTGTCGGAGGGCTACCGGGCGGTAACGATGGCGGGAGACACTCCTGACAACCTGTCTCACATGCGCCGCCGACCCCGACGAGGAGCAGCATGACCGCCACGGTCTCCTTCACGATCGATTCGCCGCTGGGCCCCCGCACCACCACCGCCGCCTACGAGCGCAAGGGCGCGGGCGAGCCCCTCCTGCTGCTCCACGGCATCGGCCACCACCTGCAGGCCTGGCACCCGGTGATGGACGTCCTGGCCGCCGACTACGACGTGATCGCCGTCGATCTGCCCGGCTTCGGAGTCTCGGAGCCCCTGCCGGACGGGGTCCCGTACGGTCTCGGCACCATCGCCCCGGCGCTCGGCGCGCTCTGCGCGGCGCTCGGCGTCGAGTGCCCGCACGTCGCCGGGAACTCCCTCGGCGGGCTGCTCGCGCTCGAGATGGGCCGCGCCCGCCTGGCCCGCTCGGTCACCGCCCTGTCCCCGGCCGGCTTCTGGACCGAGGGCGAGCGCCGCTACGCCTTCGCCGCGCTCCGCGCGATGCGTGCCGGTGCCACCGTTCTGCCCCGGTCCGTCGTGGAGCGGCTCTCGCGCAGCGCCGCCGGCCGCACCGCGCTCACCAGCACCATCTACGCGCGCCCGGGCCGCCGTTCGCCCGACGCCGTGGTCGCCGAGACCCTGGCCCTGCGCGACGCCACCGGTTTCGAGGAGACCCTGGCCGCGGGCGGCTCCGTACGGTTCGCCGACGATCTGCCCGGCCTGCCGGTCACCATCGCCTGGGGCAGCCGCGACCGGCTGCTCCTGCGCCGCCAGGGCGTACGCGCCAAGCGGACGATCCCCGGCGCACGTCTGGTCCGGCTCCCCGGCTGCGGTCACGTCCCGATGCACGACGACCCGGCGCTGGTCGCCCGGGTCATCCTGGACACGACCCGGCGCGCCCGGTGACCGGTTCACCGGGTGCCTCATCCGGTTGACCGGTTGACCCGTCGCCCACTGGCCGGTGCACCGGTTGCCCGCCACCCACTGGCCGGTGCACCGGTTGCCCGCCACCCGGTGCACCGGTTGACCCGTCGACCGGTTGACCTGACCTCGGTTGACCTGACGTCGGTTGACCTGACGTCGGTTGACCGGTCAACCCGATCGGCCCGTTGACGAGCTGACCCGCCGACGGGACGGCACCCGTACCCACCGGTGCCATCAGTGTTCACCCACGCTTCGCGTGCCCGACGCGGACGGTCCGGTGTGCGGCCGGTGTGTCGCCGCACACTGGTCCGGCCCGTCCCCGCCGGCCTCTGGAGACGCACCGATGGCACCCCTGCCGCACACCCGACGCTCCCTGCTCGGTGGTTCCCTCGCCGTTCCGGTGGGTCTCGCCCTGTCCACCACCCTGTCCGGCGCCTTCAGCGCCCCGGCCCACGCGGCGGCGGCCGCCGCCTTCGTCCGCTCGGGCCGCCCCAACGCCCTCTGGGGCGTCCAGTCCGGCGAGATCACCGCCCACTCGGCCACCGTCTGGACGCGCTCCGACCGGCCCGCGCGCATGTACGTCGAGACCTCTCCGAGCGAGTCGTTCCGCTACGCCGTGCGCCGCCACCGGGGCCCGCTGCTCGGTCCCGGCACCGATTTCACCGGGACCACCACGCTGCGCGAACTCCCGCCCGGCCGTCAGGTCCACTACCGCGTCGTCCTCGCCGACCCCGACGACCCGCGCCGCACCGGTGAGCCGGTGCGCGGCACCTTCCGCACCACCCCCGTCTCCCGCCGCCGCGACGTGCGCTTCCTGTGGTCCGGGGACCTCGCGGGCCAGGGCTGGGGGATCAACCCGGACGTCGGGGGCTACCGCGTGTTCGACGAGATGCGGCTGCGCGACCCCGACTTCTTCCTCTTCAGCGGGGACACCATCTACGCCGACGGGCCGGTCCAGGCCTCCGTGCCCCTGCGCGACGGCAGCCTCTGGAAGAACGTGACGACCGAGGAGAAGGCGAAGGTCGCCGAGACCCTCGCCGAGTACCGCGGCAACTTCCGCTACAACCTCCTCGACCGCAACCTGCGCGACTTCAACGCCCAGGTCCCGGTCCTCGCCCAGTGGGACGACCACGAGGTCCGCAACAACTGGTACCCGGGACAGATCCTCGAAGACCCCCGGTACACCGTGAAGGACGTCGACACCCTCGCCGGCCGGGCCCGCCGGGCCTTCGGCGAGTACTTCCCCGTCACCGACCTGCGCGGCGGCCGCGCCGAGGGCCGGATGTACCGGGTGCTGCGACACGGCCCGCTGCTCGACGTGTTCGTCCTCGACATGCGCACCCACCGCGACGCCAACTCCCCCGGTCGGCAGACCGACGACCCCATCGGCATCCTCGGCCCCGAGCAACTGGCCTGGCTCAAGCGCGAGCTCTCGCGTTCCCGCGCCACCTGGAAGGTCATCGCGGCCGACATGCCGCTGGGCATCGTGGTCCCGGACGGGGCGGTCGACTTCGAGGCCGTCGCCCAGGGCGACCCCGGCGCGCCGCTCGGCCGCGAGCTGCAGATCGCCGAGCTGCTGCGCCACATCAAGCACCAGGGCGTCACCGGCACCCTCTGGCTCACCGCGGACGTCCACTACACGGCCGCGAACCACTACGCGCCGGAGCGGGCCGCCTTCACCGACTTCGCGCCGTTCTGGGAGTTCGTCTCGGGCCCCATCGGCGCGGGAGGCTTCCCGGCCGGGCGGCTCGACGCGACCTTCGGCCCGCGGACGCAGTTCGTCCAGTCCGCCCCCTTCGCCAACATGTCGCCGTCCGAGAACCCGCCGTACTACGGCGAGGTGGAGATCGACGGGGAGAGCGGCGAGCTCACCGTGCGGCTGCGGCGCCAGGGCGGCGGTGTCCTCTTCACGCGGACGCTCCGGCCCGGACGGGTGGGTCAGTGACGGACGGTCCGGAAACCGCCCGATCCCCCGGCAGCCCCGCCCGCCGGCCAACCCACCCACCCGCCATCGGCCCCCGCGCGCACCCCGCACTCCCGGCACACCCGGCACACCCCGCACACACACCCTCTGAAATGAGCCGGAAAACAGGGCGAAATCGGCCAGATGGATCATTAACCAGTCGGTCACAAACAGTTCGTGATCACGCAACACCCCTGCGTCACAGTGGTCTGCATGACTGAGCGCACTCCTGCCCCCGCCCAGCGTTCCCACCGCCACCACTGGCGCCGGGACGTCGTCGAACTCGCCGCCCTCTTCTGCGCCGTCGCCGTGGCCGACGGCATCGCGAACCTCGTCGTGCACGGCCCGCGCGGCCCGGTCCTGCTCGTCGCCTCGGCCGTCGCGCTCCTGTTCACGGCGGCGTTCCACACCTGGTGGGCACGGCGCCACAGCCATGCGCCGCCTCCGACGGCCCGCGGGGCGGCCACCGCGCACTCCGGCACGTCGCACTCCGACGCCGAACCCTCGGACACCGCGCTCACCACCTCCCTGTGGCGGATGCGGACCACCGTGCGCGACCGGCCCGGCAGCCTCGCCGCGATCTGCACCGCCCTCGCCGGCAGCGGCGTCGACATCCTGACGCTGCAGACGCACCCGCTGCCCGAGGGCGGCACCGTGGACGAGTTCCTGCTGCGCGCCCCGCAGCAGCTGCCCGCCGGCGACCTCACCCGCGCCATCGCCGGCGCCGGCGGCCACAGCACGTGGATCGAGCGCGCCGACGCCCACGACCTCGTCGACACCCCGACCCGCGTCCTGGGCCTTGCCACCCGCACCGCGCTGGACGCCGCCGAACTGCCGCTCGCGCTGCGCCAGCTGCTCGGCCGCTGCACCATCCACTCGATCCCTGCGACCACCCTGTCCGGCCGGCCCAACGCCGGCGCCGACGCCCCGGTCGAAGGGGTCCTGGAAGCCACGGTCATGCGGCTGCGCGACCCCTCCGGCGGTGCGATCACCATCGAGCGGCCCTACCTGCCCTTCACCCCGACCGAGTTCGCCCGGGCCCGCGCGCTCGTCGAGCTCGACGCCCGGCTCGGGCCGCGCGTGCCGCGCAGCCAGGACGTACTGACCCTGCCGGAGGGCAACGAGATCACCGTCCGCCGCGCCGACGGCTCGGACAAGGCCGCCGCCCTCGCGATGCACGACCGGTGCTCGGAGCGCACCCTGGCCCTGCGCTACCACGGCCCCGTCGCCGACGCCGACCGCTACCTCGGCCACCTGCTGAGCCCGCGCTTCGGCCGCACCCTCGCCGCGACCACCACGTCCGGCAAGCTCGTCGCCCTGGGCCACCTGCTCTGGGACGGCGACGAGACCGAGGTGGCGCTGCTCATCGAGGACGACTGGCAGCGCCGCGGCATCGGCACCGAGCTGCTGGGGCGGCTGATCGCGATGGCCGTCGAGGCCGGCTGCGACAGCGTGTACGCCGTCACCCAGGCCGCGAACACCGGGATGGTCGCCGCCATGCGCGGACTCGGCCTCCCCCTCGACTACCAGATCGAGGAGGGCACCCTGGTGATCACGGCACGGCTGGACGCGACCCCGGTCAGCTCCCGGCTGCCGTACGAGCTTCCTCGCGAGTCCCCCGGCCTGCCGGGTACGCGGCCCCGTACCCAGCACTGAGCCGTGCGTCCATCGCCCGGTCCAGCGCCTGGTCCAGGTCGGCCCACAGGTCGTCGACGTCCTCCAGCCCGACCGACATCCGCAGCAGCCGGTCGCTCACGCCCGAGGCGTGGCGGTCCCCCTCGGCCACGATGCGGTGGCTGATGGAGGCCGGGTGCTGGATGAGCGTGTCGACGCTGCCCAGGCTGACCGCCGGGGTGACCAGCCGGACGGAGGCGATCACCTCGTGCGGGTCGCCGGCCGTCTCGAAGGCGACCATGGCGCCGCCGATCCGCGGGTAGTGCACCCGCAGGACGCGCGGATCGGCCGCGAGCCGCGCGGCGAGCTCCGCGGCGCTCGCGGAGGCCGCCCGTACCCGTACGGGAAGCGTCGAGAGCCCTCGGAGCAGCAGGTACGCGGCCAGCGGGTGCAGGACCCCGCCGGTCGCGAACCGCACCTGGCGCAGCTGCCGCGCGAACTCCTCGTCGCAAGCCACGATCCCGCCGAGGACGTCCCCGTGGCCGCCGAGGTACTTGGTGGCGCTGTGCAGGACGAGCCGTGCGCCGCTCTCGGCCGGCCGCTGCAGGACGGGCGTGGCGAAGGTGTTGTCGACGAGCAGCGGCACCTCCCCGCAGGCCTGCGCGGCGGCGCGCAGGTCTATCTCGGCGAGCGTCGGATTGGCGGGCGACTCGATCATGACCAGACCGGTGTCCGGCCGGATGGCGTCCGCGATGCCCTCCGGATCGACCCACGTCACCTGGGTTCCCAGCAGCCCGCTGGTCAGCAGGTGGTCGCTGCACCCGTAGAGGGGCCGTACGGCGACCACGTGACGCAGGTCCTTCATCCCCCGCACCAGCAGGCAGGCCGACAAGGCGGCCATCCCGCTCGCGAAGGCGACGGCGCTCTCCGTGCCTTCGAGCCGGGCGAGGGCCGTCTCGAACCGGGCGGTGGTCGGATTGTCCAGCCGGGAGTACACCGGCGGGCCCTCGGGCCGGGCTCCGGTCGTGGCGAACGCGTCGATGCGAGCGGCCTCCGCCCGGCTGTCGTACGACGGGTACGTCGTCGACAGGTCGAGCGGAGGCGCGTGCAGTCCGAGCCCGGCGAGGTCCTCGCGTCCGGCATGAACGGCTTCGGTGGCCAGTGACCGTCGTACGGTCGGGGCGTTCGTCTCCATGGGCCGTACTGTGCTCATCCGGTCGGCTCTGGCGGGAAAAGGCCGTGCTACGTTCGGCCAATGTCCGAATCCGTCGCTCTGGACCCGGTCGATCTGCAGATTCTGCGCCTTCTGCAGAACGATGCCCGGACCACCTACCGCGATCTCGCCGCCGAGATCGGCGTCGCCGCGTCGACCTGCCTGGACCGGGTCGCCCGGATGCGCCGCTCCGGCATCATCCTCGGCAACCGGCTCCGGCTCGATCCGGCCAAGCTCGGGCGCGGCCTGGAGGCGCTGCTCCTCGTACAGGTGCGCCCGCACCGCCGCGAGCTGATCGGTCCCTTCGTCGAACGGGTCCGCTCGCTCCCGGCCTCGCGGGCGGTCTTCCACCTGACAGGGCCCGACGACTACCTCGTACACGTGGCCGTTTCCGATCCCGGCGAGCTCCAGCGGCTGGTCCTCGACGAGTTCACCTCGCGCCGGGAAGTCGCCCGCGTCGAAACGAGGCTGATCTTCCAGGAGTGGGACTGCGGCCCCCTACTCCCCCCTACGTCAGCAGGCTGAGGCCGTTTGGTGATGACGGGGACCCGTCCGGCATACGAAGATGTCCACATGTCAGACATCCTCACCAGCAGCGGTGCCGCGCGGCTGCCCCGCCAGATCGCCGACGCCTACGTCGACGAGCTCATCGCCATCGACCCGATCACGGGCACCTACCTCGGCATCGCCGAAAGCTCCGGCAAGCTGCCGGACCTCTCCCCCGCGGGTCGTGCGGCGGCCGCCGAACTCTCCCGCGCCACGCTCGCCCTGCTCGACG
Organism: Streptomyces sp. NPDC060049; assembly: GCF_042736715.1. Classification (NCBI taxonomy): domain Bacteria; kingdom Bacillati; phylum Actinomycetota; class Actinomycetes; order Kitasatosporales; family Streptomycetaceae; genus Streptomyces; species Streptomyces sp. NPDC060049. Next base: position 309,356 of record NZ_JBHWVV010000009.1, read on the forward strand.
CCGCCGAGCGCCAGCCGGGCGCGGACAGCGATGTCGAGCGCCGCTGCGCCCGCCTGCTGCGCGAGCGCCTCAGCGCCGAACTCGCCGTCCACGAAGCCGACGAGGACCTGCGCGCGGTCAGCAACATCCACTCCCCGGCGCACGCCGTCCGTGAGGTCTTCACCCTGACCCCGTCCGACACGGACGAGGACTGGGCCGCCATCGCCGAGCGGCTGCGCGCCGTCCCGGCCGCCTACGCCGGCTACCGCGAGTGCCTCGCGCTCGGCCTGGACCGCGGCCTGTACGGAAGCCCGCGCCCCACCGCCACCTTCATCGAGCAGCTCACCGGCTGGGCCGGCCAGGACGGCGGGGCCGGCGCCCAGGGCACCGGGGAGGGCGGCTTCTTCGCCGAGTTCGCCGCCGGCGGCCCGCAGGCGCTGCGCGCCGAGCTCGACGAGGCGGCCGCCGCCGCGACCGCCGCCGTCGTGGAACTGCGCGACTGGATGCGCGACGTGTACGCCCCCGCGGTCCAGGGGCAGCCCGACCCGGTGGGCCGCGAGCGCTACGCCCGCTGGTCGCGCTACTTCAACGGCACGGACCTCGATCTGGACGAGGCGTACGCCTACGGCTGGTCCGAGTACCACCGGCTGCTCGCCGAGATGAAGGAGGAGGCGGGCAAGATCCTGCCGGGCGCCTCTCCCTGGGACGCGCTGCGCCACCTGGACGAGCACGGCACCCACATCGAGGGCGTGGAGGAGGTCCAGGCCTGGCTGCAGGGCCTCATGGACGAGGCCATCGAGAACCTCGACGGCACCCACTTCGAGCTCGCCGAGCGGGTCAAGCGGGTGGAGTCGCGGATCGCTCCCCCGGGCGGCGCGGCGGCCCCGTACTACACCAACCCGTCCGAGGACTTCTCCCGTCCGGGGCGCACCTGGCTGCCGACGATGGGCCAGACCCGCTTCCCCGTCTACGACCTGGTCTCCACGTGGTACCACGAGGGCGTGCCGGGCCACCACCTCCAGCTGGCGCAGTGGACGCACGTCGCGGACCAGCTCTCCCGCTACCAGGCCAGTGTGGGCCTGGTCAGCGCCAACGCCGAGGGCTGGGCGCTGTACGCCGAGCGGCTGATGGACGAGCTGGGCTACCTCAAGGACGCCGAGCAGCGGCTCGGGTACCTCGACTGCCAGATGATGCGGGCCGCGCGGGTCATCGTGGACATCGGCATGCACCTGGGCCTGGAGATCCCGGCGGACTCACCGTTCCACCCGGGCGAGCACTGGACCGTGGACCTGGCGCAGGAGTTCTTCGGCCTGCACAGCGGCCGGCCGGCGGACTTCATCGAGAGCGAGCTGACCCGCTACCTGTCGATGCCGGGCCAGGCGATCGGCTACAAGCTGGGCGAGCGCGCCTGGCTGCTGGGCCGCGACAACGCGCGCGCCGCGCACGGCGACAACTTCGACCTGAAGGCGTGGCACATGGCGGCGCTGTCGCAGGGTTCGCTGGGCCTGGACGACTTGGTGGACGAGCTGTCCAAGCTCTGACCGGCGCTCCGTCGGCCGGCGCTCCGTCGGCCGTGGTGCGGCGCACGGCGGACCGGTCGGCTCCCTTGCCGGAGCCGGGCGGTCCGCCGTGCGCACGAGGAGACGTCCGGTCGTCTTCCGCGACGGGGCCTCAGTGCGTCCCGGCGGCCGCGCGGTGGCGCACGACGGAGCCGCCGCGCTGCTTGACGATCTCCAGCTGGGCCTGGACGCGGGTGCGCAGGTCGGCGACGTGGCTCACGATGCCGACGCTGCGGTCGCGTTCGCGCAGCGAGTCCAGTACGTCGAGGACCTCGTCCAGCGCCTGGTCGTCGAGGCTGCCGAAGCCCTCGTCGATGAAGAGGGTGTCGAGCCGCATGCCGCCCGCCTCGTCGGTGACCACGTCGGCCAGGCCCAGCGCGAGGGCGAGCGAGGCGAAGAAGGTCTCGCCGCCGGACAGCGTCGCGGTGTCCCGCTCACTGCCCGTCCAGGCGTCGACCACGTGGAGCCCGAGCCCGGAACGCCCGCGTCCGCTCGCCTTGGCGTCGGAGTGCACGAGGGTGTAGCGGCCGCCCGACATGCGCAGCAGCCGTACCGTCGCGGCGGCGGCGACCTGCTCCAGCCGGGCCGCCAGGACGTACGCCTCCAGCCGCATCTTGCGCTCGTTGTCGGCGGAGGTGCCCGCGGTGAGACCGGCGAGCCGGGCCACCCGGTCGTACGCCTCGCGCAGCGGGCCCAGGGCCCGCAGCTCCTGCTCGGCCTGGCGGGACAGCCCGTCGAGGTCCTTGCAGCGCACCCGGGCCGCGTCCACGGCGGAACCGGCCGTACGAAGCTTCGCGGCGGCCCGGGCCGCGTACGCCTCGGCCTCCTCCGGCGCGGCCGGGGGCAGGGCCGCCGCCGCGGCGGTGTCGCTCTCCCCGAGGCGGTCGGCCAGCATGGCCTCCTCCGCCTGCCAGGCGTCCGTCCGGTGCTGCAGCGCGGTGCGTTCGTACTCCGGGAGCACGGCGTCGGCCGCCTCCTCGGTGGTGTCGAAGCCGGCCTTGAAGGCGGCGTCGGCGAGCCGGCCGTCGGCCTCCTTCAGCCGGGCGGCGGTGTCTTCGGCCCGGCGCAGCGCGGCGGCGGCCGAGGTGACCATGCGGACCCTGTCCTCCAGGACCCCCGCCCGGGCCGCGACGCTGGGGGCGTCCGCCCGCACCAGGGCCAGTTCCGCCTCCAGCGAGGCCTGTTCCTGGTCGAGGCCCTCACGGCGGGAGGCCCGGGCGCCGGCCCGGACCTCCGCCTCCAGCCGCTCGGAGCTGCGCACGGCGTGCTCCCGCTCGGCGCGGGCGAGCCGCTCGCGGGCGGTGTGCAGTCCGGCCGCCGCCGCATGGGCCTCGGCGTGACGGGAGCTCAGGTCGGCCGTCAGTTCCAGCAGTTCGGCGGTGGTGGCGTTGCCGGCGGCGGCCGCTGCCTCGGCGCGGGCCTCCCGCAGGGCGGCCAGTCTGCGCTCGACCCCGGCCCTGCGTTCCTCGGCCCGCTCGAAGCGGGCGTGCGCGGCGTCCTCGGCGGCCCGGTCGACGTGGCCGGGTGCCGGGCGGGCGGGAGCGGGGTGCTCCTCGGCTCCGCACACCGTGCACGGCTCGCCCGCGACCAGGGCGGCGGCCAGTTCGGCGGCGATCCCGCGCAGCCGGGTCTCCTTGAGCTCCAGCCAGTCCTCCCGGGCGGCCGTCGACTCCTCGCGCGCGGTGAGCAGTTCGCCCTCGGCCCGCTCCGCGTCGGCGTCGAAGGCGTCGCGGCGCTGGGCGGCGTGCAGGTGCAGCCGGGCGGGCTCCAGCTTGCCTGTGAGCTGCTCGGCGAGGGTCGCGGCCTGCTGGGCGGCGTCCGCGCGCCCGGCCAGCTCGGCCCGGGTGGTCTCCCAGCGGGCGAGCCACTCGGCTGTCTCCTGCTGCTGTTCCTCGGCGGCCCGGGACTCCCTTTCCAGGTTGGCCCGTTCCCGGCCGATCTCGGCGCTGCGCTGCTCGGCGCGGCGGGCGGCCCCGAGGGCGCCCAGATCCTCGCGCAGCCGCTGTTCCACGGCGGCCAGCTGCTCGGCGCCGGCCCCGTCGAGCGGCGACGGCAGCTTCGCGCGGGCCACCGACTCCGCGTGCGCGGCGGCCATGTGGGCTCCGGCGGCGGCTCCGCGCAGCTCCAGGGCGGGGGCGACGAGGGCTCCGCGCCGGGCCCGGTCGAGCAGGGCGCGCACCCGCTCCCGCTCCGGGGCGGCCTCGGCGAGCAGGGCCGCCCGGCGGGTGGTCTCGGCGTGCCGGCGTTGCAGCCGGTCGAGCTCGCGCGCCTCCTCGGCGGCCCGCCAGGCGGCGGCGTGGCGCCCCTCGACGGCGGCGAGGGCGTACTCGGCGACGGTGAGCCGCTCCCGGGCGGAGCAGCGCGCGACGGCCGCCCAGGCGCGGACGGCTCCGGCGAGCCCGGGGTCGCCCGGCTGGAGCCGGGGCAGCGGCCAGGCCCGCAGGTCGGCGGCGTCCCCGGCGGCCTGGGCGAGGCGCTGGGCGGTGTGCAGCACCCGCTCGTCCCCGGCGCGGACCTTGGCCTCGGCGGTCCGGCGGCGTTCGCCGAGCAGGGTCTCGACGGCGGCGAAGCGACGGGTGTCGAAGAGCCTGCCCAACAGCCGGCCCCGCGCCGCCTCGTCGGCCCGCAGGAAGCGTGCGAACTCCCCCTGGGGAAGCAGCACGACCTGGCAGAACTGCTCGCGGCTCATGCCGAGCAGCTGCTCGATCTCCTCGCCGATCTCCTGGTGGGAACGGCTGAGGGCGCTCCAGTGCTCGCCGTCGTACTCGCGCAGCCGGCTCTGCGCCTTGTCCTTGGTGGTCCCGGTGCCGCGCTTCTTGGGCCGGTCCTGCTCGGGGCGCCGGGTGATCTCCAGGCGGCGTCCGCCGGCGGTGAGTTCGAGGGTGACCTCGGTCGGGGTGTCGGCGGCCGCGTGGTCGCTGCGCAGGCTGGTGCCGGGGGCCTGCCGGGAGCCGGGGACCGAGCCGTAGAGGGCGTAGCAGACGGCGTCCAGGACGGAGGTCTTGCCGGCGCCGGTGGGGCCGTGCAGCAGGAAGATCCCGGCGCCCGACAGCCCGTCGAAGTCGATCTCCTGCGGTTCGGCGAAGGGTCCGAAAGCGGTGATCCGCAGCCGGTGCAGCCTCATCGGTGGGTCTCCTGCCGGCCGTCGTCCACCCGTACGTCGTCGAAGGCGCCCCGCAGCACGGCCCGTTCGTCCTCGTCCGCGAAACCGCCGCCGCCGCGCACGTGGCTGACGAAGTCCTCCGCGATCTCCTGGTCGCTGCGGCCCTTGAGGCGCTGCGCGTAGCTGCCCGCGCCGTCCTGCGCGCGGCCCTCGGGGTCGAAGGCGAGGCTGAGGGTGTGCGGGAAGCGCGCGACGAGCCGGGCCATGGGGTCTTCGGGCCGGACGGGGTCGGTGAGGGTGGCCTCCAGCCAGCAGTCCTCGTAGGCGGCGTACGAGCCCTCGGAGAGCAGTTCCTCCAGGGGTCCCCGGACCCTGGCGAGGCCGCGCGGTACGGGGGTGTCGAGGCGCTCGGCGCCGGCGATCTCCCCTTCCGCGCCCAGCTCGACGAGCCACATGGTCTTGCGGTGGCCGGTTTCGGAGAAGGAGTAGGCGAGCGGGGAACCTGAGTAGCGGACCCGTTCGTTGATCGTCTGGCAGCCGTGGAGGTGGCCGAGGGCGGCGTAGTCGACCCCGTCGAAGACGGAGGCCGGCACGGCCTCGACCCCGCCGACGGCGATGTCGCGCTCGCTGTCGCTGGCCTGCCCGCCGGTGACGAAGGCGTGGGCGAGGACGACCGAGCGGGTCCCGGGCGCGCGGCCGGCCAGGTCGGCCCGGATCCGGTCCATGGCCGCGCCCAGGACGGCCTCGTGGCTCACCTTCCCTGCGCCGAAGTCGTCCTTGACGAGAGCGGGCTCCAGGTACGGCAGCCCGTACAGCGCCACGTCACCGTGTACGTCGGCCAGCACCACGGGGTCGGCGCACCCGGCGGGGTCGGTCCTCAGGTGGATCCCGGCCCGGCCGATCAGGCCGGCCCCGACCCCGAGGCGGCGCGCGGAGTCGTGGTTCCCGGAGATCATCACGGTGGGCACGCCGAGGTCGGCCAGCCGGTGCAGGGCCTCGTCGTACAGGGCGACGGCGGGCAGCGGGGGCACGGCACGGTCGTAGATGTCACCGGCGACGAGGACGGCGTCGACCCCGTGCTCCCGGACGGTCTCCACGAGGTGGTCGATGAAGGCGGCTTGGGCGCCGAGCAGGTTCACGCGGTGGAAGGACCGCCCCAGGTGCCAGTCGGAGGTGTGCAAAATCTTCAAGGCATCACTCCGACCGCTCCGACCTGCACGTTTACCGCTCCTCCGCCTCCGAAACCAGCACGGAACCAGCACGGGCGCCGCGGTCGGCAACCACGCTAACGCCAGTCAGCACCTGATCCGTCACAGACCTTCAGTCTGCCACCGGCGTCCGGGGTCGGGTGACCATGGATGTCAGCGGACCGATCAGGCGCTTCGATCCGAGATGTGGAATTGGATACAGCCGGAGGAATCGAGCACGGCCCGGGCCTCCGGAGGGCCAGGCCGCGGACTGTGAGGGACGGCAGCCGTGACGCCCGTCTGCGGGGCGGGCGTCACGGCTGCCGGACCGGAGGAGCTCACGGCGTGCGGATCACGGGGTGCGACTCACTGGGTACGGGCTCACGGGGTGGAGGCCAGCCGGGACACCGCCGCGGCATTGTCCTCCTTGGCCTGGTCCCGGCTGTCCGGCGGGACGCACACCGTGTCCCAGGGTGCGGCCTCGCGCCAGACGTAACCCGGCTTGCAGGTGTCCGGGCCGTAGGCGCCGCCGCCGGGCTGCTTGCGGGACGGGCCGAGCCGGTTCTCACGGGCAGACTGGTCCCGGATGTCCGGGGTCACGCACACCAGGTCACCGGTGTACGCCTCGCGCCACACATAGCCCTGTTTGCAGGTGAACGGCCCGTACGGGCCGCTCGCCGTGCTCGCGGAGCCCGCCGGGGCCACGGCGCCGAGCAGGCCGCCCGCCAGCACCAGGGTGACGGCCGACCGGCCGAGCCGCCGGCGTATGTCCGTATTCACTTCAACCTCCTTCGCTGCGGCGGCCCTTGGCCAGCCGTCTGAAGGCGCGGAGGGGAGAGTGCACCTCCCTGTCCCAGGCTAGGCGGGTTGCGGGGGCCCCGCATGCTCAGACCGTGAAGCGCTCCTGACGGAGGAAACTCGCCGCCGGCTCCCCTGTCAGGTAGAAGTCGGGGCTCTGGATGGCGGGCATGCGGCGCTGGATCGCGCGGTGGAAGGAGCGGTACCCGCCCTCGAACTGCCCTTCGTTCCAGACCTTGAGCAGGTGCGCGGTGAACAGGCCGTTGACGTCTCCGTCCGAGGCGAGCTGATTGTCCTGACAGGCCGATGAGGAGGGCGTCGGGCTCGCCCGCCCCGTCGTGTGCGTTCCTCGGCTCGCACTGCAGCCCGGCGTAGAACTCCCGGTCACGGGCGAAGACCTCCTTGCTTGAGCATCGGCATCAGCCGGGGGGCGGCCTCCACCTCGGCCGGGTCCCTGGTCTGGAACTGCGATTCGAGCGCCTCCAGGGTGAGCAGGTCTCCTTCGGCGCGGCAGCGCAGGGCACCGGGTCACGGATGTCACGGGGAGTCACCTCATGCGTTCCGTGGCCGGACCCGGCTGAACCAGGAGTGCGCCTACGCCCCCCGATCGGGCTCCTCCGGCGGCCCCGAGGGGCTCCCCCGAGCGTGGCCCCTGTTCGAGTGACTTGGCGGCGGACACCGTGAGTGATCACCGCAGCGCGGTACTTCCATCCTATGAACACTTCACCTGAGACCACGGCTTCGCGCGGTCCGCTGAGCGATCGCACCGGCTACGACGAGGCCTTCTTGGGCAAGGTCGTGCCCCTGCCCGTGCCCGGCGACGGCATCCCGACGATCGTTCTGCCGTACACCCACTTCACGGTGGTCCACCGCCCCGACCGCCGGTTCGCGGCCTCCACCGCCGTCTGCATCGACGGCTCGAAGCTGGTGGAGAACGTGGACCGGGAGGACGACTGGAACCTCGACCCGCGCATCCCGGCGAACCAGCAGGCCGGCCAGGCGATCTACGCTGACAACGACCTGGACAGGGGACATCTGGTGCGCCGGCTGGACCCGGTGTGGGGCACGGTCACCGAGGCCGACAAGGCCAACGCCGACACCTTCCACTTCACCAACGCGGCCCCGCAGCAGAACACGTTCAACCAGGGCAAGAAGCTGTGGCTGGGGCTGGAGAACTTCCTCCTCGACCACGCGGCCAAGTTCGACCGGAAGCTGAGCGTGTTCACCGGCCCGGTGCTGCACGACTCCGACCCGCCCTACCGCGGCATCCAGGTACCGCTGCGGTTCTGGAAGGTGGCGGCCTTCACGCAGGACGGCAACCTCGCCTCCACGGCGTACATCCTCGACCAGAGCCCCGACCTCAGCCGGGACCGCGAGCGGGCCATGGCGGGGGCGAAGGCCGGCCCGCCACCGCTGGGCCCCTTCCGCACCTTCCAGGTGCCGGTGGCGGACATCGCCGAGGTGACCGGCCTCGACCTCGGCCCGCTCCCCGACGTGGACCTGATGCCTCCCGTCCGCGCCCCCGGGGACCGCTGGCACCGCCTGGAGAGCTACGACGACATCATGATGCAGAACTGACTGTGGAGCCCACGGTCGTCCACGTCCACGGCAACGGCAACGGCAACGGCAACGGCAACGGGAACAAGGTCCGTAAGGAACTGCTCCAGTCCCAGTGGGACCGGGCGCTGTTCGGCACCGACACGGGGAGCGCCTCCCGGACGGCGTACTGGGCCCCGGGCCGGAGGCCCCGCCGGAGGAGTTCGCGGCCCAGGTCCTCGCCGAGGCCCGGCGTGAGGCGGCGGCCTCGGCCGGCACCGAGGAGGGCGCCGCCCGCGACCCGGCGGCGTAGGAGCGGCTCGCGGGCCGGCTGCAGGCAGCAGCCCGAACCACCACGGCATCCGCGCGTACCTGGCCGCCGGTCCGGTACGGGATCCGGTCCGGGGCCTGTTCAGCCGCCTTGCGACGGAACAGACCGAGTGAAACCATGAGATGTCTCAGCCGATCCTCTCCCCGCCCTCAACGGGCGGCCGGGCAGGTGCGGAATGCCGCTCACCGAACCCCAGTGGGACATCGTCACCGAGTGGGTGGGGACGTATCTCCTCGACAACATCGACCCCTACTCTCGCCTCCGAGCCATCGGATTTGATGAAACATTCATCAAATCCCTCTCGCTCACAGGTAAAGCCGGCGAGAACGCGGTCGAGGTCGTCCGGGCAGCCAAACGGAAGATTCATCATCAGTACCTGCTGGTCGACGGCCTGATCCGCCAGACCGAGGTGGGCGTGCGGGGCGACACCGCGCCCCTGGCCGTGGAGTACCGGGACACCCTGCAGAAGGACCTGGAACTGAGGAGATCCGAAAGAAACCCCTACCGCAGCACCGTCCTCGGAGGAGGTGCCGAGGTCTTCATGGACCGCGCGGAACTCCGCCAGAGCGTGCGGAAACTCGTCGACGACCCGAGAAGAATGGTGCTGCTGGTCGACGGCGCACCCGACAGCGGACGCTCGTACACCTATTCCTACATCCGCCACCTCGCGCAGCACTGCGAATTCACCCCGGTGCGGGTGGTGCTCTCGCGTACGTCCACGGCCGTCGAAGTGCTCCAGCAGCTGGCCACCTGGGTAGCCCCCGAAACGATCGGCCATCGCACCGGAGCCCCGCCGTTGAACGCAACACAGTTGAACGATCCACAGGCCAGGCTGCAGAACGACGCGAACAGCGTGGTGCGCTGGGCGACCGCCTCGGAAGACCGGTTCTGGCTGGTGTTCGACGAATGCGACAAGCTCGATGTGAACTCCGACGTCTGGGACTGCATCGGAAAGCTCGCTCAGGCCATCTACGACAACGCCCGCCCGGAGTCCGCTCCCCGGTTGGTGCTGCTCGGCTATTCCCCGTCGATGCCCCATCTCCCCCACGAGGTACGCAAGTACCAGAGCTGGGACACCGCGCGGGTGGTGGAGGAGGAGGATCTGCGCTGCTTCTTCCGCGAGTTGTTCACCGGGTCGCGGGAGCCGCCCGTCCCGTCCTCGGACTTCGACGGGCTGGCCCCGCTCGTGGACACGGCCGTGTCCGAGGTCCTGCGGGCCGCCCGGGGTCCGGGTGAGGACAGCTACATGCGGCGGATCTGCACGGCATCGGAGACGGCCGTACGGGTCTACGAATCCCTTGACGCCGACGAGGAGTTCGCGGCACGACTGCGCACGGAGCTGCAGACGTCGCAGGAGCAACAGCCCGTAGTTGTGCCGGAGTTGCGCCAGTCCTACCGCGAGGCGGCCTGTCTGCTGACCCACTTCGACCCCGGACGGCTGCGACTGCCGGACGAGACCGAACCCAGCGGGAAGGCCAAGCTGGAACTGGTCGACGACTGCCGGACGGTCGGCATGGGAGAGCATCCCCTCTGGGTGCTCAAGCCCGAGGTACGCGAGGCAACGCTGCGCGGGCTCTCCGGCCCCGAGGCCGCTGTCCGGGCGCTGGCCGCGAACCTCTCCCCGGACGCCGTACAGGCCCTCATCCAGGGCACCGCGGAAAGGGAACTCCGACGGCGGCAGGACCACTTCACTCCACCGCCACCCGCACCCCGGCCGGGCAGCCGTGACACCGAGGCCCGGGCCCTCGCCTACCTCGTGGGCAGTCCGCCGCCCGTGAAGGCCCAGAACACCACCGAGCTCACCGACACCCTGCAGGCCGTGCTGTGGCTCTCGCAGGTGCCCGGCACGACCGGTCTCCCCGATCCCGATGACGTGCAGCAGCTGATGGAGCGGGCCCGGCTGGTGCAGCCCCTGGAACGGCTCGTCCGCGACCCCGTCCACGGGCGGACCGCGGAGCTGAACGAACTGCGCGCCTACGTCGGCCTGCCCGCCGAGGAGCCGCACCGCGGGCCGGAGGCACCGGACGGACCGGCGGGGGCCGGGAGACCCGCGAGGCCGAAGGGGCCCGGCGGGTCGCAGGATTTCGTCCGGGCCCGCACCCGGGACCCTGAGCCCCCACTGCTGATCCACGGCCTCGCCGGCGTCGGCAAGAGCACCCTGCTCGCGAAGTTCCTGCTGAACAGTCTGCGCGACTACCGGCCCGGCTTCCCCTTCGCATACGTCGACTTCGACCGCCCCACCATCTCCATCAACGAGCCGGCCACCCTGATCGCGGAGATCGCCCGGCAGTTCGGCATCCAGTTCCCGCACCACCGGGACGCCTTCGACGCACTCGCCCGCGAGTGCGAGGAGACGGTCGGCGACCTGCGCGAGGAGCAGGAAGAGATCGAGGAGCTGTACGCGCTGTCCACCACCCGCTCAGCCCTCGGACGGAGCTCGTCCGCCGAGTTCCAGGCACAGTCGAGGGCCCGGGAGACGGAACTCGTACAGCGGGTCGCCGCCCTGGTCGCCGAGGCGGTGGCCGTCCCGGCGGGCGAGCCCGGCCCGCCCCTGGTGATCGCGGTGGACTCCTTCGAGGAGGCCCAGTACCGCGGTTCCCCGATGATCGGCCGAATGTGGGCCGTCTGGGCCGCGCTGCAGGAGGTGTACCCGCGGCTGCGGTTCATCGTCTCCGGGAGCGCGCCGGTCCCGCACCCGGGCCGCCTGGCCGAGCTGCGGACCATGGAGCTGGGCGAGCTGGAGGCGGATGCGGCCGTGGAGCTCCTCGTCTGCAACGGGGTCGAGGACGAGGGCGTGGCCCGGGCCCTCGTGGAGCGGGTGGGCGGCCATCCGCTCAGCCTGAAGCTGGCCGCACGAGCGGCCGTCCTCACGGGCAACGAGGCCGGGTCGATGGCCCAGCTGATCGGGGACCTCCCCGCCAGGCGCCGCGGCCTCTACCGCGCGGTCGACCAGATGATGGTCCAGGGGATCCTGTACGACCGCATCCTCCGCCACATCGTCAACGACGAGGTGCGCCTGCTGGCCGAGGCTGCGCTGGCCCTACGGACCATCACCCCGGAGCTGATCCAGGACGTGCTCGCCGAGGCCTGCGGGATCGAGGTCGCGGGCCCGGAGCACGCCCGCCACCTGTTCGGCCTGCTGTCCCGCCTCGACCTCGTGGAGCCGGCCGGGCCGGGGGCCGTCAGCCACCGTGCGGACCTGCGCGGCATCATGCTGCGCCTCGCCGACCGGGACGAGATCCAGCTGATGAAGACGGTCGACCAGCGTGCGGTGACGTACTACCAGCAGCGCGAAGGGCTGGAGGCCCGCGCCGAGGAGATCTACCACCGGCTGCGGCGCAACGAGAGCCCGCGGGAGGTCGAGCAGCGCTGGCTGCCCGGAGTCGAACGCTTCCTGACCGGGGCGAGCAAGGACATGGCGCCCAGGTCGGCCGCCTTCCTCACCGCTCGCATGGGCGGGCACATCCCGGAGACGGATCTGGCCCAGGCCGATCAGGAGGACTGGGAGCAGCTCGCGGCCCGCGAGGTCGAGGACCTGCTGGCCCAGGGCTTCGTCGACGCGGCCGCGGCCCGCCTGGCCGAGCGCCGCCCGTGGACGCCCGGCAGCTGGCTGCACCCGCTGCTGGTGGAGACCCTGGCCCGGCAGGGACGCCGTACGGAGGCCCGGGCTGAGGCTGAGGCCGCCGTGGACCGGGCGGAGGACGGGGGGCAGCCCGAGCTGCAGTTCGAGTTGCTGCTGCTGTCCGCGCGCCTGGCCGAGGAGGACGGGGACATCGACGAGGCCGATCACGCCCTCGCGGAGGCCGAGGACGTGGCCACCCGGGTCGGCCGTGATTTCGAGGCGATGGGCGCGCTGCTGGCCCGTGCCAAGCTCACCGCCGCATCGCCTGAGGAGAACCCGGAGGCCGGCACCAAGCTGGCCCGGCAGCTGCGTTCCATGCCCGCCGAACAGCTGAACCGGAACTCCGCGCTGGTGCGCCTGGCCGCCGCCCAGGTGTCCCGGCAGGACCCGAAGGCGCTGGAGCACACCCTGGAGGTGGTGGGTCTGCCCGCGTCCGAGGACGCCGTACCGGACACCCTCGCCGAAGCCATCCGGCGAGCCGTCGCCGACCAGCCGCAGCTGCGCCAGGCACTGCTGACGATCCTGGAGAGCGCGGCCGGTCCGCCGGAACCCCGGGAGGCCGGTGCCGCGCCGACGGCGGACGCACCGCCCACGGGGACGGCCGGAATCCTGCGCGAGGCCCAGCGGCTCGGCGCCCTCGACGAGCTGGCCCGGCGCCTGCTGCAGATCAAGGACCAGAGCGGGGAGCTGCTTTCCGGGGTGGCGGCCGCGATGGCCACCGGTGCCCCCGTGCCCGGGCCGGCGGAGAACCGGCCCGCCCGGCCAGTGGAAGCCCCGGGCGGTGGCGCCGGACCGGATGCCGGGCCGACTGGCCAAACGCCTCTGGAAGGGAACGGCCCGCGAGCGGCCTGATCAGCCATGAGCGCGACACCGTATCTGCCGACCGAAGAGATCTATGCGATCGCGGATGCCGCCATGGAGGCCGAGCTGGCCGGCCAGCGGCAGCTGCTGTTCATCGGCATCACGCCGCAGTACAAGAACTTTCTGCCCGGCGCCACCGGCCCCTACCAGCAGGTGCTCTCCGACCTGAACGCGATGAACCAGGTGGAACGGCTCATCGACTCCAGCGTCCCCCTGCAGCAGTGGCTGGAGAACGCCCGCAGGCTGACCCCGGTGGCGACCGCGGTCGCCGTCTTCGACCGCGCCCTGGACACGGTGATCCGGAAGTCGACGGGCGAGCCGGACGTGGCCCCCGTGGTGTTCACCGGAGAGGCCAAAGAGGAGATCATCTTCCGGGACGACACGGTTCCGTTCCTCTTCCTGCAGGGCGGCGACGTGGCCGGCCGCGCCGTGGCCCGGATCAAGGTTCCCCCGTACCGGGGAGGCTCCCCGCAGCCCCACGCCTTTCCGCACGCAGGAACCGGCTGGCTGATCGCCCCGAACCTGCTCGTCACCAACCACCACGTGGTGACCGCGCGGAACCGCACCGGGCCCGAGGGGATCGTGGTGGACCCCGCCGACCTGCAGCTGCAGGCACAGAACTCCACGTGCCGCTTCGACTACCTGGACGACATCTCGTATAGCGAGGAGGTGCCCGGCGGCGCCCTGCTCGCCTCGGACGAGGCCCTCGACTACGCGGTCCTGCGGCTGGCGGACGGCCAGAGCGCCCCGCAGACCGTCCTGCGGGTGGCCACCGAACCGCTGAAGGTGACCAGGGACCAGCCGGTGGCGGTCAACGTCATCCAGCACCCGGGCGGCCGGCCCAAACGGATCGCCCTGCGCAACAACCTCGTCTACGAAGCGGACGAGCGGGACCTGCGCTACTTCACCGACACCCGCGCCGGCTCCTCGGGATCGCCCGTCCTCACCGATGACTGGACCGTGGTCGCGCTGCACCGCGGCGCCCGCCGGGTCGAGGACGTCAGCTTCCGGGGCAAGAGCACGGCGTTCGTGAACGTCGGCACCCAGATGAGCAGTGTCCTGCGCCACCTGCATCAGAACAGCCCCGAGGTGTACGCCGAGATCACGGCGGCACAGGCAGCGCTCGCCGGACAGATGCAACCCGAGGTGTGAGATGTCCAGCCGTTCACCCGTGGCGACCGACCCGGCGCAGGTCTTCGACGACCTGGCGGCCGTTGCCGCACGCATCCGTGACCGCCGGGACGCGGAGATCATGGAGTCCGCCGAGGATCTCCCTGGCGGAGACGCCGCCGCCCCGGCCGGGCAGATCTCGCGATTCGCCCGGGAGGAACGGGACCGGGTGCCGGCGGCGGGGCCCGGGGGCTGGAGAAGCCGGCCGAGGGCCGCGACGACGAGATCGACGAGGACGAGCACTTCGGGGTGGAGGCCATCGCCCTGCTGGAGGGCCGCCCCGCGCTGCTGGTGCAGGGCCAGGACTTCGCCACGCCGACGGACGACCGGGCGGTGCCCGACGGGCACCGCGCCCCCATCAGGGAGTCCATCGCCCGGGTCGGCCGGGTGGAGGTGACCGGGCACCCCTCCCTGGACTGGGTGGGCACCGCCTTCCCGGTCGGCCGGGAAGGCGGTGATGACCAACCGTCATGTGGCCGCCGGGTTCACCCGCAGCGACGGGAACTCCGGCTGGGTCTTCCGGTCGGGCATGACGGCCCGGGTGGACACCACGGAGGAACTACAGCTCGCAGGCGCGGCCCCGGGTGACGGCTCCTTCGAGTACGAGGTCACCGAGGTGCTGGGCATCCACCGCGAGGCGGACATGGCCTCGCGGTACCGCTGTGGGAGACGGTCGCTGCGGCGTCACCTGCTGATGGACCCCGAACCCCTCTACGCCAATGCTTCCCCGGCGTCCCTCCGGCCGCCGCGGGCGCTCAGGACGCGTAGGTCTCCCCGCCGGGGGTGAGGGTGGCGCTGCCGGCGGTGCTGTCGGCGAGCCAGGCCGCGAAGGCGGGCACGTCGGCCTCGGGCAGGGCGATCTCGATCTCCACGGCCGACCCGTAGCGCACGTCCAGCACGGTCCGGCCGGTGGAGCGCAGGTCGTTCTCGGTCTTGCCCGCCCGCTGGTGGTCGACGGTGACGGTGGCCAGCCGGTAGCGGTGGCGGGTGACGGTGCCCAGCGCGTCGAGCGCTTCGCCGACGACTCCCCCGTAGGCACGGATGAGCCCGCCGGCACCGAGCTTGACCCCTCCGTAGTAGCGGGTGACGACGGCGACGGCGTAGCGGACGTCCCTGCGCGTCAGCATCTGCAGCATCGGAACACCGGCGGTGCCGCCGGGCTCGCCGTCGTCGCTGGCCTTCTGGACGGAGGCGTCGGCGCCGATGACGTAGGCGTAGCAGTTGTGCGTGGCGGTGGGGTGCTCCTTGCGGACGCGGGCGACGAACTCCTGCGCCTCCCGCTCGGTCGCGGCGGGCGCGAGCGAGCACAGGAACCGCGAGCGGTTGATCTCCGACTCGTGCACGCCCTCACGGGCCACCGTCACGTACTGGTCTGCCTTCACCCGTCCACCCTACGGGGAATCGCACATGCGTCTTTTCTGTTGACCGACCTGGCAGTAGTCAGCGGGCGTGCGCAGCGGTACGCCCGCCCAAGCAGCAGGAGGCGGCACACGTGTACGGCGATCCGGCAACCATCCGCAAGGTCCTCACCGAGCTCGGCGACACCTGGGCCGTGGTGGGCCTGTCCAACAACGAGGACCGGGCCGCCTACCGCGTGGCACAGGTCCTGCAGCGGTACGGCAAGCGCGTGGTCCCCGTGCACCCCAAGGCCGAGACGGTCCACGGCGAGCAGGGCTACCCCTCGCTCGAGGCGGTCCCGTTCAAGGTGGACGTGGTGGACGTCTTCGTGAACAGCGCCCTGGCGGGCGCCGTCGCGGACGAGGCCGTCGCGAAGGGTGCGGAGGCGGTCTGGTTCCAGCTGAACGTGATCGACGAGGCGGCCTACGACCGCGCCCGGGCGGCCGGACTGGACATGATCATGGACCGCTGCCCGGCGATCGAGATCCCCGCGCTCTGAGGCCCGGCGCCGCGGCTCACGCCCCCGCCGGCTACCCCTGGGTGGCCACCGGGGGGATGGAGACCGCCATCGTCATCTCCATCGGGGCGGGACCCTCGTTGCGATAGGCATGCGGGGCGTCCGCCTCGAAGGAGACGGCCCCGCCGGCCGGTACGGCGTACCGGTCGTCGCCGATCACCAGCGTCAGTTCTCCCGCCGTGACGTGCAGCATCTCGAAGGTGCCGGAGGGATGCGGGTCGGAGGCGGTGCCCTCGCCGGGCTCCAGGCGGTAGGTCCACATCTCCACCGGACCGCGCCGGTCGTCGCCGAGCAGCATGCTCGCGCCGCTGCCCCCCTCGGTGGACCACATCCGCACCTCCTGCCCCGGCAGTACCACATGCACCCTGGGGCCGCGCTCGTAGTCGAGCAGCGTGGTGATGCTGACGCCGAGCGCGTCGGCCAGTTTGACCGTGGTGCCGACGCTGGGGTTCGTGCGTGCCTGCTCGATCTGGATGATCATGCCGCGACTCACCCCCGCGCGGGCGGCGAGGGCCTCCAGGGTGAAACCGCGCTCCCCGCGCCAGCGCTTGAGGTTGCGGGCCAGCGCCTGGGTGAGCTGTTCGAGGTCCGACACCATTCCGTCCAATATTTTAGATGACAGAGTCCAACAGACTGAACTATCGTGCGTCGTACTCCACCATGTACTCCACCGTTCAACGCACTGTACTGCGAGGCCCGCCAATGACCGCCCTGTTCGCCCTGGCCACAGCCGTCCTGTGGGGCCTCGCCGACTTCGGGGGCGGGCTGCTGACCCGCCGGATTCCGGCCCTCACCGTGGTGGTCGCCTCCCAGGTCCTCGCCGTCGCCGCGCTCGGCGCGGTGGTACTGGGCACCGGCGCGTGGCGGGAGGCCGGGCCGCAGCTCTGGTTCGCGGTGGGAGCGGGCCTGGTCGGGCCGGTCGCGATGCTCAGCTTCTACAAGGCCCTCGCCCTCGGCCCCATGGGGGTGGTCTCCCCGCTCGGCTCCCTCGGCGTGGTGGTACCGGTGGGCGCGGGACTGCTGCTCGGCGAGCGGCCCGGCCCCGGCCAGTTCGCCGGCATCGCGGTGGCCGTGGTCGGCATCGTCCTCGCCGGCGGGCCGGAGCTGCGCGGCGCTCCCGTCCAGCGGCAGGCGGTCGTCCTCACCCTCGTGGCGGCCTTCGGCTTCGGAGCGGTGATGGCGCTGATCGCGCCCGCCTCCTCCACCGTCCCCGGCCTGTTCCTCGCGCTCTTCGTGCAGCGCGTGACCAACGTCGCCGTCGGCGGCACCGCCCTGTGGATCCGGACCCGGCGCGGTACCCCGGCCCTCCCGGTGGGCACGGGCGGCCTGCGGCTCCTGTGGGGGCTGGCGCCGGCGCTGGCTTTCGTCGGACTCGCCGACGTCGCGGCGAACGGCACCTACTCGATCGCCGCCCAGCACGGCCCGGTCACGGTGGCCGCCGTGCTCTCCTCGCTCTACCCGGTGATCACCGCGCTCGCCGCCTTCGCCGTCCTCAAGGAACGACTGCGCACCGTCCAGGCGGCGGGCGCGGGCCTGGCCCTGGCGGGCACGGTCCTCCTCGCGGCCGGCTAAAGGCTGTCCCGTAAGCCCCGGTGGATCAGCGCGCGGCGTCAGATGCGGTGCCCCGCAAGGCGGAGGAGCGTCCGCACACCGGGCATATTCGGGCGTTCCGACAACGCGGCGAGGTGCCGTAGCTGTCGTCGTGCGCCCGCCGGGGACTACGGACAGCCCTTAGCGCGTGTTCCGAGAGTCCCGCCGGGCCTGCGCGTGCCTGACGTGCCGGTGGCCGTCCAGGGGCCAGGGTCCGGTCGCGGGAAGGATCCGGTCGAAGGCGAAGCCGGCTTTCTCCGCGACCCGGCAGGACGCCGCGTTGTCCACCTGGTGCACCAGCCCGATCCGCTCCAGGCACTCGGCCGCGAACGCCTCGAACGCCCAGGCCGTGACGGCTTCGAGGGCCCGGGAGGCGACCCCGCGGCCCCGGGCGGGTGCCGCCGTCCAGTAGCCGACCTCCGTCGAGTCCGGGTCGGCGCCGGTCCGTTTCAGCACCACACCGGCGACCAGCGCGCCGTCGTACGAGCCCTCGCGCGGGACCTCGTACACCGCGAAACCACACCGGTTCCCGTTCTCCCAGCCGATGCGCTGCTCCTCCAGCCACCGCCGCGCGTCCTCGACTCCGTCGACGTGGTGCGTCAGCCAGTGCCGCATCGCCGGATCCCGGTGCGCCTCGACGAGCGCCTCGGCGTCCGCCTCGCCCCACGGCCGCAGTACGAGTCCGGCGGCGGACGGCGTCGCGTCCACCCGGAGCACGGGCACGCTCGCGGTGCTCATTCCGTCTCCGCCAGGTCCGCCAGTGCGCGGAGCTGCTCCGGCGTCACCCCGTCGGGGATCGGGACCGGTGCCGGGGTCCGCAGGGGGGGCTGCCAGCCCGTCTCGGGCTCCCAGCGGCGCACTATCCTCGCCGGCGCGCCCGCCACCACGGCGTGGTCCGGCACGTCTCCCCGTACGACCGCCCCCGCGGCCACCACGACGTTGCGGCCCAGCCGAGCGCCGGGAAGGACCACCGCGCCCGTGCCCAGCCAGCAGCCGGGGCCGATCTCCACCGGGGCGCTGCGCGGCCACTGCTTGCCGACGGGCTCGTGCGGATCGTCGTAGCTGTGGTTGGTGGAGGTGATGTACACCCCGGGACCGCAGAAGGTGTCGTTGCCGATGGTGATCCGGGTGTCGGCGATGACGTGGCTGTCCCGGCCGATGACCACGCCGTTGCCCAGGACGAGCATCGGCTCGGCGCCGAGGTCGAGGTCCGGCATCATCCCGGCGGTGAGCGTGACCTGCTCGCCGATGATGCAGTGGTCGCCGAGTTCGATCCACGGTTCCCCGAAGACCGTGCCCTGCGGGAAGGCGAGGCGCGTGCCGTGCCCGATCGCGCGGAAGCGCAGTCCTCCCGGGGTCTGTGCGGTCACGGCGCCGGCCCGCTGCATCCAGCGCCAGCCCGCATGGACGGCGCGGCCGGCGAGCCGGCGGCGCAGGGCCGTCAGGGATGAGAACGTGTTCTGGTTCTTCGCCACCGGGTCACCGTAGCGCGCCGGATGCCCGGACCGCGCCGTGATCTTCACCCCATCTCCGGAGCCGGGTCCGGCGTGCCCTACGGTGCCCGTAGCGCGACACGACGTACCGACGGAGGAAGAGAACATGACGCAGCAGGCGGCCCAGGCACTCGTGGCGGGTGTCGGCGGGAAGAACCCCGAGATCGACCCCACGGCGTTCACCGCTCCCACCTCCGTCGTGGTCGGCGACGTCACCCTGGCCGCGGGCTCGAGCATCTGGTATTCGGCGGTGCTCCGCGCGGACTGCGGACCGATCACCCTCGGCGCCGACAGCAACGTGCAGGACAACTGCACCGTGCACGTGGATCCCGGCTTCCCGGTCTCCATCGGCGAGCGCGTCTCCATCGGCCACAACGCCGTCGTGCACGGCTGCACGGTCGAGGACGACTGCCTCATCGGGATGGGCGCCACCGTCCTGAACGGCGCGGTGATCGGCGCCGGCTCGCTGGTGGCGGCCCAGGCCCTGGTCCCGCAGGGCATGGTGGTCCCGCCCGGCTCGCTGGTCGCCGGCGTTCCGGCGAAGGTGCGGCGCGAGCTGACCGCGGAGGAGCGCGAGGGCATCAAGGTCAACGCCCTCATGTACACCGAGCTGGCCGGGCAGCACCGCGCCTCGGTGACCCCGGACGCGTAAAGCGCCTCTCCCCGCCCTCCCTCAGGGGGCGGGGGACGGGCCGATCAGTCGGCGAGCACGGCAGGAGCGGCCGGAGCAGGCTCCGGGTCCGGAGCGGCGGTCTCGGCACGCGCCGCCGCGGCCGCCTTCTTCATCCGCCCGCGCACGACCACCGTCACCCCGATCCCGAAGAGCAGCGCCAGCGCGAGAGCCACCCACGAGAAGCCCTTCAGCCACGGTTCGGCGACGATCCCGATCGAGTAGATCACTGCCGTCGTGCCGCCCGCCCACAGGATCCCGCCGAGGACGTTGGCGATCAGGAACCGCCAGTAGGGCATGTGCAGCACGCCCGCCAGCGGCCCCGCGAAGATCCGCAGCAGTGCCACGAACCGCCCGAAGAAGACGGCCCACATGCCCCATTTGTCGAAGGAGCGCTCCGCGACGGCCACCTGGTCCGGCCCGAAGTGCTTGGGGAAGCGCCGTCCCAGCCGTTCCAGCAGCGGTTTGCCGCCCCTGCGCCCGATCGCGTAGCCGATCGAGTCGCCCACGATCGCCCCGGTCGTCGCGCAGACGCCCAGCACCACGGGGTCGATGTGCCCCTGCTGCGAGGCCAGCAGCGCCGAGCTGACCAGGACGATCTCCCCGGGCAGCGGAATCCCGAGGCTCTCGATCCCGATGACGAGCCCCACCAGGAGGTAGATGCTGACCGCCGGAATCGTCTCCAGCCATTCCTGGATGTGCACCGGTACGTCCTCCAAAGTCCTCCGCCGGCCCGCCCCCTGTGACAGGCCGAACGGGCAGCCTATCCCGTCGCCACCACAGCCTTGGCCCGCAGCGGCAGTTCGCGCGAGGAACGGCCCGCGAACACCTCGCGACGGCCGGTTCCCAGCACCCACGCGTCCCGCTCCGGGTCCCAGGACGACAGCGTGCGGGCGTCGATGTCCAGGACGACCCGCTGCGCCTGGCCGGGCGCGAGGGTGAGCCGCCGGTAGCCGGCCAGTGCCCGCACCGGCTGGTCCAGTTTCAGGTCCGGGGACCGGCCCACGTACACCTGGGCCACCTCGGTGCCCTTGCGCCGCCCGGTGTTGCGCACGGTGAATTCCACGCGCAGCCCGCCGCTCCGGCCATGGGCTCCGCCCGGTCGGACCGTGAGCTTCTCGTACTCCCACGTCGTGTACGAGAGTCCGTGCCCGAACGGGAAGAGGGGAGCCACACGCTGCGCGTCGTACCAGCGGTGGCCCACGTGGACGCCCTCGGAGTACTCCTGGCGCCCGCCCACTCCCGGGTAGCGCGTCAGGTCCGCTCCCACCGGGCTCGCGCGCTCGTCGGCCGGGAAGGTCTGGGTGAGCCGGCCGCCCGGGTCCGCGTCACCGAAGAGCACCTCGGCGGTGGCGCCGGCGCCCTCCTGGCCCGGGTAGTACATCTGGAGGACCGCTCCGGTGCGGGGCAGCCACGGCATCGTCGTACTGGAGGAGGTGTTGAGCACCACCGTGGTGCGCGGATTGGCGGAGGCCACCGCCTCGATCAGCGCGGCCTGGCCGCCCGGAAGCCCCAGCGACGTGCGGTCGCTGCCCTCGGTGGCGTCCTCGTAGGCGAACAGCACCACGCTGCGGGCCGCCCGGGCTGTCTTCACCGCCTCGGCGAGGTCGGCTGCCCGGGTGGCCTTCGTGGTGTGCCGCAGCCGCAGCCGCTGTCCCCTCGGTCCGCCTTCGGCGCTGACGGCGAGCCGGTGGACGCCCGCCTTGAGCGCGAGCGTGCGGCGGCGGACGGTGAGCCCGTCGGGCGCGGTGCCCAGGAGTCCGCCGGTGAAGTACTCGGCCACGCCCTGGCGCACGGGGAACAGCTCCTCCCCGTCGAGCCGGACGCTCGGCCGCTTCTCGGTGTAGTGGATCAGCAGGGTCCACTCGTCGTCGGCCGTCAGCCGGAAGGTCCCCGCGTAGGTCCAGGTCCGTCCCGCGTCCACGCTCCGGTCGTCGAGGGCGGCGGCGGGGGTCAGCAGCCGCGCCGGCAGCGGGCGCCCGTACAGGTCCTCGCCGAGCGCGTAGCCGACCGTGGAGCCCTTCCCGGCCCGCTGCCGGATCGCGGCGAGGGGTCCCGCGGCCTTGTCCGGGACCACGTGGGCGCTGCCGCCGCCGCTGACGAAGGGGGTCTGCCCGGTCGGGCCGATGACGGCGACCGAGCGGGCCGCGGCTCCCGTCAGCGGCAGCGTCGCGCGCTCGTTGCGGAGCAGGACCGCGCCGGCCACGGCCACCTGGCGGGCGACCCCGGCCCCGGCCGCCGCGTCCCGGGCCGGCCGGGCGGCGGGGCGCTCGGCGAGCAGCCCGAAGCGGTCCATCGTGACCAGGATCCGGCGGACCGCGAGGTCCACGGCGCTCTCGTGGACGGAGCCGCCGCGCACGGCCTCGCGCAGCGGGGCGCCGTAGTGGGTACCGCCCGGCAACTCCATGTCGAGTCCGGCGCCGATCGAGGCGACGGTGCTGTGGACGGCGTCCCGGTCGGACACCACCCAGCCGTCGAACCCCCAGCGCCCGCGGAGCAGTTCGTCAAGGAGCGGCTTGCTCTCGCAGGCGTAGACGCCGTTGACCTTGTTGCAGGCGCCCGCGACAGCCCCCGCGCCGGCGGCCACCGCGGCCTCGAAGCCCCGTAGCTCCGTCTCGTGGAGGGTCTGATCGGTCGCGATCGCATCGACGGTGTCGCGGCCCTTCTCCTGGTTGTTGAGGGCGAAGTGCTTGACGGCGGCGATGAGTCCCTCGTCCTGGATGCCCCGGACGACCTCGGCCACCAGGTCGGCCGTGAGCTTCGGGTCCTCCGAGAAGGCTTCGAAGTTCCGTCCGGCGTACGGGGTGCGGATGAGGTTGGCCATCGGCGAGAGCACGACGTCCTGGCCGAGCGCGCGGCCCTCCCGTCCGATGACCCGGCCGTATTCGCGTGCCAGCGCCGGGTCGAAGGCGGAGGCGAGCAGGACGGGCGCGGGCAGGGCGGTGGCGTGTTCGGTGACGCGGATCCCGGCGGGCCCGTCCGCGAGGCGGAGCGCGGGGATGCCCAGGCGCGGGATGCCGGGCACGTAGCCGGCCTGGCCGAGCGGAGTGGGGTCCGGTCCGCCGTGCAGCAGGACGGTCTTCTCCTCCAGGGTGAGCCGCTCCAGGAGACCGTCGATCCGGGCGGCGGCGGCCCGGGGAGCGGCGGCGGCGACGGCCCTACGGGGCTGCGTGCCGGGTGGCGGAGCCGGTACGCAGCCGGCGGCGCCGACGGCGGCCACCGCGCCGAGGAGGCTCATGGCACGGCGTCTGGACACGGCCTCGCTCACGGGGCGCTCCCTGCGGCGCGGGCATCGGCGTCGGAGGCGGGAGCGGCCCGCGCCGGACCGCTCCCGCCGCCCACTGTGCTCCGGGGTCCGCGCGGGTCCGCCTCAGGCGCGCCACCGGCCCGCCGAGGTTCAGCCCTGCGGCGGCTGTTGCACGATGTCGGCGTTCCGCCGGGGCTCGTCCTGGCGCTGGACCCGGGCCTCGGTGCGGTGGCCGCGCTCGATGTAGTCGCGAACGACGGCCTCCACGGCGTCCTGGGGCGAACCCACGCCGGCGAGGACCATCACCTCCACCACGAGCTCGGCGTCGAGACTGATGCTGACCTTGGCCCGGCCTGTCACGGGACCCCCTCCATCCGTTGTGGGAGGGACTCTAGACCCGGTCGACCTTCCCGGCCACGGCGCCGGCGCTGCGGCCGGGACCGTGTGCCGGGTCGCGGCGCGGCGTCACTCGCCGCCGCGCGCCGTCCGCGTCACGCGTTGGGGCGCAGCGTCCACACGACGACCATCTCGCCCGTCACGGCCTCGTCCTCGCGCTGGATGGCGATGGTGACGGGGAACTCGGGGCGGCCGCCCGCGTCGAGTTCGGCGACGACCTCGGCGGCCGGGCGGCCGAGGGTGGCGGTCGCCGTCACGACGCCCTTGGCGAGCTTCTTGTAGCCGATCTCGGCCTTGACCGCGAGGGGTACCGCGCGCGAGAGCTGGTCGCCGAAGGCGGCCAGGACGATCGCGCCGCTCGCGGACTCGGCCAGCGTGAACATGGCGCCGGCGTGCGGGCCGCCGAGGTGGTTGTGGAAGTCGGGCTGGTCCGGCAGCCGGACGACCGCACGCTCGGGGGTGGTCTCCAGGAACTGGAGGTTCAGGGTCTTGGCCATCGGCACGGTCGCGGCGAGCAGTTCGCCCACGTTCATCTGTTCAGCGCTCATGAGGCCCGATGTTACCCACGAGTAGAAGGCGTTGGCCATACCCGCACGGGGGCGGCCGTGGCTCCCGGCCCCGCCTCCCACTATCGTTACCGGCCATGTGGCCAGGACAGCAGCAGCCGCCCGGGGGAGAACAAAACCCTCAGGACGCGCATCAGAACCCGTACCAGCAGCAGCCGGGAACGCCGAACCCGTACCAGCAGCAGCCGGCGGCGCCGTACGGCGAGCAGCAGCAGCCCGGGCCCGGCTACGGGTACCCGCAGCAGCAGCCCGCCCCCCAGCAGTGGGCCCAGCCCCCGACCGTCCCCGTACCGCAGTGGGGGGGCACGCCGCCGCCCGGCGCGCCCCGGCCTCCTCGCAGCGGGAGCCCGTTCTCGACCAAGACCGTGGCCATCGTGGCGGCCTCGGCCGTCGCCGTGACGGCGCTCGCCACCGGCGCGTTCGTCCTGACCCGGGATGACGGGACCACCGACCAGGCGGACGACAAGCCGAGCAACTCGCCCTCCGCCCCGGCCTCCTCCGGGGCCTCCTCCGGGGCGTCCGCCCCGGCGAGCCCCGGCGCCAACCCGCGCGGCGGCGCCGACGCCAAGCCGGTCATCCCGGGCTGGAAGGTCGTCATCAACCCGAAGCACGGCACCGCCTTCGACGTGCCGCCCGAGTGGAACGTCCTGTCCTCGGGCACGTCCACCGGTTTCGAGGACGAGTCCAAGAACGACGGCTCCCCCCTCGTCATGATGGGAGCGCCCGCCTTCCTCAAGGAGGACTGGTGCAAGGTCGACTCCAACAAGGACGGCAAGGAGGAGTCCACCTCACTGGCGGGCTCCGGCACCAAGGGCGGCCAGGGCGCCAAGGACACCGCCGAGGCCGCGCGCAACGAGGCCGGCAACTGGGTCTTCGCCTCCTACGCGCAGAAGGCGCCCAAGGGCACCACCAAGGTCTCCGAGGCGAAGGAGTACACCACCGCCTCCGGACTCAAGGGCCACATGGCGACCGCCACCGTGTCCGGCCTGCCGAAGGAGAACAAGTGCTCCTCCGACGGCAAGTCCATCGCCTTCAGCTTCACCACCGCCAAGGGTGACCTCTCCACCTGGGTCCTCTACGGCGCCGCGGGCGTCGAGGGCGAAGTGAGCAAGGAGACCTACGAGAAGATCCTGAGCAGCGTCCGCCTCAACACCGGCTGATCTCCCACGCACTCCCTCCCGGGCCGGTTATCCGTTTGGATTCCCGGCTCGGGGCGGGGATAGTCCGTGGGTGAGCTCTCCCTCCTCCCCCTCCCCCGAAGCCTCCCGTTCCGCCGGTATCCGGCGCCGCCCGGCCTGGGCCGGCCGCAACTACACCCTGCTGACGGGTGCGGCCGTCGTCACGAACCTCGGGAGCCACGGAGCGCTCATCGCGTCCTCCTTCGCCGTCCTCGAAGCGGGCGGCTCCGCCGGCGACGTCGGCCTGGTGGCCGCCGCCCGCACGCTGCCGCTCGTCCTCTTCCTGCTCATCGGCGGAGCCCTCGCCGACCGCATACCCCGCCACCACGTCATGGTCGCGGCCAATGCCCTGAACTGTCTCTCGCAGGCCGCCTTCGCCGTCCTCGTCCTGGCCGGCGACCCGCAGTTGTGGCAGATGATGCTGCTCACCGCGCTGTGCGGCACCGGTACGGCCTTCTTCAACCCGGCCGCCGAGGGCATGCTCCTGTCCAGCGTCTCCGGCGAGCACGCCAACCGCGCCTTCGCGCTCTTCCGCATGGCGATGAACGGCGCCGGCATCGGCGGAGCCGCCCTCGGCGGAGCCATGATCGCCGCGATGGGCCCGGGCTGGGTGCTCGCCGTGGACGCGGCCGCCTTCGCCGTCGCCGGAGCCCTGCGGGCCTTCCTCGACGTCGGCCACGTCGCCGACCGGGCTCCCGGCGGCGGCCTGCTGGCCGATCTGCGCGAGGGCTGGACGGAGGTCAAGACCCGACCCTGGTTGTGGAGCATCGTGCTCCAGTTCTCCGTCGTCGTGGCCGTCGTCGGCGCCGCCGAGGCGGTCTACGGGCCCCTCGTCGCCCGGGACCGTCTGGGCGGGGCGGCTCCCTGGGGCTTGGCCCTGGCCTTCTTCGGCCTCGGCACCATCGGCGGGGCGATCCTGATGATGCTGTGGAAGCCGCGCCGGCTACTGCTGGTCGGAACCCTGTGCGTGTTCCCGCTGGCGCTCCCCTCGGCGGGTCTGGCGGTTCCGCTGCCGGTGTGGGGCCTGTGCGCGGTGATGTTCGTGAGCGGCACGGCCATCGAGGTGTTCGGCGTGAGCTGGATGACGACGATGCACCAGGAGATCCCCGAGGAGAAGTTCTCCCGGGTCTCCGCCTACGACTGGTTCGGCTCGGTCTCGATGCTCCCGCTGGCCACGGCCGTCGCCGGCCCGGTCGAGTCCGCCGTCGGCCGCACCTCGGCCCTCTGGGGCTGCGCGGCCCTGGTCGTGCTGGTCACCGCGGCCGTCCTCCTAGTCCCGGACGTCCGCCACATGACGCGCAAACCGTCCAAGTCCAGCCCCGCGCAATCCATCCCCCCCAGCCCCGCCTCTCCCGCCGAACCCGCCTGCCCCGCCAGCCCCGCCTCCTCTTCCTCCGCCGGCGGTTGAGCCCCTTCTGCCCCGCCGGCGTCTGAGGAGCGGGGTCCGGGCGGAGCCCCGGGAAACATCGGGGGCGCCCGCCCTCAGCCCAGGCTGAACGCCCCGGCCGGCGGCTCGGGCGACGCCACCGCGTCGGCGTCGCCCACGGGCCGGGCCCCCCGCATCAGGCGCGCCAGAGCCGGCCCCGCCTCCACCCGCGCGGGAAACGCGTCGGCGGCGCACGCACGCGAGAGCCCCGCCACGGGCAATTCCCCGTCCGAAGCCAAGAGCACCGCGTTGCCGAACCTCCGCCCCCGGAGCACCCCCGGCTCCGCGACCAGCGCCAGCTCGCCGAAGACCGCCCCGAAATTCGCCAGCTGCCCCCGCAGGAACGCGAACGGCGCCCCGTCGGCCAGGTTCGCCACGTAGACGCCGCCGGGCCGCAGTACGCGCGCCACCTCCCGCGCGTACTCCACGGAGGTCAGCGAAGCCGGCACCCTGGATCCCCCGAAGACGTCCCCCACCACCACGTCCGCGCTCGCGGCCGCGGCCGCCTCCAGCCACGCCCGCGCGTCGGCGACGTGCACGGTGATCCCGCTCCCCGCCGCCACCGGCAGGAACTCTGCGACCAGCGACACCAGCCCGCCGTCGAACTCGACCACGTCCTGCCGCGACCCGGGCCGGGTCGCCGCCGCGTACCTCGGCAGCGTCAGCGCGCCGCCCCCGAGGTGGAGCAGGTCCAGCCCGCTCCCCGGCCCGGCGACGTGGTCCAGTACGTGCGCGAGGCGCCGTACGTACTCGAACTCCAGGTGCTCCGGGTCGTCGAGGTCCACGTACGACTGCGGGGCCCCGTCCACCGTCAGCAGCCAGGCCCGCTCCCGGTCGACGTCCGGCATCAGCTTGGCGGTGCCCTGGGCCACGTCCCGGATCACCGGGATCTGTTCGTCACTCACCGCACCATTGTCGGGCCGCCCGCTGTCAGGCCGCCCCGCCCGCCCAGATCTCCGCCGCCCGCTCCACGTGCACCGTTGCCTGCGCGAGCCCCGCCCGGGCGGCCGGGTCGCGCCGGGCCGGGTCCAGCACGTTGCGCCCGAACACCTTGCGGGCCTCCGGCGAGGGGGTGATCAGCAGGACCTTCGCCCCCGCCGCCCGCAACCGCGCGGCCTGGGACGCCGGCGAGGGGATGAGCCCGGACCCCATGGACATCGGTGCGAGGATCACCACCCGTGCGTAGCCGGAGGCGAGGTCGGCGTTGGTGGCGGAGCGGATCCCGCCGTCGATGAACCGCCGCCCCGCGACCGTCACGGGCGGCCACACCCCCGGTACGGCGCAGCTCGCCGACACGGCGTCGACCAGTCCGGCGCCGCTCCCCCGCTCGAAGGCGGCGAGCTCGCCGGTCAGCGCGTCGACCGCCGTGACGACGAGCCGCCGCTCGGGCCAGGCGTGCGAGACCAGCCGGGCCTCCAGCACCTTGCGGCGCTCCGCTTCCGGCCCCGTGGCTGCGGCGAGCGCGATGGCGCCTACCCGCCGGCGGTAGGCCTCCGCGTCGCGCGAGCGCACCATCGCGACGGCGTACCGCGCGATCAGGGAGGCCCGCAGCCTCGCGGTGAGCTCCCCGCGGGCGTCGCCGAGCTGGCGCTCGTACAGCTCCTGCGGGGTGAGCGCCCCGGAGGTGAGCTGCGCGCCGACGACCGAGCCGGCCGAGGTCCCGACGACCAGGTCGGCGTCGAAGAGGTCGACGCCCGCGCGGGCGAGCCCGTACAGGATTCCGGCCTCCCAGCCCACGCCGGTCAGCCCGCCCCCGCCGAGCACCAGCGCCGTGCCCTTGCCGTCCGCGCCGCCGTCGTCCATGAACCGCTCCCTCCCCGCGTACTAGTGGTGACGGCAGTCTGGCGCAACCCGACCACCGCCACCACCAAGGGGTGCCGCCCGGCTACCCGACCTCGATCACCGTGCCCGCTCCGACGGTGCGACCGCCCTCACGGATCGCGAAACCGAGCCCGCTCTCCAGCGGGACGTCCCGTCCGAGCTCGACGGTCATGGTGACCGTGTCCCCCGGCCGGGCCACACCCGTCTCGCCCAGGTCCACGTCGCCCACCACGTCGGCGGTGCGGATGTAGAACTGCGGCCGGTAGCCGGAGGCCACCGCCGTGGTGCGGCCGCCCTCCCGGGCGGACAGGACGTACACCCGGGCCGTGAAGCGCCTGGTGGGCACGAGGCTGCCGGGCGCGGCCACCACGTGACCCCGGCGCACCGCGTCGCGCGGCACCCCGCGCAGCAGCAGCGCGACGTTGTCCCCGGCCTCGGCGGACTCCATCGGCTTCCCGAAGGTCTCCAGTCCGGTGACCACAGACTCCACGGGCTCGCCGTCGCCGCCGAGCAGGCTGACGCGGTCGCCCGTGCGGACGGTGCCGCGCTCGACGGCGCCGGTGACGACGGTCCCGCGGCCGGTGATGGTGAGCACGTTCTCCACCGGCATCAGGAACGGCGCGTCCGTGTACCGCACGGGCATCGGCACGTAGGTGTCCACGGCGTCGAGCAGGGCCAGGATCGCCGAGGTCCAGCGCGGGTCGCCCTCCAGCGCCCCGAGCCCGGAGACCCGTACGACCGGGGCGGTGTCGCCGCCGTAGCCGTTCGCGGTGAGCAGCTCGCGCACCTCCAGTTCGACCAGGTCGGTGAGCTCGGGGTCCCCGGCGTCGGCCTTGTTGAGCGCGACGACGATGTGGTCGACGCCGACCTGCCGGGCGAGGAGCACGTGCTCGGCGGTCTGCGGCATGACCCCGTCCAGCGCGGAGACGACGAGGATCGCCCCGTCGAGCTGGGCCGCGCCGGTGACCATGTTCTTGACGTAGTCGGCGTGGCCGGGCATGTCGACGTGCGCGTAGTGCCGGGTGTCGGTCTCGTACTCGACGTGCGTGAGGTTGATGGTGATGCCGCGCCGGGCCTCCTCGGGGGCCCGGTCGATGCGGTCGAACGGCACGAAGGAGGCGCCGCCCCGCTCGGCGAGAACCTTGGTGATCGCGGCGGTCAGCGTCGTCTTGCCGTGGTCGACGTGACCCATGGTGCCGATGTTGAGGTGCGGCTTGGTGCGCACGAAGGCCGTCTTGGCCATGATGTCTTCCCGTGTGATCCGAAGCTGGAATACGGGACCCCCGGAGCGAACCGACCCTCCCCCTGTGGGGTCCGCCGGACGATCCGGGAAGGGTCAGCTTCGTGCGCCGCCGAATGCGGGTGCGCCCGCGGCGAGTTCCGCGAGGACGGCAGCCTCCGGCGCGTCCGCGACTGCGGACGGCGCTGCGGGGAAGGCGTGCCTGGTCATGGGGACGATCCTGCCGGAGGCGGTTCGGCCCGTCGAATGATTTTTGGCCGACCGGCGTTCTGGCCGAGGGCTCCGGCCGGGAAGGATCGCCTAGTGCTGTGGCCGGGAAGGTTTGCCGGGTCGCGGCGTCCGGTGCGGTGCATCGCAAGGCGGAGGACCGCGGCTCGTACTGGACGTACTTCCGTGGTCCGACAACGCGGCGAGGTGCCGTGCCGGGCGTCGCGACCCGGTGAACCTTTCCGGCCACAGCACTAGACGTTCTTGAGTGCCTCGCGCACCGAGAGAGGCGACAGCGACTCCCGCTCGGTGGCCACGAAGGCGCGTACCGCGCCGGGGTCCGTCTTCGCGTACTCGCGCAGGGACCAGCCGATGGCCTTGCGGACGAAGAAGTCGGGGTGGCCGCCCTGGCGGCGGCAGTACGCGAAGAGCCGATCGGCGTCGGTCGCGGACTTGTACCGGAGCTGGTGCAGGAGCGCGGTGCGGGCCACCCACAGGTCGTCGTCGCCGATCCACTCGTCCATGACGGCGGTGAGCGAGGGGTCGGCCGCCACCAGCGGGCCGACCGTGTGCGCGGCGAGCGTGTCGACGGTGTCCCACCAGGGGACGGTGGTGATCAGCTGCCGGACGAGGGGGAGGAAGCCGGAGGAGCAGCGCGCGACGTGCCGGCGCAGGTAGTCGGCGGCGAAGTAGTGGTACTCGCGCTCCGGAAGCTCCCAGCAGCGCAGTGCGAGCGCGACGCAGTCCGCCTCGTCCGGTTTCGGGGTGTTCTTGGTCACGGCCCGCGACAGCTCGCGCCGCAGCGGGGTGCGGATCCCGAGGAAGGGAGCGACGCCCTTCATGTAGGCGGCCATGTGCGTGGCCTGCCCCGCGTCGGCGGCCGCGCCGAAGGACCGCACCAGGCGCTCCGCCAGCAGCTCCGCGAGGGGGCTGTGCGGAACCGGCGGACACCGCTGGACGGTCGGCTGCATGAGGTCCAGATTACGGCGCGCGCGACGAGGGGTCGGTTAGTCTCCCGGGATGTCCCTCCTCCTCGCGCCGTGGACCCGGCTCTCGCTGCTCGTCGCGCTGCTCCTGGCGGCCGGCGTCTGCGTCGTGCTGTACGAGCCCCAGCGCCTGCTGTCGGAGGGCTGGCCCCCGGGGCTCCCGGTGGGCGCGGCGGTGCTGCTCTTCGCCGCGGCGTACGGGGTGTGCACGGCCGCCCTGGTGCCGCGGCCCCTGCTGAACCTGGCCTCCGGGGCCCTTTTCGGCTCCCCGTTCGGTCTGCTCGCCGCGGTCGCCGGCTCGGTCGTCGGCGCGGGCATCTCGTTCGGGCTCGGCCGGATGATGGGCCGCGACGCCCTGCGTCCGCTGATCCGCGGCCGCTGGCTGCAGGCGGCCGACGACCAGCTGGCCCGGCACGGCTTCCGCTCGATGCTGGCGGTGCGCATCTTTCCGGGCCTGCCCTTCGCGGTGGCCAACTACGCCGCCGCGCTGTCCCGTTGCCGCTGGCTGCCCTTCCTCCTCGCCACCGCGATCGGCGTGGTCCCGAACACCACCGCGTACGTGGTCGCGGGCGCCAGCGCCTCCTCCCCCTCCTCCCCCGCGTTCCTCGCCTCGTTCGGCTTCATCGCCCTGTCCGCGGTGGGTGCGGCGGTCGTCGCCTGGCGCAAGCGGCACCGGCTGGTGCCCGTCCGACGGCCCGCGCCCTCCCGCGAACTGACGCCCGTACACCCCCCTGTGGTCACGGCCGCACCCCACGGGCCCTAGCATCGGACCCGAACTGCCCGACGATCACAAGGACGAGCGCACCCCGACATGAGCTGGTTCGAATCCCTAATCCTCGGTCTCGTCCAGGGGCTTACGGAGTTCCTCCCGATCTCCTCCAGCGCCCACCTGCGCCTGACCGCGGCGTTCGCCGGCTGGCAGGACCCGGGGGCGGCCTTCACCGCGATCACGCAGATCGGCACCGAGGCCGCCGTGTTGATCTATTTCCGCAGGGACATCGCGCGGATCATCTCCACCTGGTTCCGCTCCCTGTACACGAAGGCGCTGCGCTCCGAGCAGGACGCCAAGATGGGCTGGCTGGTGATCGTCGGCTCGATTCCGATCGGTGTTCTCGGCCTCGCCTTCAAGGAGCAGATCGAGGGCCCCTTCCGCGACCTGCGACTGATCGCCACCACCCTCATCGTGATGGGCATCGTGCTCGGCGCCGCGGACCGGCTGGCCGCGCGTGACGAGGAGGGCGGCCGGCACCGCGCGATCCGCGAGCGCAAGACGCTCAAGGAGCTGGGCGTCAAGGACGGCCTGATCTTCGGTCTGTGCCAGGCGATGGCCCTGATCCCGGGTGTCTCGCGCTCCGGCGCGACGCTGTCCGGCGGGCTGCTGCTGGGCTTCACCCGCGAGGCGGCGGCCCGCTACTCCTTCCTCCTCGCGATCCCGGCCGTGCTGGCTTCCGGCCTGTTCGAGATCAAGGACGTCATCGAGGACCCGGGCCACATCTCCTGGCCCGAGACGATCTTCGCGACGGTCATCGCCTTCCTGGTCGGATACGCGGTCATCGCCTGGTTCATGAAGTTCATCTCCAGCAGGAGCTTCATGCCCTTCGTGATCTACCGGATCCTGTTGGGCATCGTGCTGTTCGCCCTGATCGGCATGGGCGTGCTGAGCCCCCACGCCGGCGAGTCGGCGGGCTAGTGCTGTGGCCGGGAAGGTGTGCCGGGTCCCGGTGTTCGGTGCGGTGCATCGCAAGGCGGAGGGCCACGGCTCGTACTGGGCGTACCGCCGTGGCCCGACAACGCGGCGAGGTGCCGTGCCGGGCGCCGCGACCCGGTGGACCTTCCCGGTCACAGCACTCGCGTCGCGGTTCACTGCTCCGCGTGAATCGGAGGCCGTTCGGGAACGTTCCCGGGCGGCCTTCGCGTCGTTGTGCCTGTAAGACCTGAAGCGACCTGAAGACGAGCGACAGGGGGTGTCCCATGGGGCGAGTGGTGTTGGAGCGGTTTCCGGCCGGAAGTCCGAGGGGGAGTTGGCCGGCCGAGGAGTACGCGGCGCAGCGGTTGCGCGAGGGCGTGGCGGCCGAGGTGGTGATGGACCTGGACAGCGACGCGTTCCTCGTCGTGGTCCGTCCCCGGGAGGCGCATTCCGGCCGCTGACCGGCCGCCGGATGATCCGGTTCCCGCATGCCCCTTGGCCTGCGGGCCCCGCAGCCCCACACTGTCCCGATGACGCAGCGTGTGGACCTTGCGGCCGTGATGGACCGGCTGGCGATCGACGAGGTGGTCACGGGGTACGCGGTGGCCGTCGACGACGGTGACTGGGCCGCGTACCGCGGCCTTTTCGCCCCGGGCGGGCGGGCCGACTACAGCTCGGCCGGCGGGATCGAGGGCCCGGCCGGGGAGGTCGCGGGCTGGCTCGAGGAGACGATGAAGCTGTTCCCGGTGCGCCAGCACCTCATCGTCAACCGGCTGATCCGGGTGGCGGACGAGGGCGGCTCCCCCGGCGACACGGCCGAGGTGCGGGCGGACTTCCTCAACCCGATGCGGCTGGCCGGCGAAGAGTTCGACGGGTCGGTCACCGCACCCAACTTCGTCGCCGCGGGCCGCTACGCCTTCGCCCTCACCCGCACCCCCCGCGCCGGCTGGCGGCTCTCCCGCGTCACCGTCCACGAGAAGTGGCGCCACGTGTCGGCATGACGCGCAGGGCTGTTCCACACTGGATGCGGAGGCGCGTCATGGTGCTCACCGTCCCGAAGCCGCGGCTGTGGTGGCGTGCGGCGGCCGCGCCCGCCGCCGGAGCGCTGCCCTTTCTCGCCTTTCCCGCCCCCGCGCTCTGGTGGTTCGCCTACGTCGCCCTCGTGCCCTGGATCCTGCTGCTGAGGTCGGCGCCCACCGGACGGCGCGCAGCCCTGGAGGGCTGGCTCGGCGGAGCCGGGTTCGTCTTCGCCGTGCACCACTGGCTGCTGCCCAGCCTGCACGTGTTCCTCATCGTCCTGGCGGCTCTGCTGGGCGTGCTCTGGATCCCCTGGGCCCTGCTGGTGCGCGAGCTCCTCGGGGGGACCCCGGGCCGGGGGCGGGCCGCGGCCGCGCTGGTCCTCGTACCGGCCGGGTGGCTGCTGTCCGAGCTGGCCCGGTCCTGGCAGGGGCTGGGCGGGCCGTGGGGGCTGCTCGGGGCCAGTCAGTGGCAGGTGCCGGCCGCCCTGCGGCTGGCCTCGGTGGGCGGGGTCTGGCTGGTCGGCCTGCTGGTGGTGGCGGTGAACTGCGCGGTGGTGCTGCTGATCGCGGTGCCGGGGGCGCGGTCGCCCGCGGTCGCGGGGGTGGCCGGGTGCGCGGTGCTGACGGGGGCGGTGTGGCTGTGGGCGCCGGGCCCTGAGGCGTCCGGCGGGCTCCGCGTGGCCGTGGTGCAGCCGGGTCTGACGGCGGACGGACCGAGCGCCCCGGAGCGGCGTTTCGCCCTCGGGGAGCAGCTGACCCGGTCCCTGGCGGGGCAGCGCCCGGACCTGGTGGTGTGGGGCGAGAGCAGTGTCGGCGAGGACCTGGCGACCCGGCCGGACCTGGCCCGGCGGCTCGCCGCCCTGTCGGCCGAGGTCGGGGCTCCCCTACTGGTCAATGTGGACGCACGGGCGGCGGACCGCCCCGGGATCCGTAAATCGGCGGTCCTCGTCGGGCCGCTTGGGCCCACCGGCGACCGGTACGACAAGATGCGCCTGGTGCCCTTCGGGGAGTACGTACCGGCCCGCACGCTGCTGGGCTGGGCCACGTCGGTCGGCAAGGCGGCCGACGAGAACAGGGTTCCCGGCGTCGCCCCCGTGCTGATGGAGCTGCCCGGACGGACGGACGTCCGCCTCGGCCCGCTGGTCTGCTTCGAGTCGGCGTTCCCCGACATGAGCCGCCACCTCGCCCGGAGCGGGGCCGCTCTGCTCGTCGACCAGTCGGCGACGTCCACCTTCCAGAACAGCTGGGC
The DNA here is from genome assembly GCF_042736715.1 of Streptomyces sp. NPDC060049. Taxonomy (NCBI): domain Bacteria; kingdom Bacillati; phylum Actinomycetota; class Actinomycetes; order Kitasatosporales; family Streptomycetaceae; genus Streptomyces; species Streptomyces sp. NPDC060049. The sequence goes on from NZ_JBHWVV010000009.1 coordinate 344,192, forward strand.
CCCGGCCCAGCACGCCTCGCTGTCCGCTCTGCGCGCCGCCGAGACCGGCCGCCCCGTGGTCCACGCCACCCTCACCGGCGTCAGCGAGGTCCGCGGCCCCGCCGGCGAGCGCGTCGGGCCGGCCCTGTCCACCTCGGCGAGCACGGCCCGCGTGTACGAGGTCCCGCTCGCCCGGGGCACGACCCTGTACGTCCGCTTCGGGGACTGGGCGGTGGGCGCCGCGCTGACGGCCCTGGCCGCCTACTGCGCGGTCGCGGGCGCCCGCTCCGTGCGGCCCGGGAGGCCGGTCAGCGCGCCTGCTCCAGAGCCGACTCCACCACCCGCTCGCAGAGCTCGTGGGTGAGCAGCGCGTCGCGGGCGCTGAGGGTGCGGCCCGTCTCCACGGCCGTCAGGAAGGCGTCCACGACCTGTTCGATGCCGCGCTGGCGGGCGACCGGCACCCAGTCCCCCCGTCGGCGGACCGTCGGCTGGCCCTTGTGGTCGATGATCTCCGCGAGGTTGACGACCTGGCGCTTGGTGTCCTGGCCGGAAACCTCCAGGATCTCCTCGGTGGAACCGGAGAGCCGGTTCATGATGCCGAGCGCGGTGAAGCCGGCACCCGACATCTGGAGCACCACCTGGCTCATCAGGCCCTCGCGCACCACGGCCCGCACGTCGAGGTGGTCGGCTTCGCCGGGCAGCAGGAAGCGCAGGGTGTCGATGACGTGGATGAAGTCGTCCAGGACGAAGGTGCGTACGTCCTCGGGCAGGCCGACCCGGTTCTTCTGCATGACGATCAGCTCGCGCGGGTGGTCGGCGCACTGCGAGTAGCCCGGCGCGTAACGGCGGTTGAAACCGACGGCGAGCGAGACCCCGCGCGCCTCGGCCAGTTCGACCAGGCGGCGCGAGTCCGCGAGATCGTACGCGATCGGCTTGTCGACGTAGGTGGGCACGCCCGCTTCCAACAGCCGTTCCACGATCTCGGGGTGGACGGCGGTGGGGGCGTGCACGAAGGCCGCGTCGGGTTTCTGCGCGAGCAGCGAGTCGAGGTCGGCGTGCAGGCGCTCGGCCGGAATGTGGTGGTGGGCGCCGACCCGCTCCAGGGTGGCCGGGGTGCGGGTCTGCAAGTGCAGTTCGAGCCCCGGGCGGGTGGCGAGGACCGGCAGGTAGGCCTTCTGCGCGATGTCACCGAGTCCGATACAGCCGACCTTCACCGGAGCCTCCAGATCATTGCTCGTGGATGCGCGCACCTCGTGGGATGTACGCAGCCTCGTGGGATGTACGCAGCCTAATCGCTGGTGGGCGCGGGCGCGTTCGACAAGGATGGGGTCATGACCCTCACCAGCGCATCCCACCGCACCGAACCCTCCACCACGGCGAACGAGCGCGACATGCTCGACGGCTGGCTCGACTACCACCGTTCCACTCTTGCCTGGAAGTGCGGGGGACTCTCGGAGGAGCAGCTTCGCGCGAAGCCCCTGCTGCCGTCCGAACTGAGCCTGCTGGGGCTGGTACGGCACATGGCGGAGGTGGAGCGGTACTGGTTCCGGGAGATCATGCTGGGCGAGGAGCTCCCCGAGCTCTACTGCACCGACGACGAACCGGACGGGGACTTCCACTTCGGCGGCCAGGACACCTGGGGCGAGGCGGAGCAGGTGTGGCAGACCGAGGTCGAGCTGGCCCGTCAGGCCACTTCCGGTCGTTCCCTGGACCTCGCCTCCGAGGCCGAAAGCCACCGCCGCGGCGAGGTGTTCAGCCTGCGCTGGGTCTACACGCACATGATCGAGGAGTACGCGCGCCACAACGGCCACGCCGACCTGCTGCGGGAGCACCTCGACGGATCCACGGGCGAGTAGCCGGGAGGGCGGGCCGTAACGGAACCCCGTCGAAGGCGAGTAGCCGTCACCCGTGCGGGGTGAATATCGGCTCCGGGTTTTCGCAACGGGGTCCTCGCACAGCAGAGTTGCGCGAGTGCATCCAACCCGAACCACGACGAAGCTGCTGCTCGGCGTCGCCTGCGCGATCTCGGCCGTCTCCGGCTGCGTGAATGTGAGCCCGGCCCCCATGCGGCCGGCGACCGCTCCCGGCACCCCGGAGGAACCGCCCCGGCACGAGGCCCGCGGTGGGCCGGGAACCACGTCGGTGGTCGTCCAGGCACCCGCCCTGGAGGCGCTGAAGGCGGCGCCGGGCCGGCCCGCCGGGCCCGCGCCCTCGGTCACCGGGCGGCAGGTCGCCGCGGGGACCGGGGCCCCCGACGCCCGGCGCGGAACGGCGGAGCGCGGAGCCGCCGGTACCGGCGCCTCACGCGGCGCTCCTCCGGTCCCGGACATCCCGGAGCCCCGCCATGCCGGTGAGCCCCGGGGCCACGCGGACGGGCGTCCCGGCGGCCACCGGCCTCGGCATCCCCGCTCCGAGGAGGCGCAGGTGCCCCGCGAGCTGGCCCGGGAGCTGCCGGTGCGGCCGGCCGACGTGTGCGCCCTGGGCCGCCGCCACGGACGCTGGCACCCGGACAGCCCCGAGGCCCGGATCTGCGCGGGCGTCCACGGCGGCTGACACCCGACCCGGCCCGGCCCCTGAACCCCGGGCGGATCCGCCCGGCCGGCTTACGAGGCCACGGCCTAGGTGTGCTGCTCCGGGAACGGCCGGTGTGCCTCGCCCGGTTCCGCCGCGAGCCGGCGCTCCAGCCGGGCGATGGCGGCCCGTACGCCGTCGCCGTACCCGTCGTCGCCCAGTGCCCCGGTGGCGGCCCTGGCCCGGGCCAGGTGGATCCGGGCCGCCTCGGGGCGTCGTAGCTTCACGTAGTCGGCGGCCAGGCTCAGGTGCAGCGAGGGGTAGAAGACCCTGACGGCCGGCGCCGGGCCGGGCCCGTCGGCGGCCGTCAGCGCGCGCAGGTCCCAGGCCAGCTCCTCGGCGGGGTCGTCCTGCGCGTCGGCCATGTAGTGGGCGAGCGTGCAGCGGTGCAGGGAGTCGCCGTCCTCGCCGATCTCGGACCAGATCTCGCCGAGCCGGTTGCGGGCCTCTTCGCGGTCTCCGGCGTGCAGCAGGATGACCGCTTGGCCGATCCTGGTCATGACGGCGTCCTCCGACGCCTCCTGCTGCTCGGTCAACGCGGCCTCCGGCTCGGTCTGCCAGACCTGCTCCGGTCTGATCGTCACGACGCTAGCCGCAGGCACCGGCAATGCCGCCTAGGCGCGGTCGCGCGTCAGCCCAGGTCCGGGATGCGCCAGTCGATCGGCGCATGGCCCTGGGCGGCGACGGCCTCGTTGATCTGCGTGAAGGGCCGGGAGCCGAAGAACTTCTTGGCCGAGAGCGGGGAGGGGTGGGCGCCCTTGACGACCACGTGCCGCCCCTCGTCGATCAGCGGGAGCTTCTTCTGCGCGTACGCCCCCCAGAGGACGAAGACGGCGGGGTCGGGGCGCTCGGCGACCGCGCGGATCACCGCGTCGGTGAACCTCTCCCAGCCCTTGCCCTTGTGCGAGTTGGGCTCGGCCTCCCGGACGGTGAGCACCGCGTTGAGCAGCAGGACGCCCTGGCGGGCCCACGGCATCAGATAGCCGTTGTCCGGAACGGGGGTGCCCAGCTCGGCCTGCATCTCCTTGTAGATGTTGCGCAGCGAGGGCGGGGTCTTGACACCGGGCTGCACGGAGAAGCACAGGCCGTGGCCCTGGCCCGCTCCGTGGTAGGGGTCCTGGCCGAGGACCAGTACCTTCACCTCGTCGAAGGGGGTGGCCTCGAGCGCCGCGAAGACCTGCTCTCGGGGCGGGTAGACCGGCCCGTTCGCCCGCTCCTTCTCGACGAACTCGGCGAGCTCCCTGAAGTAGGGCTGCTCCAGCTCCCCGCCGAGGACGGGGAGCCAGGACTCGGGCAGCATCTGGGTCACGGGGACAACCTCCGGTACGAGTTCTTCGAGACGTCGCGTCGCGCTCGCTCAACTGCTCGCGCGACTGCTTCAGAACCTACCGGGCGCCACTGACAACGCGGCCGCCGAGTCCGTGCCCGGACCCGGCGGCCACGGCGTCCGCTACCAGCTCGTCTTGCGGTACATCTCCCACACCTGCATGACGGTCTGCGGGTCGAGGGCCCGCTCGGCGCCCGCGATGTCGTCGCGCGCGGCGACGTACAGCTTGCCCTGCCACAGCGGGAGCAGCCGGACGTCGTCGGCGAAGATCTGCTGGGCCCGCTCGAACTCGTGGATGCCGGCCGACCGGTCGCCCTCGCGGCGCGACTTGGGCAGGATGACGCTGAGGATCTCGTTGGACTCGTACGGGGTGCCGACGGCGTTGTCCTTGCCGACGAACGGCGCGATGAAGTTGTCCGGGTCCGGGAAGTCGGGGAACCAGCCGCGGCCGAAGACCGGGTACTCGCCCTTCTTGTAGCCCTCCTGGAAGGCCTTCCAGGGCTGGCCGCGCAGGGTGATCTTGAAGAGGCCGCTCTCGTCCAGCTGGCGCTTGAGCTCGGTGAACTCGTCCGCGGTCGAGGCGCCGTACCGGTCGGTGGTGTACCAGAAGGTCAGCTCCACCGGCGTGGGGACCCCGGCGTCCTTGAGGATCTTCCTGGCCTTGCCGGCGTCGACCTGGCCGTACGTGTCGTAGAAGGGCGTCTTGTGGCCGACGACACCCTTGGGGACCATCGAGTACAGCGGCTCGGCGGTGCCCTGGTAGACCTTGGAGACGAGCGCCCCGCGGTCGACGATCTGGGCGATCGCCTGGCGCACCGGGGTCTTGGCGGCCTGCGGGTCCTTGGGGTTGAAGACGAGGTAGCGGATCTCCGCGCCGACGTTCTCGACGACCTGGACGCCCTCGTTGTGCGACTCGGGGGTCTGCAGGTCCTTGATCTCCGGGGCCGACAGGCCTCGGTACGTCGCGTCGATCTCCTTGGCCTTGAGCGCCGCGATCATCTTCTTGGAGTCCGTGAAGTACCGGATGGTCACGCCGTTGTTGCGGCGGTTGGCGAAGCCGGTGTAGCTGCCGTTGCGGTCGAGGACCGCTTCGCCGCCCTCTTTGTAGGACTCGAGGGTGTACGGGCCGGAGCCGGTGACCGCGGAGCCCTCCCGCAGCTTGTCGGCCGGGTACTCCTTCGGGGCGACGAGGGAGGCGGCCGGCGAGCCGAGCACGAAGGGGAAGGTGGCGTCCGGGGTCTTCAGGTGGAAGACCACCGTCAGGGCGTCCGGCGTCTCGATCTTGTCCAGGCTGCCGAAGAGGGCCTTGGGGCCGGCCGGGGCGTCGATGGCGCCGATCCGGTCGAGGGAGTGCTTGACGGCCTTCGCGTCGAGCACCTCGCCGTTGGAGAACTTCAGGCCCTTCTTCAGAATGCAGCGGTACGACTCGTTCCCGGAGTCCGTGAACTCACAGCTCTGCGCGGCGTCCGGCTGGGGCTTGGTGGCGCCCGTGGGGAAAGCCAGCAGGGTCTGGTAGACGTTCCGGTACAGCTCCCACGAGCCGTCCCAGGCCGCCGCCGGATCGAGGGTGGTGGGTGCGCTCGTCGTTCCGACGACAATCCGCTGTGCGCCGTCGCCGCCGTCGTCCGAGAACAGGCCGCATCCGGAGAGCAGGGATATGGACGCAAGGGCCGCAGTGATCTGCAGGCATCTGGTCCGGTTGAACACGTGCACGCTCCTCGATCAGCCAGGGGTGCGGCAGACCCTACCGCAGTGCCTCACAAATCCAATGGGTAGGTTTCGTGCGGCACTTGACCGAATACGTGCATATTCGGTACGCATTTGCCCCCTCTCTGGAGGCAAATGCGTCCGATTATCGGTCAGTGCACTCCGGCATTGAGGAACATTCCCCCGTCAACGACGAGAGTTTGCCCGGTGATCCATTCCGCTTGTGCAGATGTGAGGAAAGCCGCTGCCCCTCCGATGTCCTGCGGTACGCCGAGCCGGCCGAGCGGATAGGCCGCCGCGGCCTCCTGCTCGCGGCCCTCGTAGAGCGCCTGGGCGAACTTGGTCTTCACCACGGCGGGCGCGATCGCGTTGACCCGCACGCCCGGCGCCATCTCGTGGGCGAGCTGGAGGGTCAGGTTGACCATGGCCGCCTTGCTCATCCCGTACGCCCCGATGAAGGGCGAGGCGGAGACACCGGCGATGGAGGCGATGTTGACGATGGCCCCGCCGTTCTCCTTCTGCCAGGCGTGCCAGGTGCGCTGGGCGAAGCCGAGCGCGGAGATCACGTTGGTCTCGAAGACCTTGCGGGCCACCCCGAGGTCCAGGTCCGCGATCGGCCCGAAGACCGGATTGGTCCCCGCGTTGTTGATCAGGAAATCGACGCGGCCGAAGGCCTCCATCGTCCGCTCCACGGCGGCGGCCTGGTGGGCCTCGTCGTGCGCCTTGCCCGCGACCCCGATGACCCGGTCGGCGCCGAGCCGCTCGACGGCCTCCTTGAGGGCCTCCTCGCCCCGGCCGGTGATGCAGAGCCGGTCGCCGCGCGCCACCAGCGCCTCGGCGATCCCGTAGCCGATGCCCCGGCTCGCACCGGTGATCAGCGCGACCTTGCCGCTGTCCGCGCCGCCGCGCGCGGACCCGTACGCCTCGTCCGTCATGATCGTGACCCTGCCTCTCGTCAGTTGAGCGGGCCGCCGGCCACGTACATGACCTGGCCGGAGACGAAGCCGGCGGCCTCGCCCGTGAAGAACGCGATGGCGTTGGCGACGTCGTCCGGGCGGCCGACCCGCTGCACCGGGATCTGGGTGGCGGCCGCGGCCTGGAAGTCCTCGAAGCCCATGCCCACGCGGGCCGCCGTCTGGGCGGTCATCTCGGTGGCGATGAAACCGGGGGCGACGGCGTTCGCGGTGACACCGAACTTGCCGAGCTCGATGGCCAGCGTCTTGGTCAGGCCCTGCAGGCCGGCCTTGGCCGCCGAGTAGTTCGCCTGGCCGCGGTTGCCCAGCGCGGAGCTGCTGGAGAGGTTCACGATGCGGCCGAACTTGGCCTCCACCATGTGCTTCTGACAGGCCTTCGACATCAGGAACGCGCCGCGCAGGTGCACGTTCATGACGGTGTCCCAGTCGTTCTCGCTCATCTTGAAGAGGAGGTTGTCCCGGAGCACACCCGCGTTGTTGACCAGGACGGTCGGGGCGCCGAGCAGGCTCGCGACGCGCTCGACGGCCGCCTCCACCTGCGCGGCGTCGGAGACGTCGCAGCCGATCGCCACGGCCTTGCCGCCGGCCGCCGTGATCGTCTCCACGGTGTCCTTGCAGGCCGCCTCGTCCAGGTCGAGTACGGCGACCGCCCGGCCCTCGGCGGCCAGGCGTACGGCGGTGGCCGCGCCGATGCCCCGGGCCGCCCCGGTGACGATCGCGACGCGCTGCTCGGTGGTGGACATGCTGGATCTCCTTCGCCCTTGTGGTGGCCGAAACGGTTCCCATGGGTGAGCAACCGCTTAGTAGCTTCGGCTGAGGAGACGCTAGGAGCCCTGGCACCCGGTGTCAACGCCACCAGGTGCCAGGGCTCTCGAGGCTCCGCCGATCAGCGGACCAGCAGGTCGAGCAGCCGTTCCACTTCGGCGGCCGGGTCGGCCGTCAGTCCGGTGTGCACCGGGCCCGGCTGCACCACCGTGCTGCGCGGCGCGATCAGCCACCGGAAACGCCGACCGGCGTCGTCGCCGGCCGCCTGCCCCGCCAGCTCGCCGCCGCTGCACACCCCCTCGACGCCGCGCAGGGCGGCCCGCACCCCGGGCACGTCGGCCTTCGGGTCCAGGGCCAGGAGCTTGGCCTCGTCGAGGTGGGTGCGCGCGGCCACGTAGGAATGCGCCCGGCAGTAGACGATCACGCCGGCGTTGAAACACTCGCCGCGCTCCATCCGGGGCACCACACGCACCAGCGCGTACTCGAACACGTCCCGCTTGGTCACTCGCTGTCGCTCTTCATCTTCCGGGGCCGGGGGTCGAGGCGGTCGGCGAGCCAGCCGGGCGGACCCGACCGGGCCTTCACCTCGGCCTCCATCGTGATCCTCTCGTGGATCGTGGCCGCGCGCGGCAGCAGGGCCTCCACGTAGGCGCGGCGCAGCGCGTCGGTGGAGCCGAAGCCGGGCTCGTCGACCAGCCACTCGTCGGGCACGTCGGCCGCGACCTCGGTGAGCACCTGCTCGGTCACGAGAGGTGCCAGCTCGGCGGCCGCCCGGGCGATGTCCGGGCCGACGGGGGCCAGGACGTGGTCGGAGGCGTTGTACGGCTTGGCGGCCGCGCTCTCGGCGGTGGGCCAGTTGTGGTGCCAGATCATGGTGGCGCCGTGGTCGATGAGCCAGAGGTCCCCGTGCCAGACCAGCATGTTGGGGTTGCGCCAGGACCGGTCGACGTTGTTGATCAGTGCGTCGAACCAGACCACGCGCCCCGCCTCCAGGGGATCCACCCGGTACGCGAGCGGGTCGAAGCCGATCGAGCCGGGAAGGTAGTCCATCCCGAGGTTCAGCCCGCCGCTGGCCTTGAGCAGCTCCTGGACCTCCTGGTCGGGCTCGCCGAGCCCGATGACGGGGTCGAGCTGCATCTGCACCAGCCGCGGGACGCGCAGCCCCAGCCGCTGGGCCAGGCGGCCGCAGATGACTTCGGCGACCAGGGTCTTGCGGCCCTGGCCGGCTCCGGTGAATTTCATGACGTAGGTCCCGAGGTCGTCGGCCTCGACGATCCCCGGGAGCGAGCCGCCCTCACGCAAGGGCGTGACGTAGCGGGTCGCGATCACTTCGGACAGCATCCGCCCAGGTTACGGGGGTCAGTGCGCGGTAGCCCACTGAGTAATGAGCGCTTCGGCCGTGGTGATGGCCGCGACGAGGGAGAGGGAGTTGCGGATCACCTCGGCGGTGCACGCGGCGGGCACCCCGGCGATGGCGTCGGAGGGGACCACGACCTGGTAGCCGAGGTTCACGGCGTCGAAGACGGTGTTCGGGATCGCGATGTTCGAGGAGACCCCGGTGACGACGAGCGTGCGGATGCCGAGGTTGCGCAGCAGGGCGTCCAGGTCGGTTCCGGCCATCGGTGAGAGCCCGTGCAGGCGGCGCACCACCAGGTCCTCTTCGGCGACGGTGATGGGGGCGGCGACCTCGACGGCCGGGCTGCCGGTCAGCTGGCGCACCGGCAGCCTCCCGGCCGCCCGGAAGAGCCGCGCGTTGGTACTGGCCCCGAGCCCGTCCGGCCGCCGCTCGGCGACGGCGTGCAGTACCTGTACGCCGGCTCCGCGCGCCGCCTCGACGAGCGCGGCGACCCGGTCCAGCATTCCGGAGTCCCGGGCTTCCTTCGCGAGTTCCGGCAGGGCGCTCTCCTCGCCGACGACACCGCTCTGGCACTCGACGGTGAGCAGCGCGGTGGTGGCGGGATCGAGTTCGGCCATGGCTCCCCCTGGCGTGGCGACGGAAGAGCACCCATGATTCCTGACACACAGTCAGATGTGAAGGGGCGCGGAGCGGATGGACGAGACACGCGTGGACAAGGCGCAGCGGCGGGGCCGCCGCATCATGATGACCGACGGGGAGGTCGACCTCTTCCTGCGCGAGCAGCGCACCTGCCGAGTGGCCACGGTCTCCCCCGACGGGCGCCCGCACGTGGGCGCGCTCTGGTTCGCCTGGGACGGCACCTCGCTGTGGCTGTACTCGATCACCCGCAGCCGGCGCTGGTCCGATCTGCGCGAGGACCCCCGGATCTCGGTGGTCGTGGACGCCGGCGAGGAGTACGGCGAACTGCGCGGCGTGGAACTGTCCGGCAACGCCGTCTTCGTCGGCGAGGCCCCGCGTACGGGCGAGCCCTGCGAGGAGCTGGCGGAGGCCGAGCGGATCTTCCCCGTCAAGAACTTCGGCATCACCGAGATGCCGCACGACGGGCGGCACGCCTGGATCCGGCTGACCCCGGAGTCGATCGTGTCGTGGGACTTCCGCAAGATCTAGGCCGTCGCCTTCGGACCGTGTCGGCCCGGCAAGATCCGAAAGAGACGGCCTCAGGTCACTAGTGCGGGACCTGGTCCCCGCCGTCATCGGCCGCCGCCCGCCGCAGGGCCTCGACGGCCGCCCGGATCGAGGGCCGCCGGCCGGCGTCCGCCCGCCAGACGACGTACACGTGGCGGCGGACGCTGTCGCACACCGGCAGCAGCCGGACCCCCGGCGGCACCGGCCCGCGCCCCAGTCGCGGGGCCACGCAGACACCGAGTCCGGCCTCGACGAACGCCAGTTGGGTGTGGTGCTCCTCGGCGATGTGGGCGATCCGGGGCTCGACACCGGTGCCGCGCAGGGTGTGGACGAGCCACTCGTGACAGAACTGGCCCTCGTTCCAAGAGATCCAGTCGTCGTCGGCGAACTCGGAGAGGGAGATCCCGGGGCGGCCGGCCAGCCGGTGGCCGACCGGCACCGCGATGTCCACGGAGTCGTCCAGGAGGTGCGTCCGGGTGAGCTCCGCCGGCACCGGCATGCGCTTGTTGTGCCAGTCGATGGCCAGGGCCAGATCGAGGTCGCCCCGCACGACGGCGGCCAGGCCCTCCTCCGGCTCCTGTTCCCTCACGTGCGGGCGCAGTTCGGGGTGATCCGCGCGCAGGGCGGCCAGGGTCCGGGGCAGCAGCCCCCGCATGGCGGTCGGGAAGGCGCCGATGCGCAGCTCGCCGACGACGCAGCCGCGGCGGGCCTCGACGTCGGCCTGGGCGAGCTCCACCTGGGAGATGATCCGGGCCGCATGGTCGGCCAGGAGCCGGCCGGCGTCGGTGAGCCGGACTCCGCGCCCGTTCTTGGCCAGCAGCGGCTGGCCGACCTCGCGCTCCAGTTTGGCCATCTGCTGGGACACGGCGGAGGTGGTGACGTGGAGGCCGTCGGCGGCGCCGCTGACCGAGCCGTGGCGTGCGAGGGCGTCGAGCGTGCGAAGGCGCTCCAAGTTCAACATATAAGCAATGCTACGGCGTCCCGCCCAACAACTCTCGCTTGTCCTACGAGGTCGCGCGGGCGAGAGTAACGGTCATGAGCGCACCCACCACTCCTCACCCGGCATCCTCACCCTCCCCCACCATCACCCCGTCGACCCCCGCCGCCGGGCGGCTGGACTGGCGCCTGCGCTTCGCGGTCCTCTCCGCGATCTGGGGCTTCAGCTTCCTGCTGATCAAAGTGGGCACGGAGGCGTACGCCCCCTTCCAAGTCGCTCTCGGCCGGGTCTTCTTCGGCGCGCTCGCCCTGCTCGCCGTGCTCCTGATCCGCCGGGAACCGCTCCCCCGGGGCAGACGCACCTGGGCCCACCTGACGGTGGCCGCGCTGCTGCTCAACGCCCTGCCGTTCTCGCTCTTCGCGTACGCGGAGCTGACCATCCCCTCCAGCCTCGCCGGCATCTGCAACGCCACCTCGCCACTGTGGGGCATGGCGCTCTCCCTGGTCGCCCTCTCCGAGGACCGCCCGACGCGCCGCCGGTTCGCGGGCCTGGGCCTCGGCTTCCTCGGCGTGCTCACCGTCCTCGGCGCCTGGCAGGGCTTCTCGGGCATCGACGCCAAGGGCACCCTGCTCGCCCTGCTCGCCGCGCTCAGCTACCCGATCGGCTGGATCTACATCCGCCGCACGATGGCTTCGACCCCGGGCTCGCCGCTGGCCCTCACGAGCGCCCAGCTCCTCATCGCCACGGTCCAACTGGGCGCAGTCAGCGTCCTGTTCACCTCCGCGCCGACCTCCTTCCCGCTCTGGCCCACCCTGTCGGTGATCGCGCTCGGCGCACTGGGCACGGGCATGGCGCTGCGGATGCAGTACGGCCTGGTCACGGAAGTCGGCCCGACCACCGCGCAGATGGTCACCTACTTCATCCCGGTCATCGCCACGACGGCGGGCGTCCTCCTGCTGGACGAACAGCTCCACTGGAACACCCCGGTCGGCGCGGTCATCGTCCTCGCGGGCGCGGCCCTCAGCCAGCCACGCCGTTCCTAGGCCGGCTCTTCGGATCTCGCCGAGCCGGGTCCTGTCGTCACAGCGGCGCCCGGCCCGACCGTGACGCCAGGACCCGGCCGGGCCGGGTCAGTCGAAGCGGCCGCCGGCCTCGGGGCGGACGGCCGCGGCGACCGCCGCCGCCAGCCGAGGCACCTCCGACAGGGACAGCGCCGACACCGTCATCCGCACCCCGGGCCGCGATTCCACCCGGAACCGGGCCCCCGGAGCGACGGCCCAGCCCGCGCCCAGCAGGCTCGTCACCACCGCCGTCTCATCGGCGACGGGCACCCACACGTTCATCCCGCTCCGCCCGTGGGCCCGTACGCCCCGTTCGGCCAGCGCGGCGACGAGCGCGTCCCGCCGCTCCCCGTAGGACCGCGCGACCGCCGCGTGGTCGACCGCTCCCGCGTTCCACAGCTCCACCACCGCGTACTGCAGCAGCCGGCTCACCCACCCCGGCCCCAGCCGCTGGCGGCCCCGTACCCGGTCGAGCGTCACGTCGTCGCCGGTCAGCACGGCGAGCCGCAGGTCCGGCCCGTACGCCTTCGCCGTGGAGCGGACCAGCGCCCAGTGCCGCGTGACCCCGCCCAGCACGTGCAGCGGCAGGTCCACGATGCCGTGTCCGTGGTCGTCGTCGATGACCAGCACCTCCGGATGCCCGGACAGCACCGCCCGCAGCTCCCGCGCCCGCTGCGCGCTGACCGCGGCCCCGGTCGGGTTCTGCGCGCGGGCCGTCACGAGCAACGCCCGCGCTCCCTCGGCCAGGGCGCGCGCCGCGGAGTCCGGCACCGGCCCGTCGTCGTCCACGGCCACCGGGACCACCCGCAGACCGAGCCCCGGGATGAGGTCCAGCACGCTCCCCCACCCCGGGTCCTCGACCGCCACCGCGTCCCCGGGCCGCAGGTGTGCGGCCAGCACCCGTTCGATGCCGTCCAGCGCCCCCGAGGTCACCGCGACCGCTCCGGCGGGCACCCCGTCGGCGTCGAGGCCCGCCCTGGCGAGCCGCGCCAGCTCCGGAACGACGGGGTCCATCCCGTAGAGCGTCGGCTCCTGGGCGTAGCGCCGCGCCGCGCCCGCCAGAGCGGCGTCGAGCGGGGGCAGCAGCCGCACGTCCGGGTTGCCCGAGGTGAGGTCACGCGCCCCCTCCGGTACGGCCATGCCCCGTGCGTCGCGCGGCGCGGTCGCGGGCCGGGACCGCACCCGGCTGCCGCGCCGGCCGTCCGTTTCGATGACACCGCGCTCGCGCAGCGTGCGGTAGGCCGCGGCCACGGTGTTGGGGTTCACCCCCAGCACACCGGCGAGCTCCCGCATCGGCGGCAGCAGCGCTCCCGGCGCGAGCGCGCCCGAACCGACGCCCGACTCGACGCTGGCCGCGATGTCCGATGCGCGCCGCCCACTGATCCGATAGTCTTCTAGCACAAAGTCCAGTATGCACTAATACAACGGAGTCCGCACGATGAGCGCCACGTCTGCCCCGGAGACCACCACGGCCACGGCGGCGGCCACGGAAAGAGCGGCCGCCCCGTACGCCCCCACCGACCGCACCGTTCCGACCCGGTCCCGCGACCGGGCGCGCTACGACCGCGAGACCGTGCACGCGATACTCGACCAGGCCTACGTCTGCCACCTGGGCTTCGTCCGCGACGGCGCCCCCGTGGTCCTGCCGACCCTCTTCGGCCGGGTCGGCGAGACCCTCTACATCCACGGCTCCACCGGCTCCCGGCCCCTCCTCGCGGCCGGCAAGGCCGACCCGGGACTGCCGGTCTGCCTGACCGTGACGCACGTCGACGGCCTGGTGCTGGCCCGCTCGGCCTTCCACCACTCGATCAACTACCGCTCGGTGGTCGTCCACGGCACGGCCTACGAGGTGACCGACCCGGACGAGCGCCGGACGGCCCTCGACGCACTGGTCGACCACGTCGTACCCGGCCGCTCCGCCGACTCGCGGCCGGCGAACGCCAAGGAGCTCGCGGCCACCGCCGTGATCCGCCTGGACCTGAACGAGGTCTCCGCCAAGGTCCGCACGGGCGGGCCGAACGACGACGCCGAGGACCTCGGGCTGCCGTTCTGGTCCGGCGTGGTCCCGGTCGCGCCGGCGTACGGGACCCCGGTCCCGGCCGCCGACCTGACCCCCGGCACGACCGTCCCGGACTACGTCACCGCGCTCTGAACCCGGTCGCCGGGCCGCCCCTGCACCCCGTCCGCCGGCCGGTCCGCGGATCCGCCCGCAGACGGGTCCGCAGAGCGGTCCGCCGGGCGCCGCGACTCGGCGGCGATCAGCGCCCCCACCGCCGCCAGCAGCAGTACGGTGCCCAGCACCACCGCACCCGTCAGCCGCTCCCCGAGCACCAGGACGGCGATCGCCGCCGCGCCGACGGGCTCGATGAGCATGATCACGGAGACCGTCGCGGCCCGTACCTCGGCGGCTCCGCTGAAGTAGAGCGCGTAGGCCAGCGCGGTCGGCACGGTCGCCATGTACGCGAGCAGCCAGAGCGTCCGCACGGGCTCCGCGGTGTGCGGAAGCAGGCCCTCCACCACCGCGGCCGGCAGCAGGCACACCGTGCCCACGGCGACCGACCAGACGGTGGTGACCAGCGGGTCCCCGCCGGCGCCGCGCTGCCCGAGCAGCCTGGCCCGCAGGGTCATCGCCCCGTATCCGGCGGCGGACAGCAGCGCCCAGCCGACGCCGAGCGGCCGCACCTCGCCGCCCCCGCTGCCGAGGACGAGTACGGCCAGCCCGGCCAGCGCCCCGCCGACGGCGACGGCACCGCCCCGCCCGAGCCGCTCCCCCATCCAGTACCGGGCCCCGAGCGCGATGAGCACGGGCCCGGCTCCGAGGGTCACCACGGTGCCGACGGCGAGGCCGGTCTCGCGCACCGCGGCGAAGTACGCGGACTGGAAGAGGGTGAAGAGCAGCCCGGTCCCGATGAGCGACCCCACCGAGGGCTTCGCCCGGTCCCGGCCCGGCCGCGCCTTCCCCGACCGGATTCCGCCGGTCCGCAGACGGCGTACGGCGAGTACCGCGAGCAGAACCGCCAGCCCGCCCGCGCACCTCCAGAACGACAGGGAGAGCGGGCCGAGGTCACTGGCGAGGAAGATCAGCGAGGCGGCCGCCCCGGCGGTTCCCCAGGCGGCTCCGGCGACTACGAGGTACAGCAGACTGCGCCCGACGGCGGGCGAATGGTGCGACACGAGAGGTCTCCGCGTGCGTGAAGGATGAGAGGAGCAGGTCATCGCTTCGCGGGCAGCGCGAACCCGCCCGGGTCAGGCCCGGGCCGGGTCTCGTACGCAGTGGCAGCCGCCCGCGCTAGGCGGCGGGAGGCGGAAGCACGGTCGAAGGCATGATCGGCACCCTAGACCCTGCTCGGATCCCGGTCCAGCGCGGACAGCGGCTCCGCCACCACCCCGGGCGCGGCCGGGCGGGAGGTCTGCGCGATGAAGGCACCGACCAGGACGAGCGCGCCGCCGACGATCTGCCAGGTCTCCAGGTGCTCGCCGAGCAGCACCCAGGCCAGTACCGTCGCCACGACCGCCTCCAGGCAGGCCACCACGCCCGCGACCTGCGGCGAGAGCCTGCGGACGGAGACCACGCCGGTCAGGTACGCGAAGACGGTCGCGATCAGCACGACCCAGCCCAGCAGCACCGGCGCGGGGACCATCAGGTCGCCGACGACCGCGTCGCCGCCCAGGACCCGCCAGTCGAGCTGCCACGGCCGGGCGATGACGGTCATCACCAGGGTGCCGATGATCATGCCGTACGCGATCACGCCCATCGGGTCGGGCACGTCGTCGCCGTCGCTGCCCTGGTCGGCGAAGACGAAGTAGAAGGCCTGGCAGCAGGCGGCCGCGAGGCCGAGCAGCACCCCGAGCAGGTCGAGGGTCAGCCCGGCCCAGATCTGGACCACGCAGGCGAGCCCCACCACGGCCACGGCGGCGCCGGCCGCGGCGGCCCGGGTCACCGGCTTGCGCTGCACGAAGCGGATCCAGCCGAGCAGCAGCGCCGGGCCGAGGTACTCCAGCAGCAGGGCCACGCCGACCGGGATCCGGGAGAGCGAGGCGAAGTAGAAGGCCTGGACTC
Organism: Streptomyces sp. NPDC060049; assembly: GCF_042736715.1. Lineage (NCBI taxonomy): Bacteria > Bacillati > Actinomycetota > Actinomycetes > Kitasatosporales > Streptomycetaceae > Streptomyces > Streptomyces sp. NPDC060049. The sequence continues at coordinate 360,115 of NZ_JBHWVV010000009.1, forward strand.
CGGCGACGGCGATGAGTCCGAAGCCCGCGAGGAGCAGGGGTTTGCGGCGTATGAGATCGCGATGGCGCCAAGCCAGCGGGGACAGCACGAGCGCCGCCCCGGCGACCCTGAGCCAGACCACGTGGAGCGGGTCCAGACCCGCCTCGATCAGCGGCTTCGCCGCGACTCCCGAACCACCGAACGCGATCGCCGAGACGAGGGCGAGGCCCAGTCCGGCGTGTCTCCCTGACGCTTGCATTCGGACATCATGACAGGGCAGGTCAGGAGCGTCATCGTGGTGACACCTGTTGAGACACACCCGATACCGGACGCGGCGGCGCCCGGGCCGCCCTTCCATATCTGACAGGTCGTCAGTATTGAATGTTGCGTCCGCCGGGACTACGTTCCGCCGCACGTACCTGACGAGAAGGGGTGGTCGCATGGCTGAAGTCACCGCGGAATCACGCATCGAGGCGTCCGCCGCGAAGCTCTGGTCCCAGCTGACCGACTGGGACGCTTACGGCCAGTGGAGCATGACCCACACCAACTTCCCCAAGGGCGGGCCCGAGACCCTCGCGGTCGGGGCCACCTTCGCCGAGAACATGAAGATGATGGGCTTCCCCGCCGAGGTCCTCTGGACGGTCTCGGAGCTCGAGCAGGAGCGCGTCATCGCCATCACCGGCAAGGGCCCCATGGGCGTGGCCGTCCTGACCCGCTACACCCTGGTCCCGGACGGCGGGGCCACCACGGTCCGCATCGACGGCGAGTTCACGGGCGCCGCGGTCTCCCTGATGGCGGGCAAGCTCAAGGACTCGGCCACCGCCGCGCTGAACGAGTCGCTCCGCAAGCTCGCCGGCCTGGTCGCCTGACCGCCGGCCCGTCCGTACGTACGACGGCGCGCCCCGCGAGAGGACTCACGGGGCGCGCCGCTCCGTGCGGGAGCTCCCGCCGGACCGCGCTCAGTGCTCGTCGGCCAGGATCAGGCAGAGCTTCTTGCGCGTCTCGTTGACGACCGCGAGGGCCTTCTCCCGCTGGGCGGGGGTGCCGGTCCTGAAAACCTGGCCGAAGGCTTCCATCAGGCCGAAACCGGCCGTCCGGACCTCGTTCATCGCCTCGAAGTCGAAACCCCGTCCGGCTTCCGCCCAGGGGGCGTCCGGGCCGGACCCGGCCTCTGCGCGACCGGCTTCGGTGAGCGTGAACAGCTTCTCGCCGCCCTCGCTCGCGCGGTCCACCGCGTCCGCCCCGCCCGCCGAAGGGCGGTCCGAAGGGCCCGAAGGCGGCGCGCCGCCCCTCTCGACCGTTCTCACTCACTGAAGATCGACCGGCCGGAACCCCGAGGCCTACCGCGCACAGATCGATGACATGAGCCGGTCAGGTGGCGTCGGTGCGTTCATACTGTGCGCGTGGAACACATAGGCGGATTCACCCTTGGAGCCAAGCTCGGCGAGGGCGGGATGGGAACCGTCTACTTGGCATATTCGCGCGGCGGCCGCGCGGTTGCCGTGAAGGTCGTCAAGCCCGAGCTTGCGGCCGACCCGGCCTTCCGTGCCCGTTTCCACGTCGAGGTGCAGGCGGCCCGCGATGTGGGCGGGGTCCACACCGCACCAGTTGTCGATGCGGACCCCAACGGCAAACCTCCGTGGCTGGCCACTGCCTACGTGCCCGGGCCCAATCTCTCTCAACTACTGGCCGCCGAGGGCCCGATGGACGAACCTCACCTTCGGCAACTGGGCGCCGCCTTGGCGGAGGCGCTGGCGGCTATCCATTCCTGCCACCTGGTACACCGGGACCTCAAGCCGGGCAACATCATCATGGCTGAGGGCGGCCTCCGGGTCATCGACTTCGGCATCGCGCGGGCCATCGGGTCCACACGCCTTACGGCGACCGGAGCGATATTCGGCACACCTGGCTATCTCGCGCCCGAACAGGTTCTGGGCGGACAGGAAGTCACCGGCGCCGCTGATGTGTTCGCACTCGGCGTGGTCCTGGTTGCGGCGGCGGGTGGCTCTGCCTGGGGTGAGGACCAAGCGATGCCACTGATCTTCCGGGCGGTCCATCAGTCACCGAACCTTACGGCGCTCCCACCGGGGTTGCGCGAGGTGGCGGCGTCCTGCCTGGCGAAGGATCCGACGGCACGCCCGACCCCCTCCGAGCTCCTAGACCTTCTGGCAGGGCCGTTGCCGAAGGAGCCCGGCCGTAGGCCGGACCCGCCGGCACCCCCGCCAACGCCGCCAGGCACCCGTCACGACCTCAGGCCGACGCCCCAGGCGTCCACCCTCCTCTCGGGGCCTGCCTGCACGCTGCTCCGCACGTTGAAAGCGAAACGTGGCGGGGGGCGTGTGACCGCGATGGGGTTCAGCCCGCACGGCCACACCCTCGCGGTGAGCTACAGCAGTTCGGACGTCCGCATCTGGGACCCGCGCACAGGCGCGCAGCTCCGCCTCCTGTCCGACCGCACCGACCACACCGACCGCATCCACTCCGTTGCGTTCGGCCCCGACGGCTGCACGCTCGCCACTGGTGGCGACGGCAAGGTGATCCGCCTGTGGGATCCGCGCGCGGGCACGCTACGCCGTCAGTTCACCGGACACAGCGGGACCATTGACTCCGTGGTGTTCAACCCTGACGGCGGCACCCTCGCCATCGGCACCTACGCTGAGGCTCGCCTCTCGGATGCCCGCACGGGCAAGGGATTGGCCGCCCTGCCCGGCGCCACGGGCCCGGTGGCGTTCAGCGCGGACGGGAACACCCTCGCCACAGGCGATGCCGAAGGGCGCGTTCTCATCTGGGAACCACCGACCGGCCGACGACCCCGTCATCGGCTAAAGACCGGAAAGCCGTCGCACATCAGCGCGCTGGCGATCACCCCCGACGGCCGCACCATCGCCGCAGCCGGCAACACCTTCGCCGAAGATGGCAAGGTGTTGGCCCACGTCTGGGACACGCACACCGGCAAGCGGCACCATCGGCTCACCGGGCACACCGACAGCATTGGCGCGCTGGCGTTCAGCCCCGACGGCCGCGTGCTCGCGTCCGGTGACAACAGCGGCACGATGATCGTCTGGGACACCCACACTGGTGAACAGCTGCTGATTCTGACCAAGCAATCCGAGAAAGTCCAAGCCGTGGCATTCAGCCCGGACGGCAGCATCCTCGCCGTAGACGGCTACAACCTCGCCGTAGGCTGCCTTGACGGGAGCGTCCGTATCTGGGCGATCCGTACGAGGTAGCGCCGAGGCAAGCCTGATAGCCGCCGGAATTTCAGCGCCTGCCCGGTCCGGTCCCCTGCGGGACTCGGTCCCGGCCGCTCCCGGCGCGGCCCGGGCTCGGCCGCTCCCGGCGCCTGCTCAGGCATGCCCGGTCTCGAAGCGGCTCACCTTCGCGCCGTCGACGGTGAACCGCCACGCCGTCCGCATCTCGCCCCAGGTGTCGTTGCGGAACTCGCGACCAGACCGAGCCCGTCCGGCGTCTGCGTCTGACGTGGGTGGCTGCACCGCCGCCCCTCAGGCGGGCGGCGGCCGCGGGGGCGCTGACAGCAAGGTGGCGAGCACGCTCCGCCCCGACGGTGCGACGCCCCGCGGCGCGACCGAGCCGCCCCCGAGCAGGCCAGTCGTCGGGGATTGGCCTTTGCGGCGGCTTCTCCCGCCTCCCTACGGTCGAGGGCATGCGCATCAGAATCGTGGACGCCTTCACCGACCGCCCCTTCGCCGGCAATCCTGCCGGAGTACTGCTCCTGGACGGAGACTTCCCCCCGGACGCCTGGCTCCAGCAGGTCGCCACCGAGGTCAACCTCTCAGAGACCGCCTTCGCCCGCCCCCTGCCGCCCGGCGGCGACGCCGACTGGGCACTGCGCTGGTTCACGCCGACGAACGAGGTCGACATGTGCGGCCACGCGACCCTCGCCACCGCCCACGTCCTCGCCACGAGCGGCCTCGCGAGCGGGCTGGTCCGCTTCACCGCGCGCTGCGGCATCCTCACGGCCGAGGCCGCGCAGGACGGGACGATCACCCTGGACTTCCCCACGTCCTCCCTGACCGCGGTCGAGCCCGCCGCCGAGGTCGAGCGCGCTCTGGGCGCCGGGATCAAGTCGGTCCACGACACGTCCGACCACATCGGCGACCTCGTCGTGGAGCTGGCCGACGAGCGGACCGTACGCGAGCTCACGCCCGATCTGCCCGCCCTGCGCGGCTACGGCCGACGGGGGATCATCGTCACGGCCGCCGCCGAGGACCCCTCCCGCGGCTACGACTTCGTCTCCCGCGGCTTCTTCCCCGCCTTCGGCATCGACGAGGACCCGGTCACGGGCAGCGCCCACACGGCACTGGCCCCCTTCTGGGCCGCGCGCCTGGGCCGTACCGAGCTGGTCGGCCTCCAGGGCGGAGCGCGCACCGGCCTGGTCACGGTCCGGCTCGAGGGCGACCGTACGCTCCTGACGGGCAGCGCGGTCACCGTCATCGACGGCGAACTCCTCACGGCGCCCTGAGCTCCTGCCGGCCCGGCCACGGGGTGCGGGCCGACCCACCCCGGCCCGGCCCACGGGGTGCGGGCCGACCCACCCCGGCCGGGTCTACGGGGTGGGCAGCCAGCCCACCTTCCCCGCCAGCAGGGCGTAGCCGCCGAAGGCCACGATGTCGAGCAGCGCGTGCGCCACGACGAGCGGAGCGACCCGGCCCCAGCGCCGGTAGGCGAGGACGAAGACGACGCCCATCACCACGTTCCCGATGAAGCCGCCGATGCCCTGGTAGAGGTGGTAGGAACCGCGCAGCACGGAGCTGGCCAGCAGCGCGGCCATCGGCGACCACCCCAGCCGGCCCAGCCGCCGCAGCAGGTAGGCCAGCACGATGATCTCCTCCACCAGGGCGTTCTGCAGGGCGGAGAGGATCAGCACGGGAAACTTCCACCACACGTCGGGCAGGGCCTCCGGCACGACCGTCAGGTTGAAGCCGGTGGCCCGCGCGCCCAGGTAGAAGGCCAGGCCGGCGCTCCCGATACAGGCCGCGACGAGCGCGCCCCGTCCCAGGTCCCACCATGGCCGGGTGCGGTCGAAGCCCAGGACGCGCAGCCCCGGCACGCCCTCGCGGGTCAGCAGGTGCGCCACGAGCAGGACGGGGACGAGCGCGCTCGCGATGCCGAACAGCTGCCAGGCCAGGTCCAGCCAGGGCCGGCCGGGCGCGTACGAGCCGTTGAGCGTGGCGGCCTGGTCCTTGAGCCCGCCCGGCTTGGTCAGCGAGCCGATGAAGCTGATGAGCGCCGAGACGCCGCTCGCACCGAGGGACAGCGCGAGCACGAGGAGCGTCTCGGTGCGCAGGATCCCGCGCCCGTCCCGGCCCTCGCCGAGCTCCCCGGTCACCGCTTCCGGCTCCGTCCGCACGCGCGTCTCCCGTCCCGCCGCCCGCCGTGAGGTGTCACCTCGGCACGTCACCGGGGGCGTCTTGTTGCGATCACCCCATACTGCCTCGTCGGCGGCGGAAGGGGATCACCGGCCGGGGACCGGGCACGCACGGGCCCGCGCCGGGGGCCATCAGCACACCCCGGCGCGGCCCGCGGCGGCCGCCGCGGGCCCGGCACGGCGGCCGTGCCGGCACGCGTCGTCGGCCGCCGCGCCGCCGTCCGCCCGGCCCCGCCCGACCCCGTCCGACCCCGCCCGGGTCAGCCCTCGGCAGCCGTTGCGGCGCTCACCTCCGCCTCCGCGATGCCGAGCGGCCAGGTGTGCACCGGCTCGCCCTTGTGCATCAGCTCGCTGTAGCGGCGCGTGGTCGCGGCGAGCGCCGCGTCCCGTTCCAGCCCGGCCGCGAGCGCCCGGTGGTACGTCTCCACCTGCCAGGTGGCGCCGTTCACCCGGCGCCGGCACCGCTCCTCGATGATCCCGAGGTAGTAGTCCCGGTCGGCCGGCTCGATGCCCCACGCGTCCAGCCCGGCGGCCGCCATCGGCAGCAGCTCGTCCAGCACCAGCCGCACCGCCGGCACGCTCGCAAGCCCCCCGCCCCGGCCCCGGCGCGGCCAGCGGAGCCTGGCTTCGATGCCGTAGCGGCAGGCCGCGTCGAAGTTGGCCTCCGCCTCCGCGAAGGGCAGCCGGCTCCACACCGGACGCTGCTCGTCCGCGAGGGTCCGTACGAGTCCGTAGTAGAAGGCCGCGTTGGCGACGACATCGGCCACCGTCGGCCCGGCGGGCAGCACCCGGTTCTCCACCCGCAGGTGCGGCACCCCGTCGGCGATCCCGTAGACGGGCCGGTTCCACCGGTAGACGGTGCCGTTGTGCAGCACCAGCTCCTGCAGGCTCGGCACCCCGCCCTCGGCGAGGACGCGCAGCGGCTCCTCCTCGTCGCAGATCGGCAGCAGGGCCGGGAAGTAGCGGACGTTCTCGGCGAAGAGTTCGTACGCCGAGTCCACCCACCGCTCGCCGAACCAGGTGCGCGGCCGCACCCCCTGCGCCTGCAGCTCCGGCGGCCGGGTGTCGGTGGCCTGCTGGAAGAGCGGCGGCCGCGACTCCCGCCACAGCTCCCGCCCGAACAGGAACGGCGAGTTGGCGCCCACTGCTATCTGTACGGCGGCCACCGCCTGCGCCGCGTTCCACACGTCCGCGAACCGGGCCGGAGTCACCTGCAGGTGCAGCTGTACGGACGTGCAGGCGGCCTCCGGCACGATCGACCCGGAGGTCCAGGTCAGCCGCTCGACACCGTCGATGTCGAGCGTGAAGTCCTCGCCGCGCATCGACAGGATCTGCTCGTTCAGCAGTGAGTAGCGGTCCACCGCGGACAGGTTGGCGGTGACCATGTCGGAGCGGGAGATCGTCGGCAGAATTCCGATCATCACCACCCCCGCGTCGATCTCCACCGCCTGCCGGTGGGCATAGCCGAGCCCCGCGCTCAGTTCCTCGGCGAGCTGGTCGAATACCCGGCCGCCGAGCCGGTGCGGGAGCACGTTCACCTCCAGGTTGAACATTCCGAGTTCCGTTTGGAAATCAGGGCTCGCAATGCGTTCCAGCACCTGGGCATTCACCATTCTCGGCAACCCGTCGGCACCCGCGAGATTCAGCTCGATCTCCAGCCCCATCATGTTCTTGGGCCGATCGAACCTCTTCTCCGCCAGAAGTCGCTCCAGTACCTCCAGGCACTCGTGAAGCTTCCTCCGGTACCTCTGCCGATCGGACAGGTCGAATCCGCCCGCCACGACCTTCTCCCCCATCGAAGGGTCCCTCCTCGATTGGGCCTGGCCGGCGTGGAAAGATCCGTCACCCAGGCGCGCGTTACGGTCGATGATGCCCCGGCGGCGTGATCGATAACGCGGGAGGGGGGTGTCTGGCGAGGAGCGCGCGCCGGTTTGGCCGACGGGCGCTTTGGCACATTCACCTGGCAAGCCGCTGTACGCAATTACCGCACCGACTTTGCCGGTTCCGGATAACCGACGCTTTCCAGCCGAGCCCCCGTCCGGTAACCTCCGAGGTCAGCGCGGCACGTTTGCGCGCACCCGGCACGAATGCCGTGCCAGAGGGACCGGTAAGCGTCTTGTCGGCAATAGGCGGGACAGCTAGCCGAAACACTGCGTGAACACATGTCGTATAAACTCCGCAAACGAGGCAGAGAGTTGGCGCGCGGCCATTGCCCCTCAGCCCCCCTCTGGCCCCAGAATGCGACAGCGCCCGTCACACCCGCACCCCGCCCCCGTTCCACCGGTCTCCCAAGTGAGAGGCGACCCACCATGCCGCTGCACGTCCCCCCGGCTCCCGCGCCCGCCCTGCGCAGCGTCCTCGCGGCCCTCGGATCCCCCACCGCCGTCAATGAGGCGCACACCCCGGCCCTGCGCGCCCTCCAGGGTCCGATGACCGCCGAACTGCCGCTGCCCGTCCACGTCCTGGACCGGCTGAACATCACCGGCCTGGCCTCCGGCGGCAGGCCGCCGCGTACGCGGCTGACCGGCTGGCGGTTCCTGATCCGCAGCGGGGACCGCTACGTCGCGGCGGCGGACACCCGGCTGACCCCGGACGGATGGGCCTTCTCCCACTTCTTCGAGGGCCCCTACGTCGCCGCCACCGAGCGCGCACTGCGGCAGTCCGAGTCCCTCGGCCAGAACTACCAGCCGCGCCTGCTGTCCGTACCGGAGCTGTACATGCTGACGCTGTGGCTGCACGGTTCGGTGGGCGCCGACGCTTCCGCCGGGCTGCCGGCCGCCGCCGACCTGCTCGTCCCACTGGCACCCGCCCCGCCGGGCATCGCCGCCTACCGGCCGCACCCGGTGTCCGAACTGCTGCCCGTGATGACCCACAGGCTCACTCCCTCCGCGTCACCGCTCCCGCCCTCGCTGGCGGCCCCGGCCGCCTGAAGGGCCCCGGTGGCCGGTTCTGCCCATTCGGCCTAGCCCACTCGGGCCCCCTGCGAACCATCCGAAATGACAGGGGAGTTGACCTGAACCGCCCGCACGAGTGATGCGTCATCAATCTATGAGGACAGCTGCCGGGAAATCCCTGCGGACACCGTGCCGTAGGGGAACACTGGGACCCTGACCGAGCCAAGTCGTCGAAACCGGGGGGCGGCCATGAACAACGCATCGAGCCGCAGCACACAGACCACACCGCAGCGAAAGAACGCATCCATGTGCCAGCACAAGCCAGCATGCCCGTCAGCCGACTCCGCCGACCGGGAGGCCGCGCACCCCGTGGCCGTGCACCCGGAACAGGGCTGGAGCCTGCTGTGCAACGGCGTCCTGCTCTTCGAGGACACCGGTGAGCTGCTGCCGGACGGCCAGATCATCGCTCCGCACCGCGCCCTCGCGTCGACGCGGGTGATGAAGGCGGCCTAGGTCGCCGACAGATAGCCGAAGGGGGCCGGTCCGGGAGGAAACTCCCGGACCGGCCCCCTTCGTCATGTCACCAGGACGGACGACGGATCAGTTGTCGTACTCGTCCAGCGGCGGGCAGGAGCACACCAGGTTCCGGTCGCCGAAGGCACCGTCGATGCGGCGCACCGGCGGCCAGTACTTCTCCGCGGCCGAGACACCGCCCGGGAAGACGGCCTCGTCACGGGAGTAGGGGTGGTTCCACTCGCCGCCCAGCGCCGCAGCCGTGTGCGGGGAGTTGGCCAGCGGATTGTCGTCCACCGGCCACTCGCCGGCGGCGACCCGCTCGACCTCGGCGCGAATGGCGATCATCGCGTCGCAGAAGCGGTCGATCTCGGCGAGGTCCTCGGACTCCGTCGGCTCGATCATCAGCGTGCCGGCGACCGGGAAGGACATCGTCGGCGCGTGGAACCCGTAGTCGATCAGACGCTTGGCGATGTCGTCGATGCTGACGCCCGTCGTCTTCGACAGGGGGCGCATGTCGATGATGCACTCGTGCGCGACCAGGTTGCCCGGACCGGTGTAGAGGACCGGGTAGTGCGGCTCCAGTCGCTTGGCGATGTAGTTCGCGCCGAGCACCGCCACCTGGGTGGCGCGCTTGAGGCCCTCGCCGCCCATGAGGCGCACGTACGACCAGGAGATCGGCAGGATGCCGGCCGAACCCCACGGCGCGGCCGAGATCGGGCCGACGCCCGTCGCGGGACCGGCGGTCGGCTGGAGGGGGTGGTTGGGCAGGTACGGGGCCAGGTGCGCCCGGACACCGACCGGGCCGACGCCCGGGCCGCCGCCGCCGTGCGGGATGCAGAAGGTCTTGTGCAGGTTCAGGTGCGAGACGTCGCCGCCGAAGTGACCCGGCTTGGCCAGGCCCACCAGGGCGTTGAGGTTGGCACCGTCCACGTAGACCTGGCCGCCGGCGTCGTGCACCTGGGCGCAGATGTCGGCGACGTGCTCCTCGAACACGCCGTGCGTGGAGGGGTAGGTGATCATCAGGACGGCGAGCTCGTCGCGGTACTGCTCGATCTTGGCGCGCAGGTCGGCCGCGTCCACCTCGCCGTCGTCGGCGGTCTTGACCACGACGACCTTCATGCCGGCCATCACGGCGCTCGCGGCGTTGGTGCCGTGCGCGGAGGACGGGATCAGGCAGACGGTGCGCTGCTCGTCGCCGTTGGCCCGGTGGTAGGCGCGGACGGCCAGCAGGCCGGCGAGCTCACCCTGGGATCCGGCGTTGGGCTGAATGGAGACCTTGTCGTAGCCGGTGACCTCGCAGAGACGTTCCTCCAGCTCGGTGATCAGCGTGACGTACCCCTCGGCCTGCTCGACCGGGGCGAAGGGGTGCAGCTGGCCGAATTCGGGCCAGGTGACCGGCTCCATCTCGGTGGTCGCGTTGAGCTTCATGGTGCAGGAGCCCAGCGGGATCATGCCGCGGTCCAGCGCGTAGTCCTTGTCCGAGAGCTTGCGCAGGTAGCGCAGCATCGCGGTCTCGGAGCGGTGCTGGTGGAAGACCGGGTGGGTCAGGTACGCGTCCTCGCGCAGCAGCGCCTCGGGAAGCGCGTCGGCGGTTGCCTCGTCCAGGGCCTCGATGTCGGCGGTGACCCCGAAGGCGGTCCAGACGGCCTCGATGTCGGCCCGCAGGGTGGTCTCGTCACAGGCGATGGAGACGAGGTCGGCGTCCACCTGGAACAGGTTGACCCCGCCCTCGCGGGCCGCGGCCACGACCTCGGCGGCGCGGCCCGGTACCCGGGCGGTGACGGTGTCGAAGTACGCGCCGTGCACGACCTCGACCCCGCCGGCCGTCAGACCGGCGGCGAGCAGGGCGGCGTAGCGGTGGGTGCGGCGGGCGATCGTCCGCAGGCCGTCCGGACCGTGGTAGACCGCGTACATGCCGGCCATGACCGCGAGCAGCACCTGCGCGGTGCAGATGTTGCTGGTGGCCTTCTCACGGCGGATGTGCTGCTCACGGGTCTGCAGCGCCAGGCGGTAGGCCTTGTTGCCGTCCGCGTCCACGGAGACGCCGACGAGGCGGCCGGGCAGCGAGCGGGCGTGCTTGGCCTGGACGGCCATGTAGCCGGCGTGCGGTCCGCCGAAGCCCATCGGGACGCCGAAGCGCTGGGTGGTGCCGACCGCGATGTCCGCGCCCAGCTCACCGGGCGAGGTCAGCAGGGTCAGGGCGAGCAGGTCGGCGGAGACGGCGACGATGGCGCCGAGCTCGTGGGCCTGGTCGATGACCGGCTTGATGGCGCGCACCGCGCCGGACGCGCCCGGGTACTGCAGGAGCACGCCGTAGACGCCGCGCTCGGCGACCTCGGCCGGGATGCCCTCGGAGAGGTCCGCGACGACGATCTCGATGCCGATCGGCTCGGCGCGGGTCTCGATCACGGCGATGGTCTGCGGCAGCGCGTCGGCGTCCACCAGGAAGACGTTGCCCTTGGCCTTGCCCACGCGGCGGGCCAGCGTCATGGCCTCGGCGGCCGCAGTGCCCTCGTCGAGCAGGGAGGCACCGGAGGTCGGCAGGCCGGTCAGCTCGGCGACGACCGTCTGGAAGTTGAGCAGGGCCTCGAGGCGGCCCTGGGAGATTTCCGGCTGGTACGGGGTGTACGCCGTGTACCAGGCCGGGTTCTCCATGACGTTGCGCAGGATCACCGGCGGCGTGAAGGTGCCGTAGTAGCCCAGGCCGATCATGGAGGAGAGGACCTGGTTGCGGTCGGCGAGCTGGCGCAGCTCGGCCAGGACCTCGGCCTCGGTCCGCGCCTCGGGCAGGTTCAGCGCGGCAGTGGTCTTGATCACATCCGGTACCGCGGCGGCGGTCAGTTCGTCCAGGGAGCCGTAGCCCACCTGGGCGAGCATCTTCGCCTGCGCCTCGGCATCCGGGCCGATGTGGCGCTGCTCGAAGGGGATGCCTCGCTCCAGCTGGGAGAGCGGAATGCGGTTGGCGGTCATGTACGGAGGCCTCCTGGTCGTACGACCTGCGAGGGGTGCCTCGGCGCGGGCACCCGGACGGCCTCCCCCTCTGTCATCACAACCTGAGAGTTTCACCGGGCCGCTCGAGGATCGCTCGCGAGGTCCGGCTTTCACCGTCGGTGAGGAGGGGGACCGGCAGTGCGCGCCCGGTACCCGTCCTGCTTTCCAGAGTGGCCTCACCACGTGCGGTACGTATGCCTGAGAGATTCCGGGGAGGATTTGCTCCTTCGGCGCCTCCGTCGAACTCACTCGGAGGACTCTCCCGCACAGGGTCAACAGCCGTCACCCAGCCTACCAGCGAGGATCTGGGGACCTCCCTCGAGTGGCCCCCTCTCCAGAAATGCACTTCTGTAGTCATAACGGAGGAGTTGCGGACCAAACGGAGGGACCGGCCCGTGCAGACCGACATCGATCCGCGCAGCCTGATCGGCCGCAAGGCGTTCGACCGCAATGGCAACAAGATCGGCACCGTCGACGAGGTCTACCTCGACGATGCCACGGGCGTCCCCGAGTGGGCCGCCGTACGGACCGGCCTCTTCAGCCGGGACGCCTTCGTGCCCCTGGAGCCCAGCGAGATGGTGGGCGACACCCTGCGCGTGCCCTTCGAGCGCTCCCTCATCAAGGACGCCCCCGACTTCGGCGTCGGCCGCCACCTCTCCCCCGAACAGGAGCTGCGGCTCTACCACCACTACGGACTGGACACGACGCTCCCCAGCGAGTTCCACCGGGACTTCGGCCACCTGGCGGGCGACGAGGACAGGACCTAGGGGCTGTCCCGGGCACACGGCGACGAGGCGCCGTCCGGGGCCGCCGCACCCCTGTCCCCCACCAGCGGCAGCGGATCGGACGGCTCCAGCTCGGGGTCGTCCACCAGGAACGTCCGCACCCGGCCCGGCACCGAGCCCGGCTGCTCGAACCGCACGGTCACCCGGCCGACGCCGCTGCCCTGGACCCACCCGGGGCCGTACACGGCGTGCCGGACGTCACGGCCGGCCACCCACCGCCGCTCGCTGGGGGCCTGCGCCTCGACCGCTCCAACCGTGGCCGCCGCGGGCTCGCGCCCCGGATCCCCACCGGCCGGCGCGGCCCCCTCCGGCCCGGCCGCCCCCGCGGTCCCCGCCACCCCGGCGCCCGAACCCGTCCCGTCGGCCGGCGCGAACCCCTCCGACCCGGCGCCCTCGGCCTCCGCGTCCCCCTGAGCGGCCAGCGCGAAGGCGAAGAGGTCCTCCTGCGTGTAGTCGGCCAGCCCGGTCACGCCGACACCCAGCAGCCGCACCCCGCCCGTGGTGTCCACCGCCTCCAGCAGCCGCGCGGCAGCCTCCCGCACCACCCTCGGATCGTCCGTCGGCCCCCGAAGGGTCTCGGAGCGGGTGAGCGTGGAGAAGTCGTAGCGCCGCACCTTGAGCACGATGGTGCGCCCTGAGTGTCCGGAAGCCCGCAGCCGCTCCACGCACCGGTCCGCGAGCCGTTGCACCTCGTTCCGGATCCGCGTCCGGTCGTGCAGGTCCACGTCGAAGGTGTCCTCGACCGACACCGACTTCGCGTCGCGCTCGGCGACCACCGGCCGATCGTCCAGCCCCAGGGCCATCCGGTACAGCCCCACCCCGTGCGAGCGCCCCACCATCCGGACCAGCTCGTCCTCGCCGGCCTCCGCCAGCTCCCCCACCGTGGTGATCCCGGCCCGCCGCAGGTGCTCCCCGGTGGCCGGTCCCACCCCCGGCAGGGTCCGTACCGACATGGGCGCGAGGTGCGCCCGCTCCGTGCCGACCTCGATCAGCAGCAGCCCGGCCGGCTTGGCTTCTTCGGAGGCCACCTTGGCCAGCATCTTGGACCCGGCCAGCCCCACGGAGCCGCTGAGGCCGGTGGCGGCCGCGATGTCGGCCCGCAGCCGCTCGCCGGTGGCCCGCGCGCTCTCCGCGTCGAAGGCGACACCGCCCGCCTCGAGGTCCACGAAGGCCTCGTCGAGACTGAGCGGCTCCACGAGGGGCGACAGCTCCCGCAGGAGGGCCATGACGGTGTCGCTGACCTCCCGGTACAGGCTGAAGCGCGGGATCAGACAGGCGCCGTTCGGGCAGAGCCGCCGGGCCTGGGCCATCGGCATCGCCGAGTGCACCCCGAACCGCCGGGCCTCGTACGAGGCGGTGGCGACGACCCCGCGCGGTCCCAGCCCGCCGACGATGACCGCCTTGCCGCGCAGGCTCGGCTTCGACGCCTGCTCGACCGAGGCGTAGAAGGCGTCCATGTCCAGATGCAGGATGGTCGGCGCGGCTCTCACAGCCCCGATGCTCCCCCATGCCACTGACAACGGCCGAAACCCCCGGGAAAGGGCTCCACGGGCTCTGTGGCGGCCCCGGCGCCCTCGCCGGCGGAATCCATCCCCGCCGGCCCTCCGGACGCGCGTCAGCGCCCACCGCGCCCGGGCCACCGGCCCGGGCGGGCTAGACCGCCCGGTTGCGCCGCGCGGCCAGCTCGTCGGCCGGGTTGTGCCTGACGACCGTCTCGCCGGTGTCCACGCGTTCGCCGTGCAGCTGGGACAGCGCGTTCTCGACGTCGCGCCAGACGACGCCGACGGCGATGCCGAAGATGCCCTGACCGCCCTGGAGCAGGCTCACGACCTGGTCCGGGGAGGTGCACTCGTACACGGTCGCGCCGTCGCTCATCAGCGTCATGCGCTCGAGGTCCGAGAAGCCCCGGTCGCGCAGGTGCTGCACGGCGGTGCGGATGTTCTGCAGCGCCACCCCGGTGTCCAGGAAGCGTTTGACGATCTTGAGGACGACCACGTCCCGGAAGCTGTAGAGGCGCTGCGTGCCCGACCCGTAAGCGGGACGCACACTCGGCTCCACCAGCCCCGTGCGCGCCCAGTAGTCGAGCTGCCGGTAGGTGATGCCCGCCGCGGCGCACGCCGTCGGCCCCCGGTACCCGACCTGCTCGGGTGCGGACTCACCGCCGCCCTGGATGCCCACCGGTCCCACCGAACCGGCCGGCGCGGGCTCCTGCTGACGGCGCGCGGAGCTCACTGCACCCGCACCACCGTGCAGCGGGTACGGCCCACCGTCACTCCGTGCGGGGATGCCCCCGGTCGTACCGTCGCCCGTGACTCTCACGCCGACCCTCCGTCCTTGACCTGCCCACCTCGAAGGTAGGCAGTCACCAGGGGTGCGTCAACGATCGCCACACTCGGCACGCCGAGTGATAATCACCCTGAGAGTGGTTTCCCGTGCCCCAACGCGGGGAAGGGCTAGTCGAATGGGCTGAAATTCCCTGGAGGCCGGGACGAGCCGCACCTCACTGCGGGCCCGTACCGAAGTCCTCGGGCGAGATCTGGTCGAGGAACTCGCGGAACTTCTCCACCTCGTCCTCCTGCTCGTCCGGGATCGCGATTCCGGCGTCGTCCAGCACGCCGTCGCTGCCGTAGATCGGCGTCCCGGTCCGCAGGGCGAGCGCTATGGCGTCGGAGGGCCGCGCGCTCACCTCGACCCCGCTGGCGAAGACGAGCTCCGCGTAGAAGACGCCCTCCCGCAGATCCGTGATCCGGACTTCGGTGAGCTCCTCGCCGACCGCCTCCAGCACGTCCTTGAAAAGGTCGTGCGTCAGCGGCCGGGCAGGGGCCATCCCCTGCTGCGCGAAGGCAATGGCGGTCGCCTCCCCTGGTCCGATCCAGATGGGGAGGTACCGATCGCCTCCCACTTCACGCAGGAGCACGATCGGTTGGTTCGAGGGCATTTCCACCCGGACACCCACAACGTCGAGCTCGTTCACACAGCAACCCTAGGACCTGCCCGGCCGGTTTGGGTAGTCGGACTCCCCCCGGGCTCTGCGAGGACACCCCCCTGGGACCCCGCGATCAGTCCAGCCGCACCCCTAGAGCCGTCTGTACGAGGGCCTCGTGCAGCCGCACGGAGAGCCCCGCGAGCTCCTTCATGGTGGCTTCGGCATGCGCCCTGGTCTGGGGATTGCGGTGGCGGCGCAGCGGCGCGACGACCTGTTCCACCAGACCGGCCTCCCGGTCGGCGGCGGCCTTCATGGCCCGCAGGTGGCGCGGTTCCAGCCCGAACCGGCCGAGATCGGCCACCAGGCGTGCCACGGTGACGGCCTCGGCGTCGAACCCACCGTCCGGCGCCTCCGCGAGGAGCCCGTACGACTCCCACTCGACGAGCTGTACCTCGTCCACCTCGGCGGCGGCGATCAGCTCGGCCCGGCCCACCCTGGCCACCGTCGGCCGCTCCCGGCCCACCTCGCCGTAGAGGGCGACGGGGCTCGCGGGATCGACGGACTCCCCCTGCGCCGCGGGCGTCGGGATACGGATCTGCTCACCCCGGGCGAGCGCGTCGAGCTGGTCGCGGATGACCTTCAACGGGAGGTAGTGGTCCCGCTGGAGCCGCAGGATGCGGGCGAGGCGCTCGACGTCGTCGGTGCTGAACTTGCGGTATCCGGAAGGTGTGCGCCTGGGCTCTACGAGCCCCTCCGCCTCCAGGAACCGGATCTTGGAGATCGTGACTTCGGGGAACTCGTCGCGCAGCATCGTGAGCACCGTTCCGATGCTCACCAGCCGCCCCGCCGAGGCGGCGGTGCCGGCGGTGCCGCTCTTGGCGGCACCGCCTGCCGGGATACGCAGCATGGGACCTTCCCTTGAAGGGTCAGTGCCCCCGCAGGCTCGCGTAGAAGACCAGCCGGTACTTGCCGATCTGCACTTCGTCGCCGTTGTTGAGGGAGACGGAGTCGATCGGTTCACGGTTGACGTACGTGCCGTTGAGGCTGCCGACATCGGCGACGGTGAAGCCGCCGTCGTGGCTCCGGCGGAATTCGACATGGCGCCGGGAGACGGTGACGTCGTCCAGGAAGATGTCGCTCTGCGGGTGCCGGCCGGCCGTCGTCAGCTCGCCGTCCAAGAGGAAGCGGCTGCCGGAGTTGGGGCCGCGCCGCACGATGAGCAGAGCGGAACCCGGGGGCAGCGCTTCCACCGCGGCCTGGGCCTCGGGGGACAGCGAGGACGACACGTGCTGTTGTCCCGACACCTCGGCCTCGTAGGCCTCGAGGCCCGAGATCGAGATGGTGGACGTGGTCTCCGAGGCACGCTCCGGCGTCAGGCCCGCCCGCAACGGCGCCCCGCAGTTGGAGCAGAATCGGCTCGCCGCGTCGCTGCGGTGCCCGCACCTGCTGCAAATCTGCTCGGCCGGCATGGACGGCTCCTCGCGCCGCGGCTGCCCCGCGGAGGCGTTGGTGGCATACGGGTCGGGGGCAAACCCTCCACCCGTAGTTGAGGTTGATGGTTCACCGAAACCTATGCGTCCGGTACCGGCAGGGTCAACAGCCGACGCGCCCTGCGCGCCCGAAATATCCCCCGCACCC
Source organism: Streptomyces sp. NPDC060049 (assembly GCF_042736715.1). Lineage (NCBI taxonomy): Bacteria > Bacillati > Actinomycetota > Actinomycetes > Kitasatosporales > Streptomycetaceae > Streptomyces > Streptomyces sp. NPDC060049. The sequence goes on from NZ_JBHWVV010000009.1 coordinate 377,233, forward strand.
GCGACCTCGTCCCGGAAGAGCGGCCGGTCGCCCTGCCCTTCCACGTCGCCGTGCCCCGCGCGGTGCCTGGCCGCACCGCCTTCCTCTCGGTTCTTCTTGCCGAACAACTTCTCAAACAACTTCACGGGCGATTCCCCTTGACCGAAACAGACCCGCCCGTGGGGCAGGACGAACTCCGAACGACACCTGCCGACCCGGACATACTCACAACGTCCGTAACCATCAGACAGTTTCCACCACGCACCGCGACTTCGGTGCGCCGACCCCCCGCAGGCATCCGCCCGCGTGAGCCGGTCCGCTCCTCGCCCCGCCTCACGACGATGACGACCGAGCGTAGTCAGGCTGCTTCGCAGCCCGCAAGGCATCCACGACGATCTTCGCCGGTCGTGTGACGGTGACGACCGCCTGCTCCTTCTCCAGCGACTGCACGACGCCACCGGGGATGTTGAGAGCCGGTTCCAGGTCCTGCGGCTTGCCGATCACCTTGAACTCGTAGGGCTGTGTGATCTTCTTACCGTCGATCGCGACCCCGTCGCCCTCGTCCGAGAAGTACGAGCCCGCCACCACGCGCACACCGTTGATCTGGATGGCCTCGGCCCCGGCCGCACGCAGCTCCTGGAGGGTGTCCAGCAGCTTGTCCGACGACACCTGGCCCTTGGGATCCGTGATCTTCAACATGATCCCCGGCCCCTGAGCCGCCACCGTACCGGCCAGGATCCCGAGTTGGCTCTCCTTCTCGACCGTCTGCCTGCGGGCCTCCTCGGCCTGGTTGGAGCTGCTCTCCAGCTCCCTGCGCTGCTCCTGCAGCTTCTGCTTCTCGTCCTCCAGCCGCTTGGTACGCCCGTCCAGCTCGTCGAGGATCCGTACGAGGTCCTCCTGGCGGGCGCCGCGCAGCGCGCTGGAGTCGCTGTTCGACCGCACCTGAATGGCCAGACCGAGCCCCAGGACGAACAGCAGCACCGCGACGATCAGTTGGGCACGGCTCACCCGCGGCGGCCACAACCCGGCCGCCAGCCGCTGCCGGCCCGTCTCCTCGGGTGCCTCGGGTACGGCGTCCGGCTCGGGCCCTGGTCCTGGCCCGGCGTCCGCGGCGGGCCGGTCGCGCGGGTCGGCCACGGGCTCGCCGGGGCCGCCCGCGGCCCCGGGGGGCTGACGGTCCCGCGACGGCTGCTCCGGGCCCGTCGGCTCCTCGGGCGGGGTGTCGTTCGTACTCATCGGCCTCACGCCCTGAACACGTGCCGGCGGATGGCCGCGGCGTTGGAGAAGATGCGGATGCCCAGTACGACGACCACACCCGTGGACAGCTGCGAGCCGACCCCCAGCTTGTCGCCGAGGAAGACGATCAGCGCCGCCACGACGACGTTCGACAGGAACGACACCACGAAGACCTTGTCCACGAAGATGCCGTCCAGCATCGCGCGCAGGCCTCCGAACACCGCGTCCAGCGCCGCCACCACGGCGATCGGCAGATAAGGCTCCATCACGGCCGGCACCTCGGGCCGGACCAGAAGTCCGACCACCACTCCGACCACGAGGCCCAGTACCGCGATCACGATGCACCCTTCTGCTGCTCTGCTGCTGTAGCCGTACGTACGGTCAGGCTCGACGCGGCGGGAAGCCGTACCTCGGCCTCGGACGACAAGGTGTAGCGGATGCCGTAGCTCTCCTGCAGCACGTGCAGGTACTGGCCGTCCGCGGAGTCCTGGAAGGCCGTCCCGAGACGCTTCTTGTCGCCGATCGCCAGCACTTCGTACGGCGGCACCAGCGGCCTGTTGTCGACCAGTATCGCGTCACCGGCGGCCCGGATCGCCGAGAGCGACGTCAGCCGCTGTCCGTTGATCGAGATCGCCTCCGCCCCGGACTGCCACAGCCCGTTGACGATCTTCTGCATGTCGCGGTCGCGCAGCCGCCCGGTGTCCGCGAAACCGGTGTTCTCCCGCGGCGCGGACCCGTCCCCCGTCGACGAGCCCTTCGCGTCGTCCACCACGAGCTTGATCCCGGGACCGCGCACCTCGGTGGCCCCGGACAGCAGCGCGACGAGCTGGCCCTGGTCCCCGCCGTGCTGCTTGAGCGCCTCGCGCTGGCGCTCGGCGACGGCGCCCCGCAACCGGTCGATGTCCCGCTCGAGGCCGTCGGCGTGCGCGTCGGCCCGCTCGACCCGGTCGATCAGTTCCTGACGCTCCTTGGCCAGCACCGGCGCGGTCACCCGCGCCTGGGCGGCACCCAGCGTGACGACCATGGCGGCGATCACGAGCCCGGCGGCCAGACCCAGTTTGGCCTTGAGGGTGCGCGGCAGGCCCGCCGTGCCGTCCGCCTCCCGCCGGGCCGAGGCCTGCGCGTAGCCCTCGTCGAGGCTGTGGTCCATCACGTGTGTCAGCAGCGACATGGAGGCGTCCGGCCGCGCGGGCCGGGGTTCCCCCTGGGCACCGCCGGGGGGAGGCGACGAACTCCGGTTGCGGGGCGGCTGCGACATGCCGCACATCGTCGCATGTCGGCGCCGCACACACCGAATGCGTCCGTCCGGTGGGCCGGAGGGGACCTCGGTCCCCACCCGGCCCACCGGACGGACGGGCCTGCGTCACCGCTCGGCCGGCGTCAGTGCCCGGCGCCGTCCACCACCGCGGCCCAGTCGTCCAGCAGTGCCTGCGCCGAGGCGTCGTCGGGACCTTCCGCCCACAGGTGCGTGACCGCCTCCGCAGGATCCGGCAGCACCAGCGCCCACCGCCCGTCGGCCTCGACGACCCGCACCCCGTCGGTGGTGTCCACCTGGCGATCCCCGGCCGCTTCCACGACCCGCCGCATGACGAGCCCCTTCACCGCCCACGGCGTCGGCACGTCCCGCTTGAGCACGTGCGCCCGCGGGATCCGGGCATCGATCTGGCTGAGCGTGAGCTGCGTCCGCGCCACCAGCCCGATCAGCTGCACGAAGGCCGCCGCCCCGTCGAAGACGCTGCTGAACTCCGGGACGATGAAACCGCCGCGGCCGTCGCCGCCGAAGATGGTGTTCTCCGCCCGGCTCACCCGGGTCAGGTCCTCGGGCGAGGTCGTGGTCCACTCCACCTGGGTGCCGTGGTACGCCGCCACCTGCTCCGCGATCCGCGTCGTGGTCACGTTCAGCGCCACCTTGCCGCTGCGCTTCTCGGCCGCCACCAGATCGAGCAGGACCAGCAGGGCCCGGTCGTCCTCGATGATCCGTCCGCGCTCGTCCACGAGGGAGATCCGCTCGCCCACCGGGTCGAAGCGGACTCCGAAGGCGGCCCGCGAGGACGCCACGATCTCGCCGAGCCGGACCAGTCCGGCCCGACGGGCTTCCGCGGTCTCCGTCGGCCGGGTCTCGTCCAGCCCCGGATTGACCGTGAGGGCGTCCACCCCCAGTCGGCCCAGCAGACTGGGCAGTACGAGTCCGGCGCTGCCGTTGGAGGCGTCGACGACCACCTTGAGGCCCGAATCGGCGACTCCGGTGGTGTCCACCCGCCTCAGCAGCGAACCAGTGTAGGCGTCGAAGACACTGCCCGGGAACTGCAGGTCCCCGATCTCGCCGGGGAAGGCCCGGCGGTACTCCTGGCGCGCGTACACCCGGTCGAGCTTGCGCTGCTGCTGGAGGGAGAGGTCCGCCCCCCGCTCGTCGAGGAACATGATGTCCACGGAGTCCGGTACCCCCGGCGAGGTCCGGAGCACTATCCCGCCGGCACTGCCGCGCGCGGTCTGCTGCCGCGCCACGGGCAGCGGCACGTTCTCCAGGTCCCTGACGTTGATCGCGCTCGCCTGCAGGGCCGAGATCACGGCCCGCTTGAGCGCTCTCGCGCCCCGGGAGTGGTCACGGGCCGTGGTGACCGTCGCGCCCTTCTTCAGGGTCGTCGCGTAGGCACCGGCCAGCCTGACCACCAGTTCGGGGGTGATCTCCACGTTCAGGATCCCGGTGACGCCACGGGCACCGAAGAGGTGCGCCTGTCCCCGGGACTCCCAGATCACCGACGTGTTGACGAAGGCGCCGGCCTCGATCGTCTTGAAGGGGTAGACGCGCACGTTCCCCTGGATGATCGATTCTTCCCCGACGAGGCACTCGTCGCCGATGACGGCGCCGTCCTCGATCCTCGCGGCCCGCATGATGTCGGTGTTCTTGCCGATGACGCAGCCGCGCAGGTTGCTGTGCGGCCCGATGTACACGTTGTCGTGCACCACGGCCTTGTGCAGGAACGCGCCGCTCTTCACGACCACGTTCGATCCGACCACCGTGTGCTCGCGGATCTCCACACCGGCCTCGACCTTGGCGTAGTCCCCGATGTACAGCGGCCCGCGCAGCACCGCCTCCGGGCTCACCTCGGCCCCTTCGGCGATCCACACGCCGGGGGAGATCTCGAAGCCGTCCATGTCGACCTGGACCTTGCCCTCGAGCACGTCGGCCTGGGCCTTGACGTAGCTCTCGTGGGTGCCCACGTCCTCCCAGTAGCCCTCGGCGACGTAGCCGTAGATGGGCCGGCCTTCCTTCATCAGCTGCGGGAAGACGTCGCCGGACCAGTCCACGGAGACGTCCGGGTCCACGTAGTCGAAGATCTCCGGCTCCATGACGTAGATGCCGGTGTTGATGGTGTCCGAGAACACCTGTCCCCAGGTCGGCTTCTCCAGGAAGCGCTCCACCTTGCCCTGCTCGTCCACGATGGTGATGCCGAATTCGAGCGGGTTCGGCACGCGGGTGAGGCACACCGTGACGAGTCCGCCCTTCGCTTTGTGGAAGCGGATGAGGTCGGTCAGGTCGAAGTCGGTGAGCGCGTCGCCGGAGATGACGAGGAAGGTGTCGTCCTTCAGGGCCTCCTCGGCGTTCTTCACGCTGCCGGCGGTGCCGAGGGGCTTCTCCTCATTGGCGTAGGTGAGCTCCATCCCGAGCTCTTCGCCGTCACCGAAGTAGTTCCTGACGAGCGACGCCAGGAACTGCACGGTGACCACGGTCTCGTTGAGCCCATGGCGCTTGAGGAGCCTGAGGACGTGCTCCATGATCGGCCGGTTCGCCACCGGCAGGAGCGGCTTCGGCATGCTCGAGGTCATAGGGCGGAGACGAGTGCCTTCGCCACCGGCCATTACAACGGCCTTCATGTCGGGAGAGTCCTCCTTGAGAGACGACGTCATCGCCGATCTCACCCGTCCCGGACGTCGGCCGGGCGACTTCTCCGCGTCTGCAAGGCGCCGAGCGAGATCAATCGGCCGTGGCGTCCGCCTTCACCAGCCGGCGGACCTGCACCACGTAAAGCACTCCTGCCCACCAATACAGGGTTGTACCCCATCCGGCGAACGCCCATCCCAAAACAGACCCCGTCCAGGCCAACCAGCCCGACCCGTCGCTCAGCAGCAGCAAGGGGAACGCGTACATCAAGTTGAAGGTCGCGGCCTTGCCCAGAAAGTTGACCTGCGGCGGCGGATAGCCGTGCCGACGCAGGATCCAGACCATGACCAGCAGCATCAGCTCGCGCGCGAGCAGTGCCGCGGTGAGCCAGAGCGGCAGAATCCCGCGGTACGTGAGACCGAACAGGGTGGACAGGATGTAGAGCCGGTCGGCGGCCGGATCCAGCAGCCGGCCGAGGGCGCTGATCTGATTCCAGCGCCGCGCGAGCTTCCCGTCGAGGTAGTCGCTGATGCCGCTGAGCATGAGGACCGCGAGCGCCCAGCCGTCGTGCTCCGCCAGGATCAGCCACAGGAACAGCGGCACACCGGCCAAGCGCGCCATGCTCAGAATGTTCGGAAAGGTGAAAATTCGGTTGGTCTGAACCCGAGTCTCCTGGACCTCCACCCGGGGGCCTCCACTGTGACTGTAGAAATCTGGTCGAACGATGCCCCTTGACCCTACAGGAGGCGCCGCACCTGGCCGTAAACGCAGAAAAGCCCCGCACCGAGCCCGTGAGGGCTGGTGCGGGGCTTTCCCACAATGATTGTTCGGCGGCGTCCTACTCTCCCACAGGGTCCCCCCTGCAGTACCATCGGCGCTGAAAGGCTTA